>CADBJW010000001.1 GCA_902795135.1 uncultured Eubacteriales bacterium
TACCCTAGCCACCATATTCGAAGATTCGTATTAATACGGTACGGATCTTCGTTTTTTATTGGCTATGCTAAAAATAGGACTTTGTTTAAAATGTTAGGGTGGAGGGTACTCTAAGGTTTTCGCCGTCACAGTTCTGTCAGATAATACATATACCTTAGAAAAAAAGCGGTAATAAGGCATATTGAGCCGAGGCAGAGCCCGGAGAAGGTGTGCCCTTTTCTGATGCACGCGATCGAAATGGCACCGAAAACAAGAACGATGAGAAAAAATGCAATGATCATAGAGGCTCCTTGCAAGGCAGCAGATATAATGGTATAATCCATAAATGATACACATGTACCACCATGAAAGGATTCTATCACACTGCAGACAAAACACAAGAGGAAAGCAGTGAATGGAACAAAAGTAAGGAGAATTGTATCATGAGACCGAAACGGACCGCTTTCGTTGCGGATGAGATCGAGCGGGCCTGTGTGGAACTGCTCAGCGAGAAGTACTTTCTGGACATAACCGTGACGGATATCGTTGCAAAGGCAGGAGTGGCCAGGGTGTCATTTTACCGTAACTACAGTTCTCTGGATGATGTTTTGGAGAGTGTCATCCGCAGGATCCTGACCGGACTCATGGAGGAAGTCTGGCCGGCGCTGGATACGGGGGAGGAACGGCTTTGGAGAGAGTTCCTCTTTCGTTTCATCTTTCTGGTATCCGATTCCAATAATCGCATCGCCGCCGTCAGGCCGGAAAACCTGCCGGTGATCTTCTCGAAGATCAACAATATGAAGATCCTGGAGGAACTGACGGAACGGATGGACACAAGGCAGAAATACAGGAGCACAGGGATCATGGCGATGATCACCTCAGTGATCCAGCAGTGGTTAAATGACGGAAGGAAGGAGAGCCCGGAGGAGATGGTGGATCTTCTGATGGAGCTCATAAGGGAGAGCTGAAACGATGAATCAGCTGCTTATATTCGCATTTTTATTTTTCATCGGCTGCGTGATGGGCTGGGGGATCGAGCTGTTCTACCGGCGCTTTCTTTCAAAGAACAATCCGGAGCGGAAGTGGATCAACCCGGGCTTTCTCATCGGTCCGTGGCTGCCGATCTATGGGTCAGGACTCTGCGGGATGTATCTCATTTCGGATTTCATCATGGCAAATGATATGACCGGGATCCGCTGGGCGGATACGTTGATCATCCTGGTCTTTATGGCCCTGGTCATGACGGTCATAGAACTTGTGGCAGGACTCTTTTTCACCAGGTTCTTCCACGTGAGCCTGTGGGATTATTCCAACGAGCGGTTCAACTTCAAAGGCGTCATCTGCCTGAAGTTCTCGCTGATCTGGGGCGTACTGGGCTGCTTCTACTATTTCGTGATCAACCCCTACGTCCTGGATGGGATTATCTGGCTGTCCCAGCACCTGACGTTCTCCTTCTTCATCGGGGCATTCTTCGGCGTGTTCGGCGTGGATGTGGGCTACTCCATGCAGATCGTGAACAAGATGCGCCGGTTTGCAGAGGAGAAAGAAGTAAAGATCCATTACGAAGAGTTCAAAGCAAATCTTGCTGGCTGGAGAGAGGAGCAGGAGGAAAAAGCCCGTTTCCTCATGGTATTACGTTCGTCCCAGCCTTTGCGCGAGTCGTTGGAATGGTATATCGGGTTGCATAACAAGAGAGGAAGAGAAGGCGATGACAAATAGGAAAAAGGCGCTGATCCTGCTGAATACTGCAGCGGGTATGGGGAAGGCCGAAAACTATTCCTTGGAGATCTCGAGGAGATTCGCAGAAGAAGGTTATGAGCCATTGATTTATCCGATCATCCCCGGGACGGATTTAGTCAGTGAGAAACTGCTGGCAGAATACGATGGGGAAGTCGAAATGGTACTTTGCAGCGGAGGTGATGGTACGCTGAATCACACGATGCGGGGGATCATGGAGATGCAGAAACCGCCGCGGATCGCCTACATTCCGGCGGGCAGTACCAATGATTTTGCCACAGGTCTCGGCATATCCTCATCCTTTGACGAAGCCTTGGAAACAGCCCTGCATGGGCGGCTTTTCCGGTATGACGCAGGATGTCTGAATGATTGTTACTTCAATTACGTAGCGGCTTTCGGTGCGTTTTCTGCCCTTAGTTATGCCACGAACCAGAAGCTCAAGAACATTATGGGACACGCAGCCTACATCGTCAGTGCCATGTCAGATCTGCGGAATAATATGCGGTATAACTGCCATATGAGGATCGAAACAGATCAGGGTCGCGAGGAGGGAGACTATATTTTCGGAGCTGTCTGCAATTCCGCATCCATTGGAGGTTTCGAAATGTTCCGGGATACTGAGGTCGATCTGGATGATGGAAGGATGGAGCTCCTCTTGATCAAGGCCCCGGCAAATCCGGTGGAACTGCAGAAGATCCTCAATTCCCTCCGCAAGGGAGAGATGCATTCCGATCACATCAGTCTCCGGCAGATTCGGAACGCGCATATCGTATCCGACAGCAATACGGCATGGACTATTGACGGCGAGTTCGGCGGATCCTATGAAGAAGTGGACATCGAAGTGCTGCGCCGGGTCGTTCCGATTATGATGTAAATTCAAAACGAGGGAGAAAACACAATGAACGAAGTTAAGACACCGAAGCGGCCATTGCTTTACTATTCCATCTGCATGATCCTGCTTTTGCTGCTCTTCAATTTCATCCTGCTGCCCCAGATGAGCAAGCAGGAAGTGAAGGAAGTGGATTACGGCACTTTTATGACCATGACGGAGAACGGGAAACTGGACAGTGTACAGATCCAGGACAACCAGATCTTCTTCAAAGATAAGAAGAGTGATACTATCTACAGAACCGGTGTGATAGAGGATCCGGATCTGGTGAGCCGGCTCCACACAGCCAATGTGAAATTCACTAAGGAGATCCAGAAGGAGACCAACCCCATGCTGGGAATCCTCCTGTCCTGGATCCTGCCTATCTTCATATTCTTCTTTATCGGAAGCTATATGTCCAAAAAACTGATGAACCGGCAGGGCGGCTCTAACTCCATGATGTTCGGGATGGGCAAGTCCAACGCCAAGATCTACGTGAAATCCTCGGGCGGTATCAAATTCGATGACGTTGCCGGGGAAGATGAGGCCAAGGAAAACCTATCGGAAATCGTGGATTATCTGCACAATCCGGACAAGTACCGCAAGATCGGGGCGGCTATGCCCAAGGGTGTTCTGCTGGTAGGCCCTCCGGGAACCGGTAAGACCATGCTTGCAAAGGCTGTGGCTGGCGAAGCGAATGTGCCATTCTTCTCTATGTCCGGTTCGGAATTCGTGGAGATGTTTGTCGGCATGGGAGCCGCCAAGGTCAGAGACCTGTTCAAACAAGCCAAGGAGAAGGCACCGTGTATCGTGTTCATCGATGAGATCGATGCCATCGGAAAGAAACGGGACGGCCACTTCAGCACCAACGATGAGCGGGAGCAGACCCTGAATCAGCTCCTGACCGAGATGGACGGCTTCGAAGGGAACAACGGGGTCATCATTCTGGCGGCCACCAACCGTCCGGAGTCTCTGGATCCGGCCCTGACAAGACCGGGACGATTTGACCGGAGAGTTCCTGTAGAACTGCCGGATCTGGCAGGACGGGAAGCCATCATGAGAGTGCACGCCAAGAAGATCAAGATCGATAAGGACGTCGATTTTACCCAGGTTGCACGGATGGCCTCTGGCGCATCCGGCGCGGAGCTTGCCAATATCGTCAATGAAGCGGCCCTGCGGGCCATTCGCGAGGGACGGCAAATGGCCACCCAGGCGGATCTGGAAGAGAGTATCGAGGTGGTCATCGCAGGATACCAGAAGAAAAACGCCATCCTGACCGACAAAGAAAAATGGACGGTGGCCTACCATGAGATCGGCCATGCCCTGGTGGCGGCCAAGCAGACCGACTCCGCTCCGGTCCAGAAAATCACCATTATACCAAGGACCTCCGGAGCCCTGGGTTACACCATGCAGGTGGAACAGGAGAATCGCTATCTGATGACCAAGACCGAGCTGGAAAATCAGATTGCCACACTCACCGGCGGAAGGGCCGCCGAAGAAATAGCCTTTGGAGAAATATCCACTGGAGCGTCCAACGATATCGAGCGGGCGACAAAGTTGGCTAGAGGCATGGTGGCTCAGTACGGCATGAGCAAGGATTTCGACATGGTCGCCATGCAGAATGTGACCAACCAGTACCTGGGAGGAGATGCATCTCTTGACTGCTCCGAAGAGACCCAGACCAAAATCGACAGTGAGACCATCGAAATCGTAAGGACCCAGCACGAGAAGGCCAAACAGATCCTCACGGACAACCGGGCTAAGCTGGATGAACTGGCCAAGTTCCTCTACGAGAAGGAGACCATCACCGGCGAGGAATTCATGAACATACTGGAGGCATAGTGAGTGGGCACCACGGGCGGCAAGAAAAAAATCGTTAAGCTAATTGCAGTTATCGTAAGCATTTCCATTGTCATCGCCATCGCGATGGGAGATATACTTATTCGAAACAGCACGGATTCCATGCGGACGGAGATCAACTCCGAAATGGTCGGAATCTGTGAGAAAAATGCCAATGATATGGATGGGGAACTCAATCATATGGTGGGGCTGGCAGACGCCCTTCTGGCCTATGTGGAGAATGAGTTTGAGTACTCTGAATACCTGAAGTCCCCCGATGAATACGTGGATCACATCATCGAAGATGCCAGCGACTACATGGAAAAATGCCTGAACACATCGGAGAACGCCCACAGTCTCTACGTCGTCTTTGACAGCTCCCTGACCAGTGAGCCAAAGGAAGCCTGGGTGGCTTTGAGGGACGGGCAGATCAAGCGGATCTTCAAGAACGTGAAGAACAGCTCCCCGGGAATCGGGGCCAACTCGGACCAGGATAAGGCCTATTACCATAATGCGGTGCGTTCCAAGGACGGCGTCTGGACGGGCCTGTACTTTGATAACGACATCAAAGAAAACGTTTTTTCCTATACGAGGGCGGTCTATGTGGACGATCACATGATCGGCGTCATCGGGGCAGACATTGTCGCGGATGACATACTGGGACTGCTGAACAAGATGAAGATTTCCGAAAAGGGCTGCGCCATCCTGATGGATGCGGATTACCGGCTGATCTCCAGCTCGGAACAGGATGCCGATGAAATGAACCGGGAGGTCATTTCGACCCTCAAGAAAGAGATGGAAGACCGGGGATCTCAGGAAGACGTGATCGACAGCAAAATCTGCGGGGAGGACATGACCCTGTCCTGCGCCCGGCTGGACAACGACTGGATTCTGGCCATGGCCTCCCAATCCGACGTGGTGTATGCATCGATCAACAGGATCCGAAATGTCATCGTGATTTCCGGCCTGTTGCTCGCAGTCCTGGTCATGATCGCCATGGGCATTTATACAGCTCCCTTCCTCAAAAAAGAAACCGAGCTTGAGCGAAGCAATGAGCAGAAGGACATCATGATCGCCTACCAGTCCAGACAGGCGAAGATCGGGGAGATGATCGGCAACATATCCCACCAGTGGAAGCAGCCCCTCCATTCGATCAACCTGATTTCGGAGGACATCCTGGACGCCTATCGCTTCGATGAGCTGGATGAAAACAAGCTGGAAGAAGACGTCAGCCGCATCGAAACGATCACGGAAAAAATGTCCGAAACCATAACGGATTTTTCCGCGTTCCTGAAGCCCAATTCCGGGGAAACGGAATTCTTCAACATCATGCAGTGCGTCCAATCCTCCCTCAACCTGCTGGAGTCCAACCTGAAGCACAATCAAATCGATGTGCGCCTGAAGCAGCAGGACCTGGCCTGGGTGTACGGAAACAGCAACGAAATGATCCACGTCATTTTCAATGTCCTGCACAACGCCCGGGACGCCATTCTTTCTTCTGCAAAGGCTGAAAAGGTGATCGATATCAAGGTGAGTGCGGATGACCGGTTTACCAGCGTGCGGATCGCCGACAGCGGAGATGGAATTCAGCAGAAGTCTCTGCAGCATATTTTTGATCCCTACTACTCCACGAAAGGAGATGGGGGAACCGGGCTTGGATTATATATATCAAAACGAATCGTCGAGGAACGTATGGATGGCGAAATAACAATGGAAAACGGAAGTCCGGAGGAGTATGATTTTTCGGTAGGAGCCGTCTGCACGATCAAGGTTCCCAAACAATTGCAACTGCGAAAGCAGGAAGGGTAAGGCTATGAACGAGTATCAGAAATTGAAGAACCTGAAGGTGTTAGTCGTGGAGGATGAGGATGACGCCAGAAATTCTATCGTGTCCCTGTTGAGACGGCGAGTCGGCAAGGTGGTCGGATGCGCCAATGGCAAAGAAGGACTTGAAGCCTTTGCAGAATTTCTGCCGGACATCGTGGTGGCGGACCTTCTCATGCCGGTAATGGGCGGAATCGAGATGGTGTCCGAAATGCGAAAGCGCTACAAAGACCGCCGGTTCATGGTGATGATCCTGACGGCCATGGACGACTCGGAGACCATCATACATGCGGTGGATGCGGGCATCGATAAATACGTACTGAAGCCCGTGAAAATGGCGTCTTTGGTGGAAGCGCTGAACGAACTGGCAGAGAAATACAGGGAGGGAGGATCGGTGGATCCCCTTTCGGAGGAGAGCCGGTTTATCCTCGAAGATAAGATCAAACGAAGCGTCGCCGCCTACCTCAAAAAGAGCTCCGGCAAGGGTCCCAGAGAGGTTCGGGTGTCCCTCTCATCGGATGCCATCGAGATCACGGCGGTAGAGATTCTGACCCCGATGGAACACTCGATAGTGGTTGACAATAATAATCGGGGTGTGGTAGAGTATTCGAGGGAAATCTATTTTTCTACCAATGCGGACAAATTCTGTCAGGTGATACGGGACGCCACCGGGCTCCGATGCACAATGAAAGAATCCTGCGTAGATGTTTCCCAAGATAGAGTCAAGTTAATATTTCATATCGACGGACGCGATTAACGAAGGCCCGCGAGCAACTTTCAGAGACTGACATAAGCAGGAGATGGAAGCGGCAGCAGGAAGGAAGACGGCCGAAGATATGCAGCAGGTTTTCTGGAAACCGATGAGAATACTTTTCATGAGCGCAACGCTCTGATGAAACATAAGTAAGCTTAATGGTGCCACGCAAAATTAATTTTGCGTGGTTTTTTGTTTTTCAGGAAGGAGAAACAACACATGAAATTCTATCAAGCATTGATAACCGTACTTACTTTGGTCGTGATCATGTTCTTTTCCCTTGTCAAACTCGGGTCCACACCCCAGATCCCACTCTTGTTTGGCTGCCTGATCGCCGGACTTGTGGCTATGTGGGCAGGCTATCGTTGGGATGACATTCTGGACGGCATGATTTCGGGAATTACGAGGGCTCTGGAAGCGATCCTCATCCTCTGCCTGATCGGCGTACTGATCGGTGTGTGGATCGCCAGCGGAACGGTGCCCACGATGATCTACTACGGATTGCAGATCATCTCTCCCCAGGTCTTTGTTCCCTCCGCCATGCTGATCTGCACGGTGATTTCCTTCATCATCGGAGCATGGGGAACCGTGGGAACCGTAGGACTGGCCCTGATGGGTGTTGGAATGGCACTGGGAATTCCCGCGCCAATCGTTGCAGGCTGCATCGTCTCCGGTTCCTATGCCGGCGAAGTCATCTCTCCTCTGTCAGATGCAACCAATCTTACCGCCGCGGTTGTGCGGGAGCCGGTTCCCAGCATCGTAGGACGGATGCTGAAACCAACGGTCATTTTCATCATGATTTCCCTGGTTCTCTACGCTGTCGTCGGCTTCAAATACGCTTCTCATGACGCCAGCGCCGTGGAAGAGAACATCGCTCCGCTGCTTGAGAGCATCCGAGGCCAGTTCCACATCAGCATCGTTGCGCTGATTCCGCTTGCGGCAATGATCGTTTGCATCTTATCGAAGGTTCCGGCTCTGGCATCCATGATGGCGGGTATCATCATCGCCATCGGGGAAGCGATCCTTCTCCAGGGACAGCA
Source organism: uncultured Eubacteriales bacterium (assembly GCA_902795135.1). Classification (GTDB taxonomy): domain Bacteria; phylum Bacillota; class Clostridia; order Peptostreptococcales; family Anaerovoracaceae; genus Lentihominibacter. The sequence goes on from CADBJW010000001.1 coordinate 8,042, forward strand.
CATCGGCGATCTTCTGAATATGAGCTACTACGGATTTGAGTGTAATTCCGGCAATGAAATGGTAGACAGCCTTCTGTCGGCAGGCGGCCTGAACGAAATGCTCTACACCATCTCCACCATCATCATCGCGATGGCATTCGGCGGATTGATGCAGCATACGGGACAGATGGATGTCCTGATCAGCCCCATCCTGAAAAAGGTCAGATCCTTCGGAGGAATGAACGCACTGACCATTGGAACCTGCGCCTTTGTGAACGCCGCGGTTCCGGATCAGTACCTCGGAATTTCCTTCCCGGGACTGATGTACGATAAGGCCTACCGTCAGAGAGGTTATACCGGCGTAGACCTGAGCATGGGAATGCGCAGCGGCGGCGCCGTCACTTCGGTGCTGATTCCGTGGAACACCTGCGGGACATATGTATTCACGATTTTGGGCATCAGTTCCCTGCAGTTTGCGCCCTATGCATTCTTCTGCCTCATCCTTCCGATCGGGATGACGCTATATGGATTCGCTTGGAATATGAAGGGCCTGTCCGTACTTAGAAGGACAGCCAATGGAGAAAATACAAAGGAGGTGAGTGTAATGGTAAATTTCTTTAGCAAATTGATTGATGGTTTCAGAAACTACGCGGATGCGTATGCGAAAGTGACGCGCACCGTATGCTAAAAGGGGCATCAGATATAAGTTAAACAACGAGGCAGTTTTCATGACTGCCTTTTTGTTTTCCCTTGACAAACATGGTTCCACAATCATCTTGCCATAGGTACGTACATAGTTAATGAATGCAGAATAGTAAGGCAGCTGTAATAGCTGCCTTTTTTGCTGCCCGAAAAGGAAAGAGAGGTAAAAAATGACAGAGAAAAGCATTACTTATGAAATCGTAGAGCCTATCGCAGTGCTCTCGGAGAACGAAAAAGGTTTTACCAAAGAGATTAATCTTGTCTGCTGGAATGGTGCTGAACCAAAGTTTGACATTAGGAACTGGCATCCAGGAAGAGAAAGATCCGGTAAGGGAATCACACTGACAAAGGATGAGATTATAAATCTCATGAATGCTATGGAGGAGGTGCTTGGAGATGAATAGCAGAGAAATGACATTGAGGATGAAATCATTTGACCAAAAGATTGCTCGCACAAACTACCATGTTGAGTTCTGTTTTGATGATAAAAGCAAGATAGACATTAAGGAACGAATGACAAGAGTAATCAGACAGTGTATCGAAGACGATTTTCTAAATAACGAAGTGTTGTCTTGACAAACATGCGCCGAATGAAGATAAGACGGACCAGCTGTTCTACACATCGGGGATAAACTGCAACGTGGATTTTGCGCGGGATCAGTTTGACACGACCAAGCTCCGGTTTGGCAAGACCGGCGGTATCGTAGCCCTGCATGCCTACCAAAGCTTTCAGGCAGGCGAGGTCACGCCGGATGAAGCCCATGCCATCGGTGTGGAGCTTGCCAGAAGGCTGTGGGGCGACCGGTTCCAGTGCGTGGTGGCAACTCATTTGAACACAGGTCATGTTCATAACCATATTGTGATCAACTCGGTTTCCTTTCGGGATGGGAAGAAATTTCATATGTGCACCCAGGCCTACAGAGATCTCAGAGAAGCTTCTGATCAGCTTTGCCGGGAGCACGGTCTGTCAATCGTCGAGAACCCAAAGGGCAAAGCGGTCAGCCAGTATCTCTACAAGATGGAGAAGGCGGGTATGCCGACCCGGTATAACGTCGCCCGGCAGGCTATCGATGAGGCCATCGCGCTTTCCGTCAACATGGATGAGTTCAAGTATGAAATGAAGAAGCGAGGATATCTCTATCAGTTTAAAGATATGCTTGTAAAGTATCTGGGACTTTGATGACGAGAACGGCATTAACCGGACCTTCTCTGCATAAATATGAGGGAGCTAGCAAGGTCGTCGGTACCGTCAAAGGTATCCCAGTGGAAGGCCACTGCATGATTGAGCTTTCCGGCCCGTGGGCAAGAGAATTTGTTGAGTCGAAAGGCATCATGTCATAGTTCGAATGACAGGGAGCCATAGAAGCATCGGACAAACTCGTCCCGTTGGAGGAAAAATTGGAGAAAAATCCCGGCGAACGGCTGAAACCGTTGCAAATACTGGGGCCTTTCAACAACAAATCAGCTTACCCTAGCCAATGCGAAAGACGAGCGAATGCTCGTCTTTTGCTTTGGCTAGGGTATAGCAGACGTCAGGATTCGAACCTGAAAAGGCACGAGCGTGAAGCGTGACAGTCCGGTGGACTGTCACGTAGCGAGTGGGTCAAGCCGACCGAAAGGGGAGGCGCAGACTGGCGGAGGGGCAGGGGCCCCGCCGCGTAAATCCTGCTACCCTAGCCATCATTCGAAGATTCGTATCATTAAGGTACGGATCTTCGTTTTTTATTGTATAATTGATATGCAAATAGTTCAAAGAGAAAAACCAGATGGAATCATTTGTTTGAAAAAAACTGGAAAGACACATTCGAAAATAGAATACTTCGCCGCGGGCTTCTTTATTGTCGAGATGGCAAAGTGGCTAACCTTTCCAAATCAGATAAAAAAGTTACCGCTTTGGTAAAGGGAACATCCAACTATTTTGTTGAAATCGATTTAGATGACGGGACACCGGTAGAAATGTACTGCACCTGTCCATATGCAGCAAAAGGTGAGAAATGCAAACACATGGCTGCAGTTATGTATGCCATAAACCCCGATGAGGATCAAGAAAACAAGAAATCAAACCGAAAGAAAAAAGGGCAATGTGCAAATGAACTAGATCCAGCTCAGCTTTTGCAGTTCAAAGATGATGTGGATATGATCTTCCGACAATATGAGGATCGCAGTGGCTTCATCAGCTATTTCAGGGCGATGGATTTTCAAATCGATATCGAAAGGTATCTGTACGATACTGCCAGTAGACTCATTGATAGTAGTTTAGAAGTGGAAGCGTTTGATCTCACAACATATGTTTTTCTGAAGTTGAGCAATGCGGCCATCGATGATGATGGTCAGATCTCAAGCATAGCATCTCTGTGTTATGATCTATGGAAGCAGACAATAAAAGCGGCACCCCAGGATGAACGCTCTAAGATGAAGAAATGGTTCCTGAAGTATAGTAAGGACGAGTCGGTTATTGATTATATGCAGGATTATTTGATTTCTTTTATTGAGGAAGAACTTGCCACAGATGATGACCGGCGCGCAAGGATGGATGAACTGGATGATGTGATTGAGAAGGCTGCAGGGAAAACGGATTGCCCGCATTTCCGTTTCGGACTTTCATATGATCCGGCTGTAGTTATACGTATGAAGTTGATGAAGATGCTCGCATATTCGGATGAGGAAATCGAAGAATATCGATATGCTCACAGAAATTTCACAGTAATACGGCAGCAGTATATGGATGAAGCCGAAGAGGTAGGAGATTGGAACAAACTAATCGCATTGCTCCAAGAAAGCAAGATCCTCGATGCAGAGTCTACAGTGAAACTCCGTAAGTACTCAGATAAGCTGATTGATATTTATCACGATACTGGTGATGAGGAAAATGAGAAATGGGAACGGTATTGGTCATTCCGTAATTTGGAAGGAAGGTCGGTCGGAGATTTCTGTAAGATCAAGGAATTATGTACCGACAATGAATGGCCAGAATACAAATCCGGGATGCTCAACAAAATAGATGACCGGGATCTTCTTTGCGAAGTGTATTCCTCTGAACAGATGCTGGATGAACTATATGAGGCCATATTTTATGGTCACGATGACAAACGATATGCGCTTAGAAACAGATATTACATGCAGTATTTTGGAGATGAGGAAGGTCTTCAAAAAGCGAGAACGATAAAATTGCTTGATAGATACGGCTTTTTATTAGCTTCCGATCATGCTCCGGATATTCTCGCTGCATATGAAGCATGGATCAGACCAATCGCTGAAACAGCGAGAAACAATGCTCGATATGATGAGATAACTGATTATCTGCGGCGCATGCTGCATTATGATGGCGGAAGAGAACTTGTAAAAAGTCTGGCAAAAGAGTGGAGCATTTCTTATCCAACGCGTAATGTCATGGTACAAAGGCTTAAAGAATTCCTTTGAGGGCCAGCTGATTAGATGTAGTCAAGGCTTGATTTATTAGGTATAATTATTTATGGAAAGCACACTGAACAGGAATGGGTATGTAAGTATGGTTAATAACAATCACAACACTGCATTTTTAAGCAATAAAGGTGAATATACTTTTTTTGTCTTCGGTGATAAGACAATAAGATTCCTTACCGGGAAGAATCTGGATCGGTATACCTCCGTTAAAGAGTGGGACAACGGGTATATTGTTGTGATGTGTAAAACCAAGTCCGATCCAGAGCATGAAGAAGAAGATTATATCGATCTTCAGCCTATCCTTAGGAATCTGTATTTTGATGCCGATACTTTTTTGAAACCGATCAAGGAGGTGAAGATACGGTATGCCTGAAGAAAGAATCAAGGAAATCGCCGATAATGCTGACATGATCATAAAGGGTTATGCTTTCACTAAGAATGGCGATAATGTTTCAGTTCTTAATATTAATAGACCGGCATGCGCTTTGTATATGACAGTAGAAGGTAAGATCCTCGAAAGTAGTATGGATGACATAGAGCAGGAAATAGTATTAAGGATCTGGGAAAAGGATTCTGAATATATGGAGGTGCAGGATGCCTAAATATTTTCAGAATAAAATAGCTGGATACTACCTCTACTATACAAAGCACTGCATCGTGGAATGTATGCATGCACATGCCAGTGATCGTAAACTGACTGAGGCAGGCTCAGCAAAGTTGTTTGTTAAAAGTAATGGAGATACTGAAGTTCAGCATCAAGGGATACTGACAGATCGCGAACTGAAAATAATACAGAAGTATATCAAAGGACACTACATAGAAATGTACGAAATTTGGGCGCGTGATAGTGAAGAAGGCTTTTATGGAGAAGAATAGTGAAGACAATGAGTCCTACACTAAGTGAAATCCAAGAATTTATTCGCTCAAAGCCAAAGGAGCTACGGACAAACGCATGCCGTTGGAGATAAAATTGGAGAAATAATCTGGTGAACCGCTGAAACCGCTGTAAACACTGGATCCTTTCAGCAACAAGTCTGCCTACCCTAGCCAAACATAAGCTCCGAGGAGAAATCTTCGGAGCTTTGTCATTTCAGGGGAAAGCCATTTATTTCCAACATCACTCATATGAATCCCATTCATATCCGGCTCAGTGGGATGAGCCAGAAGGGGTGCTGCAAAAGTCTGTCCATTTTGAGCAGTCATGCCGATAATGCATGTGCAAAAAAAAGGAACCTCATTTATAATATTAGCATGCGTTAGCAAGTCGAGAGCAACTCTCTACACCAAGTAGAGAACCATTGGCGTTGCGTTTATCTTAATGAGTCAGCTGTTCTGGTACACTGAACTTATTAAGAAGCAGGTTTCCTAAAAGAAAGACTTCCCCCCAAGGCGAGAATATGATGCATGACTATGACTGGAAATCTCATTATGACGCGCATATAAAGGAGAGTGCGCATGATAAGGGGTTTCAACATTATCAGATAGAGAGCGAGAATGGAACAGGCGAGTTGATTTTCTGCTCCGTGTTTTCCGGTGTGCAGGTGATCTATAACGATCTGCACTTCCTTCACTGCAGCAAACAGGTTCCCCCAAAAGAAAACATCGTTGAAGTCACTTACTGTATAGAGGGACGCTACGAATGCAGGGTGAACAGCCGTTACTGCTTTTATATCGGGCATGGTGATCTCTGTATCGGTACAGCGGGACGCCGGGAGGCTGGCGGCGGATTTCCGACGAGACGTTTCCGTGGAATTACCTTATTTATGGATCTTGATGTAATGGACGAGCAGTTCGCGAATGCCCTGCGGGAGATGGGCATCAACCTCGGTGTGATCCGAAAACTGGCAATACAAAAGCCGCGCCGTTTTCTTCTGCATGACAGTGCGGATATCCGTGCTGTTTTTCTGTCAATGGCTGAGGCAGAAAGATCGCACAGTCTTCGCATTATGAAGATCAGAGTGATGGAATTGCTGATGCTATTGTGTGATTCGGATTTCGGACGGAACGATATGCCTGTTTATATCAACCGGAAACTTGTGAAGCTGGCAAATGATGTGCATCAGAGAATCACAGCGGATCTGTCATGCCATCTGACGCTTGCGCAGCTGTCTTCTGAATTTCGCACATCACCGACGACAATCAAGACAGCTTTCAAAAGCGTTTACGGAGAATCTCTCCGCGCGTATCTGAAATCCTACCGTATGCAGGAGGCTCAGCGGCTTCTGCGTGAAACAAATCTGCCGATTTCGGAGATCGCGGTGAATGTGGGATATGCCAACCCCGGACACTTTGCAGTGACCTTCCGCAGGGAGTTTGACATGATGCCCAGTGAGTATAAAAAAGTTGCCCAATTTGAGCAGCCACCGTCTTAGTATGCGCAACTTTATACAGTAATCAATTGAAATGTGTCTGGTGCATTTACTGGTTATCGGGTATATTTAAAGTAATCTAGTGATATGTCAAGGAAGACATGAACTGGAACGCATTCATCAGACAAATAAACAGGTAAGATCTGGACGGTACCGTGGGGATTCCCGGGCCGCCTTAGATCTTGATAGTATTATTAATAATACGACAGGAATATAGAAATGTATATGCGCAGAGAAAAGAAAACCAGGACTACTAAACGATTTATTGTAACCGTCATGACAGTGTTGATGCTGACTTCTATGATACCGTCATGGGCTTTTGCTGTGGAAGAACCAAGTTCCGAGGAACCATCACAGCCTGCAGTGAATCAACAGCTTGAGCAAGATGATTCGGTAGAATCTTCAGCAGAATCTGTGACAGATTCAGATTCGGAAGACTCCTCACTGCAGGATGAAAATCCGGAGTCAGACGGCACAGCTGATGAGTCTACCGGTGTTCCCGGTAATGTGGAAGTGAAAGCAACATCCGGAACAAACAACATCTTAGGAGATGTCCTCGCAAATATGGTCAATTCATATGAGGATGAAGATGCCGCTGCGCAAAGAGAAGTGTCACTCAGGAAATACCCGCTTGACAGGCATGATCTGGATTATTACGGGGATTCACTCAGAGTACGTATGGTTGAAGGCGGTGACAGCGAGGGGTCCAATTATTTTGTATACAGAGATACATATCTTCTGATACCACGGGATGAATGCAGCAATTATACGGTTGCGTACTCGGAAGACAGAACCCAGGCTTGTATTTCACCTGCCATACAGAAATCGGGGCTCAAAGGTAAGACGGGCATTGTTTTTCTTGCTGACGATGTCGGTGACGATGACATATTAGTTTTTGACGGAGAGCCGGTATATGAAGAAGACAGCATGACAGTCCCGCTTCTTGGCGCGGACGAAATAACAATCAATCAGCTTTTCTCGGATGGCAAGCTTTCCATGGAGCAAGAGTACAGTCAGCCCCGGAATACACGTGCAAATAGTATGCTGAAGGGTACGAGCGTATCTGTTCCGACAGTTGATTTCAATAAAAAAGTCAGCGGAAAGAACTGGAGTGCTGAAATCGACAGCTTTGAAATCAAAGGGCTGGAGTTCGATTCTCATGTGGACATATTCAAACTCGAAGCGAGCATGACAGTTTCGATGTCGACAGTAATGGGTTTCAAGCTCGAATCCAAAGGCTCGACGGAAGGCCGGTCTACTGCCAGGATAGCCTCCATTAAAGTCCCGATAAAATATGTGGATTTCGTTGTTGCGTACAATATGCAGTTTGAGTGTGACGACAACAGGCTTTATATGGAAGGCAACATGAGCAACAAAATTGGCTTTACACTCAGCAGCACCAAAGGAAGAGAAATCTCTCAGTTCAGCACACCGATAGTACTGGATAAATATGAAAACAGAGACCAGAATGATGACAGAGAAGTCAGATTCTATATTGGATCGCAATTCCTCTGGCAGGGAGGAGCTCTTGCGGTAACAATTCCTATAATAAACGTTGATATAGGTCCTATTATATCCGTTAACCAGACCAACTCAGGCGGCTGCTCATTCGTTGTCAAGAAGGAGAAAGATAAATATACCAGTGGCCTGAGAACAGGGCCGGAGGTTCATACGTGCGCTGTACAAGGCGAGCCCGGTTGTCTGGATTTTGATGTATCTGTTTTGGAACACCACCGTTTTTTCTTCAGAATAGATCTGTATTTCTGGGACAAGGATTTCGATCTGGAGCAGAAGCTGCCGAAAGTCACAGAAACCTATCATATGTATCAGTCCCTCACATATGGCTCCGAAATTGTGAGAGGATACTGTCCGCACCACTTCTACAGAGTACCTGTGAACGTATGGTCAAATCAGGATATGACAACGCCTGTCGGCGGGATGGATGTGAAAATCGCCGAGTCTGTCAGCCATACCCCGGGGGAAGATTATCTCTTACATGACACAACGCAGGACAACGGACAGGCTGTGCTTTACCTCCCGATACCGGAGAACCGGAGATATACGTTCATAGCAAGCGGCATGATCGATAATGTCAGCTTTGCCGGCACGGGATATATGAACAGCCAGATGCAGAGGGGAGATAACGATCCTGTCGATATTGTCATAGGATCCGATAATAAAGTGACGCTCAAAACAAATATTGAATGGAACGCGGACATTGAAGGACACGAGACGCCGGACAGACGTGTGCGGATCGAGGTGTTCAGAAGAGAAGCCGGCACTGACAACAAATGGGAGAGCACGAATATAATAGAGAGTGCGGACATTAACAGTGGCTGGAGATTTCCGGATATAGAAGCAGGCAAGTTCGGAGCAGAGGGATCGCGCTTTTTTCTTTATGAATACCGCGTGCTGGTTGTAGAGGATGCAGTCAGCGAAATAAAGATTCTTGACCCGGATGCCGATCCCGCTGACTGCTATATTGAACGCGTTGTTGACGCCTATGTCAATTCCATAGGAGAACTGGAACAGGAGCATTATGCCAGGTTCTATATGGATTATGATGCGGAGACGACGGAAGATACCGTAAAGACCGTAATCACCGCCACTCCCGGCCTGGACATGAGGGTATATAAAAAATGGAACCTGACTGATCCGGACAGCAGTCCGGTACCGGTCTGGATCGCTCTGCTCCAGGCTCCGGAGGAAGGATGGGAGAGCAAAGCAGAGGAAAGAAACACGGCTGCAGACTGGCTCCCTGTAATGAATCCGATAGCAGACGGTTCAGAAAAACTCAGCAGATCAAGCACTCTGGCACAGATGCAGGATGAGGGCGTGGTGACAGTAATGGCTGACGTCTCATCTGTTTCAAATACCGGGATGACCATCAGTGAGGTCAATGCCGGCAACAACTGGTCGATGGAGTACATAGTACCGGTTTACAGGAATGGCATCAAGATGCAGTACAAAGGAGGAGAACTCGACGGGCAGCTGATTGAAAAGCATCTGAGCCGGGAATACGACCTGAATGTGGATGCCGACGCAAAATCGTTCGGGGATTTCGTTTCGGTCTCCGGCAAACCGGTTTATGTTGATTATGCAGTCAGAGATCTGTATGTGACCAACGTGAACAATACTGAGGAGGGCATGCTGAGGGGTGCAGTCTACTGGAACGGTTCATCAATGTCCGACTGGAACAAAGTTCCCGAAAGTGTGGAACTGATTATAAATAAAAACGGAGAGCCTACACAAGACCGGGTGACTCTGAATAAGAGCGACCACTCCCGGGGTGATGTCTGGATGTGGACTTTGGCACCGGATGATTACGATCCGGAAGCAAAGTATTCTGTTACAGAGGTATGCGAACGGGGCATGCTGAATCAGACCTGGGTGCCTGAATATGACGGTCTGGATGTTTACAATTCCCGCATTGCATACGAATCTGTTTTTGTGGAAGCCAGAGCTTCATTTGAAGGAGATCCGAACATAGATTCAATTACGACGAACATCTATGACGGAAAAACTCTCATTAATACTCTTGAGCTGGAGAAGGAGCACGCATGGCAGATAAGCCGGCCACTTGGTAATAATCTTAAGATCAATGAAGTCAAGGATATTTCAGAGTACAGATTCGAAGCGCCTGATGTGCCGGGTTACAAGAAGTTCATCGGAAAACCTGAAGTAAAAGGCGGAAACAACCTGACGTATTCTTTCTCGGTACGCTATCTTAAGTACAGTGACAATCTGAAGCTTCATATCACGAAGAAATGGGAAAATACGGACGATTCAACCGATTACCCGGACAGCGTGGAAGTCAGAGTATATCAGGACGGTATTTGGATCAACGATGTGACGATTTCAAAGGACGGAGACAGCTGGACTGAAGCGGTCATAGATGCAGACCGTGAGGGAAACCCTCTGAGCCGTACCGATGCAGACGGGAACAAACATGTATATACGTTTATAGAGAAACCCGCTGATGGGTTCTCGTCAAAGGTCGTTCTGACACGGGATGATACAGATGATGTTTATTATGAGATACAGAACACATGGGTCGGTTCGGATAACGTACATATCAAGGGCACTGTAACCTGGAAAGGCGATGAGGGGAAGGAACATCTCAGACCGGACAGCGTGCGTCTGTCTGTGATAAACAGCAAGGGTGATTACGTCAGATCCATAGACGTGCCTGTAAGCGATGCCGGAACTTATGAATCGAAATATCTTCCCGCTAAGGACTCAGATGGAAATGCTCTGAGCTATTCGGTGCTGCAGAGCAAAGCTTCCGGCTATACTTCAACATACAGCGAGCCTTCTTATGATGAGGAGACCAGCACATGGACCTGTGATGTGACCAACACGCTCACGGGCTATTTTGCCATGAAAATCAAGAAGGTGATCGACGGAGTCGCACCCGATGATCCGCAAACATACAGATTCTCAGTGCTGCCGAGAACTAACGGAGTGCCGGAGGGGAATGCAGCCCCGGAGCCGCTCGAGACCAGTATCCGAATCTCCGGTGCAGGAGCTGCAGAAGCTGAATTCCTGCTGGACAGGGATGGCACGTATTACTACACATTCAAGGAAGTGAAAGGTACCGATCCGGATTGTAAATATGATGAGAAGGAAAGGCTCATTATTATTTCCCGTACAAGCGGAGACGATGGAAAAGCCGAATTCAGCAGCTGGGTCATCGAGGATCCGGAGGATATAACAGATACAGATAAACTGGATAAACAGAAAACAGATACAGTTGAGTTTACGAACAGATATCCGGGCATCACAGTCGAAAAGAAATGGGATATAGATCTTGAGGGCAAGGACAGACCGGACAGTGTAAAAGCCGTAGTCCAGAAAAAGAACGGAGACAGCTGGACAGATGTTGAAATCGTTGAGCTGAATGGTGACAATGAATGGAAGAAATCCATCAGCAAGCCCGATGAAAATGCTGAATACCGTGTCCGTGAGCTCAGGCAGGACGGGACTATAGGCTATCTGACAGACAAAATCGTATATGACAAAGATGACAGCGATAAAGGCGATGCTGCACCGAATGAGGTCATTTACAGCGTAAACGGATACACATCGCTGCTTTCCGGAGAGGAACCGGATCACAAAACAGAATATCAGGTTTCATATAAGAAAGACGGCGATAAATACACCATCACCAATAAAGCCATTCTTAAAATGGATGCGGTCAAGCGGTGGATTTCTACAGATGAGGACAAAATACCGGATTCTGTGTGGGTCGTGCTTCTGTGTACCCCGAAATCAGGAGCTCTGGATAAAGCGAAATCCATGGCATCAGCTGCAGGTATGGATTTCAGCAGTGTTCTCAGTTATGAATTTCCTGTAATCAATCCGATCAGCGGCGGCATCAATCCTGTTGACCTGATAAGTCAGCTTACTGTCGGTGTGGACCTGAGCATATTCGACAAGGTTCTCCCGACACTCGCTATTGGCAAGGCGACCAGGGATGGAAACTGGAAGCATGAGTTTGTGGTCAGCAAGTACAATATGGGCATTCCGATGGATTACAAGGGAGCAGAGCTTGGCAGTGAAATTCTGCGGCAGGTGATCAAATATATTGCAAAGGTAGATCTGCCTGTATCCTACAACCCAATACAGAATTTCTTCAGCATACCGACCAAGGCGATACGCACAGCCTTGGGTCTGACGGATCTGGATTTTTCAGGCCTTTCAGGAAAGGCACTTGAAAAAGCGAAGACTCTGAGTGAAGATGATTTAAAGAATTTCGGTCCGGAGACGCTGCTTGATGACTGGCACTTTATGGCTAATGTGATCAATCTGATAATTGATTGGGACACAGACGATGACGATGATGATGACCCGGAGACCAGAACGATCAAAGGCAGCAAGATCTGGGTCGGTGACGAAGAGGAGAACCGCCCGGAGTATATACTGATCCACATCAAGGACGGTGCTGAAGAGGTTGACGGCTCGCCGGTTGAACTGAAAAAAACCGATTTTTCCGGAAGCAGCGAATGGAAATGGAGCATCAAAGTAGATGCCGATAAATATAAAGACGCGACATTTGTCGTATCGGAGGAGTGGCCGGAAAACTACGAATACAAGGACTATTATGCATGCAGGAAAGACGGACTCGATCTTACCAACACATGGCAAAGCAACGGGACTGATACGCTGGCGATTCAGGGACAGAAGATATGGAAGGATGAGAAGAACAGGGACGGTATCAGGCCTGACAAGGTGATTGTCTATCTTCTGTCCGACGGGACCAGAGTCAGGGATGGAGAAGGGAACGATCTCTCCGTCGAGACCAATGAAGCTGCAGGATGGAGGTATTTCTTCCCGAACCAACCAAAATACAACGATGAGGGACAGGAAATCAAATATTCAGTAGAGGAGGAGCCCGTTGAAGGATATACTTCCGTCGTTGATGAATATAACATCATCAATACACATGAACCGGAGAAGATTTCCATAAAAGTCAGCAAAGTCTGGGAGGATAATGATAATCAGGACGGCATACGCCCGAAGACAGTCATCGTGCACCTGCTTTCGGACGGAAAGGATACCGGCAGACAGATTACCCTGGCGGAGGAGAACAACTGGACAGATACATTCACGGGTATGCACAGGTATGCAGAAGGAGAAGCCGGCAAGCCTGCAGATTATACAGTTGAAGAAGTCACAACAAATGTAATAACAGGAACAGACGCTCCCGGTACTTACAGTACAGAGACGAAGGGCAGCATTGAGGATGGTTTTACCATTACCAACACACATACACCTGAAACAATAACACTGTCAGGCCGTAAGACCTGGGATGATGGCGATGATCAGGACAGACAGCGTCCGGACAGTATCAAGGTAAGACTTCGTGCTGGCGGAGAAGAAATCACTTCCAAAGAGGTGACCGTGAAAGACGGCTGGATATGGGAATTCAAGGACCTGCCTAAATACAGGAATGGAAGAGAGATACGCTATGCCCTGACTGAAGATATAGTCGATAACTATACACAGCAGATAAATGGCATGAACATTACCAACACCCATACGCCGGACAAGACACAGGTCAATGTCTACAAGTTATGGGAAGACAACGACGACCGTGACGGAATAAGGCCTGACTTTGTTACTGTGCGTCTGCTAGCGAACGGGACTGATACCGGACATGCGGTCTTACTGAATGAGGCAAACGGCTGGCAGGGGACGTTCACCGGACTTGATAAGAATAAGAACGGGAAGGAAATCGTATATACCGTAAGCGAAGACCCCGTCACGGGCTATGAGACTGAAATCATTGATGGCAGACAGTATGACTCTCCCAACAGCTTTATTATCAGAAATACACATAAGCCGGAGACAGTCACTATTAAAGGTGAGAAGATATGGGAAGATGATGATGACCGTGATGGAACCAGGCCGGGAAAGATTACAGTAAGACTATACTGGAATGGCACACCGGTTTCACACAGGGAAGTAACGGCAGCAGATGACTGGAAATGGAGTTTCGGCGAGTTTTACAGGAATAATAAAGGTATACCTTACTCGTTTACGATCAGCGAAGACAGGGTGGAGGACTATACATCCGAGATCAAAGGAGATTCTCTGAGAGGATATACCGTGACAAACAGACATACACCGGGTATGACGCAGGTGAATGTCACAGGATTCTGGGATGATGAGGATGATCGGGACGGAATCCGCCCGGATAAGGTAACAATCAGACTTCTGGCTGATGGCAAAGATACCGGCAGGACGCTTGAACTGACTGCGGAGGATAACTGGACGGGAACATTTGCAGATCTCTACAGCAAGAATGAGGGAAAAGACATTAAGTACACCGTTGAGCAGGTTGGCACAGACGTTCTCACGGGAGTGGATGGCCCCGGCACATATGCCAATGTAATGACAGGTGATGCTGAAAACGGGTTTGTTATAAGCAACATCCATACGCCTGAGAGGATAAGCATCTCCGGAGCCAAGGTATGGGATGACGATGATGACAGGGACGGACTCAGACCGGACAGCATTATCGTGAATCTTTATTCTGACGGCAATCTTATCAGCAGTAAGATAGTTACGGCAGAAGGCGGATGGAAATGGTCATTTGACGGCTTCTTTAAATATCAGAATGGAAAAGAACTAGAATACACGATCAGTGAAGAACCGGCTGATGGCTATGAAACAGAGATCGCAGGTGATGCAGAGAGCGGTTTCGCTTTGACTAATTCACACAGTCCGGAGAAGACATCCGTGAGTGTCAGCAAAGTCTGGGATGACGGCGATGATCATGACAGCATCAGGCCGCTCTCAGTAACGGTAAGACTGCTTGCAGACGGTGCGGATACAGGTCTGACCAGAAGATTATCGTGGTTAAACGGGTGGAGGAGCAGTTTTGATGACCTGCACGTATATTCTGATGGTAAGAAGATAGCATACACTGTGGAGGAAGTTGCTTCGAATGTAATAGACGGCATAAATGATGACGGGACTTATGCATACGAAATAACCGGAGATGCAGAGAACGGATTCACCATAACCAATATCCATACTCCGTGGTATACGATAGACTATGATCTGAACGGCGGTGAGTTCAATAACAGTAAAGCTGATATCTTCGAGCGCTACAAGTCTGGAACGGAGATTTCCATACATGAAGCGCCGACAAGAGATGGTTATACATTCCGTTATTGGAGGGGGTCTGAATACCAGCCGGGGGACAAATACGTGGTCACAGAAGACCATACATTCATTGCGCAGTGGGAGAAGAAGACGGTTCCGGATGACCCGGGGGAGCATGGCAATCCGAACGATGACCACGGGAACAGTTCCGATGGCGGGTCCGCACAGGAAGGATCCCGCGGTCCTAATACTGGCGATCAAAACAGCCCGCTCCTGTGGATCGTGGCGCTCATGACTGCGATCGCTGGGCTTGGCGTGGTCGTTCTGCTGAGAAGATATACGGACAGGAGGGAGGAAACAATACATGAAAATCATTCACGAACCTAACCGGATCAGAGGAGGAGCCAGTAACAGCCTGCTGCGGGACCGGCAGAACATCTGATATATCCCTATATAGCCTCTCCGAAGAAAGAAACTACAGGGGCTTACAGAGACTGCGGACAAACTCATCCCGTTGGAGATAAAATTGGAGAAATAATCCGTCGAACGGCTGAAACAGTTGCAAATACTAGGTTCTTTTAACTGAAAATCTGCCTACCCTAGCCAATTACAGAGACCCGGAGAGAAATCTCCGGGCTTTGTATTTTCGATGAAAAGTCAGTAATATCGTATCGGTTATAAACTCACTAGCTGTTTTGGCAAAGCGCCAACAAGGCTGACAACTATTGAAGCCAGTTCATCAGGAGTCTCCTTAAACCCACCGCGAACCCATTCGTTCAGGATTCCCGAGAGGATGCCGATCAGCGCTGCCATAGCATAGTTGTCAGGCAGAACAAATCTTCCACGCAGATCTGAGGATGTCCATATCCGGTAGATGGATTCTCCAAGTTTATCTGCAAAGGCAGGATCTCCATTTTCACTCATAAGAAGCGCGAAAAGCTGTCCATTATCCTTAAGGAACCGGGCTCTACTACTGAGTACTGATTCCAGGATAGTTTGGCTTCCGTCACTTTTGATGAGGCCGTCGCTGAGCTCCGCGGTATTGAGATTGTCCAGCAGTTCCTGCTCGACACAGTTCAACAGATCGTATTTGTCTGTGTAGTGGGCATAAAAGGTACTCCTGTTGATTTGCGCTTCTTGGATAATGTCCTTTACGGTCAGTTTGGGGAAGCCCTTTTGCGCCAGTAATTTCAGAAATGCTGACCGGATCGCAGCTTTTGTTTTGGTGATCCGCAGGTCGGCTTTTGTTGTATCCATGTTCCTGGTTTCCTTTTTTTAAAGAGTTAACCAACATTCATGAACTTCATGTTGGTTAAGCAACAGATGTGATTTGATTAATGGTTGTTATTTATTTTGACTCAAGTATACTGCAGTCAAGGGAGAAATACAACACATGTTGGATTGATTGAAAGGAGAATCAGAAATGGAAGCAAATAAAATAAAGGGAGAAGCGAAAGGATTGCTTCTGGAAACAGGAACGGAACTGACCTATTGCGAACGCGGTGCTGAACATAAAGAGGTGTTGCTCACTGGAGCATTCTATTTTCACACGGCGATGCCAATCGTGGAACTTCTGGCGCAGAGATATCATGTTTACGGTGTCGTCATGCGATTTGACGGACCAGCGGAGGAACTAAATCCAGATGGGTCTGTCAACTGGGCTCGCCAGTGGGGAAAAGATTTATACGATTTTGCCTGCGCAATGGGTATTGAGAAGTTCATCTATTTCGGGAAATGTCATGGAACCGTGCCGGGCTGGTATATTGCCAAGGAGCATCCGGATATGTTGGATTGTTTCGCATCTTTCTACATGATGCCGCATATCAAAGGTCAAACATCCAATACATGGTTCGAGGCGATGTCGAAGGGGCTTGATACAATGATGTCGATGGCACTTCGTAAACCAAAATCCGGTTTGCCGAAGAAGATGGAAGAAATGGCTTCGATTGGTGATTCGGCACAGTCTCCAATTGTACCGTTATATGCTGCAGCACCGGAGAAGATCTGGAACAGTATTGAAGAATGTGATGAGTTTCTGAAGAACATGACGATTCCGGTCGGCTACTGTTTTGCTAACGATGATCCGGTATTCCAGGATTATTATGAAAGCAATATTTACGGCATCATGAATACCCGCGGAGCCAGAACCATCATTCTTAACGGAGAAAAACACCTGATGGAACTTGACAGTCCCGAAAGAGTTGCCAGTGAGGTATTTGGCTTTATTGATGAATGCCATAAAGGTTTTTACAAAGAAATCATGGAACCGGATTTGTATGAATAAGTGTCACACAAGTTCCAACAGGAACTCTTAAGAACCTGAAACAGGAGATAAATTAGGGAAATTACAGAACTAAAACGCAGAAACCATTGCAAATACTAACTTCTTTTAAAAACAATACTGCCTACCCTAACCAAAAATAGTCCGAGAATAATCGCTTCTGTGGTATCATACTAGCAGGGGCGATTATTACATTTAATTTGAAGATATTGCGCACTGGCGCAGGCTTCCACCTGGTAAGGAGATGAAACACAATGAAAAAAGATGTTATGATCGTAACGGGCGCAGGGCAGATCGGTATGGCGATTGCACGGAGAACCGGCTTCGGGAAGAAGATCATCCTCGGAGATAAGAATATGCAGAATGCTGAAAGAATCGCAAAAACCATGAACGATGCCGGATATAATGTAGAGCCATTTGAAATGGATCTCTCGTCAAGGAAATCCATTCAGGCCATTATCGCAAAGGCATTGGAATTTGGCCAAATCAAGTATCTGGTGAACGCTGCCGGAGTCTCTCCGTCACAAGCAACCATTGAAGCGATCTTGAAGGTCGACCTTTACGGAACAGCTGTGCTGCTGGAGGAAGTCGGCAAGGTCATCGCAGAAGGCGGAGCGGGTGTGACGATCTCCAGTCAGTCTGGATGGCGTATGCCGCAGCTTACGCCGGAGCAGGATAGACAGCTTGCGACCACGCCGGCTGAGGAACTGCTTTCCCTTGAAATATTACAGCCTGAGAATATCAAAGATACGCTCCATGCCTATCAGATGGCGAAACGATGCAATGAGAAGCGTGTGATGTATGAATGCGTGAAGTGGGGTGAGCGCGGGGCAAGGCTCAATGACATCGCTCCCGGCATCATCGTAACACCGCTTGCGATCGATGAATTCAACGGTCCGAGGGGTGACTTTTACAAGAATATGTTTGCTAAGTGTCCTGCGGGAAGACCGGGAACGGCAGATGAGATGGCGAACATCGCGGAACTTCTGATGAGTGACGCAGGTGCTTTCATTACCGGGTCTACATTCCTAGCGGATGGTGGTGCGACGGCAAGCTATTACTACGGCCCGCTGCAGCCAAAAGAATAAGGAGAAGCATGATGAGAAAGAATATGCAAAAGCTGGCGCTGCTGCTGTTTGCAGCAGTGATGATATTTGCCTTCGCAGCCTGCGGATCCGCAGATCAGCAGAAGACACAGACAGAGACACAGCCGGCAGCAGACGAAAACACGGAGCCGGAGCAGGCAGAAAGCTCCGCTGCAGGAAACGATACTTTGGTTGTGTATTTCTCAAGAACCGGAGAACAGTATGAAGTCGGTGTGATCGAAAAGGGAAATACTGCTATCATCGCGGATATGATTACAGAAGCTACTGGCGCGGACAGTTTCGAGATCCTGCCGAAAGAAGACAATTATCCGGACACCTATGATGCGCTGACAGAGGTGGCCAAGCAGGAGCAGAACGAAAACGCAAGGCCAGCCATTGCAGGAGAAGTGCCGGATCTGAGCAAATACGATACCGTTTTCATCGGAGCCCCGGTGTGGTGGGGCGACTGGCCAATGATCATGTACACCTTCTTTGAGGAAAACGCCGACGCGCTGGCAGAAAAGACATTGATCCCGTTCTCTACTCATGCGGGAAGCGGGTTGTCCGGATTCGACAGCAAGCTGGCCTCTGCCTGCCCGGGAAGCACCGTTGGTGAGGGGCTTGCCATCGCCGGCACGGATGCTCAGAACGATCAGGACAGTGTGAGAAGCACGGTGAATGACTGGCTGTCCGGTCTGGGATATTAGAGCATCAATATCAAAAGAATGGAAGATAATGGGCAATATTTTATGGTGGATGGCGGAGGTAGAAAAGAATGAAACGATGCCCAAAATGTGATTCAGAGAATACAGTACGCGTTGTTACATCAGCTATGATCCTGGCAATCCCCGAGCTTCGAGCAGAAGTAAAGGCAGGACGGGCCGTGGTCTGCACGGCCTGCTGCGGAACCGGAAGCAGCAGGACCTTCCGATGCAAAAGCTGCAAACTGCAGTGGGATGAGAATATGGAGGAAGATATCAGAAGTATGAGAGGACAAACTGATGAAAGTTTTAGACGAACTGGAAAGAATCCAGAAAGCAGCCCTGAATAATAAGGAACTGCGTGATGAGATACTCAAAACCAGATTCGATGAGGAACCGGTGACTTCTTTCTGCCGGTTGGCCCGTGAGAAAGGATACGAGATTTATGAAATGGATCTGGTGTATGCCGGCGAAGAAGCATACGCCAGTATGAGAAGAGCGACGAATGGTGGAGGAGAAAACTCTCCAATGCTGGAAAATGAAGATGATTATTACAGCTTATTCATGGCAGCAATGGAGGCAATAGATAAAATAGGCTGAAACGGCAGTAAGGAGGAGACATGTTATACAGAGGACTTGTTTTAAGCGAGGAGGCGGAACAGAATGGGAATCCGTAATGACATCAAGTTTTTCACAATGCTTCTTTCAGCAATGATGATCATGTTGATCCTGATACCGGGGTCTATGTTCGTTTATGCGGATGATGATTCGTCTGCCTTGTCAGGGGACACTCTTGACGGCCTCAAGGTTCGCATCCGTCCTGCCAGTTCACATCAGCCAGTATCGATTTATGAGGACGGTTCGGGAAATCAGGACTGGGCCCATTTATTTGTTCAAGGGAAGTCATCTCACTTATATCTTCAGAAAGCGGATGACGACAGTTATGTCGTGCACTTTTATATCCACTACAGGGATGCGGAACATAAAAAAGACGGAGACTGTTGCTTTGATATCGATCATGGGAGTGATGAAGCCGGATATTATGAAGAAGGACGGGTGATTCATGTCGCAGCAGGCAATACGGATGCAATGAATCAGCGTTGGCAGTTCATTCCGCAGGAGGATGGTACCTATTACATTCGCAATAAACTTTCGGGGCAGTACTGGTCTCTCGAGAATCTAGACAATCCGAATGCCAACTTAAACAAGCTCGTTCAGAGAAAAACCCCAATGAAGTGGGGGATCGAGATTGTAAGCAGCGATAACGACAAACTGAACGCAGTCAATGAATATGATTCGCGAAACTTCACATACGATGGAAAAACAGTCACCTCTACTAACTGGATGGGAGCACTTCCGGGCAACTTAAAAATATCTGATATCAGTATACCCGGAACACATGATTCGGGAGCATGTAATCTGCACAACAATCAGGATTCCATGAGTACGCAGCGATATTACATTGATGAACTTTTGAATTGTGGCGTACGCCACTTGGATCTGCGGACAGGTCTTGATGACAGCAACAATGTCAGAATCGTGCACAGTACCTGTCATGCCCGGAACCAGATCAGTGAGGACCTGACATTTAATGAAACCTTGCAATGGATCGACAGCTTTTTGGAAACAAATCCCACAGAGACGATCATTCTCCAGATAAAGATGGATGACGGGGGAGACGAATGTACAAGAAAAACATTTCAGCAGCTGGAAGCCGTTGCGAAAGAAGAGAATAGCAGAATCTGGGCCGGCGATCATGTTCCAACCCTGGATGAGGTACGCGGGAAGCTCCTCGTGATAAGCAGATTGGATCCGGAAAAACTGCAGGGAGATTATAGTATTGTAAAGGATGGCAAGGAACTGCAGTGGGCCCTTGACTGTCATGACTGGAAGGATTCAAAGGATTTTGCTTCGGACCTGACGGCATATGGCTCCAATTACGAGGTATGGACACAGGATAATTGGAACAGAAGTGCAAGCCACAAGATGAGCTACATCAGGGCAACTCTCTTCGGGAATCAGGATGATGGCTACACCAATGGAACCATGTATCGATATAATGAGGCAAAAAAAGCTGGAAAAGATGCATGGATATTCAATTACACCAGTGCCAATAATGGGTCCACAGAAAACCCATTTAATATTTCCAAGGATGTTCATCAGTGGATCTATGACTCAAGTGACTATAGCAGTTCCCAGAGACTTGTCTGTGAAGATACGTTTACGGGAATCATGGCTTTTGATTATATGGATGGTCTGATGGCCACCAAAATATACAAGACCAACTTTAATCGCCAGTATATCACCATACACGGTGTGACAGCAGACGGGAAAGAGCCGATCGATCCCCTGACGCTCTTTGTCGGGGACGAAAGCGAGTCGACCGCAAAGCTCCGAAGCGATGCTACAAAGCAAATGGTCAAGGCGCATTTCAATAGGGACACATATCCGGTGATTACAGATGATAACGATGAAATCCTGTCCACCGTGAAGGCTTCAAATCAACAGGAATTCGTTAGTGGTGTGCAGCAATTTCAAAGGGCTGCAGTGCAGGGCACGATAGGCAGCGATTTATACGTCCATCTGGAAGCTCCGATTACGGATGTAAAATATGAAGTCGAGATGCCTGTATGCAACACGAAGGTGAATGCGGAAAATCCGAAGGTCGATGTATCAGTCGGTGACGATCAAAACTATGAGCCGGCTAGCGATGAAACAGGGAAACCAAAAGCATTCATCGTTGAGAATATAAATGGGGACACTGCTTTTACAGGGACTGTCAAAGGGGGAACGACGGTGCCGCTTCAGTTGTATCTGGCACCTAAGTGGGGATTCCGCTTTGCAAGGGACTGTAGTGTCGTATCAGACACGACGAAAGTAATAAATACAGAAATCACACAAAGCGGGGAACTAAAAACGAATGCAGAAGGAGACATCCTTCACCTGGCAGACTATAATGGAGAAACACCACCTTCTTGTGTAGACAAGGGCACAAAAGCTCACTATCACTGTAAGCATTGCGAAATGAATTTCTTTGCCATGAAGGAAAAAGGCGATCCGGCGGATATAGAAGCTTCTGATAAGGAACTATATCTTCCACCACTTGGACATAAATGGGACAAAGGGAAGGTGACAAAAGAGCCTACAGTTGCCGAAGAAGGCCTCCGAACATATACCTGCACAACCTGCAAGGCTGTAAAGAATGTTCCGATCTCTAAGCTTGCACCGGGCAAAAGCAAAGCCAATCCGGTACTTGTCGCTAAGGGTATCGCCGGCGGCAAGAAAACAGTTAAGATTTCCTGGAACAAAGTAGCCGGTGCTGATAGGTATGTGGTTTATTTTTCAAAGTGCAACTACAAGGGTAAATCATTTGTCCCGAAAAAGGTGAAGACGGTAAATGCCAAGACCCTTAAATTCACAAAGAAAAAACTTAAGAAAAAGACGGCATACAAATTCTATGTGGTCGCACAGAAGAAGGCAGGAGGCAGTTACAAGACCCTTGCCAGGAGTACGACTGGACATGTCTTTACCGGCAACGTCCGGGGGAAGTACACCAATCCGAAAGAATTGAAGCTCAGCAGTAGCGCGCTAACACTTAAACAAGGCAGCAATGTGACGATCAAAGGCACCGTCACCAAAGTCAAGAAAAAAAAGAAACTTGCCACAAGTCACGCCGCGAAACTCAGCTTTATAAGCGATAACCCGTCCGTTGCTTCTGTAAATGCTGCGGGTAAGGTGACAGCTAAGAGCAAAGGCACTGTAGTAATCTATGTCCAGACGATCAACGGCATCTGGCAGACCTGCAAAGTGACCGTCAAATAATACGTGTTCATAAGCTCAATAAAGCACTGAAACGTCGCCGTCATGGCGGCGTTTTTTCTGGGATGAAATAATGGACCTTGATGAGCGGAATCAAGAAAGGAACCATCATAGAGGGAATGCGACTGCTTCGGAATACAGCTTCTTCAGGATAGTCAGAAAGCGGCTCAGGCTTTCGCGTTGATCCGTCTTATGTGTGAGCAGTTGGCAGTGAAAGGATTCTTCGCAATCAAAAGGGACCCAGGCGAACTGGCCGCTATGATCATTCAAGAAGCCTGGGGCAAGACAGACGCCACGTCCGGCGGCTACGTTAGTCAGGGTTGTATCGTGATCGGCGCTGTTAAAATACTGGATTTTGCCGCTCGCAATCAATCTCTGCTGAACAGCACGGAGGGCCGGAGGCGAACCACCTCCCACCATCAGAGTGCGGCCGTAAAGGTCGCTTTCTGTTATGATGTTTTTCTTTGTAAGCGAATCATTCCGATTTGCGATAAGGTAGATATGGCTGTCGAACAGATTGTGCACGGTTACGCCGGAGAGATGCCTGGTCTCATCACTCAACGTGAAGAGAATATCCGCATCACCCCGCAAAAAGGCATCCATGCCGCCCTCATACTGAAACACAGGTGTGAGCTGAACCTCCGGGTTGCTTTCTTCGAACAGGCGCATTGCCTCAGGAAGAAAGTATAGCGCCTGCCTGACCATCATGCTGATCGTGATGTTATCTTTATATTTGGCGCTGAAGTTCTGCCCTTGTTCGATGGCACGCTTTAATTCTTCCCGCATATTGGTCAGATAAGTAACAAATTGGGAGCCGGCTGGCGTAAGCTCGGCTCCTTTTCCATTGCGGTAGAAAATCGGAAAACCGACCTCGTCCTCCAACAGGCGGATCTGGTAGGAGAAGGTTGGCTGGCTGACGAAAAGGTTTTCTGCAGCCCGGCTGAAGTTCAACGTTCGGGATAATTCGATGCAGTAGTCAATCTGTTTGGTGTTCATTGGTGCGCTCCTGTGATTGTGTTATTTAATAATTAAATTGATTATACAATACTTCGATTGGACTTTGCAATGTCGCAGTAGGATAATAGAGACAGAAACAAAGAAAACAACCAATCACAAAGAATCTTCAGGAGGATCAATACCATGACAAAGACACTGATTGCATTTTTTTCAAGAGCAGATGAAAACTATTTTGGCGGCGCAATGCGATACGTGAAGGTGGGAAACACCGAGATCGTCGTGAACCACATGAAGGACATGATCGATGCGGACACCTTCAAAATCGAAATGAAAGAACCCTATTCTCCGGTTTATATGACCTGCATCGATGAGGCCAAGAAGGATCTGAGGGAGGGAGCCCGCCCGGAACTGACAAACTACCTGGATAGCATCGACCAGTACGATACCATCATCCTGGCCTATCCAAACTACTGGGGCACATACCCTATGGCAGTAGCAACCTTCCTGGATCGCTACGATTTTACCGGCAAGACGATTCTGCCTTTGTGCACCAATGAAGGAAGCGGCATGGGAGGCAGCGAGCGCGATATCGAGAAAGCCTGCCCGGGAGCCGATGTGAAAACAGGTCTGCCGATTACCGGAAGCCGCGCTCAGGAATCCGCTGGTGCGGTTAAGAAGTGGCTGAGTGCAAACGGCATCGCGTAAGTATTCTGGAGGTAAAATTATGGAATATATGAAATTGAACAACGGAATCGAATGCCCGGTTATCGGCATCGGGACATTTATGCTGAGCCCGCAGGATGCGGAAAACAGCGTACGGGAAGCTCTGAAAATGGGATATCGGTTGGTTGATACGGCGAATGCCTATGTCAATGAAAGAGCCGTAGGCAGAGGAATCAAAGAGAGTGGCGTACCTAGAGAAGAGGTTTTCCTCTCTACGAAGCTATGGCCAAGCGAATATGAGAATGAGCATGCAGTAGAAGAAACCTTGGAGCGGCTGGGTGTAGATTACATCGATCTTCTGTATATCCATCAGCCGGCAGGAAACTGGATGGCAGGGTATCGCCAATTGGAAAGGGCTTACAAGGAAGGCAAGGTCAAATCCATCGGCATCTCCAACTTTGAAGGGGAATATATCGAAGAACTGAAGAACAAGTGGGAGGTCGTTCCGCAGTATATTCAGGTAGAGGCGCATCCTTATTTCACACAAAAGGAACTTCGGCAGACTCTGGATCAATATGATATTCGGCTGATGTCCTGGTATCCATTGGGACATGGTGATAAAGCCCTGATTGAAGAGCCTTTGTTTAAGAAACTGGGAGAAAAGTATGGGAAGAGCAGCGCGCAGATCATCCTGAGATGGCATACACAGATGGGATTTACCGTGATTCCGGGCAGCAGGAACGTAAATCACATCAAGGACAATCTGGACATTCTGGATTTTGCCCTCACAGAGGAAGAAATGGCGGAGATAGCAAAATTGGAAAGCAACGTGCGCTACTATACCCGAACCGACGAAGCACTGGCAGGATTCGCATCCTGGAGACCGGAGTTTGAGAAAGCTTAACAGGATCCGGCACAGGATAGATTGGAATGGCTGTTGTCCGCTACAACAGGAAGAATAATAGAGAAACCGGAAGGAAGATGATTTGAGATGACTGACGAAAAACAGATTCAGAATCTGTATAGAGAGTACTGGGAGGACATGATTCATAAGGATGAGAAAAAACTGCGTAAGCTGATGGCAGAGGACTATTATTTGGAGCATATGACTGGTGTCCGGCAATCCCGGGAAGAATTTCTCGCAGGTCTTCGTGCAGGAACATTCAACTATTATTCTGCTGAGCATGATGCTATAGCAGTAAGAGTGAATGAAAATTCAGCAGAGATGATTGGGAAGAGCCGGGTCACAGCAGCGGTATACGGCGGTGGGAAGAAAAGCTGGCGCTTGCGGGGGGATTTTATCCTCAAAAAAGAAGATGGTGTATGGAAAATGATAAGTTCCAAGGCATCGACATATTAAAGGAATGGAGGACGATCATGTAGCAACGCAGTCATAAACCATGTCTGCATAAAAGCGGGCAATCAGGGAGGAAAGTTCCTGCCTGGATTCTTCCAGAGAATAAATACAATCATCCGATACGAGCTTATTGTAGTTCCGATACCAAATGCGGTGTTGGTGCGGCGTATGTCCGTATCTTTTTTTGAATTCACGGTAAAAGAATTTCGGATCGGAGAATCCACAGGCATAACCCACCTCCGGAACCGTCATTTCCGCATGACACAGCAACAGGTGTTCGGAGTGATAGACCCGGATTTCGTGCAGGAAAGCGCGAAAGGTCTTAAGGGACGTTGTTTTGAAAAATTGAGACAGATAGTTGTAATTCAGATGCTCCATCTGGCAGATGTCGCCCATGGTGATTCGTTCCGCGTAGTTTTCAAGCATATAGGCAATGATGTGTTCAAACCGGTCTTGCATGTCTTTGGAATAGGTGTCGTCCAGATTGATGTCGTTGAAGTACTGGAAACTATCCCGGAGAATCTGTAACACGTTGGCAGATAGAGTAAAAATCCGGTCCTTCGGTTCCTCACCTTGCAGTACTTCCAAAAGCAACGCCCACAGAACGCGACGAAGTTTGTCTAAAGAAGGCTTCCGGGCATGATCGATGCCATCACTGCTGCATACGTAATAGAGCAAATCGTATCCTTTACCGGCAAATAAAGGATGTGTCAGATCGAAATGAAAAGAGGCGACCAAAGCATCCGTACCTTCGTCGGTGGCCGTTACCGTATGAATGTCAAAGGTGTCCGCTTCCTTGATATCACCAGCATGGAGCACGTGTTTTTCGTGCATGCTGTAGATTTCTATGCTGCCACGAAGGCACAGAATGATTTCCAGTTCGTTGCGATGGTAGTGGGGCATTTGACGGCGGGCACGGTAGATGCTGAGGGCAACCGGGCTATTGTCTGCAAAAGCAACGGATTGTTCTTTGGCAAGCATGGTGATTCTCCTTAAAAAATGGTTTGTATTTAAGGCAATTATATAAAAACATGTGAAATATGTCTATTTTTTTGAAGTCAGAAGGAGAATATAATAAACTTATAAGAACGTGTCGATTCGTAACACACCAAAAGGAGGATGTAACATGATTACAGATAAAAAAAGCCCTTACAGACTGGTTACCGTGGAAGAGTTAGCGCAGCTCAGAGCCAGAGAAGACAAGATTTTTAACGAAAGAACGCCGAAGAGCCGGGAAGCTTTTGAGAAAGCCCACGAAAATTTGTTGGACGGCGTACCGATGCCTTGGATGGCAGACTGGGGAACCGATCATCCGGTCTTTTTGGAAAAAGCAAAGGACCAGAAGTGCTGGGACATTGACGGAAACGAATACATCGATTTTTGCCTGGGCGATACCGGCGCCATGTTCGGTCACTCTCCCGATGCGACGGCAAAGACCATTGCAACAAAGGCCTATGAAGGGATCACAACCATGATGCCGACGCTGGATTCTCTGGAAATCGGCAAAGAGCTCAGCAAGCGATTCGGACTTCCGACCTGGCAGGTGGCAATGACGGCAACGGAAGCAAACCGCTACGTCATCCGTAATGCCAGAACGCTGACCGGTCGTCCAAAGATTCTGGTCATGCAGGAATGTTACCACGGCAGTTTGGATGAGACCCTGCCACACATCGGAGAAGACGGCAAGCTCTGCCTGCGCTCCGAATACGACTCCAATCCGGGACTGCCAAAAGATCAGCTGACCAGAGTGGTTGAGTTTAACGATCTGGAAGCCATGGAACGGGAACTGGCTTACGAAGACGTTGCTGCAGTGCTACTGGAACCGGTTATGACCAATTGCGGTATGGTTCTTCCGGATGAAGGGTATCTGGATGGGGTCCGGGCCCTTTGCGATAAATACGGTTCTTACATGATTATCGATGAAACCCATACGCTTTCGGAAGGCTATGGCGGATACACGAGAGCCCACGGCCTGAAACCGGACTTTGTGACACTTGGCAAATCCATTGCCGGCGGTGTGCCAATTTCCGTTTACGGATTCACGAAGGAAATCACAGACAAAATCGGTGAAATGTATGGGGACGGCGGCGTGTCCGACCCAATGGGAATCGGCGGAACGTTAGCTGCGAACCAGTTCGCCATAGCTTGTATGAGAACGCAGCTAGCAGAAGTCGCTACGGAAGAAGCCTTTGAGAGAATGTTTGCCGGTCTGGACCGGCTGGCCAATGGCCTGGAAGCGGTTCTTAAGAAGTACAACGTACCGTGGAGCCTTACCCGCTCCGGAGCCAGATGTGAGCTTCAGTTTATGCCGAAAATGCCGGTCAACGGAACCGACGCGAAGAATAACTTTGACTGGGATCTCATGTACTACACCCATCTCTATCTGCACAACCGAGGCATCATCATTACACCGTTCCACAATATGATGCTGATATCACCGGTTACGACCGATGAGGATATTGACAGACTGGTCAAAGGATGGGATGATTGTATTGCAGAGTTGGTTGAAATCGGAACATACAATAGATAGTTAAAAACACATTGGATACTATGACGCAATTCCATTTAGAAAAATACCTGGATGCACAGAACGCGTCCTACGGCGGTTATGAACAGGCATTGGCAGAGATTCGGCGGGGAAGGAAAGTCAGTCACTGGATCTGGTACATTTTCCCGCAGATCAAAGGCCTTGGCCGCAGCAGTACGGCGCAGTATTATGCGCTGGAAAGTTTGGAAGAGGCGAAGCAGTACCTGCAGAACCAGCTTTTGCGCGACCGGTTGATCGAGATTTCCGAAGCGCTTTTGGAGCAGGACGGGAGCATCGAGAGTATTGTCGGATTTGTGGATGCCATGAAGGTTCGCTCCTCCATGACGCTGTTTCAGGCAGCCGATCCGAATATTAAGGTATTCGGAAAAGTTCTGGATAAATTTTACGACGGCCGGGCGGATGAGATGACGTTACAGATTCTGCAAAAGCAGTGAACGGAGGACAAATCATGAGTAAGGTTCTTTTATTAAACGGCAGCGCCCACCAGCATGGATGTACAGCGACCGCTTTGGATGAGATGATTCGGGTTTTTGAAGGGGAAGGCGTTGAGACGGAGCTGATCCAGGTCGGATCCCAGCCAATCCGCGGATGCATTTCCTGCAACAAATGCGTGGAGCTGGGCAGGTGCGTATTTGATGACCTTGTCAATCAGGTGGCACCGAAGCTGGAACAAGCAGACGGATTGGTCGTAGGAAGTCCAGTCTATTACGGATCTCCAAACGGCAACATTCTGTCCCTTATGGACCGGCTGTTTTACAGCACGCCGTTTTCAAAGCACATGAAGGTTGGAGCAGCAGTTGTCAGTTGCCGCAGAGGCGGCAATACAGCGAGCTTTGATGTGCTGAATAAGTATTTCACCATCAGCAGCATGCCGGTGGCCTCATCCACCTATTGGAATCAGGTGCATGGCTTTACGGCTGAAGATGTGAAAAAGGATCTGGAAGGTCTGCAGACCATGAGAAATCTGGCCCGGAGCATGAGTTTCATGATCAAGGCTTTTGCAGACGCAAAAGGAAAGTATGGGTATCCACAGCTGGAGAGCAGTGTCTTTACCAGCTTCCCGGATGGGAAATAATCGCCTGAGGTACGGATTATGGCAAAGGGATCGAATCAAAAGCTAAAGATGCTGTATCTGACGAAAATCTTTATGGAAGAGACCGACGAGCAGCATCCACTGACCATGCCGCAGCTGATCGAGAAGCTAAAATCCTATGGCGTGAATGCGGACCGTAAGACCATCTACATGGATCTGGAGGAACTCCGGCATTTCGGTTTGGATATCATCAGCGAGCAGGAAGGCCGCAAATGGAACTACTATTTGGGCGCCCGGGATTTTGAATTGCCCGAGCTGAAGCTTTTGGTGGATTCCGTACAATCGGCCAAGTTCATGACGGACAAAAAGTCCCAGGCACTGATTCACAAGATCGAGTCGCTGGCCAGCAAGCACGATGCGAAGAAACTGCAAAGGCAGGTGTTTATCACAGGTCGCGTCAAGACATTGAACGAAGGCATCTATTATAACGTGGACCGGCTCCATGAGGCCATTGCCTCAGATAGCCAGATTCGGTTCAAATATTATCAGTGGAACGTGAACAAGGAGATGGAACTGCGCCGAGACGGGCAGTGGTATCAGAACAGCCCATGGGGATTGATGTGGGATGACGAGAATTATTATCTGGTCGCCTACAGCTCTGAAGACGGCAAGATCCGTCACTATCGCGTAGATAAAATGTTAGACATTTCCCTGCTGGATGAACGCCGTGAGGGCAGGGAGGAGTTTAAGAAATTCAACTTACCTCATTATACCCGAAGTCTTTTTGGAATGTTCGGCGGCGAGGAACGAAAGGTCATGATCGAGGCGCGAAACGATCTGGTCGGCGTCATGATCGACCGCTTCGGCAAAGACATCATCATCGTGCCGACAGATCCGGACCATTTCCAGATTACCGTAAATGTTGCCGTGAGCAAGCAGTTTCTTGGCTGGATCATAGCCCTTGGCGAAGGTGTGCGAATCCTTGGCCCGGACGATGTGGTCGAGCAGATGCGCGATGAAGCCAGACGGCTGGCGGAGCAGTATTTGTATCGGAAGGTGAAGAATCCAAAGGTCGTCAGAGCGGAGACAGCGGCCCAATATGCGGCAGCGTTTTATGTCCGGATCCAGACCATGGCCGAGAAATATCATATTCCGGTCGAAATGGAACTGGATGAACATGACACCGATGACGCGAAGCACATTGTGATTTTCGATGATGTTCTGCCCGTTGCGACAGGAAGGCTGTTTCCCATTGGTGACGATACAATGCAGTTTGGACGGATTGTAGTCCTTCCGCAATACCGACATCAAGGACTGGGCAGTCTGGTTGTACGGGAGGCAGAGGCCTGGGCAAAAGAATTGGGATACAAAAAAGCAGTTCTCCAAAGCCGGGACAACAAAGTCGATTTTTATGAGAAACTGGGGTATCAGGGAGATCGGGAAAAACTGATTTACGAGGAGCCTTTTACCTGTGTTCACATGGAAAAGCTGCTATAAGGTCAATCAGGCCCAGATCGGCCGGAAGCCATCCAACAGAATGCAGTTCTTCCGGCGCAAGCCATTTGGCAGCTTCGTGTTCCAGGAGAACCACGTGCTCGGAAGTCAGTTCGCATAAAAAGCAATGCATCGTCAGATGGAAATTAGGATAATCGTATTCCACCGTATCAACGAGCTCGCCGACGGTAATATCCGCGTCGAGCTCTTCTTTTATTTCCCGGACCAAAGCCTCCTGAGGCGTTTCACCCGGTTCCATTTTCCCGCCCGGAAACTCCCAGCCACCCTGGAATTCTCCATAGCCCCGCTGAGTCGCGAAATACTTGCCGTCTTTTTTGATGATTGCCGCTACTACTTCGATCCGTTTCATTGATTTGACTCCTTCCGTGAGATCATTATACATGAAATATATTGCTTTTGCATGGGTTACGGATTAGTATTTAAATGAGTGAAGAACGGATAGAGAGAAAGGACTGACATGATCAATTATTCATTGGAACGGTTTGAAGCCGAAACGGATATCGAACATTACGTTGAGCATTATGTTGACATCGAAGCATTTCTGAAATGCTGCAAAACCTGCCCAAGTTTCGGAGCAGTCTGGTCCTGTCCGCCTTTTGACTTTCACCCGATGAGCATCTGGCAGGCTCACGAGCGAATCCGGATTGCCGGATACCGGTTGACCTTTGACGAGGACCGGACCGAAGAGGGCATGAACGAGGCCCTTCGGGAAGTCAAGCAAAAGCTCTCGGAAGAACTGTATGAAATGGAACAGGAAATTCCGGGGAGCCTGTCCCTGTCTGCCGGAACTTGTCAGGTCTGTGACCGGTGCACGAAACCGGAGGGCAAACCTTGCAGATTTCCGGAGAAAATGCGCCATTCCATCGAATCTCTTGGAGGCAACGTGGGAAAAACCATCTCCGAGCTTTGCGGAATCGAAATCGAATGGATCGAAGAAGGGAAACTTCCAGAGCACTACGTGCTAGTGAGTGCTTTGTTGATATAGCATTGTTTTAGAAAAATGGGATCGCTGATAGGAGGTTCGTGAAATGAGTTCGGATAAGAATCAACTTTTAGGCGCAATCATAGGGGATGTTGTGGGAAGCCCTTATGAGCATCACAATATTAAATCCAAGGAGTTCAAGCTGTTCTCCCGTAGATCCAGCTGTACGGACGACACGGTCATGACCATTGCGGTGGCAGAGGCATTGATGGAGGCGGAAAAGCAGGGAGCACTGGACCGTGAAGAAACAGTAAAAGAATTGGTCGACGCGTCCATGCACAAATGGGGATACCGATATCCTTACGCCGGTTACGGCGGGACCTTCGTTGCCTGGCTGGATCATGAGATTGAAGGCCCATACAACAGCTGGGGCAACGGGTCTGCCATGCGTGTTTCACCGGCCGGGTGGATCGCAGAGGATATGGAACGGGTCAGAGCCATCGCCCGCTGGACAGCGGAAGTGACCCATAACCATCCCGAAGGAGTCAAGGGAGCAGAATCCGTCGCTGCCGCGATCCTCATGGCGCGCCAGGGAGCATCCAAAGAAGAAATCAAAGACTACATCGTTTCGGAGTTTGGATATAACTTAGACAGAACCTGCGATGAAATACGTCCAGACTACCGGTTTGACGTTTCCTGTCAGGGCAGCGTGCCGGAATCGATCATCGCCTTTTTGGAGGGAGAGGATTTTGAGGATACGATCCGGAATGCCATCTCTCTGGGCGGCGACAGCGACACCATTGCGGCCATCGCCGGCTCTATAGCCGGAGCATTCTTTGAAATCCCTGAGGAAATCGTAAATAAATGTCTGGATCGGGTTCCGGCAGAAATGAAGGACGTTCTTTCAGACTGGTATAACAGATAGCACTATGGCATACAGCGAATTAATCAAAGACTTTAACCGAATCAGAGATTACATGCGCCAGTTCTACGTTTATGGGTTCAAGACCCGGGACGAGTACGATGCGAAAAGCGCCCGCAGCTATGACAACGAACGCAGACGCATCGAAAGCTGGCTTGACGCATACATGTCCTTCCGGCAGGAACCCTCCGGAAGGGTCTCTTTTATTTCCATCGACAGCACGGAAGTGCCGGCCAATCCGCTGTACAACGCCTTTAAGGCCAAAAGCTTTACGGCCAATGATATCGTCCTGAACTTTTGCATTCTGGACATCCTGCAGCCGGGAGAGCGAATGGGTGTTTCAGAAATTACGGAGACCATTGACGAAGAGTACATGTCCTTCTTCGAAAACCCAAAGGTGCTGGACGAAGCGACGGTTCGAAACAAACTGAACGAATATGTGAAGCTGGGCATCCTGATCAGCGAAAAGGAAGGACGAAAGCTTCTTTACCGGCGGTCCGAAGATAGCGTTGACCTGGAACAGTGGAAAGAGGCGCTTTCCTTCTTTTCGGAAATCGACCCGGTCGGCGTCATCGGTTCGTTTTTACTGGATAAAATGCGGGAGCATCCCGGCTATTTCAGCTTTAAGCACCACTATATCCTGCATGCTCTCGAAAGCGATATTATCTGCACGCTGCTCGATGCCATTACCGACGACTGCATGATCAATGACAAAATCATCCCCTATCAGATTTGCCTGAGTACCGAAAATGGACGGGGCTATCTGTTGGGACGTGATATGGAGGCCGGGCGCTTCCAAATGTATCGTCTGGACAAGCTCCAAACCGTCAAAAAAGGAGCCTTTGCACCGCAAAAGGCAGAATTCACAGAAGCAGCAAAAGCCTTTACCCGCTACCTTTGGAATGTGGCGAGGGGACCGAAAATAGAACATCTGGAAATGACACTGCACATTGAACCGTGGGAGAACCATATTTTGCAAAGGCTCAAGAGAGAAGGAAAACACGGCGTGATCGAGCAGGTGGGAGAAAACCGCTATCGGTATTCCATCGACGTCTGTTCCGCTGCGGAAATGCGGCCATGGCTGCGTACCTTTATCGGACGCATCGAGGAACTGTCCTGCAGCAACCCGGAAGTGACCAAGGTCTTCTATGAGGATCTGGATCAATTGTATGAGATGTACGAGGAGAGAGGAGGTGACGGCAATGCTGTTTCATGAAATCTATGGCAATTATTTCAACGCCGTCGCGCAAATCTTAGGGGAAGCCGTTCGCGGGGAACTGACGGAGAAGAAAATCTACGAGATCATCGATTCCAAAGCCTTTGCAGAAAGTTCCCTGAACATTCCGCAGGCGCTGAACAGCGGCGAATGGCCTTTGCTTGAGGAGAATCTGGAAACGCCGCTTTTGAACGAGCCGCAAATGCCCCTTACCACGTTGCAAAAGCGCTGGATGAAAGCGCTGCTTGCGGATCCGCGGATTCGTCTTTTTGATGTGCCGGCGGAGGGGCTGGAAGAGGTGGAGCCTCTGTACCGGCCGGGAGCCATTGTATATTTTGACCAATACGCAGATGGGGATCCCTTTGAAGACGAAGCCTATATCACCAACTTCCGCACCGCCCTGCAGGCCCTTCGGGAAAATCAGAAACTGCAGGTGGATTTTACGGGCGGAAAGGGCGGCAATCACAACTGGCAGTGCACGCCTTTGCGCATGGAGTACTCCTTAAAGGACGACAAGTTCCGGCTTATCGTTTGCCGGGGCGGCGAAGAACGGGTCATCAACGTGGCCAGAATCAATCGCTGCAGTTTAATGGAAGAAAAAGCGTCCCGGCCGCAGTCCATTGCACGCCCCAAAAGGCGTGTCCTTCTGGAACTGCGGAACGAGCGTAATGCACTGGAACGCGCCATGCTGCATTTCTCGCATCTGGAAAAAGAAACCACGAAACTTGCTTGCGCAGAAGACGCCAATGTGGACGCGGCTGCGGACCGATACCGGATCACCCTCTGGTACCGCAGCGAGGACGAAACAGAGCTTCTGATACGGGTTCTGAGCTTTGGTCCGATGATCAAAGTCCTGGAGCCGGACTCATTCATCCAATTAATACGCCAGCGGCTCGCCCTGCAAAAGCGTATCAAGCGGGACGGTTCTTCTTGACATACCTTTGATACATCGCAACTTTTTTTTCATGATACCACTCCCAGGAGCTGTTAGGATAAGACCATCAAAAGGCACAGACAGCAAATACAAACAGGCTTACCGTTATAAACCAAGTGGGTACGAGCTCCCACTTATGTGAGCCAAGGGCTCACACCATCAAATGTGCCTTGTTCAATCATTAAAAAGGGAGGAGTGGTATTATGTTAAACATGCTGAAAAGAATGATGAACAGAACCTACACGGAAAACGGCGCGGTAACGTTCAGAACGACACGGTCTGACTGCCTCGACCTTTTCTCCCGCATCGGCGCGCTGAGAAACGCCTCCGAGGAATTTATCATCGATAGCTTTGCAAAGGCATACATCGAGAACCCGGATCTGGCGATGAAGATCCTGTTTTATGCCAGAGATATCCGCGGCGGTCTGGGGGAACGCAGAGTGTTCCGTGTCATTATGAACTGGCTTGCCGGTTTCCACGGCGAGTCTGTGATCAGAAATATCGAACATATCGCGGAATATGGTAGATTCGATGATATCGTAGAGCTCATCGATACCGAGTGCGGCGAGGCGGCACTGGCATACATCGAGATGCAGCTTGGGGCCGACATGGACGCCTGCGCAGAAGGCAGAAGTGTCTCCCTGCTGGCAAAGTGGCTTCCTTCCGTCAACGCATCCAACGCGGATACAGTACGAAGAGCAAAGGCCATCGCAAAGGCTTTGGGAATGTCGCAGGCGGAGTACCGTCGGACTCTGAGCCGTCTGAGAGCGGAAATCAGAATCATCGAAAACAACCTTCGGGAAAGAGATTATACGTTTGATTATTCACGGCAACCTTCAAAGGCAATGTTCAAGTACCGCGGCGCATTTATCCGAAACGATAAGGAGCGCTATCTGGAGTATCTGAACATGGTTCAAAGAGGGGAAGTGAAGCTGAACACTGCGGCTTTGATGCCTTATGACATCATCGCTCCGCTCATGGGAGGCAGATATGTAAGTTACGACGGAAGAGTAACCATGACACCGGAAATGCGTATGTCCATGAACGTATCCTGGGAAGCCCTGGAAGACTTCACGGACGACCGGAACGCATTGGTCGTAGTGGACGGTTCCGGATCCATGTACTGGGGCGGCACACCGCTTCCGGAAGCTGTCGCCATCTCACTGGCAATCTACTTCGCCGAAAGAAATACAGGGGCGTTCAAGAACCACTTTGTTACGTTCTCATCATCACCGCAGATGGTTGAGATCAAGGGCAGTGACATTGTCGACAAGACCGTTTACTGCGAGACCTTCAACGAAGTTAGCAACACAAACCTGCAGGCAGTATTCCAGCTTTTGCTGAAGACTGCAGTGGCAAACCGTGTTCCGCAGAGTGAAATGCCGGAAACCCTGTATATCATCTCGGACATGGAATTCGATTCCTGCATTGATGGTGGAGAGATGACAAACTTCGAATACGCAACAAAGCTGTTCCGGCGACACGGCTACAAGCTGCCGCAAATCGTCTTCTGGAACGTACAAAGCAGAAACGCTCAAGTTCCGGTAACGATGAACGAGCAAGGCGTCGTCCTGGTATCCGGGTTCACTCCGAGATTGTTCTCGATGATCACCTCTGGAGAGTATGACCCGTACAGCTTCATGCTGCAAGTCGTTGAAACCGAGCGATATGCAGTGGTCGCGGCGTAAGAGAAAATGGGTGTGTCAAAATGGGTGTGTCAAAAGGGACGGTTCTTTTTGACACACCCTGTAATAACATAGAGAGGATAAGGAAATGCTGGAAATTAAGGGACAATTTAATACTGCGATCTGCTATGCAACCGTCATCGAAGAGGAGGCGGTGGATCAGATCCGGCGTATGTGTGATTATGAGTTCACCGCGGGTTCCAGAGTTCGGATCATGCCGGACGTTCACGCAGGCAAAAGCTGCACCATCGGCACCACGATGACAATCGTGGATAAAGTTGTCCCGAACATTGTGGGCGTGGATATCGGATGCGGCATGTATACTCTGACTCTGGGCGATGTGGACATTGATTTTGCCCGAGTTGATGAGGCAGCGCATGCCATTCCATCCGGAACGTCCGTATGGGACAGAGACTGCGAGCCCTTTGCTTTTGAGTCGCTGCGCTGCTTTGAAGGATTGACGAATCTGCAGCGGCTTGGGCGAAGCATCGGAACGTTGGGAGGAGGAAACCATTTTATTGAGATCGACGCAGCCGAAGATGGAACCAAGTATCTGGTCGTCCATTCCGGAAGCCGGAATCTGGGTCATCAGGTCGCTCGGTATTACCAGAAGCTGGCGGTGGAACTGCACCGCGAGAATGAGTCGGATTTGCCGGATGATCTGTGTTATTTGTACGGTTCCTACCTGGAAGACTACTTGCATGATGTGGCGATCTGTCAGGATTTTGCGCGGAGAAACCGGGAAATCATGGCGGAAATCATTCTCGATATGACCGGAATGACATCTACAGATGAGTTCCATACGATCCACAACTATATTGATACGGAGGAAATGATTCTCCGAAAGGGAGCCATTGCCGCACACAAGAATGAGAAGGTTTTGATCCCAATCAATATGCGAGACGGGTCGGTGCTGGCCTATGGAAAGGGCAATGAAGAGTGGAACTACTCTGCGCCCCATGGGGCAGGGCGGCTCATGTCGCGATCTGGCGCTAGAGAGACGCTGGATATGGAGGAATACCGACGTTCCATGGAAGGCATCTATACAACTTCCGTCAGCACCAAGACGCTGGATGAGGCGCCGATGGCATATAAGGCGCTGG
Source organism: uncultured Eubacteriales bacterium (assembly GCA_902795135.1). Lineage (GTDB taxonomy): Bacteria > Bacillota > Clostridia > Peptostreptococcales > Anaerovoracaceae > Lentihominibacter. The sequence goes on from CADBJW010000001.1 coordinate 45,869, forward strand.
AGGACATTATCGGAGTCATTCAGGATTCCGTGGATATCATTGAGGTCCTGAAGCCGGTTTACAACTTTAAGGCAGCAGAATAAGGCAACGAGGATACGAGACGAAATGACGAAACAAGAACACGACAAAAGGTATTATCGAATTGTCCTCATTCTGTATTGTTTGGGGCTTTTGGTTGGAGGCCTATATGTTGGAATGGTCGCGCCGGTGCGAACTGTGGTACAGGCTCAGTTTGGGTTGGATGACGGCACCGGCATTTGGATGATCAATATCTATACGCTGTTTTACGCGGCACTGATTCCCGTCATCGGAAAGATGGCGGATCGGTATGGGCGCAATCTTGTATTTAGCATATGCATCCTCGTGTTTATGGCGGGAGCGGCAATCTGCGGACTGTCCTCTTTCCTGAACCATTTTGGGGTGCTGTTGGTTGGCCGCGTGATTCAGGCTGCCGGCGCGGGCGGCATGATTCCCGTGGCAACGGCAGAAATCGGGACGACATTTCCAAAAGAAAAAAGAGGATTTGCCCTCGGCGTGGCAGCGGGCGTGACCGGAATCGCCAATGTGCTGGGCGCGGGAGTCGGGAGCGCTGTAGTTGGCATTGCCGGACAGAATCACTGGGCGGTGATGTTCTATGCATCCATTCCAGTGTGCATCGCCCTATTCATTGGCGCCCGAATCCTATTGCAACGCAGTACAAAAACAGTCTCCGGCAGGATGGATCTGCCGGGGTCTGTTTTGTTGGTTGTATCGGTTCTGCTTTTGCTTTGGGGGCTGAAACAATTGGATGTATTGCACTTGGCGGACTCCCTATCTCAGGGCGGAACGGGCTTGATGCTGGCTGGCTTTGTGCTGTGCGCTGCCGCATTCTTCCTTTGGGAACGACGCGCCGAAGATCCGGTGTTCCAAATGGAATTTCTCAAAAGCCGCGCCATCGTTATCACGATGATCGTGTCGTTTTTGATTGGCTGCGTCATCGTTGCCATGATGCTGATTCCGGAATTTGCGGAATACGTTATGCGTGCGCCGGTGGGTTCCGGCGGCTACTATATGCTCATCATTGGTGTCATGTCCATGGTGGGACCGCCTCTGGGCGGGAAACTGATCGACCGGTTCGGCCCGAAGAAGGTGTTGATTTTTGGCCTTGCCATTATGATTATCGGGTATGTCTATTTGGCCTTCTTTGTTTCGCGGAATCCTTCCGCGGCTGCCTTGGTGTTCGGACTTGCCCTGGTGGGCCTTGGAATGGGCTTTGCCATGGGCGCGCCAACGAATTACATGATTCTCGACAACACGAGCCCAGAACGAAGCACTTCCGCCATCGCCACCATCACATTGATTCGTCAGATGGGGACGACGATTGCGCCAGCCATTTACGTTGGATTCATCACCGCCACAGGCATTTGCACAGCCGGGTATCAGAACATGCTGCTGTGTGTGGCGGGGTTTGCGCTGGCGGCAATCTTTGCCATGCTCTTTTACCGCTAATTTCAAAAGCTCCGATCTCGAATACTATCTATAATGTTATTTTTAGAATAAAAACTCATCAGACAATCGTATCAGGAGGAATTATTCTCAGAAAATAGGGAGAGGTCACTGATTTTTAGAATACATTCTAAAAATCTTGCCTGAAGAGTGTAAATCTGAGAATTTGTCCAAAGGGAAGTCTCGGGCCTCCACTCGAAAGTGTCGAAGAATTGAACGGTGTTATGTCTTAATAAGAAATGGTGGCAGGTCTTAATCGGGACAAAGCTTGATTTGAAGAGCGTTTGGTTACATAATAGAGTGAGAAGAATAAGTCAACACGATTGAATGAGAAGTAGGGGAGAAGAAACATGAAAAAAGCGTTGGCAATACTGATTGTTATCATCATTGCCCTGATCGCCGGATTTGCCGGCGGAGTTTATTATGCGGGCCTTGATGGCAACCATTATGAAACGACGGCCATCGAAGAAAAGATACTTGAAATATCGGAATTGGCAACGTTAGAATTTGATTATACCGATGATGGCGACTTCTCCGGAGACGCCAAAAAGCTCTTCGGTCACGATGTTCCATTTACCAAAAAGGCAATGAAAATCCGATACAGCGGCACCGTTAAAATGGGGCCAAATCTGGAGAACATGAAATTGGACCTGGATGATGATGCGAACAAACTGACGGTAACCATTCCACATAGCGAAATTCTGAGCCACGAAATCGATGAAGACAGCATCGAAATCGTCTACATAAAAAACGGTGTGTTCAACTCCGTAACACCGGAAAACACCAATCAGCTCAGGAAGGATACGAAGGAAAAGAAGGAAAAGAGCATACTGAAATCGGATTCTCTCGATCAGGCAGATCAGAAAGCTGTCGAGCAGATTACGACCTTTTTGAATTCCGTATATCCGGATCTAGAAGTTGAAGTGAAGGTAAAAAAGTAGAGGCAACGGGTGACAACAGACCAGGTTTTAAAAGACAGCGATATTAGAGATCCACTGTTTGACTATCTGGAAGCGTACTATGGGAAAGTCCGCTTTCTGGAGGAAAAGGTTACAGGTCGCGCCCGTGCGGACGTAGTCATGGTTTTGCCGGATCGCCTGTGCGGCATTGAAATCAAAAGCGATGCGGATACGTATGCGAGGTTGGAAAAACAAGTCAAAAACTACGACAAATATTATGACGAAAACTACATCGTCGCCGGTTCGACCCATGCCATGCACGTGGCAGAACACGTGCCCGACCATTGGGGCATCATTACGGTGGAACTGATCAAAGGCCGGGTAGACTTTTACCGCATGCGTGAGGCAACGCCCAATCCAAAAGCAGTGCTGAAGCAAAAGCTCAGCCTTCTTTGGAAAGCGGAGCTGGCGCACATCCAAAAACAAAACGGCCTGCCCAAATACACAAACAAAAGCAAGAAATTCATTTCAGAGAAATTAATAGAACGCGTTCCGGAAGAACTCCTGCAATTGCAGATCAGCGAAGAGCTTTTTGAACGCGATTATACGATTTACGAATAACGACGAAACCATTATGGGTAACGTAAAGAGTAACGAATTATATGAGCTAATGCTCCGCAAGGGATATCCGGAAGAATTCGCGCAGCTTGTCGCAGCCGAAATGCATACGGAATTTACGGCCACGCGGATGATTGGATACATCAGCAAAAGCGCGAAGCTTCCGCTGGAAGAGGTCGCCGATGAGATGCTCGCCATTCTCAGCGACCGCGACCGGATCACCCAAAAGCATCTGCTGGAGCATGCCCAGGCAAAAATCAACGCAATATACCGGGAAGAACTATAAGCGTTTTGGGGGGATGATAAATGCTTGGATGGTTATTTAGTATTGTATTTCTTAAAATACTATTCTATATTGTCGCAATCTGTTTTGGGATTCTGATCATACTTGTCATTATTCGATTGATCGTTACTGAGGTGACGCGAATTTCCGCAGAGAGAAATGCAAAGGCCGCCAGAGAGAAACATGGAGAAGGGTCGGTCGGTGATTTAATTGCGAGAAATCAGGCGGACGCGGCAAAGGGAGATTTGAGCGCGCTTCTTGACACCAGTGTGGACCGGAAAGACGCCATGAAAATACTGGAATGGTTTCATGAGTATGTAACCTTGGGGAAATATTATGCGATCCGGGAAAACGATGCGAAGCCGGGCGAACCAAACTACGCCATCGTTATGGAAAACGGAAGCGGATATGATTTTAAGGAATTCCGATGCAAAGTCACTCCAGGGAAACCCGGTATGGAATTTCCTACGACGGAGTGCGTTGCGAGAGACTGGAGAAAACGCCGGGAAGGACAGCTGTGGTTTTACTGTTCCGATCCAGAAGTCAGCAGACTGAGGATCGATGTGAATGACATCCGTTACCTATTGGGAATCGGTACAGTAGAAGATGAGGAGCGACGCAGGAAACAGCGGCTGGAGGATTTGAATGACATTGTCGAAAACATGGGCGGAGATTCCGACTCCGATTATGTGGGGGAAACGAATCAAAGCGAACCGTATGTGTACATTTGTCCGGAATGCGAATCTCCATACGATGGATTCTACTGCAAAGCTTGCGGATATATGGGAGGAGAAGACGATTACGTCCAGGAAGATGAGCCATGGTAAAGAAACTATTGATTGGGATTCCCATCCTTCTTTTGCTGATCGCAGGAGGATTCCTATGGCATAACAGCGCAGAGGACATCGATGTAGCAAGCAAAATCGCAAGTGATGGGACAACAACGGAAGAAGTGACTACCGAGACGCAGGCCACCGAGACGCAGACAGCAGCTGCGCCGACGGAAGCTTTTGCATTGCCGGAGTATGATGGCGAACCTTCCGTAGAAATAAATAACAACGTTCCGGAATTTGACGCGGACATCGAAACGAACCAGTCCTTTGAAACCTATGGGGAACTGGATAAGCACGGACGCTGTACCGATGCGATTGCCAATCTGTCCGTGGATACACAGCCGGGAGCATCTGAGGCGCGAGGTGACATCTCTGCCGTCCACCCGTCAGGATGGAAATCGGATCAGGGATGGGAACGCTGCCATTTGATCGGCTGGCAACTTTCCGGAGAAAACGACAATCCTCGAAACCTGGTGACGGGCACGCATTATATGAATGTAGAAGGCATGCTCCCATATGAGAATGAAGTGGACTGGTACATTTCGGAGACCGGAAATCACGTTCTCTATGAAGTTACGCCGATTTTTGAAGGCAAGAACATGGTCTGCGCAGGCGTTCATATGCAGGCGGAATCCGTGGAAGACGATGGCGTATCCTTCAATGTCTTCTGCTTCAATGTGAAACCGGGATACGAAATCAATTATAAAACCGGGGAGGTTACGGTTTCCGATGAGGAACTGGCAGCGCAGCAGTCCTTTGAACGAGGCTATGTGTTGAACCAAAACACCATGAAGTTCCATTATCCGTCTTGCGCTAGTGTCGAGAAGATGGCGGAGCATAATAAGGAATTCGTGACCATGTCCAGAGAAGAGTTAATAAGCAAAGGCTATGAGCCTTGTGGTAATTGCGAACCATAAAGAGTTGTGGTACAGTTAATTCAAGAAATTGTCATTTATTTCACAATTTCTTCACACAAAACAAATAAAATCAAGACGGATTAGAGGACTTTTGTTTTGCTATGCTCTAAATGCGTAGAAAATGAGTTTGGTCTCATTGTTTTTGGAGTGCAAAACGAAGTAAGAAAGGAGGGGTTTTTTGGTGAAGAAAAATAATTTGGCTTGGAAGTATTTGACCTGTAATTATAAGAATCTTGATGGGTTCTGTGACGTTATTGATGGTATTCTTCTGTCATAAACTAAAGGGTAGTGATCTATAACAGAAGAATTGTTAAAAAGGAGGAAATAGTATGGTCAAAAACGCAGCGTTTTTCTGGCATTGTTTCTAGCGCTTGCCATGATCCTGCAGTATAGTATGCCGCAGAATATCATGTCATACGCAGATGAAGTGTCAGAGCCAAGCGCACAGACTAGTTCGGAAGAGTCTTCAGAACCAACAGTCAAGAGTCCTGAGCCAGCACAGTCTGCACCAGCGCAGGCAGCACCAGCACCGGCGCAGTCTGCACCGGCACCGTCTGCAGCAAGCTCGGACAATTCTGCGGAGACATCATCCGCAACAGGAGCAGAAGCAAGTGCACCGGCAGATTCGTCCGAAAGCACATCGGCCAGCTCAGCAGAGAGCACGCCAGACAATTCATCTCAAGGCACACCGGCAAATGAACCGGAGAGCACGCCTGCAAATGAAGCAACGGGTGATTCTTCAAAGGATGAAGCGGTGTCAGGTGATGAATCAGATCAGGCAGCAAAGGACGCTGAAGCAACAGAGCCAGCAAAGGCTGAATCTGACGAAGCTGACAGCACGAGCAAAAGCAATTCAAGTTCGCCAACGGACTTAAAAAGCAGTCGTTAGGAACTGTTGACAGGACGACGAAGAACACAATGTCGGCATTGGCGGCAACGGCATCCGATAAGCTGACGGTGCATCTCATTAACATTTTGAACCTTCAAAAGGGATCCCGCAATGGTCATGTCATTGCCTCTACATACGATATGACGATGGTAAAGGGGCAGGGCAAACTGGCGACCGGGTTTAACAGTCCTATTGGAGGTGCGAATTACAACTGCTCTGGATTGGGATATCGTTATACATTCCAGAATGCATACGTTCGGACAGACAAAGATGGCGAACCGGTATTCAGTGATGATGTATCAACACTTCAGACAGTCAGAAAAGTAAATTACAATAATGACGGCACCGTCATGATTACATTTAAAGATGGAAGCACGGAGACCTTTGAAGCCAATGAAATCTATATTTCACCGGTCTACAAGGCTGTCCCAAACTGGTACCTGAACTACTATTACGTCGATAACATTTCCACTGGATCGGGTTCCTGGAGCAATTTGGATTATGTTTCGGCATACAAACATACTTTCACGAATCCAGAAGATAAGAGTCCAGGACTGACAAAGGATTATTACAAGTTCATCAGATGGAAGAATGACGACACCGGGGAGACATTCCTTGATTCGGAAGATCCTAGCAGCCCAAGTGAGTCTGAATACACTTCAGCGGAGATGAAACAAGGTACGACCAAAAATGTCTACATCTACGCTTACTGGCAGCCAGCAGTCATTCTGAATTACATCGTGGAAGGCACGAAAGAAGCGACGGCCAGAAGTCTGGAAAAAAACATCGATGTGTATAAAGATTATACAGGGTCTGATCTGAACGACGAGGATAACGAATTTGTTGGCTGGTATGATAAGGATGATCAGCTGCTGGAAGAAGGCGCTGAGTATAATCTTCCGGGAATTACAAAAGAAAACAATTCCTATAAGGAATATGATGTAGTAGCCAAATGGCAGCCGGCCGTATCCGTTATCTACAATGTATTAGGCGAAGTAACTGATACCGTTAAAAACACAAAAGGCGAAAGCATTAACGTCTATGACAAAACTGCTGAAAGCACAGTTGATGGCGTGACCTTTGAAGGATGGTATGATGCAGATGGAAACAGACTGAGCGAAGACTTCATGTACAACGCACCGGAAATCGCAGACACCAGAGATCAGGCAGTAAGCTATAATGTATATGCTAGATTTGCTACGTCAAGATCCGTTAATAAAGTATGGGATGACCAGAATAACGCGGATGGAATCAGAAGCAACAGCGTTACCGTACAGCTTTACGCCAATGGCGAAGCGACTGGCAAAACGATTACGTTGAACAACGGCAATAGCTGGGCAGAAGCCTTTGCAGATCTGGATGCTTACGACAGTGATGGAAATTTGATTGAATACACCATCAATGAAGAGTCGATTCCTTCCGGATACACAGCAGATATTTCCATGAATGGAACGGCGATTACCATTACAAACAGGCACACACCGACTCCGGACCCGGTCAACCCTGATCCGGACAATCCGCAGCCAGACCCAACCGATCCGCAGAATCCTGGAACGAACCCGGGAACCAATCCTGGAACGCCTGGAGGAACGGGCACGACAGGAACCGGCGGAACAGGAACGATTACGGCAGCAGCTGGTGGAGCTGGCACGGCAGCACCGGCAGTTATCACGGACAACCCGGCACCAAGAACACCGGGACAGACCACCATTGATGACCCGAACCCACCGCTTGCAATCAACGCGTACTGGGCACTCATCAATCTGCTTTGCGCAATCGCTACCGCGCTTCTCTCACTGATCATGCTGATCAGATACTTCGGCAAGAGACGTGAAGAAGATGAAGAAACCGGCGAAGTAACCGAAATCAAGCGCAAGGGCGGCGTTCGTCTGGCAAGTATTATCCCGGCCATCGCAGGAATCATTGCATTCATCCTGACCGAGGATATGACGAACCCAATGATCATGGTCGACAAGTGGACGCTACTTATGGTCGTTATCTTAGCAATTCAGGTCATCGTTGCAATCGTAGCAAAGACCAAGAAAAACGAAGACGATGGTGATGACTATGCAACCGCTAATGCGAACTAATACAGAAAGGAGTGCGGTGCAAAAGCACTGCAGGAAACTATGGCAAGGGAAAATTTTGGAGCTAATTCATTCATTACACCAGAACCGGTACTGATGATCGCAGCCTACGATGAAAACGGCGTGCCTGATATCATGAACGCTGCTTGGGGCGGCGTTTCAGGCGCAAACCAGATCTCAATGTGCATCAGTCCTGGTCACATGACGGTAAAGAACATTCTGGTCAAAAAAGCATTCACAGTTAGCTTTGCGACCGCGGACAAGGTTGTCGAGTCAGACTATGTGGGCATCGTATCAGCCAATGACGTCCCGGATAAGTTCACACGTGCCGGATTTACAGCAACGAAGAGCGAATTCGTAGACGCACCGCTGGTTGACCAGTATCCGGTTGCCGTTGAGTGCGAAATGGTAAGTTACGACGCGGACACCCATATTATGATCGGCAAAATCGTAAACGTCAGTGCAGACGAAAGTGTTCTGACAGACGGCGCCATCGATTTGGCGAAACTCCGTCCGATCGTATACGATGGAATGAATCATAACTACAACGTCCTTGGCGAAATCGTTGGCAAAGCCTTTGCAGATGGAGAAAAGCTGAAGTAATCGGATATGATCAGAAAAGCAACGCGGGAAGATTTGCCCGCAATCGTAGATATTTACAATGAGATACATGACCGCGAGGCAGCCGGTGAAGTTACAACCGGCTGGCTTCGCGGGATCTATCCGGTCTCAGAAACAGCAGAAGACTCCATCGAGCGCGGCGATATGTTCGTGCTCGTTGAAGAGGAAGACAACGTCATCGGCACCGGGATCATCAATCAGATCCAGGTCGATGTATATGCAAAAGGCTCCTGGACGCATCCTGCGAAGGATGATGAAGTGATGGTCTTACACACGCTGATCATATCCAAAGAGCGTGTGAAACACAGAGACCGCGGCGGGCACGGAACAGAGTTTTTGCAGTTCTATGAGGACTATGCAAAGGCCCATGGATGCAGCAGTCTGCGCCTTGACACGAATGCGCGGAACAAGGCCGCCAGAGCCTTTTATAAAAGGAACGGATACCAGGAAATCGGTATCGTTCCAACCACCTTTAATGGAATCCCCGGAGTGGATCTCGTATTGCTCGAAAAATGTATTAGATAGTAAACATTGGACAGTTCTATTGAAATACAACATAAAGTTGTGATAGAATGTATGGTATTTAATCAAGTAGTTGAGTGTATAGATGCTAGTTAAGAGGTTAAACACAGCATCTTGGAAGTGACTTTTGGTGGGGGAAAATGACCGACAAGTGGGACAGCAGCATGAAGAACGCATTGATTAATATTGCCGAATTTGCGCGACGCAAGAGAGCGTATGTAATGGTGCTTTCTTGTGTTGTTGTGTTTATAACAACATATATATTGATTCTGCCGGCCATTACATTGGATCAGGAAGAAGCAGCGCAGCAAGGCGGAATCGATGTTACGACCCAGACGGAACAGGTTCAGTCGGATGCAACAGAGGCAGAGCCGACGGACGCAACAGAAGCGGTCGTGACGGATACCAGTAACGATACAGATAATCAGATTGTAGAAGACAAGGAAGATGTGCAGACTGATGCCGTAGAGGCAGAAGACAGCGACACGGTCAAGAAAACCCAGTTCGGGTCCATCTCCTTCTCAGGCAAAGGCTATGAGATTTCAGCGAACTGTAATGGTGCAAATCTCCCAGACGGCACCGAAATCGTCGCTGAAGAAATCAACCAGAAAGATCAGGGCTACGACGCCCTTTATGAAGACGCATTAAAAGCGGTAAGAAAGAACAGCAAAAACAAAGTCTATGATTTTGATTTTGCGAAATTCTATGATATATCTCTCATCTCTGATGGTGAAGTGATCGAGCCGGAAAAACCGCTCGATGTCACCATTTCCTATGACAAAACCTTAAGGGCAAGCGATGCGGACAATGTACGGATCGTTCATTTTGCTGAAAACAAAAAGACCGGCGAAGTGGAAGCCAAAGTTCTTGATTCCAAGCACGTTGATGCTGCGATCAAGAACGACAATCTTAAAGAAACAACCTTCCAGGCAAACAGCTTCAGTGTTTATGCGGTCGTTTATACAGCAGAGTATGAATACCAGTCTGTAGATGGCAAGACATATAAGTTTACAGTACGTTATGACGCGGAATCCGGAATCCCGGAAGACGCACAGCTCAAAGTCTCAGAACTGAAGGAAGGTTCCGACGAATACCAGAAATACCTGGAAGACTCTGCGAAAGAGCTTGGCGTAAAGGAAACATCCGACATATCATTTGCCAGATTCTTTGACATTGCCTTTGTAAAAGACGGCGAGATCATCGAACCGACGACCCCGGTCAAGGTCAAGATCGAGTACGACGATGCGCTGAAGGTTTCTGCGGATCAGTCGCTCAACGTCGTCCATTTCGCGCGCAAAGGCACCGAAGTCATCAAGGACGTAAACCTGTCAGGCAACAGTAAAGAACTTACCTGGCAGCAGGGAAGCTTCTCCGTAACGGGTACGATCATCAGCGGCGAACCTTCGGCCAATGACAAGTACATGGTTCTGGTGAACTATCCAACGAATTCCAATGATTATTACATCGTCAATAATGATGGTTCCCTGACCAAGGTGGTTTATCACAATGGAACCGTCATGGTTGAGAAACCAATGATGTGGACCGTGGAAGGCAGCAACCCGAACCGCCACATCTATTTCAATGCGGAAGCGACCGGTTTTAACTTTCAGGATACGGCAGCCGATTATTACCGTTGGTACATTGATCCAAGTTCCGAAAGCGGTATTGCCAAAGAAGATTCCAGCAATGTTACGGTTACAAACGGTGGAGATGGTATCAAATCCGGCGGCAGGATCGCCGATCACGGAAGAGACAACATGTTAACGCAAACGGCCTTAAATACCTACAACGACCGTATTTACAAAGAGCCTTGGAGAGACCATAACCATCTGGGTGTTGAACTGGACAAGAACGGTGTGCCGATTCATCTCGCGGGACAGAAGGCCGACAACCAGAATGTGAAAATCGTCTTCGCAAAGGCCAATAACGTTCCGACCAATATTGGTGCAGCTACCCATACCGTTGATCACATCGATATTTCCATTTCCGGCAAGTCTAAGGTTTCAGTGCCGTTGGCTTATGGTACCTATTACTACAAGGATGCACAGGGAAACTGGCAAACGTATACGGTTTCCGATGATACGACTTTGGAACTGGAAAAGAACAACATCAAAATCGAACCAGACGACATGAAGAAAGCCACCATCAAGGCGTACGATAAGAATGGCAATGAACTGGACGATGCTTTTGTCATTGACAGTTATTCTTCCAATGCATCGAACAGCCTGAGTACAGTACAGGTTCGAATCGGAGGCAGGTTCAAGGTTGCAAATCTAAATGATAACGTTCCCCAGGGACAGAATGTAAACAGCGACTATTGGAAGAACCAGAGAATCAACAATAAGATCACTTACACCGTGAGCGCCATGAAGGATGTGGAATTCCCAATCAAAGACGATGAACATGGACAGCTCTATGAACTGAAGGCAGATGGAACCTATGAGGAATTATCCATCACTGTTGCAGTCAACATGGGCGCAAGCTTCGACTATTGGGATGAGGGCAATGAATGTCCGGCTATCCATGAAAATCTATTGGGTCTATCCTCATACTGGTATCCGTTGAATGCAACCTGGAGAAATGGTGGAATTCCAGATCTTTGGGGCAATTATCTGAGTGGTATGGACTTTGTTCTTGGCGGTGATGCGGATGATGCAAGCAATAAGGTAGTAGCCCTCGAAATCGTAAAGATGATTGTTGACGAAGATGGTAATCTGATCAAACCGCAGGAAAAACTCGTCAATACCTTTGACGTATATCGAAACGGATCCATGACCAATCAGCAAAAGCTGGATAGCGTTCGCGATCTTGACGTTTATCATTACGATACGCCGGCCAATTACTCCGGATATTCGAAACTGCACTCCAAAGATGTGCTCGTTGGTACAGACGGAATGGGTCTGTCCTACGACTATGCCGTAACCGATGGCATGTACTACATCACAGAAAAGCATGATGATGAGTCACTGCCAAATGAAATCATCGATCAGGATGGTCAGGCATGGACCTATGACAGCACGGAAATGCATACGGAGTATGTGCGCCGTGGAGACGGTCATTACGACGACTCAACACAACATCCGAAGCCTTTGCATTACAGCAAGACGTATACGAAAGAGGATGCACTCAGCAACGGAGCCGGCAGTCCTGAATACGCCAGCATCCCGGATTTGCTGGGAATGTTCACGAGATACGATGGCGTGCAAAAGAAGGAAGGGTTCCTCGAATTCTATGTATACAACGTATATAAGCCGGTCGTAAGCGAAGTGAGTACGACGAAAATGTGGCAGGACGCAGAGGGTAATGATGACGGATGGAGAGCGAACGTCACCTTCAAGATCATGAAGAAGACCGGGGAGGGTGAGAATGCCGTATATTCCAATGTGACGGCGCCTTCCTACTACGTCCAAAGGAACATGGATTGGTCCCAGACCATTACGACGACCAGCCAGTCCAAGACGGCCAAGTGGGAGAACCTGGATCCTCTGAACAAGGGAGAGTCGTATGTGATTATCGAATCCGATATCGTACCGGTAAAATCAACGGATAAGATTACCGATATCGTGAGAGATCCAAAGAGCGGAGCCATCAAGTCCTATAAACTGAATGGGGCGAAGTATGTCGTATCTGGCAGAGAGACCTCGGAAGAAAACGCCACGACCATCAACATGGCACAGCCGGAAACGGATATTGAGGTCGAAAAGAAATGGGTCGTTCCGGAACGCATGGCACCGGGCAACTCGACCATGGTTCTGTATCAGATCGTCGGCGATAAGGACAACCCGAATGATCCGGCAAAACCATCGAAGAAGATAAAGATTACGGTAGAAGCGGATCCGGCTCCAGTAACGACGAATGCCGGTCAGATCACAGTCCACTATACCGGAAAAGATAAAGACGGCGCCGATGACAGCGGCAGCTTCGTTCTCAGCAATACGGAAGGATGGAGCAAGATCCTCGAGTTTGATCGGGGCAGCAGTTACGAGTTCACCTATGAACCGGACGGAAACAAGATCCTTACGGTAGAACCGGATAAAACGGGCACGATTGCTGACACAGCGACAATCAAGCTGGTAACCACAGCAGCTGAGATCCAGCATTACACCTATACATTTACGGTTCCTCAGTCCGTTCGTCAGGACAAGGGAAGCATTGCCGTTACATGCAATGGTGAAACAAAAACAGCAAAGAGCAGCAATGACTGGACCGTTGCCTTTGATGTGGCAGAAGAAACGCCTGTAAATTACAGTGTTGAAGGAGATGGCAAGTTCATCACCAGCGCTTCAGCAGATAATACATTCCAGGGTAAACCGGCGACCGGAAATCATACGGTCAGCGTAGTACCGGTCTATGCGCCACAGACCATGGACGTTCCGGTATCCGTTGATTGGAATGGTGAGACACCGGCTGACGGAACGCAGGTAACGGTACGTTTCGTACCAGACAAATCCGGTGTTCAGACGCAGACCGCCACCCTTGATAAGACGGGATGGACAACGACAAAGACTCTGCCGCGACTGGATGAGAATGGCGACTTGATTACCTGGACCGTATCGCACGAACTTTCCCCGAACGACGGGAATGCATCCGTTAGCATGGCTCTGCCGGCAAATGGAAGAATCAGTGACAGCGGAAACGTCGTGCTGAATGGAACGGTAATGTCAGGCATGAATCTGACTGTTGAAGTTGCAGGCGGAACGCAGGCCAATATTGCCGAATTCTTCTCGCTGGATGCGAACCGGACCATAGAAAGTTACCATGTGATTAACAATACCGGATGGATCAATGGGTACAACGCGCCAGTCGCACATACCTTCAACAATTTGGATGTGAAGGACAGCAATGGAAATCCTATCTATTACTGTTTCTATATGTATTCGAAACACAATGTTTCGACCAATGCGGCAGAAGCAGGCATTGGAAACCGGTACAACGAATATGTCTACGTCAAGGCTGAACCAGGGAACGTGATGATTCGGCTGTCACAGTCCAGCGATGGAAATTGGCATGTGACCACCGGCGGCGGCGCGAAGAACAGTAAGGCAAGAGCAAAGGCCATGGCACCGAAGAAGGCAGCTTCGGCTCCAAGCACCAGCCAGAAGTTCTATGACGGTGCCGTTGGCGGAACCGGAGATGCACCGTTCAAGGTCATTAGCGCCAAGGATCTGCCGGAGGGCGCCGTACCGGTACCGGATTCTGTCCGTACCGATGGTCTGAGAGTCATCAGCGGTGACGGCACGTATAAGTGGGAGCACTTGCCGAAGTACGACGCGGACGGCAACCCGATTTACTACTACGTGGTAGAAAAAGACGCAACGGCTGTCGCGGATGACATTTCCGTGAAATATGCCTACACCTATAAAGATGACGGAAGCATTCAAAAGGTCAAAGTCATCAATGAAATCGAAGGAACGCCGGAACCAATCACCGGATCCGTAACGATTACGAAGACCTTCGAAGGGCTCAGCGTAGCTGACATTCCGGATGACTTCCAGATTACCAACGATTATAACGATCAGGTATTCACTCTGGATGGCGCCAACGGAACGATCGCGGCGACCGGCTCCGGTCTTGGGCCATATGTATGGACCATTCACGATGTTCCGCAGGATACTGTCGTGAAGTTCACCGAAAGCGGCATTCAGGTTGGAGGATACAATCTGACCGTCAACCAGATGAGAACCACCCAGGACAGCGTAGAAATCTCGGCACCTGCAATCGTGGCAGGAAGCACGGTATCAGCAAGTCTGGTGAACAAGTACGAAAAGAAGGAAACGCAAATCAAGATCACAAAGGTCGATAAAGACAATGTGAACAATAACAGCACGGACGTATTGACCGGAGCGAAGTTCAGGCTTGAAAAGTATACCTCTGCAGATTTCGTTCAGAAAGACAGCAGTTGGACAGAACAGAGTATTGAAGACATCAATAAGACAGGAACCTTCAACTTCAGCGGATTGACAACCGGCTACTACAAGATCGTTGAAGAAAAGACTCCAGCAGGATATGTGAAGCTTGAATCGGATCCAACCTTTGAGGTACGGGTCAATGCACAAACGGGCGACCTGGAAGTGGTCTTCACTGGCAGCGATCTGGTGAAGTACACCGCCGCCAATGGCTTCCGTTACGGAAACGAGCCGGGTCCATCACTGCCAAATTCCGGCGGTCCTGGAACCATGTGGATCTATCTGATCGGAAGCATACTCCTGATCGGTTGCGGCATCACATTGATTGCGCGCAGGCGGATCCGTGCATAAACAATCCCGGAAAGGAACTGCAAATTAGGTTTTATGAAATTTGGTCAATCAAAAAAAAGCAAAGAAAGTGATCCAGAAAGCAAACCGGAGCTTCTGAAACTGAAAAAACGGGAGCTTTTGGAGATTATGCTGCGGCAGGGCGAGGAAATCGACGCACTGCGAAAAGAAATCGAAGATCTGAAGACAGAGCTCGCTGCGAAGGAGCAGGAGCTTGAGAATCACCAGTTTGAGATCAAGAAATTCGGCTCCATCGCCGAAGCATCCCTGCAGGTGACGGACGTATTCCAGGAAGCGGAAAAGGCCGCCAAGATTTACCTCGACAACCTGAGGAGGCGCTATGGCTAAGGATTCCAAAGCGCCGGTACCATACGAAGGTCTGCCGTCAACGGAAGAGATTCGCGAGGCATACGAGAGAGTGTCCTATGCGGATCGGCTGCGCAAGTCGATCATCAGCACCACAAACACGTTGATCGTTGTAGCCGCCGTCGCAGTTCTGGTTGCCATGCTGTTTCTGCCGGTTCTCAGGATTTACGGGCAGTCGATGAACAACACCCTTGTCAGCGGAGAACTGGTCGTATCGCTCAAAGGCGCTAGTTTTGAGACCGGAGATGTCGTAGCATTTTATTACAACAATAACATCCTGGTAAAACGTGTGATTGCAAATCCAGGTGATTGGGTAGACATCGACCTGGACGGCAATGTCTACGTCAATCAGCAGAAAATCGAAGAACCATACATTAAAACAAAGGCCTACGGAGAGCCGGATATCGAATTCCCATATCAGGTTCCAGACGAAAGAATCTTCGTACTGGGCGACAACCGGGCCGTCTCGGTAGACTCAAGAAGTGCATCAATTGGCTGTGTGTCGTCAGAGCAGATCGTCGGAAAGATCGTATTCCGGATTTGGCCTCTGAACCGCATAGGGCCGGTTCGATAAATATAGCTAATCATTTTACAGCATAATGACACGAAAGGAAGGACAAAATGAAAAAGGCAAAAAAAATCTTAGCACTCATATTGTCATTGACTGTGGCACTGACCATGGGCATGGCAGTAACAGGATCGGCATTTGCCGCAACAGACATGTCGACGTACAATTCGACTGTTACGGTAAATGGCATTACTGATGGGAACACACTGAAGCTGTATAAGCTGGCAGATGCTGTCATCGGCGATGACAATGTTCTGAGCTACACCTTCGACTCAAAGCTTCCGTCAGACTACAACACGGTTGAAAAAATTACCGCATCTGATGTTAACCTGACAACCATGGCAAACAAAATCGCTGCGGTTTATGGCGGAACAGGTGCAACAAAGACTGCCATTGCAGCTGACGGAAAAGCAATCGTCAGCGACGTTGCACCGGGATGGTATTTCGCGATCGTAAGCGGCGACAAGGACACAGGCGTTGTTTATAAGCCAATGCTCATCAACAATTCCCCGAAGGCAGAAAACGGAGCATGGACAAAGACAGACGTTAAAACGGACGTAAAGAAAGAAACGGAAACGATTACAAAAACTGTTGGAACAGAAGCAACGGCAAAGACTACCGATGGATACTCCGTAGGAGATGACGTTCCATTTACTCTGAAAACAACGATTCCGAACTATCCGGCGGATTCCACACAAGCAACCTTCAAGATCGGCGATAAACCAAACGGCGTCACTCTGTATGCAGTTGGTAAAGAAGATCACCCTTACGTGGTAAAGGTTGGTGATACAGACACATACAGCAAGGCAACAGAAGGCGTTATCGACAAGTTCGAAGTTGCAGGCAACGTGCTGACCATCGAATTCAATAAGGATTACATTCTGAGCCACCCAGGTGCTGCAGTAACCGTTACATACAAAGGAAAACTGGTTGGAACACCTGATGCAAATGGTAAGACCGCTGACAATACAGCAAACATCGAATACAATCCGAACCCATATGAAGATACAACGGTAAAACCGGAAGACAAGACAGAAGTTGATACATATGGATACGTATTTGATAAGATCGACAAGAAAACAAAGGAAGCCCTGGAAGGTGCAGTCTTCACAGTATACTCTGACGCAGCATGCAAGAACGCTGTAAAAGACAAGGACGGAAACGTCATCACATCCACATCCACAAAGGTTGGGGACAAGGCATACGTATACTTTAACGGTCTTGGTGCAGGAACCTACTATGCAAAGGAAACATCTGCTCCATCCGGATACGTTACACTGACCGATCCGATTTCCTTCACTTTGAGCAAGGATACAGCAAAGGCGGATAACCCGGCAACAGCAAACGTTACGGAAAAGAATTTCTTAGTCAACACTAATTCTGTAGAAAATACACAGGGTACAGAGCTGCCAACCACTGGTGGTATCGGTACGACGATCTTCTACCTGCTCGGCGCACTTCTTGTTGTCGGATGCGGTATTGTACTGATTGCACGCAGAAGAATGACTGCTAAATAATGATAACCTGGTTAAAAAAACATTTATTAACTGTGATAATGGTTGCCGGCCTTGCGGTCGGCACAGGACTTCTTCTTTATCCCTCTGTCGCCAATTACTGGAATTCGTTCCATCAGACGAGAGCCATCATGGATTACAATGATGCGATCTCTTCGATGACGACGGAACAGTACCAGCAGATTCTGGACGATGCCAAAGCCTATAACAAACGGCTTGGAGAAACCGGGATCCAATGGGTCATGACGGACGAACAAAAAGAAGAATATAACAAAATGCTCAAAATCGATGGGTCTGAGGTCATGGGATATATCAGTATCCCCAAGATACACGTAAAGATCCCGGTCTACCACGGGACGGACGAAACCGTTCTGCAGTCATCCATCGGGCATTTGGAACAGACGTCGCTGCCGGTAGGAGGCGAAAGCTCCCACTGCTCCGTTTCTGGGCACAGGGGCCTGCCTTCGGCAAGACTGTTCACGGACCTGGATAAGATCCGGGAAGGCGACACCTGGACCATGAACGTGCTCAATGAGACCCTGACCTATGAAGCGGATCAGATCCGAATCGTGGAACCGAAAGACCTGACGAATTTGAACATAACGGAAAGTAAAGACTTTTGCACGCTGATCACGTGTACTCCATACGGAGTCAATACGCATAGACTTTTGATACGCGGACACCGCATACCAAACGCGGATGGCAATGCCAACTTGACGGCGGACGCCATCCAGATCGAACCGATGTACATTGCACCATTTTTAGCGATCCCGATTCTGCTTGCGCTGCTGGCGATCCTGCTGATCACAACACGCAAGGCAAGAAAAATGGGTATGGTGGATTATGTAACATTATACTTGAACAGTAAGGACTTAAAATGATTGGGACATTGTCTTTGAAACAAGTGAATATCATGCGCAGACTGCTGATCGTGATGATCATGGTTGCTGCTTTTGCAGTGGCATGTGCGATTTTGGCGAAGCCGGTACACGCCGGTACCCTGGAAGGCAGCTATGCACCGGAAAGTGAATTCTCAAGTGTGACAAATCCGCAAGCTGAGTTCGAACCTGCAACCTTCTATCTTTACAAAGTAGGACACTTTGATGAGGGAGGGCACCTGGCTGAATGGGACGCTCCATACGATCAGTATGCGACCATGGCCCTCGACACGAAGAAATACGATAATCCAAACTGGACGAAAGACTGGCTGGAATGCGCAAGTACATTGGCGAACTATATCCCTGCTGATGCAGAGAAAACCTCCGTCACTGTAGATAAAAGCGGACATTTTACGGCCAATCTGGCATCCGGGATCTATCTGCTCAAAGGCGACAGCCAGGCCGTAAAGAACCCGGCGGACGGTGAGGACGCTTACTGGTGGCCGCAGCCAATGCTGGTCTGCATGAAAGGAGACAAGGTTCAAATCAGCGTTAAGCCGGTTTCTGAGAAGGTCTCCAAACTGAAAGTCAAGAAGGTTTGGGACTGGAACAAGGACAAGCGGGATCTGAACAAGAAAGGCGTCATCGATCTCGAGTTCGTTACCGTCAACGTCTATTACAAGAACGATGACGGAACGGAAACCCTCAAGTTTACAGAAAAGCTCAACGAAGAAAACCAGTGGAGCTTTGAATGGTCTACAGAGGGCAAAGGCGATCCAACCAGATGGCGCGTCGAGGAAGTCGTTGACGGAAGCGACGGCAATGAAATCGCGAAGGATTTCAAAGTCATCATCGGAGAAAAATTTGTCAAAGAAGATGGCGAGGATGTGGAGTTTGTTACCATCACCAATCAGTATGACCGTTACCAGCTTGAAATCGAAAAGATTCTGAGCGGTTATGTTGAAGTAGAGGGCGGCAACAGCACCTTCGTGTTTGAACTTACGGGATTTGACGAGAAGGAAACTTCCGTCTATCACAAGTTTGTCGGCATGCAGTTCAGTGCAGACGGCAAGGATTCTCAAAAACTGCCGGTCTACGATATTCCGAGAACGGTCAAAGTCCTGCAGGTAAAAGAATCCTACAGCGGCAACTACAAGCCATCCAAGAATCCTCAGACCGCTTCCTTTGACGAAGAAACGGGAACGTTCAGCGTGTCCTTCGAAAACAGTCCGGGCGGCGAACCAAGCCACGGAAGCGGTGCGATCAATAAGTTTAAGATCAACGACAAAGACAGCTATGTCTTTGACAGCAAGCAAAACAGTGGAGCCAGTGAATAACGGGAGGAGTCAGGAATGAAGAAATTCAAGTCAAAAAAAGTCCTGATGATCGCGGCTATCATACTGGTATTCACAGCGACAGCAGGAATAACAATGGCATTTTTCAGTGACTATGAACACGCAGTGGGTAAAGCAACGTTTACACTCGGCGGACAGACTGAAATCCATGAATCGGTAAAAGATACAGAGAAGACTATAGTCATACATAATAAGGGAGAGGGCGATGTACTCGTTCGCCTGTCTATATTTGGTCCAAAACCAGATGGAGACAAACCTGGGGTAACAGTAAAACCCGGCGAACATTGGTCATTCAACAAGAATGATGGGTTTTGGTATTACCAAGCAGTCCTTCCTGCAGGCGAAGATACTACCCCTATAATAGCTAGCATCGAGGGAATTCCTGTATCGGCGGATCTGTCTGAGTTCGATGTCATCGTTGTGCATGAATCTCAGCCGGTCGTTTATGACAAAGCTGGAAATGCCGTCTTACAGTGGAAGGGGGCGAATTGATGAAATCTGGTAAGAAGAATTTATCAACACGGACCCTCGTCCTGATTGCGGTAGCTGTGCTGCTGTTTGCGTCAGGCGGTTTTCTGGGAACCAGAGCCGCGCTGACGATACAGAGCGAGAAACTCGATTCCGAGTTTGAGCTGGATCACATTTATGTCCAGCTGTGGGAAAATGATCAGCACGTCGGTAATCGCGGCGACGGTACGGGCGAAATGATTGCGTATATGAACAAGAAGGTAGATCCGGGCAGAGTGTACGAAGAACGCATCTATGCCAGGAACAATACCGGTACGGAATCCGTATCGCCGGTCGATCAGTATGTGAGACTCATCATCCGCAAGTACTGGCTCGGTGAAGACGGGGAAAAGGATAACACCCTCGATCCGGCACTGATCAAACTGACCTACAACAATAAGGAATACAACAAAGGCCCATGGGTACGAAATGACAGAGAGTCCACCACGGAAGCGGAGACCTACTACTATACATCCGTACTCAACGGTGGAGCCACCACAGCACCGGTCGTCAACGAACTGCAGCTGGATCCAAAAATCATAGCGAGCGATCAGCTGACCAAAGAAACCGGTAAGTGGGTCGGCAACAAGCAAACCTATACTTACACTTATAAATACAAAGGCAAGTACATTTGTATCGAAGCAGAAGTACAGGCTTTGCAGACACATAATATCAACCGGGCAATCAAGTCTGTTTGGGGCGTGCAGAACGTGTCCGTCTCAAACGGCTCCTTGACCGTGGGACAGTAGAGGGGAGGCATGATGATGAAACACAGAAATCTGATATTTTCACTCCTTCTCAGCGCGGCCATGGTGATATTGATGTCGGCACCTGCTTTTGCGAATAATAACGTGCTTGAGAGTGGAACCTGCAAATACAACGGAACGACGCTGAAGGCAAACTTCAGTTCCGGAGATTTGGTTACACGAATCGCCAGCCTGGAACCGGGTGATTCTCTGGAATACACGGTTACCTATTCCAACGATTCCAACGAAACGGTGGATTACTACATGCTGGCAGACACGCTGAAGACTCTGGAAGAAAGCAAAAGCGTTGCGGAAAACGGCGGATATCGTTTCGTGCTTAAGGACAACGGTCCGCAGGGTGAGACCGTGCTCTTTGATAACTCCAAGGTCGGCGGTGACAAGCTGAAGACAGTAAAACTGGAAGGTTTGCACCAGGCCACCAACGCGACGCAGACGTATTTCCATATCCACCGGCTGAAACCTGGTGAGAAGGGAACCACCTATCTGCGTGTCGAGTTCGAAGAAGAAACGGAAGCCAACGATTACATGGATACGGCAGGTGCATTGCGCATCGGATACGCCGTTGAAAAAGTGACCCCGGGCAAAGACAATGGCAGCAAAAAACCCGTCGCCGAGTCCCACCCAAGGACTGGCGATTCCATGGATCTGCTGAAGTACATTGTCATCATGACCCTGGCAGTGCTGGTTGGCGTACTGGCCTTCATCAGCTGGAGAAAAGACCGAAAGGATGGTGATGAGGCATGAACAAAAAACTTGTCCTGATCATCGCTCTGGCAATGATGCTGGTGCTTGGGACCGTGGCCAATGCTTTTGCAGCAGGAGAGTCTGCGGATACCGACAGCGAAAAGGGATACGATTACACCGTATTCGTATACTCCGGAAATCAGGGGACATTCAAAGGCACGAGGGAATGGTCCAAGACCTGTTCCCAGGGCGAAATGGTCACCTTTAATAAAAACGACGTCAAAGTCACCAATGACAAGTACTACGTACGCGGGTTCAAAGTAACCGGTCATGACAACGACGAAACCTCTGGTTCTTCCCAAATCACCTTTAACGGTGGGACAGATGTGTCCTACGTCGTATCCTACGCCATCAAGGGCGACATGGTTCCGTACCGGGTCGACTACGTGACAACGAGCGGCGCAAGCTTGGGCAGCGATACATTTTATGGTATGATTGGAGACAAGCCGGTCGTATCCTTCAAATATTTCGAGGGGTATCTGCCGGATGCCTACAATAAAGCAAAGACCATTACCGGAAACGCGGACGAAGACGTTTTTACCTTCACCTATTCCGGCAATGGAAGCGCGCAGACTGATCAGAATGGCGCAGCAGGCGATGGAACTGCGGCCAATGATACCAACGGTGGTAATGGAGCCGCCGGAAATGGTGGCAATGCCGCCGGCAATGGGAACGGGATCAATGCCAACCCACCGGGGACGGCGGGCAATCCTGCCGGCACCAATACGGCAACCATCAACGATTCCGATACTCCGCTGGCGGGCGTTCCTCAGTATGAGGACTTAGACGACCAGGGAAAAGGATTCCTGAAGTGGATCGTTGCCGGTGCCATAGGAGCCGGACTTCTGGCACTGATTCTTTTGATTCTGTTTGTGCTCAGACGCAGAAAACAGTTCGATGAAGTACAATCGTAAACAACAAAAAACACCTTTATTGATAGGCATCGCAATTCTTATTGCGGTGCTTATCTTTACTGGTTATATGTTGCACCCGAAAAAGCAAAGCAATGGGGAATCCGAAGCTGTGATCCAGTCCATGGAAGATCTGGTTCCATATTTTGGAATGGAGCAGGACACCTCGACGGGTCTCGGGCGGGATCCGCTTGTTTCCATGTCCATCAATGATGTGGATATCGTTGGCGCGATTGAGATCCCTTCGCTGAATCTCCGTGCTCCCGTGGCGGACAAAGGCATCAGCAAGAAGTATTTCGCCAGGTGGAAAAGCGGTTCTCCGGTCAAAGGCAGATTCTGCATTGCCGGCGGCCGTAACGATGTCTTCAGCCGTTTGACAAAAGGAAAACCCGGAGAAACAGTTGCGTTTACCGATATGGATGGTGTACGATACGAATATACGATCACGACCCAGTTCCATCTGAAAAAGTGGGACCAGGCCGATTATGATCTGATGCTATACTACAGGACCGATGAGGACACCATGTTTGTCCTCGCCTGTACCAAAGCGAGGTAAATGAGATGATACAAGCAGCATTTATGGTTCCGCATCCGCCAATGATCGTGCCGGCGATCGGTAAAGGAAGCGAAGCACAGATTCAGGAAACCATTCAGGCATATGAGCAGGTTGCCGCTGAGATCAAGGCGCTGGAACCTGAAACGATTATCATTACCAGTCCGCATTCGATTATGTACGCGGACTATTTTCATATTTCCCCGGGAAAAGGTGCCAAAGGATCGTTTACTCAGTTCGGTGCTCCCCAGGTGCAGTTCGGAGAATCCTACGACACGGAGCTGGTCAGGGAAATCTGCCGCATCGCCGACGCAAAGGAGTTCCCAGCAGGGACTCTGGGAGAGCGGGACAAACGTCTGGACCACGGCACCATGGTGCCCCTCTGGTTTATCGAACAGGCTTGTGAAAGGCCCTTTCAGATCGTCCGGATCGGTCTTTCAGGGCTGCCGCTGACGGATCAGTACCGTCTGGGGCAGATCATCGCGGAAGCCGTGGAAAAGCTGGGACGCCGGACGGTGTTCATCGCCAGTGGCGACTTATCCCACAAACTGCAGGACTACGGACCGTACGGGTTTGCCACTGAGGGGCCGGAGTACGACACGCGCATTATGGACGTTTGCGGCCGTGGAGCCTTTGGGGAATTGTTTGATTTTAGCGAGGGCTTTTGCGAGAGTGCAGCCGAGTGCGGACACCGTTCCTTTGTGGTCATGGCCGGTGCTTTTGATGGTGTTTCAGTTCATGCAAAAGCCTTGAGTCATCAGGATGTGACCGGCGTGGGATACGGCATCTGTACCTTCTACCCGGATGGAGAGAATGAGAATCGAAGATTTTTGGTTCAATATTTACAGAGGATGGAGAAAGAAATCGAGGCGAAACGTAACTCGGAAGATTCGTATGTGAATTTGGCCAGACAGTCTCTGGAAAGCTATATATTAAGAAAAGAAAAACTTGCCCTGCCGGAGGGACTGCCGGAAGAAATGACGCAGACCCGGGCCGGAGCTTTTGTATCAATCCATAAGAACGGAGCTCTGCGCGGGTGCATTGGGACCATTGGTCCAGTCACCGATTGTGTGGCGCAGGAAATCATCGACAATGCCATTAGCGCCTCGGCGAGAGACCCGCGGTTTCCGGCCATTGAGCCCGATGAGCTGAAGTGGCTGGAAATCAATGTGGATGTCCTCGGCGAGCCGGAGGACATCGATTCCAAAGACCTGCTGGATGTGAAGCGGTACGGCGTGATCGTAAGCAGCGGCGGCCGGAGAGGGCTTTTGCTGCCGGATCTGGACGGCGTGGATTCGGTCGATCAGCAGATCGATATCGCCCGGCAAAAGGCAGGGATCGGTAAATTTGAGAAACTGAAACTGCAGCGGTTTGAAGTGATCCGTCACGTGTGAGTGTGCAATATGGCGAGTTGTAATGTGTGCTTTCGACAATGCAATATTGAGGAGGGCGGCCTTGGCTTTTGCGGCGGGCGGAGCTTGCGCGCCGGCAGCTGACTTACGTTTACACAGGAAATTGCTGATGTACGAAAACGATGTAATCATCATCGGCGCAGGCGGAATTGGATGTGCCGTGGCGCGGGAACTCTCCCGCTACGAATTGAATATAACCGTCCTTGAAAAGGAATGCGATGTAGCCGGTGGAATCAGCGGCCGGAATTCGGCTGTCGTTCATGCGGGATTCAACAACCGGCCGGGCAGCCTTATGGCAAAGCTTTGCGTTCGCGGCAATCAGGGATTTGAGACGATATGCAGGCAGCTGGATGTTCCTTATCAAAAAACGGGCAAGCTGCTTGTTGCATTTGACGAAGAAGACTTGGAAATCCTGCGCGGCATCATCGCCCAGGGAGAAGCCAACGGCTGCCGCGGTCTGCACCTTGTGGATCAGGCGGAGCTGCAGCGGCTCATGCCCGGCGTGGGCGGAATCGGCGGCATGCTGTCTTCGGAAACCGCAGTGTTTGATCCGTTTTTGTACTGCATTGCGCTGGCAGAAAACGCATTGCAAAACGGCGCCCGCTTCGTCTTTAACAGCGAAGTCGTGGGCATCGACCGGGCGAGCAGCGATGCCCGATTCACGGTCCAGACCGCGGACGGGCGCCAGTACCGGGCGTCCTATCTGATCAACTGCGCGGGCCTGTACAGCGACCGCATCGCCGAGATGGCGGGCATCCACGATTACCGCATCTATCCGTGTCGCGGGGAGTACTTTATACTGGACAAAATCGCGGACGAGCTGCTTCCATTGCCCGTATATCCCGCTCCAAAGGCCGGCATTGGCGGCCTCGGCGTCCATTTGACACCGACGACGGCCGGCAACATCATCATCGGTCCGAGCGCCGAATACATCGATGACAGAACGGATCTGGCGTGCACGGCTGAGGTCATGGAGCAGCTTTTTGCCGAAGCAAAAGCTTTGCTCCCGGCTCTTGACCGCAGGCAGATCATCGGCAGTTACGCAGGTCTTCGACCAAAGCTTACTCTGCCGAAGGAAGGCGGTTACAAGGATTTTGTGATTCAGGAAGAATCCTCTTGCCCGGGGCTGATCAATCTGATCGGTATCGAGTCGCCAGGTCTTACGGCGTCGGTACCGATCGCGGAAATGGTAGCGGATATCATTGCGAAGCAAAAGCCTTTGCATGAGAAATCGAATTTCGTAGAGGGTCGCAAGCGGCCTCCACGGTTGCGGGATTTGGACGAAACGCAGCAGGCGGCACTGATTGCAGAGGACCCGGAATACGGCGAAATCATTTGCCGCTGCCAGAAAGTGTCCAAACGGGAAATCCGCAACGCGATCGAGAATCCCCTTGGCGCACGGAGCATTTCGGCCATCAAGTACCGCGCGTG
The DNA here is from genome assembly GCA_902795135.1 of uncultured Eubacteriales bacterium. GTDB lineage: Bacteria > Bacillota > Clostridia > Peptostreptococcales > Anaerovoracaceae > Lentihominibacter. Next base: position 72,283 of record CADBJW010000001.1, read on the forward strand.
GGCGACAACGGGCCGCTGTAACGGCGGGTACTGTCTGACGCGGATCGTCGACATGCTCGTGCGGGAATACGGCATGAAACCAGAGGAAATTACGTACCGAAGCGCCGGAAGCGAACTGTTCTCCGGCCGGGTGAAGTGAGATGGAACAAGCAGATGTATTGATTGTTGGTGCGGGGCCAGGTGGCCTTGCTGCTGCAAAAGGCGCAAAAGCGGCTGGTGCCGAGCGCGTTGTCATATTGGAACGGGATAGCAGGCCGGGCGGCATACTGAATCAGTGTGTGCACGATGGCTTTGGCTTGGTGCGCTATCAGAAGCAATTGACGGGGCCCGAGTATGCGGTGCGGGCGGAACGGGAAGCGGAGGAGTCCGGAGCAGAGCTTTTGTGCGGACATCATGTGGTGAATATAAAGTCAAATGGTGCGCCTTCGGGCGGCCGTGGCGGGGCTTGCAGCGACGGATGTGATGGTGGTTTCGCTGGACGACATGTTGTGACGGCCATCAGTTCGGAGGGATTGAAACAGATTTCCGCGCGAGCGATCGTTTTGGCCACCGGCTGCCGTGAACGGACGCGCGGCGCCATTGCTATTCCCGGGTCGAGGCCAGCCGGCGTGTTCACCGCCGGTGTCGTGCAGAATTTTGTGAACGTGAAAAACATCATGCCGGGGAAACGCGTTGTGATTCTCGGATCCGGAGACGTTGGGATGATCATGGCCAGACGTCTGACGCTGGAAGGTGCGGAAGTCGTCGCGGTGATTGAGGTTTTGCCGGAACCGGCAGGCCTTTCCCGCAACGTCAGTCAGTGTTTGTACGATTACGGAATCCAGATTTACTGCAGTCACACCGTTTCAAAAATCATTGGCAAAAGGAAGCTCGAGGCCATTGAAATGTCACAGCTCAACGATTGTGGCAGGGTGATTCCCGGAACGGAGAGGTTGATAGAATGTGACGCTTTGGTTTTGTCCGTTGGACTGATTCCCGAAAACGAAGTGGCCCAGACGGCTGGCGTTGCATTGGATGCACGCAGCAATAGGGTCGTGACAGATTCCCGCATGCAGACCAACGTGCCGGGGATTTTCTCCTGCGGCAATTCGCGGAGCATCATGGACATGGCGGATTTTGTATCCGAACAGGGAGAACTGGCAGGCTGGAATGCGGCGGTTTACGCATCGGCACGCGATGTCGAAATGCGTGACCGGGATTTGCGTGATTGGGAAGAGGCATGGAGCACACCGATGGCCAAAGGCTTCCCACAGCCGAATACTGTAACTTGTTCGCTGTGCCCGAAAGGCTGTCAGGTTCGCTTCGATGCAGAGACGGGATTATATGGAGGAAACGGTTGTAAACGCGGCATTGCTTTTGCGGAACAGGAACGGCTTGATCCGAAGCGGTTTTTGACGACAACGATCAAGGTGCTTGCTGATGCCGGTGATAAATCGGTGGAGAAAACTGGAATGGCGAAAAGCGCTGAGGCATGCCCGAAGGGCGAAGCGGTGCTTTTGCCAGTTCGCAGTGAAGTCCCGATTTCCCTGAAATGTCTTCCATCGGCCGTGAAAGAGCTTCAATCTGTAACGGTTGCGTCTCCGATTCAATGCGGAAGCGTGGTCGCCACGATCTCCGATGGAGAGGGAAACCGAGTTCTGGTTTTGGCCTGCGCATCCTGCGGATGAGGGATGACTCTCTAGCGGTGGTGCTTGCCAAGACGATGGAACAATATATTAGTCTATAGACAAACAAGTGTTATCCAACTGTTTCTGCACCTCGGTTTCCCAGATGGTCCAAATCGATGAAGTTCTGAAATCGCCTCTGCCGGGTTATTATTACTTCAGTGAACATATCCATTGACACTCTTCAAGTCATCTTAAAACGACGATTTTCCCTTTTGGGTCATTTGGCGAGAACATGTGGGCCATTGGCCCAACGGATGCAGAAAAATGACCCATAGGCCATATTCGGCGCGTTTCTACATTACATATATTTCCATAAACAATGAGCTATGAGATATATTTTCTGCACATTGCTGCTTTCAGGCTCATATTTTTTAGTCAAAACCAACAAGGACGGTGGCGTACACCTTTGTCTACAATCTGAAATCTTGTGCTATGCTGCTTTTGAACCCTGCTGAATTGGTAAACTGAAACGGGACATCCGTTAAAATGAATCATTTCATGGCCTTTGTGTGAAGGGACTCTTCACAAATCACCAAGAAGACTTCACATTCCTTTAAAAAACCATTCACAAAACGAACAATCCCAGTCGTTATGATAAGACCATAACATTTGAGACAGTTATTGAATAGAAGATTCAAAGGGATCAAGGAATTATGGACAGTATTATTAAGAAAAGAGTAACAAAGAACGTTATTACTATAGTATTGATTGCAGCGCTTGGGGTCGCGATGCTGTTTACAACAGGCCTCGTTGGCGGAAAGCATCATGGGCAGCCGCCGATGATGGGTAACCAGCAAATGCAGCAGGATCAAAACGGCCAGCCCGGCGACTCCAACGGACAGCCGCCGGCACCGCCAAGTGGCGATCAGTCAGGTAACAAAAGCGGCAATCAGGACAACCAGAGCAGTGATCAGCAGAACGGACAGCCACCGGCACCGCCAAGCGGCGACCAGTCAGGTAACCAAAGCGGTGATCAGAACAACCAGAGCGGCGATCAGTCAAACAGCCAGAGCACCCAGTCCGGCGATCAGGACGCCCAGTCTGGCAGTCAATCCAACCAATCCAATCAGAACAACCAGAACGGACCGAACAACCAAAACGGACCGGGCAACCAAAGCGGCCATCCAGATATGAACGGCCATCCGGATATGAACGGGCATCCGGGCAAGGGCGGCATCAGCACAGGCATGAAAATCTTCACGGGTGCGGAGGCACTGGCAATTGCACTGTTAATCGTTTACCTGATCATGTCAGGATTCAATAGCAAATCGATCAAAGAAACTCTGCCGGGAAGAAAGCAGATCGCGATTCTCGCAGTAGCAACCATTTTAGCAGGCGGCGGGCTGACGGCAGCCGGCATACTGATTCCGAGCGCCGTGCATGGGCATAATGGTCCGAACGGACAAAATGGCCAGCCGCAGACCGAGCAGCTCAGCGCAAGTGGCCAGAACGACCAAGGCGATCAAAACAGTCAGGGCAACCAAGGTGGCCCAAACAACCAGGGTAACCAGAATGGCCAGGACGGGCCGGGCGGACAGGATTCCCAGCAGGTTGATGCGACTGGCGCGACGACCGTTGACGGGGAAGAGAAGACGCTGAACGATTCTTATGAATCGACGACGGCCGATGAAAACGCCATCCTCGTAACCAATGGGGGAACGCTCACATCAGAGGGAGCCACGATCACCAAGAAAAGCGGTGATGGTTCCAACACGGACAGCTGCGATTTCCATGGTGTGAACGCGGGAATCCTGGTTAACGAAGAATCCTCGGCAACCATCAAAAACGCAACCATCAAGACCGCTGCGAACCGATCCAACGCCGTGTTCGCAACGGGTGAAAAGTCAAAGATCGAAATCAGCGACTCGACCATCGAAACCACTGGCGAAAGCTCCTGCCGCGGACTGGATGCGACCAACGGCGGAACCATCATCGCCGATAAGATGAAAATCACGACGCAGGGCGGATCCTGCGCGACCCTGGCAACAGACCGGGGCGAGGGCACCGTCACCGTCACGAACTCAGAACTGGAAACCAACGGAGCAGGTTCGCCAATCATTTACTCGACGGGCGACATCAGCATCGACAATACGACCGGCACATCCAACGGCAGTCAGATCGCTGTCGTAGAGGGCAAAAACAAAGCGACCATTACGAACTCGACGGTCACAGCAACCGCCGCTGGCAACCGGGGCGATGTGGACGTGTGCGGCGTCATGCTGTACCAGTCCATGTCCGGTGACGCCGACGAAGGAACCAGCGAATTCAAGGCGACCGGTTCCACACTGACCATCGACAAAAACTCTAAATACTACAAAACCGCACCCATGTTTTTCGTCACCAATACGGACTCTGTGATCCGTCTGACAGACACAAAACTGACCTTCGGAAGCGGCACTCTCCTCAGCGTGAAAGGCACCAGTGAGTGGGGCAACGAGGGTTCCAACGGAGGCACCGTCAAGCTGATCGCCGCAAACCAGAAGCTTACGGGAGACGTGGAAGTCGACAAGATTTCCGAAGCGACCATTTATCTCACCAAAGGCTCCTCGTACAAAGGCACGATTAACGGGGACAACAGCGCAAAAGCATTGACCCTAAAAATCAGCAAAAACTCCAAGCTGACGCTAACCGGGGATACGTACGTAACGGCTTTGGATGACAAGGATACGGATTACAGCAACATCGACTTTAACGGGTACAAGCTGTACGTCAACGGAACCGCCATCAATTAAACGTGAAACCACCAAACAAACCAAACCCACCAAGAGAGCTGCTGCACCGGACTCAAATCCGGCCCAGCAGTTTTCTATATTTGTAGGATAAAGCTTTCATGTAGTATAATACCTTAAGGAGGAAGCCGGGGCGGGCGAAGCCTGCCCGCCCCGGCATTAATGAACATGAGCAAACCAATCGTCGCATTGATGTATGATTTTGATAAGACCCTTTCCCCGAAAAACATGCAGGATTATGGATTCATGGAGGGACTGGGCGTTAGCAGCAAAGAGTTTTGGGACACGTGCACCAAAATGACCAAGGACTACCAAATGGACAGCATTTTGGCCTATATGTACCTCATGTTGGAAAAAGGACGGGGCAAGTACATGTTCCGCAGAGAAGAATTCCAAAAGCTGGGCAAGAGCGTAAAACTGTTCCCCGGCGTCACGACATGGTTCGACCGAATGAATGAATACTGCGATTCCAAAGGCCTCGTCTGCGAGCATTATCTGATTTCATCTGGCCTCAAAGAGATCATCGAGGGAACGGAAATCGCAGATCGATTCAAGGAAATCTATGCGGCGGAGTTTTTGTATGATGAAGACGGGCTTGCCAAATGGCCAGCCATGGCGGTGAATTACACCAGCAAAACCCAGTTCCTTTACCGCGTGAACAAGGGCGTTTTGGATGTAACGGAACAGTCCAAACTGAACCGCTACGTGCCGGAAGACGAGCGGCGCATACCATTCCGGAACATGGTGTACTTCGGCGACGGGGATACGGACGTCCCGTGCATGAAGCTGACCAAACTCAACGGCGGCCATTCCATCGTCGTCTATCAGAAAGAGAAGGAAGTCGCAGAGCGTCTGATCAACGAAAACCGGGCCAATTTCGCCCGCAAGGCCAATTACAGCAAAGGCTCTGCCCTCGAAAAAACGGTCAAAGCGATCATCGATGGAATCGCGGCGACAGAAGTCATCAAAGCCATGGAAGGATAGACAATGCAGCAAGATATATTTCAGAAAGACACATTTCAGACCATCCTCTGTTATGGGGATTCTAATACATATGGATACAATCCGGTGGACGGAATGCGCTACCCGGAACGCGTCCGTTGGCCCCGCTTGATGGCGGGAATGTTAGGCGATACCTACCGGGTCATCGAAGAAGGGTGCAATGGCCGGACAGCTTCCGTGACGCCCGTGGACGAGCCGTGGAAAGACGGTCGCATCGGTCTGGAAGCATGTCTAAACAGCCATAAACCAATCGATTTGGTCATTTTTATGCTGGGCAGCAACGATCTGAAAACACAGTTCCAGGCGACACCGGAATCCATCGCAAAGGCCATGGGCAGCGTGTTGCAGAAAACACTAGAATTCCTCGCAGAAAAGCAAGGATACAGCCCAAAGGTCCTGCTCGTGGCGCCGCCACATGTGGGAGACGGGATCGAGAGCTCTGCTTTTGCAGACCGGTTCGATGGAGCGGCTGCCGGGAAATCCAGGCAGTTGGCGGCCCTGTATGAAGCAGAGGCAAAGGCTGCGGGATGTGAGTTTTGGGATTCGTCCCAGGTCGCGAAGGCATCAGAGATAGACTCTCTGCACCTGATGCCGGAGGCACACGAGGCTTTTGCAAAAGCCATCGCAGAAAAAGCCAAAGCAATTCTCAGGCGGTGACTCTTGACGAAGCGGTGCGTCGTGATATAATGATGTGGTAAAAAAAGCAAGGGGAGCGATCGCTGAGAGTTCAGGAATACCTGAAGACCCTCATTACCTGATCCGGATAATGCCGGCGCAGGGAAGCAGAATAACAGCAATTCTGAAGCGCTCCTTTTCGTATGGATGCGCTTTTTTGTGCGTCATAAAAAGAAAGGAGAATCTTAATAATGGAAGCAAGTGTAGCAATTCAATCTCTACCGCAGGTGATGGACGACGATGAACTTTGTCGTATTGTCGATGAGGTCATCGATTACATTTCCAAGCAGGGCTACAACTATTACGTGGGACCTTTTGAAACAACCATCGAGGGTCCTTATGACGAACTGATGGACATCGTCAAAGAATGTCAGCACATTGCCATCCGGGCAGGTGCGCCATCGGTTGCGGCTTACGTAAAAATCAGTTACAAGCCGGAAGGTGAGGTACTGAGCATTGAAAAGAAAATCGGCAAGTATCACGAATAAAATCAATAGCACAATTTATCCGGGTCTAACGATTCTGGCAATTTTGCTGCTTTGGGAATGTCTCTCGATTTTTGAGATCGTGCCAGGATATATGCTCCCGTCTCCGCAGGAAACGGTCATGGCCTTTGTGCACGACTTCCCGCTGCTCATGTCACACCTGAAAGTGACATTGATCGAGACGCTGGTCGGAACCCTGACCGGCATCAGCATCGGATTTTTGGTGGCCTGTCTTATGGACCGGTGGGATGGAGCATACAAAGCCATGTATCCGCTGATCGTTCTGACACAGACGATTCCGGCTGTTGCCATCGCGCCGCTTTTGGTTCTTTGGTTTGGATATCAAATGATGCCAAAAGTGATCCTGATCGTGTTGATCACCTTCTTCCCGATCGTCATCGGCGTCCTCGACGGATTCCGTTCGGCGGATCAGGACGCGATCAATCTGATGCGATCCATGGGTGCGAGCAGATGGCAGATTTTCCGGCACATCAAGTTTCCGGATGCCTTGCCGAACTTTTTCTCGGGCCTGCGCATTACGGTGGCGTACGCCGTTGTTGGTGCCGTTCTGGCTGAGTGGCTCGGCGGATTTGCAGGACTCGGAGTATACATGACGAGAGTAAAAAAATCATTTGCCTATGACAAGATGTTCGCGGTTATCTTCCTGATTTCGATTATCAGCCTGCTTCTGATCTGGCTGGTGAACGTGCTGCAAAAGCGCTGCATGCCGTGGGAGAGAGTCGAAACGGAGACCGGGGACAGAAGGGAGAACTTATGAGAAAGAAGTTTATTGCAATTATAATGGCCGCCGCCATGACATGTTTTTGTCTGGCAGGATGCGGCGGTTCCGATACATCGGACGATGCAGCGAAGAGTGATGCGACGAAGGTCACCTTCGTACTGGACTGGACACCGAACACGAACCATACCGGTGTTTACGTTGCCCAGGAACTGGGATATTTTGATGAGGCTGGCATTGACGTAGAAATCGTTCAGCCGCCGGATGATGGCGCCGAAGCCATGGTCGCATCTGGGAAAGCTCAGTTTGGAGTTTCCTTCCAGGATTACCTGGTCCCGGCCTTTGCGGGAGAAGAAAAGACCATGCCGATCACAGCAGTAGCAGCGATCCTGCAGCACAATCTGTCCGGTATCATGTCGGCAAAATCCAAAGGCATCGAATCGCCAAAGGATCTGGAAGGACACTCGTATGCGACATGGGAACTGCCGATCGAACAGGCCATCCTGAAACAGTGCGTCGAAGCTGATGGCGGTAATTTTGACAGCGTTGAAATGATTCCGGAAACCATCGACGATGAAGTGTCCGCTCTGAAGGCCGACCAGGTCGATGCCATTTGGGTTTATTACGGATGGGCCGGCATCAACGCGGAAGTAAAGGATTTTGACATCAACTACTTCGCCTTTAAGGACATCGACGAAGCCTTTGATTATTATTCACCGGTCATCATCGCCAACGACGAGTTCCTGCAGGAGGATCCGGATACAGCAAAGGCATTTATCGAAGCGGTAAGCAAAGGCTATGAATATGCCATCGAAAACCCGGAAGAAGCGGCAGACATTCTGATCAAAGCAAATCCGGAAATCGATGCAGATCTGGTAAAGGCAAGTCAGAAATATCTGGCTGACCAGTATCAGGCGGACGCCTCCCAGTGGGGTGTGATCGATGCAGATCGCTGGAACGCATTCTACCAGTTCATCAACGATAAAGAATTGGCCGAGGCAGAAATTCCAGAAGACATCGGGTTCACCAATGACTACCTGCCACAGGCAAAATAGCTATGACACATAAATTAGAAACGAAAAACATAACCATGAAATTCGGCGATGAGGTGATCATTCAGGATATCTCCATCGCCGTTGACCAGGGCGAACTGGTCAGTCTGCTGGGCGTTTCCGGAAGCGGCAAAACCACACTGTTTAACTGCATTTCCGGAATCTACCATCCCGTATCGGGAAGTGTCATCCTAGACGGGAAAGACATTACCGGCACGACGGGTCATGTAAGCTATATGCTCCAAAAGGATCTGCTTTTGCCGTACAAAACCATCGAGGATAATGTGGCTCTGCCTCTGGTCATTCGGGGAATGCCAAAGAAGCAGGCGCGCCTGAAAGCAGGGGAGCTTTTTGAAGAATTTGGCCTTGCCGGGACCGAAAAGAAATACCCGAAACAGCTTTCCGGAGGCATGCGGCAGCGAGCGGCGCTTTTGCGGACCTATCTGTTCTCTGATAACGTGGCTCTGCTGGACGAGCCTTTCTCGGCCCTTGACACCATTACCAAGGGCAAAATCCACAACTGGTATCTGGATGTCATGGAAAAAATCAAGCTGACGACTGTGTTCATCACCCACGATATCAACGAGGCGATTCTTTTGTCTGACCGGGTCTATATCATGACGGGAAAACCGGGACAAATCCAAAAAGAAATTCGAATCAAACGCCCTCGCGGCGAGCGTCACGAGTTTGATCTGACCAATGAATTTATGGAATACAAACGAGAAATCATGCACTTGCTGGAGGAAAACCGATCATGAGCATTATGAAGAAACCAGGACAAGACGCTGGGCCGGCATCTGCAGAACCTGCATGCCGAAGCTGCGTGGACTGCGGCAAATACAGCTGTGATTTTCAAGGCGTAGAGTATCCGGAGGTCTGTGTTACGACGGATCCGCAGAATAAGGAGATTATCGAAGGCGCTCTGGAGGAGTACGGGGATGAAGAAAATCACCGCATGATGCAAAACGCGGCCCAGATCGAGCGGGAATTCTATTGCCGCATGACCCGCGTAGAAGAAACCATTGAGTTTTCCAAACGCATGGGTTATCAGAAAATCGGCATCGCGACCTGCATCGGGTTGATCCGCGAATCGCGCACTCTGGCAAAGATCCTGCGTCATCATGGATTCGAAGTCTATGCCATTGCCTGCAAAGTCGGCGGCATCGATAAAACCGACGTCGGTCTCCCACCGGAATGCAAGGAAGTCGGTCCGAATATCTGCAATCCGATTTCCCAGGCCATGATCTTAAACGACCGGCAGGTGGATCTGAACATCGTCATGGGCCTTTGCGTGGGGCACGACATGCTCTTTAACAAATATGCAAAAGCACCGGTCACGACACTGGTCGTAAAGGACCGCGTAACGGGACACAATCCGGCCGCCGTGCTCTACACAGCCGAATCCTATTACAAAGAAAAACTTCATAAGGAATAGCTTGATGAGGAAAAACTTCATAAAGCAAATCTGGATGACTAGCTTTGAATAAGACCCGCGAAAGCGGGTCTTTGCGCATTCTGACTAGGACTTTGCGTAATCTGATCTGACGGAGTCACACCGGCAGACGTACGTCAGGGAGCAAATGGTGTAGTTTTTTTCTGTTTTCCGAAAAACCTTCAAAATGAGTTCCTGAGAGAGCACTTCGTTACATGTGGATTTAGATATTTTGAAGGAAAAGCATAAAGACGTAAAAAAACTTCAAAAAACTATCAAAAAACTATTTAGATGGATAGGAAAAGCGGTACGAGGAAGGGAACGGACATGGAAAGCGTGAATCCGTTGATGAAGGAATAGACCGTGGTTGCTCCGTTGGTGGATTGCTCTACGATTGGAAGGCATACGTCCATTCCGACGGATGCAGGAAGGCCGAGGCATTCTGCGTAGCCGAATTTCTTTGCGACAAATGGAACGAACACGATGGAAAACAGTTCCCGCATAACGTTATGGAGAAAGGAAATGGCGCCGGCAACTTCGAAGCCGGCATCCATGATGATGCCCGCGCCCAGAGAGTACCAGGCGAATCCGGAACCGATGGCCAGACTTTCGTTGACGGCAAGCGGCAAGAAGATAGCGCAAAGGAGCGCGCCAAAGAGGGTGCCGATGGCAACGGAAACCGGCAGGATCAGTACTTTGAATCCTACCTGTCTGATGTTGGAAACCACATTTCCTTCCAGGCCAAGGTCCAAACCGACGAAGATCAGCAGAATGATCAAGCCGATGGAAATGGCCAGGCTGCTTCCCGCAGAAACCTGTTCGAAATCGTAGTGTTTGAGAAAGTAGAAATAGCCGCTGCAAAGGCCTGCAGCAACGCTGATCAGAATCATAATGGTCATCTTGTCAAAGATGGAGGACAGTCCGGTCGGAGCAGGCTTGCCGTCTCCGGCCGCAGCATCGTCAACACGGTCAACCGAAGCGCCGTCTCTAGCCGCAGCTCCATCAACCGAAGCACCGTCTGCCGGCGCACCACCATTCGCCGGCGCGCGTCCGTCGCGGGCTTTTGCAAGGCCCTGCCGGTCCAGGCCGATGATCTTACGGGCGAAATGAATGGCAATGACCGAGAAAACCAGAACGACGATGGTGAATATCAGTGAATAGAGCCCATAGGTGTCCAGGTTGTGCACGACTTCTTCATTGGCGCCGACGCGAATCCCCATAGCAAACACCAGGCAGAGCACAGAAATCGTTTGTGCCTTACCGAACCAACCAAGCTTCTCCTTATATTTACGCAAAGGAATCGCAATAAGATAGCAGACTAAGCAGATGCATGGATAGATGATTGCGCTGGACATATGTTTCCCTCATTTCGTGATATAACTGTCAGAATCATACTAACAAAAAACCAAAGAATTCTCAACGCAAACATATATCCATAAGGCTGGAATATGTTAGAATAGGAACCATAAACCAGAGATTGGAGATCCCTTATGGAACGAGATAAAATACATCAGATCGTAGAGCGCCAAAGGACCTATTTCAAGTCCGGCGCCACATTGGATACGGGCTTTCGGAAAGCGGCGCTGCGAAAGCTTCGTAAAGCAGTCAAAAAGAACGAGGCCCGGCTTGCGGCAGCCTTAAAGGCAGACCTTGGGAAGTCTTTCACAGAGAGCTTTATGTGTGAGATCGGCATGACGTACAGTGAAATCTCATACATGCTGAAGCGCGTTCGCCTGTATGCAGCGGGACGTCCGGCTCTGACGCCTTTGGCCCAATTTCATGCCACCAGCTACGTTCGGCCGATGCCTCACGGGGTCACACTGATCATGAGCCCGTGGAATTATCCGATGCTGCTGACGCTGGCGCCTTTGGTGGATGCCATCGCAGCCGGGAATACGGCCATTCTCAAACCGAGCGCCTATTCTCCGTACACCAGCCAGGTGATCAAGGAGCTGATCGAAGAGACGTTCGATCCGAAATTCGTTGCCGTCGTGACCGGCGGCCGGGAAGAAAATGCATTCCTTCTCGACGAAAAGTTTGATCACGTCTTTTTCACCGGAAGCAAGGAAGTCGGACGGGAAGTCATGGCAAAAGCCTCCAAACATCTCTGTCCGGTGACATTGGAACTGGGAGGCAAAAGCCCGTGCATCGTGGGCAAGACCGCAAACATCGAGCTGGCCGCTAGACGGATCGTATTCGGAAAGCTTTTGAATTGCGGGCAGACCTGCGTTGCACCGGATTACATCCTCTGCCATTCGGAAGTGAAGGAAGCTTTGATCGACGCCTTGATTGAGGAAATCCAAAATCAGTACGGGAAGCAGTATCTGGAAAACGAACACTACGGCAAGATCGTATCCAAAAAACACTTTGACCGAATCAACGGGCTGATCGAAAACCGGAAGGTCGTCTACGGCGGCGACAGCAACGAAGCAACCCTGCAGATCGAGCCGACCATTATGGACCGGGTCACCTGGGACGACGCCGTCATGCAGGAAGAAATCTTCGGACCGGTGCTGCCGATCCTGACCTATAAAAACCGGGAGGAAGTGATCCGGCAAATCAACGATCACCCGAAGCCTTTGGCCCTGTACGTATTTACCGACGAAAAGGAATTTGCCAAAGACATTACTAGCCGGTGCGCCTTTGGAGGCGGCTGCATCAACGATACGATCATCCACCTTGCCACCAGCCATATGGGATTTGGCGGCGTGGGGGAAAGCGGCATGGGCGCATACCACGGCAAAGCGGGGTTCGATGAATTTTCCTCCCGCAAAAGCATCGTGGACAAGAAAACCTGGCTGGATCTGCCAATGCGTTACCAGCCATACAACCCGGTAAACGAGAAACTATTAAAGTTCTTTTTAAGATAAGCAAAGGTATTGATGACAGAAACGATTGACAAACAACGAGTAATCCGGATTGCGGGAGCATTTGTAGCCTGGGTCATGGGATCGGGATTTGCAACGGGACAGGAAATACTGCAGTTTTTTACCAGCTACGGGTACCGCAGTTTTCCACTGATCGCGTTGAATCTGGTCGGATTCCTTCTCATTGGCTCTGCGATCCTAGAATCCGGAAATGAACATAAAAATAGCAACGGATACAGTCACTTTCAGTATTTTTGCGGCAAAAAGCTGGGAACGTTTTATGACTGGTTTTTGCCGGCCAGTATGTTTGCCGGCATGGTCATTTTGATTTCCGGCTCCGGCGCGACCTTGGAAGAGTATTACGGATTGAATCACTATGTGGGAGCACTGATCATGGCCGCGGCGGCGCTGACGGCCTACATCGTCGGATTTCAAAGGTTCGTCCGGGTCGTGTCCTTTATCGGACCTACGATCATCGTCTTCACCTTGTTCGTCGGAATCGTGACCCTGGTCAATCATTTTGACGGACTGTATACGGTCAATGATTTTCCGCAGCAGATGGAAGCCAAGCAGCCGGTCCCATGGGCATGGCTGTCGGGGCTTTTGTACATATCATACAATCTTTCGGGCGGTTCGAAATACTATACGGCCCTCGGCGGAACGGCCGCCAGCAAACGCGAGGCCTTTTGGGGCGCGATTATCGGGAGCATCGCACTGATGGCGTCCATTTTATTGATGAACAGCGCCATGCTCACGGATATTGGAAACACTGCGGTTCAGCAGGTGCCGACCTTATATCTGACCCGGAACATTTCCTACTCCCTGGGCGCCGTGTTCAGCATCATACTGATCATGGGCATCTTTTCCTCCTGCAGCGCCATGCTTTGGACCGTCAGCGAGCGGTTCGTGACACAGGGCACGCGCAAAAGCTATGTCTTCGCTGCCGCGGTCTGCGTGGTAGCATTCTTGCTGGGATTGCTGCCATTTGCCGAGCTAGTAGGAAAAGTCTATACTGTACTTGGTTATGTGGGGCTGGTATTCGCAGCCTGTGTGATATACAAACGGATCCATTCACGAAATCATAGGAGACAACCATGAGAGACACTGGAGTTACTGATTTTTTGTTTGCCCATGCGTCCGGTAAACCCGTATCTTTTCACATGCCGGGACACAAAGGGGCAAAATTCTATAAGAAAAACGGCTACGGCAAGTTCATGAAGAACATTGCCGATCTGGACATTACCGAAATACCCGGAGCGGATAATCTTTTTCAAACGGAAGGGATCATCGAAGAAACGGCCGACAAATACGCAGATCTCTACGAAGTCGAGAAATCCTATCTGCTGATCAACGGGACCAGCACCGGATTGATCGCGTCGATTCTGGCGACGGTGCCAAAAGGCGGCAAATTGATTATGGCGCGCAACTGCCATAAGTCGGTGTTCAATGCCTTGCGGCTTGGCGACATTACGCCGATTTACGCTTATCCGGATGTGATCTTTCAGTATGGCATATCCGGGGCCGTATCACCGGAAGAAATCGAACAGCTTTTGCATGATCATCTTGATGCGGCGGCGGTCATTTTACCGAGCCCGAATTATTACGGCATTTGCAGCGACATCAAGGCCATTGCGGAGGTTGTCCATAAATATGGCAAGGTGCTGATCGTGGATCAGGCCCATGGAGCACACCTGAAGTTTTTTAGTAAATTCGGACTGCGGCGTCCAGTCATCAGCCGGCCGGGCGGTGGCAAGGTTATGGCAGTTGACGTGCGAAAGGGTGCAGAGGCCCAGGCGGAATATTACCGCAACCACGGCACCGGACAGAGTCTCGGCGAGAAAGGCTGGAAGTGGAGTATGCCACTGCCGGCAGAAGAGTGCGGGGCGGACATCGTGGTCAACAGCACCCACAAAACGCTGGGATCCTTTACCCAAAGCGCTGTGCTCAACGTGACCCGTTCTGCACTGGATGCTCCCGTGGGACATATTGCAGAGGTGTATAGCGGTTATGTAGTCGAAGACCCGAATAGCAAGTACGCGGATCATAAGGGACAAAGCCGCATCGATCTGGCCGCGCTGGAAGACCAGCTGCAGGCCATCCAAAGCACCAGCCCGTCCTATCTGCTGATGGCGTCCTTGGACGTGAATGCGGATATCATCCGGGATAAGGGCAAGCATCTGTTTAATGAGTGGAAACGGAATATCATCTGGTTTTACCGAAAGGCAGCAACCATACCGGAGCTGCGGGTGATGACCGTGGAGGCGGAGGAACGGTCACTGGTGGCTGAAGCCGCCGACAAATCGATTCATAAACTGAAGAAAATTGCCGGCATGTTCAGCAGCAAATACGACGATGAGGACTTGCTGGAAGCGCCAAGAAGGCAGACGGGAAGTCTGGACAATACGAAAATCAATATTGACATGAGCGCTTACGGCATTGACGGAAACCGTCTGGAAGCCATGTTGAACGAACGGGGCGTTTTCCCGGAACTGGTAACCGGAAACATCGTCATGCTCATGACGGGAATCGGCAACAGCCGAAAAGATTTCAAACGCCTGTACAAGGCGTTGGCTGAAATCGCCTATACCCACCGCGGGGCCCTGGTAAAGCTGTCTCACGACGAACGGCTGGAATACGAAAAGCGGCTGGAACTGGAGGGACCTGGGGAAGACCAGGATACAGAACAAGACAGGACAGAACCGAGCCAAAGGCAGGCGGCCCCTCCGGCAGACTCCTTTGCCTTAAAGACTGCCGCGCTGTGGTCAAAGCGCCGGCCTTTGCATGAACTGCCGGAAGAAAAAGAATGGGTGCCTCTCGAGGAGTGCGCAGGCAGGATCTGTGCCGGATCCATTATTCCGTATCCACCAGGAATCCCGCTCATTTGTCCGGGAGAGGAGATCGGTGCGGAAGAAATCCAGTACATCAAATATCTGCGGCAAATTGGTGATAAGGTCATCGGAGTCAGCGCAGAGGGAGAGATCGTCGTCGGGAAGGACCTCTAATAAACGAGAAATAAAAACTGACAAGCGAAAGTGCTTGACACTGTGCAAAGAGAAGAGTATACTTGCATGGTGTCAAGTTTTTTTGCTTGGCAGGAAGGATGGAATCCGGAGCTTTTGTGATGAAAATCGACGAGATAACGAAACAAAGCCTTTTATATGATTACTACGGCGCGCTGCTGACGGAACGGCAGCGGGAGGTCATGGAACTGTACCATGATGAGAACCTGAGTCTGACGGAGATTGCCGAGGAAATGGAAATCAGCCGTCAGGGTGTGCACGACACGCTGAAGAAGGCGGAACGCGCGTTGGAACATTACGAGCAAAAGCTTGGACTCGTTGAGAAATTCCGAAAAACAAGTAATTCCATTGCGGAAATCGACCAGCGGATCGATGCGCTGATCGAGGGGATGCAGTCCGGAAGAGGAAAAGGCTTTCAGGGAACGGACGTCCTTCGCGGGGAACTGGCCGAAATCAAGGCTATCATCGATGAAATCGAACAGTAAGGAGACAGCCAATGGCTTTTGAAGGATTATCGGATAAATTACAAGGTGTCTTTAAGGGACTGAAAGGCAAAGGTAGCCTGACCGAGGCGGACATTAATGCCGCAATGCGGGAAGTCAAACTGGCGCTGCTGGAAGCGGATGTCAACTTCAAAGTCGTAAAAGAATTCGTCGCCAGCGTCAAGGAAAAGGCGCTGGGTGAAGAAGTCATGGCAAGCCTGACACCGGCACAGCAGGTCATCAAAATCGTCAACGACGAGCTCATTGAGTTGATGGGCGGAACGAGCAGCAAGCTCACCTATTCGCCAAAAGGATTTACCGTATATCTGATGGTTGGTCTTCAGGGTACTGGTAAGACGACCACCTGCGGTAAGCTGGCCAAATGGCTTAAGAAAAACGGCAAGAAGCCGATGCTTTGCGCCTGCGATATTTACAGGCCGGCGGCGATCGACCAGCTGGAAATCGTCGGGGAAAGCGTCGACGTTCCGGTTTTCACCATGCGGGACAGCAAGGATCCGTCCAAGATCGCAAAGGCAGCCATGCGGGAAGCCGAAATCAAAGGCTTCAACGTGTTGATCGTCGATACGGCAGGACGTCTGCAGATCGATGAAGCCCTCATGGAAGAGCTGAAAGTCCTGAAAAAAGAAATCAAGCCACACGAGATCCTGCTCGTTGTAGATGCGCTGACCGGACAGGATGCGGTCAATGCGGCAGAAGGATTCAACGACGCCCTTGGCATCGACGGCATCATCATGACCAAGATGGATGGTGATTCCAGAGGCGGCGCCGCACTCAGTGCCAAGAAGGTCACCGGAAGACCGGTCAAATTCGTCGGTATGGGCGAAAAAATGGACGAACTGGATGAGTTCCATCCGGAACGGATGGCCAGCCGGATTCTGGGAATGGGCGACATGCTCTCCCTGATCGAAAAGGCCCAGGAAGATTACGATGAGCAAAAAGCCATCGAAATGGAACGGAAAATCAAGAAGAACAAATTCACTCTTGAGGACTTCCTGGAACAGATGGGTCAGATCCGTAAGATGGGAGGCATCGGCAAAATGCTGGATATGCTTCCTGGAATGAGCAACAATAAAAACGTTGACCTTTCACAAAGCGAGAAAGAATTCGTGGCTTTTGAAGCCATTATACAGTCCATGACAAAGGCCGAGCGGGAGGATCCGAGGATTCTCAACGCCAGCCGGAGACGGCGGATTGCTGCCGGTTCCGGACAGCCGGTCCAGAAGATCAATCAGCTCGTCAAGCGCTACGAGGAAGCGAGAAAAATGATGAAATCCATGATGAGTCCTCGTGGAAGCGCGAAATTAAGCAGAATGTTTGGAGGCCGCATTTAGGCCCTGACAGATAAATAGTTAATCATGAACCATATTCATACATTACAGGAGGAAAAGAAAGAATGGTAAAGATCAGATTAAAGAGAATGGGAGCTCACAAAAAGCCTTTTTACAGAGTAGTTGTTGCTGACTCAAGAACACCGAGAGACGGCAGATTCATCGAAGAACTGGGATACTATGATCCACTGAAGGATCCTGTAGAAATCAAGATCAACGAAGATTCAGCAAAGAAATGGCTCGAAACAGGAGCTCAGCCAACAGAGACGGTAAAGAAGCTGTTCAAGCAGGCCGGCATCATTTAAGAAAGCGGTGGTTCTATGACAGAATTAGTTAGTGCAATTGCGAAGTCACTTGTTGAACATCCGGAAGCAGTAGAAGTTTCTTCGGAAGAGATCAATGGCACTACGACCATACAGCTTAAAGTTGCAGATGACGATATGGGAAAAGTTATCGGCAAACAGGGAAGAATTGCAAAGGCAATAAGAACAGTCGTCAAGGCAGCAGCAACAAAGGCAGGCGCCAAAGTGGTGGTTGAAATAGTTCAATAAAGACAAAAGCAATTTCGGGTAACATGCCAGAAGCAGAAGCGACTGACATGTCACCCATTTTTTGTAGCTATGGAGAAAATATTAATTGGAAAAATAACAAGCGCCGTCGGATTAAAGGGCGAAGTAAAAGTCTATAACTATTCAGACAGCGCAGAGATATACAAAAGCACAGAAGCGATCTATGCAGGAGCAGAGCTGAGGAAGGTCCAAGGCGTTCGCATGCAGAAAAACATGGTCGTACTTAAACTCGAAGGAATTGACAACCGGGATCAGGCGGAAAAAGCACGGGGAACGGAGATTTTTGTTACCGAAGAGGATTTGCCGGAACTTCCGGAAGGACAGTATTACATCCGGGACTTGATCGGAATGACCGTGATCGATTCCGAAGGCGGCAAAGAAATCGGAACCGTAGAAGATGTCATACAGAATACGGCCCAGGATATCTTTGACATCAAAACACCGGAGGGCAAACAGGTACTGATACCGAAGGTTCCGGAATTTATTGTGGATATAAACTTGGAGAACCGGACTGTCAAAGTCAAGCTGATCGAAGGCATGATGTAATCGCAGTCCCATCAGGTGAACGAGATGAAAATAGATGTACTCACTTTGTTTCCGGAAATGTTCGTTCCGGTGCAAACAAGCATGCTCGGACGCGCAGAAGAAAAAGGAATCCTGGAGATCCGGCTGACCGACATTCGGGATTTCAGCAACAACAAGCATAAGAAAACCGACGATTATCCATTTGGCGGCGGGGGCGGGATGGTCATGATGCCCGACCCGATTTTTGGTGCCATGGAACACATCGGCGCCAGGGGTAAGAAACTGGTCTATATGTCACCGCGGGGCAAAGTCCTGGATGAGGATAAAGTCAAAGAACTGTCACAGCTGGAGGAGCTGGTGATTCTGTGCGGTCATTATGAAGGCGTGGACCAGCGGGTTCTCGATTACTGGGACGCCGAGGAAATTTCCATCGGCGATTACGTGCTGACCGGAGGAGAACTGCCGGCCATGGTACTCATCGACGCAGTCGCAAGGCTTTTGCCCGGCGTTTTAGGCAATGAGCACTCGGCTATGGAGGAATCCGTCTATTCAGGGCTTTTGGAGTATCCGCAATATACCCAGCCCCGGGAGTATGAAGGACTGCAGGTTCCGGAGGTGCTGTAC
Organism: uncultured Eubacteriales bacterium; assembly: GCA_902795135.1. Classification (GTDB taxonomy): domain Bacteria; phylum Bacillota; class Clostridia; order Peptostreptococcales; family Anaerovoracaceae; genus Lentihominibacter. The sequence goes on from CADBJW010000001.1 coordinate 91,500, forward strand.
GGGGGCAACCACAAGCTCATCGAGGAGTGGAAATTCCGGCAGTCGCTGCTTCTTACAAAGGCTCGTAGACCGGAAATGTTCGAGCGTTTCATCCGCGACCGGGACAAATTCAGCAAATCCGAAAAAAAGATCATCGAGGAAGTTCTCGACGATTAGGAGGGCAGTTGAAAGTCAACGGTCATTGGTGTAAAATAAGGTGATGAAAACCAAAATTTCGAAGAAAACAAAGAGAATTGCTATCATTTATCTGGCAATTCTTGTATTACTATATGTCGTTATATACGTGGTACCTAAAGTAACGGATCTTTTTGAAACGACGCAGGTTTTAGAGAACGGTACTTTAGTTATCTCGTGTGATGCAGAAGGTTATTTCGTCAAAGATGAAACCATAAATCTGGCAAAAAAAACCGGGAAAATCAAGTATAAAGTCGTGGAAGGAACCGCCATCAAGAATGGCACCGTGATTGCGTCCTATGAGGAAGAAGCGGAGGAAGACGAGGATGTAAGCGGCAAGTACGAGAAGATGCTTGAAAACCTGGATGGTTACGATGGGCTCAAAAAGGGCATGAAGGCGAAAGTCAGCGGCGTCCTGAGTTTTTCCATGGACGGAAACGAGAAGTACTTTGAGATCGATAATCTGGACAAGATCACGAAGGAAGGCGTGGACGGACTCAGCTATGGTGTGACGGATCTGAAACGCGAAAATGTAGCCAAGGGAGAGCCGATCTTTAAGGTTTCCAGTGACGATAACTGGTATGTGGTCTGCTGGCTCGACAAGAAGAGCGCCAAGACCTTTGAGGAAGGCGTGGAGGTCGATCTGGAGCTTCCAGACGGCAAAGCGGCTGCCGTAGTGGATTCCGTTAAAAAAGATAAAAACGGAAGCGACTACAAAGTTGTCTTCTTCTCCAATGCCTACTACAAAACCTTCGCCAGCACGCGTAAAGCGGCTATGACGGTCGTTAAGAGCAACAACACAGGTCTGATCGTGGACAATGAGTGCATTACCGAAGTCGATGGCGTGAAGGGCGTTTTCGTAGTGGATAAAAACGGTGATTATCATTTTAAGCCGATCAATATTACAGCCTCTGACGACAAACAATCTGTCCTGTCAGAGAAAACATTCACAAATGATAAATATGAGCTCGTTGAGACCGTAGTCGTTCATGATGAAGTGCTGCGTGACCCTCAGATCGCGCTCAAGAAGGAGGAAAAAGAATAGACATGGAGGATATCAAAAAAAACCTGGAAACCGTTAATGGCAAAATCAAAGAAGCGGCCGATGGGTGCGGACGCAATGCAGATGACATCATTCTGGTGGCAGTCAGCAAGACTCGTTCGCCGGAGGAAGTCAACACAGCCATTGACGCAGGTGTTACAGATATAGGGGAAAACAAAGTTCAGGAAATCATGGATAAGTATGATGAAATCAAGCCGGTTCGCTGGCACCTGATCGGTCACCTTCAGACCAACAAGGTAAAATACATCATCGACAAAGTGGACATGATTCACTCCGTGGATTCCATGAAACTGGCGAAAGAAATCAACAAACGTGCAAAGGCTCATGAAAAGACCATGGATATTCTCGTTCAAATCAATCCGGCGCAGGAAGAAAGCAAATTCGGCGTCAGCATCGATGAAGCGGGGGATCTGGTTAGAGAGATTCTGGACAGCTGCGAGAACATCCGGATCAAAGGCCTTATGAGCGTAGCACCAATCGCGGAAGACCCGAGGGATGTGAAACCATATTTTGATGGTGTTAAGGCAAAGTATGATGAGCTGGCGAAGATCGAACATCCAAATCTCGACTTCAAATATCTTTCTATGGGGATGTCACATGATTTTCAGGTTGCCATCGAGGCGGGCTCAAATCTGGTAAGAGTCGGCAGCGCGATCTTCGGAGAGAGAGATTACGAACTCTACCGTAAACAGCAGGCTGAAAAGAAGGCAAGAGAACAGGAGGAAAATAAATAATGGGAGTATTTAATAAGTTCAAAGACCTTGTAGGCCTGGAAGAGTATGAGGAGGAAGAAATGGATTACGAAGAAGAATCATACAGACCGCCATCACCAGCACCGGCAAAGCCGAGATATAACTCACCAAACATAGTACCTATGCAGAATAAAACCGTAAAATCAATAACCAATGCATTTAAGCTCGTAGTCATCGAACCATCCGGTTTCGATGAATGTTCCAAACTGGTAGACAGCCTCAAGAGCAGAAAGCCGATTATCGTAAATCTGGAAAAACTGGAATCCGATACAGCCAGAAAGATTTTTGATTTCCTCGGCGGAGCGACTTATGCCCTCAATGGAAATGTTCAGAAAGTTGCAAACAACATTTTCATTTTTGCTCCTGAAAACGTTGCCATATTCGCAGAAGGTGAAAACAAGCCATACAACTTCTCAGGTGGAGACGACAATCCTTGGAAATAGTTTGTGATTGTTTTGCCGTAAAGGAGTTTTATTATGATAAGACCTGCTGATATTCAGGAAAAAGAATTTACAAAGGCAATGCGCGGCTACAAGGAGGAGGAAGTCAACGAGTTCCTCGACCAGATTACTGTGGATATGGACGCTCTCATGAGCGAGCTTAGAGAAACGCAGGAAGAAAACCAGAGACTGGTTCGCGAACTGGAACGAATCCGGGAATCGGAAGGATCCCTCGTTGAAACGCTGACGGCAGCAAAATCCCTGATGGCGGATATTTCCGCGAGTGCAGACAAGAGGGCAGAGGTGCTCCTCAAAAATGCCGAATTGGATGCGGAACTCATGCGAAAGAGTGCCCGGGAAGATGTTGAAGCCATTGCCAAAGAATCACAGGCCATGAGAGACCGGTTTGTGAAATTCAGAAATAACTACAAGAGACTGCTCGAGGCAGAGCTTAGCAGATTTGAATCCCTCAGCGGAGAGCTGCTTCCGGAACTGGGCGTCGATGATTTTGATGATCTGCCGCAGCCGGAAAAACCGGAACCGGCCCAGACAAACGAAAGCACGACGGATCCGGACTCCCTCGAGAAAACATATCGAAACCTTAAATACTAAAATCCATTATACAAATGCTTTATATTATCGTTATAGTAGGAGTCATAGTACTGGATAGAATCGTAAAAACTGCTGTCGCTGGCTCAATGAGTGTTGGCGACAGCATACCTGTTTTAGGCGATTTCTTTCATATAACGTACATACAAAATTCGGGAGCTGCTTTCAGCATGCTCCAAAATCATCCGACGATCCTGATCATACTGCCGGCGGTAGTAATACTTATCGGGATCCTCATTATTTGCACAGGGACGAAGAAATACAAACCTGTTTTTTTATGGGCCCTGTCGCTTATGTGCGGCGGTGGTCTGGGAAATTTGACCGACCGGTTGGCCTACGGTAAAGTCATAGACATGTTTGACTTCGGCTTTTTCCCTGTGTTCAATGTGGCCGACATTTCGGTTTGCGTCGGATGCGGTCTTCTCGTGTTATACATGATCGTTTACGAGAACAGCAGTAAGAATCACTAAAGATGGAACAATTCGAAATACAAATTGATCAGGACATGGCAGGAAAGCGCATCGATTTAGTATTAGCAGCCTGCCTAGAAGACATCTCCAGAAGTTACGTGCAAAAGCTTATCGAAGGGAATCACGTTACGGTCAATGGAGATTTTTGTAATGAGAAAAAATATAAAACCAAGGCCGGTGATACCATCTGCATCGAAATCCCCGAACCGGAAAAGCTGGAAATGCTGCCGGAAGAGATCCCGCTGGATATCGTGTATGAGGACGAGGATCTGATCGTGGTCAACAAGCCGGCAGGCATGGTGGTACATCCTGCCAATGGGAATCATTCGGGAACACTGGTGAACGCCCTCATGTTTCACTGCGGCGATCACCTGTCCTCGATTAATGGAGTGATCCGCCCGGGAATCGTGCATCGTATCGATAAAGACACGAGCGGATTGTTAATGGTAGCCAAAACGGATAGAGCCCATGTTTCACTATCTAAGCAACTGGCAGAACACTCCATTACCAGAAGGTATATTGCAATTGTGTACAACAATTTTAAGGAGGATGAAGGGACCATAGATGCACCGATCGGGAGAGATCCTAAAAACAGATTGCGCAATGCCGTGGTACACCATTCATCATCCGCTAAAAGTGCTGTAACACATTACAAAGTATTAGAACGATTCGGCAGATATACGATGATCGAGGCCCGCCTTGAAACGGGCCGAACTCATCAGATCCGTGTGCACATGTCCTACATCGGACATCCGCTTTTGGGCGATGAGCTGTATGGACCTGCCAAAAATAAAGTGGGAGCGAAGCGTCAAATGCTCCATGCCAAGGTGTTAGGATTTATTCATCCGGTCAGCGGAGAATACCTGGAGTTCGAAAGTCCGCTGCCGGAGGATATGGAATCCGTGCTGCAACATTGTTCACTTGGCTGAACGCATCTGCGCATCGGCATCGAAGGAATCTTTAAGATAGTTGAGACAACCTTCACAAACAAAGCCACCCTTGAAGGCGAACGTATCGTAATCGCGTCCGCAAATACTGCATTTTTCTTTCATTTTGTGTGCCTCCAATCTTAATGGGAATGAGTTTGGGTAAGAATAATATAGATCCTGATTAAGGCTTTTGCAATACAAAAATAGCTAAATGTAACAATAGAACCAATATTTGTAAATTGGTGAATTTTTGTCGTGAGGAAGAATATGATGTATGAGAATTTCAAACTGTCAAAAACCGAATACGGGACAATCGAAGCATATCTGTGGCACGTGGAGGATCCGAAAAAAGTCGTTTGCATCATCCACGGAATCGGAGAATATGCTGGACGTTACGACCGGGTCGCCCAGCGCCTGATGCAGGACGACATCGCCGTCGTGTCCATGGACTTGCGGGGACACGGGCTGACAGACGGGCCGCGGGGACACTGTGCACCGAGAGCGAAAGTTCTGGACGATATCACCATGCTTTTGGAGTACGTGAAGGATAAGTACCCGCGAAAGGACATTGTGATGTACGGCCACAGCATGGGTGGAAACATTACGCTGGATTACCGCAGCAGAGGCGCGCTGAACGATCTTCCGAAAGCCTACTTGATCACTTCACCATGGATCACGCTGGTGCGTTCCATTCCGGCGCCGGTTTACCGGCTGGTGAAAGTCATGGCAAAGATCGCCCCGTCCTTTGGGATTCACTCCAACGTGGACGAGGAACTCCTCGGCAATCCGGAACAGGTCAAGCCATATAACGATAACCCGCTGGTTTTCAACAAGATTTCCATGGCCTGTGCGGTAGACGGATTTGATATCGGAAATGCACTGCTTCAGGGCAGTCTGGCGGACAAAGGCACCGCCCATGATATTCCGACGCTGCTTATGATCGGAACGGAGGACAAAGTCTGTGATCCGGAAGGATCCCGCGGCATCTACGTCAGAATGAAAGATGCCGGTGAAAACGTGGGACTCATTGAGTGGGAAGGCTATCTCCACGAGATTCACAACGGCGTGGGCGAAAAAAACGGCGATGAGGTCATCGACCGTATCGCCGCTTATGTACTCGATCCGCGCGTGTAGTGCTCGATCTGCGTATTTAGTGCTTGATTTTCCCATGGAACAGACCCTTAAGCCTTTTCCGGAACGGCCGGATCCACGTATAACGTCCGGTTGTGTGTGAAAATCACAAATCCCGGTTTGGAACCGGATGGCTTTTTCACGTAACGGACTTTGGTATAGTCGACGGGAACGTTCTGGGAGGCAGAGTATTTGCTGTGGTAAGCGGCGATGGCCGCCGTTTCAAACAGTTCTTCTTCGGTAGGCTCAGCGCCTTCAAGAAATAGTATGACATGAGATCCGGGTATGTCCTTGGTGTGAAACCAAAGGTCCTGCCCGGATGCTTTTTTCATGGTCAGCCAGTCATTTTCGTTGTTGTTTCTGCCGGCCATAACGGTTTTGCCGGAAGAAAGCGTATACGTGTAAGGCTGTGGTTTGTATTTTTTCCGTGCGCCGTTCTTTGGCGGTTTGCGGAACCGGATGTATCCGGATTCCATCAGTTCCTGTCGGATCAAATCGATTTCTTCAATGGAACCGGCCCGTTCCACGAAGGAAGCCACCGACTCCAAATAAGCAATATCCGAAGAAGTTCCCTCGATTTGGAGCTTCTTTTCTTTGATGGCGGTTTTTGCTTTCCCGTAGCGCTTATAGTAATTCTGAGCGTTTTTTGCCGGCGAGAATTTCGGATCCAGTGGGATTTTCACATCCGAGCCGTCGTAATAGCTGGTTACCGTCACTTCCTTCATGCCGGGTTTGACGATGTGAAGATTGGCCGTCAAAAGCTCTCCGTAAAGCCGGTATTGTTCGGAGTTTTCTGCTTTATACAGATCCTCTTCCAGCCGCTGCATTTTGAGCTTCAGTTTATCCAGGTTCGTTTTGATGACCCGGAGAAGATCGTTGGATTTTTGCTTGACCGTGTTAGAGGATTCCCGGTTTATGAAGTAGTAGCACGCGGCTTCACTGAGTGTTGCAAAAGCCAAAGACCGGTACCGGCTGTCTTCTTCATAGGCTGCGAGAGGCGTAATGTGAAAGTCAACGGGCTTGTCCGTCTCATCCAGATATACCAAAGGCGTAAAGCTTTTGTCATCAATGGATGTGATAAGAGCCTTCAGGAAATCGTAAGGCGCACCGCTGGAAGCGATGGTCTGGGCGAGCACCGGGGAAATCCCCTGGATGCCGGACAAAATGCTTCGTTCCGGCTGCAGCTGGCCATCGGTCAGAGACTCCAGATATTCATGATCCACCTCGGTAAAGGGTTTTTTGTTCTGGGCGGGCGGGTATTCATAAGCCTTGCCGGGTAGAATCTGGCGCGCCCGGTTGACGTCGATGCTGACGTGTTTGATGCTGTCGATGATGCGTCCGGTCTCCATATTGATCAGGAGCACGTTGCTGTGTTTCCCCATGATCTCAATGATCAGCTTTCGGTTTTCCGCAAAGCCCATTTCGTTGGTGGTTTCCATGAGAATCTCGATGATACGGTCGTTTTCATGCTGCATCACGGACGTGATTCTGGCAGCGCCGAGATGTTTTCGGAGCACCATGCAAAACACCGGCGGTTTGGCCGGATTTTCCGGTGTGTCATGGACCAGATAGACCGCAGAATGGTTGCCGCTGGAGGAGATAAAAAGCCTTTGCTTGCCGCGCTTTGTGTGTATGACAAAGAGCAGCTGCTCCGGCTGCGGCTGATAAATCTTTTCGATTTTTCCAAGGGTCAGAAGGTCGCTGAGTTCGCGGACCATGGCCTTTGTAACGACACCATCGTAGGACATGTGAAACCTGCCTTATCTATCTTGTGATTTCTTGCTAATCGGTCGGAAATACTTTACAATACCCATAGTATCATAAATCAACAAGAGAATGGAGAGAATTGTATGATAAAAAGTATGACTGGTTTTGGCAGAGGAGAATACAGTGACGGCAAGAGAACGGTGACCGCAGAAATCAAAACGGTGAATCACCGTTATTCGGATATATCGGTAAAAATGCCGAAACGGTATTCCTTCGCAGAGGATAAGATCAAATCGATCATCAAGGGAAAAGTGAAACGGGGCAAGGCCGACGTTTCCATCATGGTCGAAAACATCACGGAAGGGGACATTACGGTAAAACTCAATGCGCCGATCGCGCGTCAATACATCGATAATCTCAGGGAACTGAAGAGCGAATACGAACTGGCCGGCGACATTGACATCGCCCTGGTTTCTTCTATGCCTGACGTGCTCAAGGCCATTCCGGATGTGGAGGACGAAGAAGAAGTTGCGGCAGTAATATGCAAAGCCTGTGAAATCGCTGCAGAGAATCTGGACGAGATGCGGATTCGGGAAGGCGCGAAGTTGGCAGAGGATCTGCTGATGCGAAAGGATCTGTTCAGCGGTATCGTGGCGAAGATCGAAGAACGGGCCCCGCTTGTAGCAAAGGAATATACGGAGAAATTGTACGAGCGAATTAAGGAAATCGTGGAAGACAAAATCGAGGTTCCAGAAGAGCGGATTCTGACAGAGGCGGCGATTTTTGCGGATAAGTCCAACATTACGGAGGAACTGGTTCGTTTGGGGAGCCATATCGAGCAGCTGGGCAAATTCCTGAGCGGTGATGGTCCCGTTGGCAAGAAACTGGACTTTTTGATTCAGGAAATGAACCGTGAAGCGAATACCATCGGTTCCAAATCCAACGATCTGGAGATCACATCCCACATGCTCGATGCAAAAGCCGAAATCGAAAAAATCCGTGAGCAAGTGCAGAATATAGAATAAACCTTGAATTGCAATGTTTTAGGTGATATAATATTTTGTCGAAATAACTGATAGTTGACTGGATGAGGAGCGTTTCATGACCCGGGGAAAGTTATTTGTGATATCCGGGCCTTCGGGTGCCGGCAAAGGAACGATTTGTAAAAGATTGCTGGAAAAGGATAGCAATATTCGGTTTTCTGTGTCCATGACAACGCGCCTACCTCGCGAAGGAGAAGTCGAAGGCGTTGATTATTACTTCGTTGACAAGACGGAGTTTGAGCAGCTTTTGATAAACGGGGGCCTATTGGAACACAATCGGTACCTGGATAATTTTTATGGAACACCGCGAAAGCAGGTTCTCGGCTGGATCGAGGAAGGCTATAACGTGATTCTCGAAATCGACTATCATGGTGCTTTTCAGGTTCGGGATGCCTATCCTGACTGTGTGTTGATTTTCATCATGCCGCCTTCCATTGAAGAGTTGGAGGCACGGATTACAGGCAGAGGAACGGAGACCGAAGAGGTCAGAGAGCGGCGTCTGAAAGAGGCCCTTGGGGAAATCGCCCAGGCCGAAAAGTACGACTATACAGTGGTTAATGATAATCTCGACGCGGCGGTAGACCGTGTGAGTCAGATAATGAAGGAGGAACAAAATGTTATATCCATCAATCAATAAAATCAGAACAAAGGCAGACAGCAGATACACGCTGGTCATTCTTGCTGCGAAGAGAGCCCGTGATATCATCGAAGGAATTCCGAAACTGACGGAAGAAGACGTTACCAAACCGGTATCGATTGCTGCCAATGAAATCGCAGAAGATCTGATTACTTATAGAGAAGGCTAGTTTGAAATCGTGCGAATACCCCGGCATAGGCCGGGGTTTTTTGTTACTATGAGACTGCGGTCTGCCAAAGACCCGTTGCACATGGACGGCTCCGTCAGTGAAATACTGTTGTTGGTAATTATTTCATCTATTAACTATTTATGGTCGAAACCAAAGGAGGGAGAACCTATGTGTAACGGGGAGAAGAATCGGCATCCACAGTGCTGGAACGGAACGGACGAATTAAATGCCATGAAGCGGCATTCTGCCGACGCGGTCCATGGTACGGAGACCACACTGAAATTCAAAGTGCGGGGCAAGCATTATGCAATCCCGCTGGATGATATCATTTATCTGGAAAAGGATTGCAGGCGGATCCATGTACATACCATGCGCGGTACCATCAGCTTTTATGGTCGTTTCATCGATGTGATGCCTTTGCTGGACGAGCGGTTTACATGCTGCCATAAGAGCTACGTACTTAATATGGACGAAATCCGGTGCTTATCCCAGGAGGCTGTCATCATGACAAACGATGTGGAGATTCGCTTTGGAAAGAGGAGCTATGACCGGCTGCAACGGAGTTATCTGGAGTGGGAAAAAGGGCAGTGATGTAGTGGTACCGTCAAATTTTTTGCAATCGTCAAAATCCCTTCGTGGATCCGCAAAAATCCCTTCGTGGATCCGCAAAAAACCCTTGCAATTACTGACGTTATGTAGTATCGTATTTGGTGGCGCCGTCTTGACATGACGGTGCTGAAATAACCAATTATACACACGGCAGTTTTATGGAAGCCGGTGCCTTAACGGTCATGAGAAAAACATGCTGTCGCGCTGGGCAAAAGGCTTGCGAACGGAGCCCCTGCATGGCGTGCAGAAGGTTGCTTCCTGATGTTCTGCGGTGGAAGGAAAAAACCGAGAGGAGAAAAGAAAATGTCAGTAATTTCAATGAAACAGTTACTCGAAGCAGGTGTACATTTCGGACACCAGACTAGAAGATGGAACCCTAAGATGGCTCCTTACATCTTCACAGAAAGAAATGGAATCTACATTATCGACCTTCAGAAAACAGTTAAGAAGATCGACGAAGCGTATGAATTCATGAAGGAAGTTGCAGCAAGCGGCAAGCCAGTTCTGTTCGTAGGAACAAAGAAGCAGGCACAGGCAGCAATCTGCGACGAAGCTAAGAGATGCGGTCAGTACTACGTTAACCAGAGATGGCTGGGCGGCATGCTGACAAACTACAAGACGATTTCACAGAGAATCAAGAGATTATACGACATCCAGGCAATGGAAGAAGACGGAACATTTGATAAGCTGGCTAAGAAAGAAGTCATCAAGCTGAAGCTGGAAGAAGCTAAGCTGGAGAAGTTCTTAGGCGGAATCAAAGAAATGAAGGGCATGCCTGGAGCACTGTTCGTCGTTGACCCTAAGAAAGAAAAGATCGCCGTTAAGGAAGCAAGAATCCTCGATATCCCGGTAATCGGAATCGTTGATACAAACTGTGACCCTGATGATGTTGACTATGTAATCCCTGCAAACGATGACGCTATCAGAGCTGTCAAGCTCATTGCCGGATGCATGGCAGACGCAGTTATCGAAGCAAATCAGGGCGAAAGCTTTGATGAAGGCGAAGCAGCTGAAGATGCAGAAGCAGCTCCAGTTGAAGAAGAAGCAGAAGATGCTAAGGAGGAAGAATAATGGCTGTAACAGCAAAGTTAGTAAAAGAACTGCGTGATATGACAGGCGCAGGCATGATGGATTGCAAGAAGGCATTGGTTGAAACCGATGGCGATCTCGATAAGGCCGTTGAAGTTCTGAGAGAAAAGGGTCTGTCCAAGGCTGCAAAGAAGGCTGGCAGAATCGCCGCTATGGGTCTTGTTAAGACTGCAGTCTCAGAAGACGGAAAAACAGCTGCAATCGTAGAAGTAAACTCAGAAACAGACTTCGTTGCTAAGAACGATGAATTCATTAACTTCGTAGAAGGTCTTGCTAAGCTGGCTCTGGATGCAGAAAGCAATGATATGGAAGCGTTCAAGGCAATGCCGTTTGAAGGTGCAACCGCTGGTGAAGCGCTGACAGCACTCATCGCAAAGATCGGCGAAAACATGTCAATCAGAAGAATTGACAAGGCTTCCGGAGAAGTTATGGCTACTTACATTCACGGTGGCGGAAACATTGGCGTAATCGTTGCGGCCAACGGCGCAGACAATGATGAAAACAAGACCGCACTGAAGAACATTGCAATGCAGGTTGCAGCAATGAACCCTCAGTATGTAAGCAGAGATGAAATCTCTGAAGAAGAGCTGGCTAACTTGAAGAAAATCACTCTGGAAAGTGCACTGAACGATCCGTTCACACTTCCTAAGCCAATCCTGAACGGTCTCCTCGACAAGGCTGTTGATGGCGTATGGAGCGAAGAAGATACTGCAATCCTGGCTGAAAAGAGAGCAGACAAGAAGTTCAACTTCAACTATCTGCCAAACTTCCTTTCCGAAGAAGCAAAAGCAAAGCTGGCTGGCCTTGCTGTAGCTGCAAAGGAAGAAATCACTGATAACAAGATTTTCAATGGTCTGGTTCAGGGTCGTGTCTCCAAGCAGCTCAAGGAAATCTGCCTGCTTGATCAGACTTACGTAAGAGCAGAAGACGGTAAGCAGACGGTTGCTCAGTATCTGGGAACCGTTGACAAGGATCTGGCTCTGACGAAGGTCATCCGCTTCGAAGTTGGCGAAGGCATCGAAAAGAAGCAGGAAGACTTCGCTGCAGAAGTAGCTGCACAGATGAACAAATAGAAGCAAACTTTGCTTCATTCTTCTGAAGAAACGAACACTCCGGGGAGGATCTCACCTCGGAGTTTTGTTATGCAAAGGCTGGGTGTTCCATTGCATATACGATAGCACAGGCGGAGGCGAAAGAAATTCTGCGATGTGTGGCACGCCAGGTTATTTTTGGATATAGGAAATTATTGACTCATAGAGTATAATGAATATGAAAACCGAGGGAAGGAGATGAGTTCCATGGTTGAGCACAATCAAATGAATCAGATAATTGCTGAACTCTGCAGGGGTATCTCTGCTATTTTTCCTGAGGACAGACTAGAACCTATCTTATTCGGTTCCTATGCCAGAGGTGATGCTGAAGAAGGATCAGACATAGACGTTCTGGTGCTTGTTGATGCTCCACAGGATGTGATCCATCATAGAGAATGGGAGATTGGGAACATTGCAGGAGAACTGCTGGTGGATTATGGTGTTCTGGTTTCGCCAATCATAGAGAACAGAGATTATTATCACAGAAACGTAGAATTACTTCCGTTCTTTCGTAACATTCAGCGGGAGGGGGTACGGATGAATGCTTGATGCGACTAAAATCGATTTATCCAAATATCGTCTGGAAAAGGCGGAGGCTGTTCTTGAAACGGCAAAGCGTCTATTGAACGATGAGGATTATGCCTCAGCGAATAACAGAGCTTATTACAGCATTTTTCACGCAATGCGTGCGGTGATAGCTTTGGACGGTGAGGATTATAAAAAGCATTCTGCTGTAATAGCCAGATTCTCGGAGAAATACTTAAAGACAAATAAATTGCCGAGAGAATTTGGCAAGCTTGTATCGAATGCTTCAAGAATTCGAAATCGAAGTGATTACCAGGACTTCTATATTTGTTCAATTGATGATACAAGGGCTTTGGTTGCCGGGGCAGAGGAGTTTCTGGCATCTGTAACGGACTATTTAACATTAGCATTTAAGGAAGCAGAGGATACTGAATAAGTGACTGGGATAATTGTTTGGGGAATGTTAGCAAAGCAGATGAACAAGTAACTTTTTAGTCAATATTCATTTGGCAAACCCTTGAAAGCCTTGGGAATTCTACATTTCCAGGGCTTTTGATTGTCCTAACCCGGTGACTGGCAGGGCGAAGCACTGACAGAGCCGTGGTATGCCAGCCGCCAGAGCGGTCGAATCGAACAAAAGCAGAAAATAAACAATGACTATGAAAATGGAAGAACGAAGATTACAGGGCAGGCGATGCTTCATCTATGATTGTGGATCGGCCGATACACTGCTGATCCAGCCCATTGGTGAGCATAATCTGGAGACAATGGAACATGAAGTGGATCTGATCCGCCAGTTAAGCAAAGGCAGACCTTTCACCATGGCCATGTTTCTGGTGGATTGGAACAAGGACCTTCCCCCATGGAAGGCGGAGCCGGTCAGAGGCGAGGAACCTTTTGGCTGTGGAGCGCTGGAAACACTGGCGTTCATAGAGGAAGACCTGATTCCGGAGGTGATTGACGCAAAGGCTCCAGAAATCTATCTCGGCGGATATTCGCTGGCCGGGCTGTTCTCCTTATGGGCAGCGTACCAGACAGATCGATTTGCCGGGGTAGCAGCAGCATCGCCGTCCGTGTGGTATCCGGACTTCCCTGCCTTTGCAAAAGAACACGACATCAAAGCGCCTCGGGTTTACCTGAGCCTGGGGACAAAGGAAGAGAAGACGAGGCATCCGGTAATGAAGACCGTGGGCGAAAACATCAGGGGATTGTACGCGTTGCTGGACAAAAGCTCATGGGAATCCATTTTGGAAATGAACCCGGGAAACCACTTCAAAGAACCGGATCTGCGTATGGCAAAAGCCTTCGCCTGGCTGATAGAAAAAACGAAGCAGGACTTTCATAACAGCGCCGAGGATGCTTACATAGGATGATGTATGGCCATCCTATCAGATTGGTCTTTTCGGATTCTATATTATTTCGTTAGCAATGGCTAACTTAATGGTGTACAATGAACTCAGGACAAAACACTTAAAAGGAGAATTTGAAATATGTTTTGGGACAGAGTTGCATTCGTATACGATATTTTTGCCAACGTGATCAACGCGAAGACGCACCGGAGCCTTTGCAAACTCGTGGCGAATGAAATTGAAAACGACGATGAGGTGCTGGAGTGCGCCTGCGGGACCGGCATGCTGACAAAGGCTGTCGCAGGAAGGTGCCGGTCGCTGAGAGCGGAAGATTTTTCAGCTGCGATGCTCAGGAAAGCGAGAAAGAACTGCAGTGCCTATGGCAATATCACCTTCCGGGAAGGAAACATCCTGGATATCGACGCTGCAGAGGAAAGTTTCGACAAGGTCATCGCCGGCAATGTGATCCATCTGCTGGATGAACCTTACCGGGCGCTGTCAGAACTGGAACGCGTTTGCAAGACCGGCGGCGAGATCATCATTCCAACCTATATGAACCGGAACAGCAAAGGCAGGGAAAGTGGTTTTGCGGAAACAGTCGGCAAAGCCGGTGCCGATTTCAAACGGCAGTTTACCTATGAAACCTACCAGGAGTTTTTCACTGCGGCTGGCTATATGGACGTGAAGTACACCATGATCGAGGGCCGGGTGCCCTGCGCCGTGGCGGTGATCCGGAAGAGAACCAACACGTCTTCAATCTAGGTCTCATCCTGTGGTATGATGTATTAAAGCAGAAATCGTGAGAAGTGAGGAGGTGTCTGAGGAATGAAAATGCTGCATGTGACGATTCAGACAACAAAGTTTGAATCAGAAATCGAGTTTTATGAGAAAGAAGTCGGGCTGGTTTTACAGCGGGATATGCGGCCGGTGAAGGAATTGGTCTTCCTGGCAAATGGGGAAGGAGAAACATGCATCGAGGTCATTCATAATCCGGATGCGGAAGATGCTGGTAATCAGAATTTGTCCATCGGATTCAAGACAGAGGACGCTGAGAAGAAACGGGAGGAACTGGTCGCGGCAGGCTATGATGTTACACCGATGATTTCGCCGATGCCGGATGTGAAGTTCTTTTTTGTGACGGATCCGGCCGGTGTGAAAGTACAGTTCATGTAGTCAGGGCTTTGTACAGCTATTTCGATAAGGGCCGTTATCGGAACCAATACTGTCAGGAGGGAAGCAAAAAAACAGAGTCATGAAGTACGACAGCTTAGGATGTCGGAGAAATGTCGGAGATAATGTCGGAGATAATGAAAAACAGTGGATGGAGCTTTTTATAGGCAGATTCAAAAACATCCTGAACTATTATGGCATGGGATAAGGCATCTTTATCTGAGATTAATGGCCCAATAAAATTAAGTGAGAGAGAGCAGAAACTGATGTCATTAATCGAGAAGGTCCATGATCTCACACGAAGAGAACTGGCGGATCAGTTATCATGCTCTGACAGTACTGTTAAGCGGGAATTGAAGATCCTTTCTGATATAGGGCTGATCAAACGAGAAAAAATGGCAGGTGGATCATAACTAAGAATGAGTGAATAGAAAAAAGTGAGAAAATGAGTGTGAAAAGAATCAAGCTTTCCAATCTGGCCGATGCTTTTGAGGAAGTATTTGATGGCTGGGAGCAGTATTTGAACAAAGATACAGGGACAATCACTGCTGTACCAGAAAGCAAGGGGCTATATGATGACCCTGATGAGTGGGAAGAAATCATTGCCATGATCGAGGAAGGTGAGCAGTTTGTCCGGCTGCCAAACCAATACGAGATCAACGAATATCGCGTCATGGAGGATTTTGCTGATTTTGCAGGGGGAGGGCTGAAATACGTTTCAAAAGAGCAAGCCAATGTTATTGGACAGAAACTATACGAAGCTCTTCAGGGCCGTGGTGCCTTTCGCAGATTCAAAAACACCTTAAACTATTATGGTATCGCGGACGAGTATTATGCGTATCGGCATATATACTATGTAGAACTTGCGAAAGAATGGTGTCAGGATCACGAGATCGAGTTTATCAGAGAGTAGGGCAACAACATGAATATTGATATAGACAAATTAAGAAAAGATATGCTGGACAATTGCTATGCACTGTTCTTTGCTTCGGATATTGTTGCCGCGTTGGCTGAAACACCTGACATAGAACAAGCTTCTGATGAGGAGTTGGTTGAAATGGCACAGAAGCAGGGAATCGATTTGAGAAAATATGAGATATAAGACATGGGGGGGAAGGGTGGAAAGCATGATGACGGTAAATACATTCCGACTATAGAGACGTCATGCAATTTGCTGTTGAAGCCTTTGCAAAAGCATGATATAAGATAAATGAACAAGTTAATGAGACCATAAAGAGCACGTTAGGGACAGGCCCGATGATCGTGCAGCAACCTGCCTTTGTGG
>CADBJW010000002.1 GCA_902795135.1 uncultured Eubacteriales bacterium
AAGATGGCGCGAACGACTCTGTAAGCCGAGTGACCGTCATCATATGGCGCGAATCTCTGGATAAAATGATCGTACATTTCCTTATACTCTGCGGTCTCGTTCCAATGGCCGATACCGGAGAGTTTTTCTTCCAGTTCTTCCTGGGTCGTGGTGATCGGCCCCGGAAGTTCCTCCAGGCTCAGATAGAAGCCCCGCAGTTCATCCCGGTAAAACTCCAGATCGTACATGTAGAATATGATCGGCCGCTTCAAGATGCCATAGTCGAAAAATACGCTGGAGTAATCCGTAATCAGAATGTCCGAAATGACATATAGATCGTTAATGTCCGGATAATCGGAAGCGTTCAGGACAAAGCCGTTGTAGGCGTCAAAATTCAAAGCATTGGCGACATAATAGTGGGCCCGGAACAGAACCACATATCCGTCTCCGATCCGTTCTCTCAGCCGATTGAAATCAATAGGCGGCTCGTAGACGAATCCCAGATTCGTCTGTCGCTGATCCTCCCGGTAGGTCGGCGCATAGAGAATGACTTTTTTCCCTTCCGGAATGCCCAGATCGTCGCGGATGCGTTTCACATCTTCCTTCGTGGCATTGCAGATGGCGTCGTTTCTCGGATATCCCTCTTCGATGACCGCATCTTCTTTGCCCAGACCTTTGAGGTTAAAGGCCGATGAAAGCTTCTCCGAACAGTATCCGGATGGTGAAATCAGATATTTGAACTTTTTCGCATCCTGCTCAAATACCCGTCTCGTCGTATCTTTGTTGTTTACGATGCCATCTCCATAAGTTTCGATATCACAGCCAAGCCGTTTCAGCGGCGTTCCATGCCAGCACTGAACGTACACCTGATCCGGTCCCGGTTCGATGGGAATGGGTACTCTGGTATTGGCAATCCAGTACTTTGCCTTTGCATAAGCCTCGTAATATTCCGGTGATCCCCAGAGATTCAGCTGGGTTCGGTCGTTTTGCTCCAGGAACAGATACTCGTCCATACAGCGGTCCTTAAAGAACCAAATGAAATGATACTCCTCGTACTTCGGATTATTCAACAATTCTTCATAAATCGCTTTCGGGCTATCCGCGTATTTCCTGCCCATAAAACATTCAAACACGACCAGTTTCGGATCGAGTTCGTTGGTTTTGTACTTATTGAATCGAGCGGTTCGGTGACCCTGCCTGAGGTTAAGGTAAAAAAGACTGAACCGGTCGCTTCGCGCTGCCAATTTCCCAAACAGCCGCTTGACCGGCCGCTTCAACGTCCTTTTGATTTTGGATGATGTGCTTCGTTTGCTTGAATATCTGCTCATGGTTTACTCTCCGTTCATTACGGTTTCTAAGACGCGCTCGGTAGCATGGCCGTCTTCGTAAGGTGTAAATCTCTGCCGGAAATCTTCAAAAGCCTTCTCATATTCCGGCGTATTGCTCCACCTGCTGCAGGTGAGGATTTTGGTTTCCAGCTCTTCCTGTTCGGTCGTAATGGGTCCTGGCAAGTCTTCCAGTCCCAGATAAAAGCCCCGTAGCTCGTCCCGATACAGCTCCAGATCGTACATATAGAAAATCACCGGCCGGTTCAATATGGCAAAGTCAAAGAACACGCTGGAGTAATCGGTGATCAGCAGATCGGAAGCGATGTACAGGTCATTGATTTCCGGGTAAGACGAGACATCGATGATGAATCCATCGTATTGGTCGAAATCAAATTCCTGAGCGATGAAATAATGGGCGCGGAACAGAATCACATACTCTGCTCCCATGGCCTTTTGCAGTTTGTCGTAATCAAGGGCATTGCGGAAGGTGTATTTGCTGTCCCGATCACGCTCATTTTCCCGGTACGTCGGTGCGTAGAGAAGGACTTTTTTATCTTCCGGAATGCCGAGAGCAGCACGAATCTCACTCTGTTTCTGCGCAGTGGCGCCTGCCAGTGCATCGTTTCTCGGATACCCGGTTTCGATCATCACATCTTCCTTGCCGAGGGCCTTTAGGTCAAAGGCCGATGTCATCACGTCGGTATAAAAAGGCGATGTGGAAATAAAATAGGAATATCTCCGGGCATCTCCGTGTATGACCTTTCTTGTGGTCTCTTTGGATTCCGTCACTTCCGTTTCAATGTCACACCCCAGTCGTTTCAACGGGGTTCCATGCCAGCACTGCACGTAGGTCTGTTCCGGCCGGATGTCAATGGCGCCCGGAATCCGGGTGTTGGTGATCCAGTATCCGGCCTTTGCATAGGTCGCATAGTAATCCTCGGAACCCCAGCGGACCAGGTCCGTTCTCGGCTCGTCTGCAAGCTGCAAATGCTCCGCCATGACGCTGTCCCGAAAGCACCAGATGAAATGATAGTCTGCGTAACGGTCGTCTGCCAGCATCTTTTCGTAAATGGCCCGCGGACTATCCGTATATTTGCGGCCCATAAAGGCCTCAAAGACGACCAGCTTCTCATCGACCGGAAGTTCCGCATATTTCTCATACCGCTTTTGCCGTTTCTTGCCAACGGCGGATAAATACGCTTTTCCCAGAACGCTGTCGTTTCCCTGTGATTTTATGAATTTTTTGACTGATTTTTTTAGGCTCAAAGCACGCCGTCCTTTTTTAACAATTCCACGATACGATCGGAATTCCGGTTATCATGGTGTTCCACGATTTTGCTGTAATGTTCTTGATAAGCATCCGGCTGGCTTTTGCCGTAAAGCCGCTGAATGCTGTCTGTAATCTGCTCCGATTTGTAACATACGTCACCAAAGGCCAATTCTTCGGTCAGCATCAGGGTCGTTTCCGGTCCGTAGTTCGCCATGCATTCTTCTTTTTCTTCCCAGCAGAAAATAATATTGCTGCCCCGGTAAAAGGCATCGTAGGCGATGGAAGAATAATCCGTGATGAGCACATCGCATTGTTTCAGCGTGTCATTGTGGGACTCCGTCGCCAAATACCGGCTCAATGGATTGCTTCCATGGGACATGGCTTTTCGCATGAGGGGATGAGGCAGAATGATGACTTTGTCTTTGAGCGGATCCGGTACGGCATCCACCATTCTCTCGATCATCTGGTAGTACTTGGTCTTCGTAATGTCTTCTCTGGCCTGATTGGCCTCCCATCTGCGCCAGGTCGGCATGATCACGATCCGGTCTGCATCCTCATAGCGCACGCTCCGGTCAAATTTGGCCAGACCCGTATTGTATAATTCCTGCGGTTCAAATCCGGCAAGATCAATGAAGTGGTCCGCCTCCAGCTGAGAGGAAACGACGACCCGGTAAAGATCCAGGCCTTTCTGCCGGAAGGATACCCGCAGATCCGCACTCAATGACACCATGTACATGACACCATGCTGCAAAAAAACGTACGAAATCCGCTTGCTTTCGGTCTTGCGCACGATCCGCTTGTCTGCCGCGCGCAGCTGCATGGCGTGGGCCATGGTTTCTGAAGCGATAAACACTCTGCTTTTGAAGAAGTAAAGCAGGTGTTTGAAACTGTCTTTGTAGATCAGGTTTTTCTTGTATTTCTCGTCCAGATCCGCAATGGCCGGGTTGTCCTCGTTGACTACAAAGTAGGCGTTGTCATAACCCAGATCGATGAGTTTCTCATAGAGAACCGACCCGCTTTCCTCGTAGCCGGCGCATTCTTTTTCAAAGAGATAGATGATATTATTTTTCGGCCAGAATTTGGCAGCCAGCCAGGCCAGCCACACGCGCCGTCTGGCCGCTGCTTCGTCGTAAATTTGCGGCTCGCGGACGGTCAGATACATGCCGTTGTAGACCGATTGTTTCAGATAGCAAACCTGCTCGCCGCAGCGGATGATGCTGCTGGTCTTGCTCTTTCCCTGATCACGGTCAAACACGCTGTACCCGATACGGGCTTCCATGCCGTCATAACAAAGAAATAGCTTGTTTTGCATGTCAAAATGAGCCAGAGCGGATTCGTCAAAGCTGATTTCATAGCGGCCGATCCGGATTCCCTTTACGATGGCGCGGCCTTTGCCTAAAAACTTCAACTTGCCACTGGTTTCGTCGTTTCCGATTTTCAAACGCAGCTGTTCCGGTTTTACCTCTTTGCCCTGCCGGTCTCTAAATCTATAAATACAAAAGCCGGAAGCCACGATCTGGCTTCCTCTTTTGCTTAATTTCGTTCCCAGCGAATGCATCGCCAGTGTGATTTCTTTATCTGTTTCCATACATTTTTTCGTAATACTGCTGGTACTCGCCGCTGATGATGTTCTTCCACCAATCTTCATGTTCCAGATACCAATCGATGGTCTGTTTGATTCCGTCACTGAACATGGTGGTCGGCAGCCAGCCGATTTCGTTGTGAATCTTCGTCGGGTCGATGGCATAACGCAGGTCGTGACCCTTTCGGTCTCCCACGAAGGTGATCAGACTCTCCGGTTTGCCCACCTGCTGCAGGATGATTTTGACAACATCCAGATTGGACTTCTCATTGTGACCGCCGATGTTGTAAACTTCTCCCACTTTGCCCTTTTGCAAAATCATATCGATGGCTCTGCAGTGGTCTTCTACATACAACCAGTCACGGACGTTTTCCCCCGTTCCGTAAACCGGCAGTTCCTTGTCCGCCAGCGCATTGGCGATCATAAGCGGAATGAGTTTTTCCGGGAACTGATACGGCCCGTAATTGTTGGAGCATCGGCTAATTGTCACCGGAAGACCGAAGGTTCTGTGATAGGCCATAACGAGAAGGTCCGCTGCGGCCTTTGATGCTGAATAAGGGCTCGATGCAGTGATTGGCATGTCTTCCGTAAAGAACAGATCCGGACGGTCTAGAGGCAGATCGCCGTACACTTCATCCGTTCCAACCTGATGGAACCGCTCAATGCCATACTCGTTGCAGGCATCCATGAGCACCTGGGTGCCCAGAATGTTCGTCTTCAGAAAGATGCCCGGATCTTCAATGGATCGGTCCACATGGGATTCTGCGGCGAAATTGACGACTACATCGAATTTTTCTTCTTCAAAAAGCTTGAAAACAACTTCTCTGTCTGCTACATCGCCTTTGACGAACCGGAATCTCGGATTGTCCATGACCGATTCCAGAGTTTCCAGATTGCCCGCATAAGTCAGCGCGTCAAGGCAAACGATATCGTGTTCCGGATGGTTTTTGAGCATATAAAATACGAAGTTTGCTCCTATAAAACCAGCCCCGCCAGTCACTAAAATTTTCATCTTTTTGTCTCCCGTTTTTCTTAAACATTATTTGATAAATTATACATTATATAGGCCTCTTTTTCAACTTGCTTTCAAGGCCGAATTAAGATAGTATGTTGCTATGGACGCAACGAATACACTCACTACAAACCGAATATGGAACAACGTAATCAAGGCCTTGGCATGCATCAGCATGATTATGATGGCAATCGTCGGCATTGCCGTTTACCACGCCAATTTGCCGGCCCTTTTGATCCTGGTCTTTTTTGCACTCTTTTATGTACAGCTGCCAGGACTTACTTTATTGCGCCTGTTCCGTCTAAACTACGATCACATTTCAACGACCCTGTGCATCGGGTTCTTTGCTGGATGGGCCTTCGTCACGGCCCAGTATTTTCTGAGCGAACTGATCCACACAAATCTGCTGCTCTATGTATTGGGACCTGCCGCGTCTCTGTATTTCATCATAGACCGCATCCGGTCCTATAAGTCTAGGAATCCTCATCGGATCAGCGGGAAGCGCTTCCGCTTTTCGGCTCTTTCCACGAGCCTTTGCGTATTCATGGCAGGTGTTCTATTCTATGCTCTGGCATCAACACAGTATCTCTACCTTTCGCCTGAGATTGCTGTGTCGACCTATATGAATCCGGACAAAGCCTACCACATGGGGCTCATCGACTCCCTATCTCATGGATGGCCTCTCGTCAGTCTTTGGGTTCAGGGACGCATTATCAAATACCACGTATTTACCGAGTTGCTCATGTCCGTTCCTGTGCGCCTGTTTGGGGTACCGGCAGATGTGGCGATTTTTTCCTTTAATCCATATATGACGACCTATGTGTTCGGACTATCGACCTATGTGTTCTTCCGGGAGCTTTTGAAACGAAAAGAACGGGCTGGTCTTTGTGCTTTGTCGGTACTGCTTTCGAACCTGTTTATCTGCAGATCCATCAAGGTTTCACTAGCCTTCCACTTTGCGATCATCAACGACAACGCCGTTGGATACGGCATCAGTGGCGCCATGGTCTTCGCCGTGCTCCTGCGGAACTGGTATCGCCGGTTTGAATCCGGCGAAAAGCATTTGCGTGAGCTTTTGGTTCTCACCCTCTTTATTATGCTGCTCACCGGTATCAAGGGACCGATTGCCATCGTACTGGTCGGTGCTCTTTGGGGAACCTATGTAATCGGACTGATTCTGCGGGCCGTACCGTTTAAGACGGTGCTGCCGCTGCTTTTGATTTCCGTCGCCTTCCTGATCGTTTACATGACCGTTATGGGAGGCAAAGGCACATCCAACGGAAGCGGGGAATCGATTTTCGCTTTTGCCACCATTGCCAACATCGCCTTCTATCACGATCCTCTGATCCTGATGCTCAAAGGCATGGGCATTCCAAAGATCCTGCGGCTGGCATGCATGCTGGTTGTCTTTATGATCTTCTTCCTGACGGCATTCATCCTGCCGTTTACCATTGGCTATATCCGGGAACTGATTCTGGTCTTCTCGAAGAAAAAGGCTTTTGTATTTGATCGGGTCATGATTTATGCAGCATTTCTCGTGGGCCTGGCCGGTATGTTCCTGATGAACTACAGCGGCCATAGCCAGGTCTACTTCGGATTTGTGGCGGCCTTCTTCGCACCGCTGATTGCTTACTGGTTCTTTGAGGACATGGAAGATAACCGAGGTGCGCTCATGGGTATCGTTCGCGGCGTCTTCGTCGCCTGCCTGATTCTTACCTCCTTTACCCTGGTATGGCATCTGAAAGGCATGACCGAGTCAGCTCAGTTCCATCAGGCGCCGAACATCGAGTACAATACGTACCAGAGCATTTCTCAGCCGGAATATGAGGCCATGGTCTGGATCCGTGAAAACACGCCAAAGGACGTGCTCCTTGCAACGGATCGCTACAGCAGTGTTCCGATGGAAAAGTACAGTTATGAAAATCGTTGGACCAACCGGTTCTTCTTATATGCGACCTATGCAAATCGATTCTGTTACATCGCCGGTTCCGGATACAATCTGCCGGCAGGTGACTGGGTGATTCGCAAGGAAATGATTGAAACAAACAATCAGATTTATGATGTGAATAACGCAAACCGTGGTGAGCTTGCCAGAGATCTTGGAATCGACTACGTGGTCGTTTCCAAGCGGTTCAGTGGGGATCTCGATCTGGCGAATGAAGATTTCACACAGTGCTTCACCAATGAAGATATAGACATTTACAAGGTAAGGAAAGGAGATTAAAACAATGAAACGAAACAAGCTGATTCTGATTCTGCTTTCACTGGTCATGGCCTTCAGCCTGTCCTTTGCCCTCTGCGCCTGCGGCAGCAGCAATGAGGGAGAAGAATCGGAGGATCTGGAACTGGAAGCCATGGAAGAAGAAACCTCTTCTCTGAGCGAGGAAGAACAAAAGGCATTGGCCTCTAAAGCGGTGGAACTCAACAAAGACGAGGCGAATTTCTTTGGCACATGGAAGGCAACCTCTTCCAATGCGGCCAATCTTTATGGCAAACTGGAACTGTCCATCAATGAGGATGGCACCGTCGTCATGGATGTAGCCGATGAACATCTGGAGGGAACCTGGGAGAAGGTCGACGGCGGAATCCACTTCGAAAACGAACTCTTTGAAGGTGATTTCTACTATGGCGACAAGTGCCAGATGATCATCAAAGAAATCGAAGAAGACGATGAGATTCAGGTCGTTCTGACAAAGGTAAAGTAAATATCAGCAAAGTTAAAATCAAGGGGTTATCGCATCAGAATGCAATGCGATAACTTCTTTTTTTGAAGTAAAACATGATGCAGTGCAACGCTTTGAGTCTTTCGTGGCAGGATTTTTTATGGGCGCGCATGGTGGCGGGGTGCATTCCGCAATCGTAGTTGTGGTCAGAAGTGCAGAGAGCAAAGAGAACCGCTAAGACCTGAACACTGTCTGAGCGAAGCGAGTTTGTTCAGGTCTCGGTTCTCTGCGAACAAACGCATCTGACCACCTACGATGAGGACGAGCACCCCGCCACCATGCGCGCCCAAAAGAAAAGAACTGCTTCACGAATGGATTCATGAAACAGTTCCCTGATCAAACAATATATCCGCAACTCTCTTGCTGGCGTTACCGTCATCGAGGGAGTTGTATTTTTGATTGAACCGTTTGTACTTTTCGTCGTACTGGAACTTGTAAGTCCGGATCGTCCTGATGAGTTCGTCTTCGGTCTTGATGATTGGACCCGGAAGTTCTGCAATGTCCAGATAAAATCCCCGGATGCCGGTGGCATACTCGTCCAAATCGTACATATAGAAAATCATCGGGCGTTTGATGTTCGCATAATCAAAGAATACGCTGGAGTAGTCCGTGATAAGCATGTCCGCAATGGTATACAGCGGTGTAATATCATCCAGCCCCGAAACGTCATAGACGAAGCCTTTGTATTTGCTGAAATCAAACTGACTGGCAACGAAGTAATGAGCCCGGAAGAGAATCACATAGTCCTCTGCCAATTCCCTCTGCAGCCGGTCAAAATCAATGTGGGTGTCATAGGTATACCCTGCCCCATCGTGCTGGTTGTCCCGGAAGGTCGGCGCATAGAGAATCACCTTGCGGTCATCGGTGATTCCAAGTTCTGCCTTGATCTTCGCCCCATAGGCATCGTCAAAGTGATACAGCAAGTCATTTCTCGGATATCCGGTTTCAATGATGATGTCTTCTTTTCCCAGACTTTTGAGATCAAAGGCGCTGGTGAACTTCTCCGAAGCAAAGGACGATGGCGAAATGAAATAATCATAGCGAACCACGTCGAGGGTGTTTTTGTTTTTGATTTCGTCCAGGGAATTCAGCGCGTTTCCATGTTCGATTTCAATGTCGCACCGGAGACGCTTCAGCGGAGTCCCATGCCAAGTCTGCAGGAAAATCTGTCCTGGTCGCTTGTAAATCCCATAGTCCAGATTGGAGTTGGTGATTACGTATTTCGCCTGGGCATAATACCGATAATAATCATCGGATCGGTGGGACACAATCTTGACCCGTTCCAAATGCGGAATGTTTTTTGCCTTTTCTGCGTCGTTCAGAACCCAAACAAAGGTGAAGTCATCAAACCGGCTGTCCGTCAGCATGTACTCATAGATCGCCTTCGGATTGCAGCCGTACTGTCTCCCCATAAAGGTTTCAAAAATCGCCAGCTTGTCGTTGACCTTTGTCCCTTTGGACAGCTTACGATACCGGCTTTCTTTTAATTTTACGTGTACTTTTCTGACCAAAACCCGCAGCCTGGCGTGTTTCATCAGAAATTTTCTAAAGTGTTTTGCGAGTGAGCCCATAAATATAATCTCCCAGTTTTTCGGTGCAATGCTCTATATCAACAGAGACGTATTTTTCTCTGAATCGGTTTAAGCCGTCGAAATCGTAGTCGTTGTTGACCGCCTGCGCCAGCTCTTCGGACGTCCGTGCCGATGCTTTTGGAAGTTCCGTCAGCGGATCGACATTCAGTCCCACCTGCTCTTTGTAATCCTCAATATCATAGACGTAAAAATACAAAGGCTTTTCAGCCAGTGCCGCCTCTACACCCAGTGCCGAATAGTCTGTGATGATCCGGTCGCAGGCCCCCAGCCATTCATAGGTCGAATAACGGGTATCGCTGATGTTCTCATCATCATGGAGTGGGTGGAGCTTGACAATCAGACGGAAGCGCTTCGGATCCAGCGCCTTTCGGACGCCATCCACATCGACCTGCTTCCCCTTGCGGAAGGTCGGCACATACAGAACGATTTCCTGTCCCTCCGGCACGCCGTACTCGGCTCGAACCTGCGCGCGGAAGTCCTCCGCCCTGTCTCCGGTGACTGCCCTTCGAATCACATCGATTCGCGGAAGGCCGTAAAGCCGTATCCGGTCTCTATCGTACCCAAATCCTTCGCAAAAGTGCTGTCCTGTGGCCGGACTGGCGCTGATGATGTGATCGTAGTTTCGATGCATGCACATGATGTCTGCAATCTGGCTGCTGTGTCCGGAGCCCTTATCCAGAGACTGGTACCCGAATTTCTTGATCGCCGCCAGGGCATGCCACATCTGAAGGATTTGGAGATCCGGCTTGTGATCCAGCACGGAGGCTGCAATGCAGTATCCGTCCAGCACGACGACTTTGGAGGTGGCGATGGCCTTCATTTGGGAAATCATGTGAAACAGATATCCCAGTTTGCCGGCCAATCCCGATCCGATCATTTTGACCATGACCGAACATTCCACATCCCGGTGGTTTTCCCTTATATAATCACTAAGCAGAGCGATGTCCGCGGAAGGCTCCTCGCTCTGCCTTGAAATGAACGTTATTTTATCCCGTGTCTTCTTTGCCCGAATGGGAGCATACACACAGCGAAGGCACGCGACACCAAACTTTAATAATCCATACTTAAGACTCATCGCTGCACTATTTTCCTTCGTAGAGCTTGATCGCTTCATCGATGTTGCCATCAAAAACCATCTTGCCCTTTTTCATTACGATGCCCCGGTCACAAAAGCGTCTTGCTGTTCCGGTGGAGTGTGTTACGAACAACAATGTGACGTTATCTTTCTCGATGATTTCTTTGACTTTTGCCAGACATTTTTCCCGGAAGTCTTTGTCGCCGACACTGAGGGCTTCGTCTACGATCAGAATCTCCGGACGCAGATTGACGTTTACCGCAAAGCCCAGTCTGGCTTTCATACCACTGGAATAAGAACGAACCGGCTGGTCGATGTATTCATCGATTTCCGCAAAATCAACAATGTCCTGCTCGATTTCGGCGATTTCATCATCCCGAAGACCGCACAGCTGTCCTTTCAGATAAATATTGTTTCTGCCCGTCATCTCCGGGTCAAATCCGGACGTCAGTTCGAGCAACGCGCTGACCCGGCCTTTGACATTGATCTCGCCGGATGTTGGGTAGGCAACTCCGGTAATCATCTTCAGGATCGTTGATTTTCCTGCGCCGTTCTTGCCAAAAATGGCAACGGCCTCACCCTGACAGATGCTGAAACTGACGTTATTTGTAGCCAGTTTTTCTTTATACGCAACCTTCTTTGAGAAAATCCCAAGGAATCTCTGTTTGTCGTTTTTATATAACTTGTACCGTTTCGTTACATTTTTAAATTCAATAACTATTTTGTCTTTATTCATTAATGTCTCCTACAGAACATCCGGAATATCCTTCTTAAGCTTATTGTAACTCCATATAGCCAGTATCACCATGACGATGTACATGCCAATAAAAATCTCCAGCTGCAACGGTTCTTCCCAGAACCAGACTTTGTAAATGAAGCAATTTCTGTATCCCGTCGCGATATAGGTGACCGGGTTGAAATACAAAATCTTCTGAAGGATCGGAATACCGATCGTGTTAACATCCCACATAATACCGGATAGCCAGAAGATCGCGGTTGATATAGATTTGACCAAATTCAGGAAGTCCTTACTCATGGCCGCCAGCATGGAAGAGAACAGTCCCCATGAGATCCAGAACAGAACCATAAAGAACATGTACACAAATACCTGCAGCCAGTAAATGTCCGGGTAGTGACCCGTCGCAATAAAAATCAGACACGTGATGATCATCAGGCAGATGTGCACGGCCAATTTCGATATTCCGACGAAGGTAGGAATCGTCGCAATCGGGAATTTCATCTTCGTAACGAGGAAACTGTACTTCCGAATGGCGTTGGCTCCCTGTGTCAACATGTCACTCATGAAAAACCACGCAACAAATCCTGGAATCATCCAAAGGGCGAATGGATAGCCATTGACGCCACCGCCGCTTCCACGGATCCCATAAGTAAATGCAAACCAAAAAACGCTGATCGTAATGAGCGGTTTAACCAACGCCCAGGCCCAGCCAAGAGCCGCTCCGCTATAGGTTTTAATGATATCTGACTTGGCCAGTTTCAATATCTGACTTCGCCACGTAAAATGTTCAAATAGAATTTCTTTTAATGTGTTCACCCGTCACTCCTCTATTTCTTTAGGTCCTTCTTAATTTGCGTCGTGGATATTTCCGGAGTCCTTGGAAGGTACACTACTTCACAATAATTTTTCAGGAAATCAAACTTTCCTTCCCAGTCATCACCAATCACAAAGGTATCGACTTTGAATTCCTTCACATCGGAAACTTTCTGATCCCAGCTTTCTTCTGGGATGACCAGATCCACATAACGGATGGCCTCTACCAACTTCTTCCGTTCTTCAAAGGTGAAGTAGCATTTCTTCTGCTTCTGATTCCAGTTGAATTCATCCGTCGAAATGGCGACGATCAGATAGTCGCCAAGTTCTTTGGCTCTGCGGAGCAGGTTGACATGCCCGTAATGGAGCAGGTCAAAAGTGCCATATGTGATGACTTTTTTCATGAATGTTCTCCTTCGATAATCAGCAAGAAAAACCTGAATTCAAAATCCAGGTTTTCCCTAAACGTCTGTCTAAATCATGCGATTAATAGTTGATAACTTTTGAACCATAGGATACGTTCTGATAGATCCATTTCGCATTCTTCGGCATATTTCTGATGCATCCGTGTGACTGCGGATTTCCTAAGATCCACTTGCCTGTATTGCCGTGGAGGCTGTTCGCGATGCTCTTCTTGCTGGAGAAGCTGCTCCACCAACCGATTCCGTGATGCTTACGTTTTTTCTTACCAATGGACTTGTTGCCTGTCGGTGACGGAGTGGATGCCTTACCAGTTGCGCAGTTCCAGTTCTTGATGCACTTCCACTTGTTGCCGCCCTGATTCTGCAGGATGTACAGTCTCTGTGTATAGAAGCTGACCCAAACCGCATATTTCTTATTGCTCTTGCCCTTCTTCGCCATGTATCCTTCTGCAAAGAATTCTGCTTCAGCAGGTGAATAGTTCCAAGCGCTTTCAATCATCTTGCCGCGCTTTTCCTTTTCGTAAATGTAAGAAGCCTTAGCTTTCTTTGTGCTGACTCTGGATACTCTGTATTTGTGTCCGCCCCATGAGAAGTAGTAGCATCCGCCGCCATAACCATTGGACTTGATCTTCGTGTTCTTCTTCAGATGAAGCTTTTTCTTTGGCTTATCCAAAGATGTAAAGGTTCTGTTTCTCTTCAGCTTGATCGTAATGTACATCGGGCTGACGCACTTATCGGAAACGTCCGTGTAATCTGTGGAAACGACCGTGTAGGAAGCGCCTTTGGCATCCTTCGCTGTTTCTGTCGTACGAACTCTATAGGAATACTTTGTTCCAACCTTAGCGCCCTTTCCAACTACATACCATTTCTTAGCAGTTTTGTCATACTTGATATCGCCGGATAAGTCCTTCTTGCCAATCGTAGTCTTGTACTTGACCGTCGCACCGCCTGTAGCGACCCCGGTCCACTGAATCTTGATTTGTTTGTATCCGGACAAGGTGGAAGGATTTACCTTTGGAACCGGAGTGAATGTGATTTCTTCCGCATAAGCATTATCTGCAGTGGCAACGCCGATCGTGTATTTCTTTCCCGGTGTCAATCCGCCCAGATTAAAGGACTTTGCGGATCCAACGTTCTTAGACCAACTATCTTCTTCAATAGAAATCACATAATCTGTGTCCTCTGGCAGAGTGTTGCTTCCGGACCAGTTTACGGTCATTCCTGTTGACCAGAACTTCGTAACCTTAACGTTATAAGCTCCTGTGGCTGCTTCTCCCAGCTTTTCTACTTCCGGCATAGCCGTTTCGGAAGTCGGCTCTTCACTGGAAGCCTCTGTTTCGCCGGTTGCCTGTTCTTCTTCGACAACGGCATTTTCATCCGTTGGTTCTGCGGATTCCGAATCGACCGCTTCGTTATCCAACGGTTCCAATTCCAGATCCTGATCGTTCTGCTCAATCTGATCGCCCTGCTGCGGAGCCTGACCATCGCCGCCTGTTACTTCATCTGCAGCAAATACACCGACCCAGGAGGACGCAAACATCATCAAGGCCACGGTGTAAATCAATAATTTTTTCTTCATAATTCCCTTTCCTTTTATCTATTACCTTTCGCAAAACCATATACACTTTTTTACCACTCAATTATATCAAATGGGCTGTTTTAATACAACTTAATATTTACTCATTTGCCTCCTGCAATCGCACGACCCGCCACAGCGGATGTCTATCGATCACGTCTACCGGCTCGAGCACAATCTGGCTGTTTTCATCCCCGTACCATTTGTTCAGATAGGTCGTCAAAGCATCCTTCTTCTTGTCTTCAAAGACAAAGGCATTCTCGTTATCGATCAAATCCGCAAAGGTATTTGACATGCCGTAACGCTGGAGTTTTTCCGTCAAATACGGAGACTCCGTTCCCCAGCTGCCAAAGCCCAAGGCATTTTTCTGGAAGTTTGGTTTCGGAACGGTCAAAGGATCCGCATAATAAACGGATTTTCCGCGCTGCCCGTTGCCAAATACGAAGAAGCTGTCTTCGTGATCCTCCAAATACTGCGCCAATACCGGAGAGGTCTGTCCGGACATGGATTTTTCGTGCATGCTGACACATTTTTCATGGATCGGAAGCTGACATGCCAGAAGGATCACACTGAGCAGAATGGCACCGGCCGTGCTGACGGCCTTAAAGCTTTTGCTTCCTGCAGCACCGGTTCGCTGATACCCGCTGTCCATAAAATAGAGGAGCCACAGAGCTGCCGCCAGGTCCGCAATGTATTCCGCCCGGTAGGCAGGACGTCCCAAATAGAACAGGTATACATAAACGAGAACCGTCAACCCCCCAATGGCAATAATGTAGAGCCAGTATTTCGGTTTGTACGCCAGCAGCGCTGCCAAAGCCAGCGCCAACAGCAGCCATAAATGAATCCCGGTCCGGTTATGCTTTTTCATGTCGTGGATGCAGCTCTTCACAAATTCCTTTGCCGCTTTTGACACGGAGTGACTCGCCATTCCGGAGTCTTTGTAAACCTTTTCGTAGATGGCTTTGAGATTTTCTGTGGACGCTGCTCCACCAGCATCCAGATACCAGTTGTCCATCAGCCGCAGATCATTTTTATCGAGTCCGATTGCGGCGAATTTTTCCTGATTGCTGTCGTAGCTTTCGTAGATCGGATAATCCGTCACATATTGCCGATAATAGTCAAAAGCAACGTAATCTTTGAGAGCCTCGGTGCTTTGGTTTGCCTGGTCGGAGGCTTTGTACAGACCGCCCAGTCCCGCCAAAAGCAAGATGCAGACGCCAAAGACCAGAATGGATCTGGCTTTCAGGAACCCGTCTTCTTTCAACGTTTTCCGATTGATGAGAATCCAGGCGATCAGGTAGACACCGGCGAATCCGATGGCCACAAACACATTCATGAACCGGAGAGAGAACCCAGCGTAAATCAGTACAAAAGCAAGGATATAAAATCCGATTCCGCGTTTCTTCGTAAAGGCATCGATGAGCAGAAGCAGTCCTGCTGTCAGCATCAGGGCCGATGACTTGGTGAACTGCACGATGCAGTACTGGTCCACTGCAAACAGGGCGATGATAAACACCGTCAATATGGTGAACCACCGACTCTGTTTCTTTTCGAGAAGGATCCAGGTGATGATGGTGAAACTTACAAAAGCTCCCGCCATTTGAACGACCACAAAGGCATTGATCCCGTGAAGCAGGCTCTGCAACCCGATGACGAAACGGCAGAAATAGTAATTGATGAATGTGATATATGGATACCCATCCACCATTCTTAAGGAAATCGCGTAATCGTCATTGGTTTCGTAAACGGGGTCCGTCAAAAGCAGAATCACGATCATAATGATCAGGTTGACCGCTATCGCTTTGACCCAGTTGTTTTTTCGTATTTTGCTTACTTTACTCATACCATGACTATAACATATAAAGTTGCTGTACGGTGGTAATTATGCTAAAATTATTTTGTTAAAACGCTGAATCAAGAGGGAATACAATGCTTTATTCAATCATAATCCCATGTTATAAATCATCCCATACGATCCGTCAGGTCGTTGAAATGACTGCCTCCGAGCTGGAACGCCTAAACAGGGTTCCTTTTGAGTTCATCCTCGTGGATGATTATTCTCCGGATGGGGGCGATACGATCTGCGAGCTCCGCAGTCTGGCCGATGAATACGACTTTGTGACGGTGGTCGAACTGGCGCAGAACGCCGGACAGCACAACGCCGTTATGGCGGGTCTCAATGAAGCCAAAGGCGATACTCTCATCGCTATGGATGATGACATGCAGACCCATCCTTCCCAACTGGAAAAGATGTTTGCTGCCTTTGATGAGGGCGCAGATATTGTCTACGGTTATTATCCGCACAAGAAACATTCCGGTTTCCGAAATTTTGGAAGCTGGGTCAACTATATGTCGTTCCGGATTCTCATCAACAAGCCAAAGGAAATCAAAACGTCCAGCTTTTGGATTATCAAACGATTCGTCCGGGACTATGTGGTGCAATACAAAAGCCAATACACCCACTTGCAGGGGCTCTTCCTGAGGACGACCCGAAACATCGCCTGCGTTCCGATCGAACACTTTGACAGAGCCTACGGCCAGTCCGGATACACCTTCAAAAAACTCGTTGGCCTTTGGTCCAACGTGATGGGCTTCTCCATCGTACCACTCCGTATGGCCCGAAATGTCGGATTGTTTTTCTCCGTACTGAGCATCCTCGGTGCTCTCGCCATCGTCCTCAAAAAACTGATCGCGCCAACGAGTGCCGTCGGTTGGTATTCGATGATGGTAAGCATCTGCTTCTTCTCCGGACTGATCATGTTGTTCCTGGGAATCGTGGGAGAATACCTGGGGCGCATGTATCTGGGCATGACCAACAATCCTCAGTATGTGGTGCGGGACGTGTACAAAGGCAAAAATAGAGGTAACTAAATGAAAAAAATATTGATTCTTGGAGCCGGTATCTACCAGGTTCCTCTTATTAAAACCGCAAAACGCATGGGACTGTACACCATCGTTGCCAGCATCCCAGGCAATTATCCGGGCTTTGATCTGGCGGACAAAGTCTATTATGAAAATACGACCGATTATGGGAAAATACTCTCCATTGCGCGGCGGGAAAACATCGACGGCATCATTACCACCGGAACAGATGTGGCGGTCATCACCATTGGCAGGGTCTGCGATGCGCTGGGGCTGACGGGCCTTGGCTTCAAGTCCGCAGAAATTGCCACGGACAAGCTGCTGATGAAGAGCTGCTATGAAAAGTACGGCGTCCGAACGGCCCGTTTCCGGAAGATTTCCTTTGACGATGACCGATATACAGAGCAACTGAAAGATCTGGAGTTTCCGGTCATGTTCAAATCCGTGGATTCTTCCGGCAGCCGCGGCATCATCAAGGTCGAATCACCCGATGCCTTTGACGACGCCCGAAACGAAGTGCTGGAAAACACCCGGTCCAATTATTTCATTGTAGAAGAGTTTATCGACGGCGAAGAATTCGGCGCCCAGGCCTTTGTCAAAGACAACGAGGTCACCTTCATACTGCCTCACGGCGACTATGTGTTCAAGGGAGATACGGGCGTTCCGATTGGTCACTTCGCACCATATGGACTGGATCCGGAAATACTGGAGGATTCCAAACAGCAGCTGCGTCTGGCCATCAAAGCCATGGGACTCAACAACTGCGCCATCAATGCTGACTTCATTCTCAAGGACGGCAAAACCTACGTTTTAGAAGTGGGCGGCCGGTCTGGTGCCACTTGCTTGGCGGAACTGGTCTCCATCTATTACGGATACGATTACTACGAAAAAATCCTTCTTACCGCCCTGGGCGAAGAAGTGGATTTTACAGCAAACGCCGCGGTTCCCAATGCCAGCATGTTGCTTATGGCTGACCGGGATGGCGTTATACGCTCCCAGAGCAACAACAATCCGGACGATCCGGACATTGTCGATGTGCAGTTCGACTACAAGCCAGGCGATAAGGTTCACAAATTTAAGGTCGGACCTCACAGAATCGGTCACGTCATCACAAAAGGACAGACCCTCGATGCAGCAGTGGATAAGCTGCAGGATGCTCTGAAACAGATTGAGATCTGTGTGGAATAAATCACGTAGAAATCGAATGACTTAGACTTATTTCTTAGAAAGTCTCTTTAACCGGAGACTTTCTTTTTTTACGCCGTGCCAGGTAATGGCAAATAATACGACCGCCAATATGGCCATCAGGACGGAATACATGGCCGCCGCTCCCATAATCCCATAGTTGACGACGAAGAATTTGGACATCACTTTCGCGGCAATGGCTACGGCCCCGTAACAGAAAATCAGTGTTTCCTGCATGCGGATGATGGTGATGACCGTACTGAAATACGTGGCGTAAGCCAAGGCTCCCCCGCCGAGCATGACAACGCAAAGCTCGTACCGGTATGGTCCCAGATCCACGCCGAAGATAAACGAAAGCACCGGAATCCCAATGGTAAACGCAATGAGAAGACCAACGGCGGTCAGTCCGGCAATCACGACAAACTGCTTTTTAATGTGGCTTTTGAGAATGATGATTTGACTTCGTTTTTCAGAAAGCCAAAGCTCCGCATAGGTCGTAAGTATCGGATTGAAGATAAAATTCGCAATGAGCATGACCGCAAAAGCAGGCATGAAAATCATGTTGTAGATGGCCTGGATATCATCGGTCAGATAGGAATCGATGGCATACTTTGGCGCATTGCTGATGTACATATTGAGGAACAGACTGGCAAACAGCGGAAAGCCTTCCAGCAAGAGGCCTTTGATTTTGTTCCGCTTGAAGGCAGGTCGATACCGGCAGTAATTCCTTCCTGCATTGACCGATGTGAGCAGCAGACCGATGATTGATGCCGCCATAAAAGCGAAGGTGGAAATCAGCAGATTGTGGGTCAGAACCAAAAGCACCGCATAGGCCACGACCTCAAAGGTATAGCGCACCGAAGAGGATTTGGTCGCCACATCCAGTCTGCCCTTCTGCTGCATCCGACCGTGGTATACATCCGAATACGCCTGACAGCACTTGACAATGCAGATCATAAAGATGACCAGCGCCTTCTCCATGGAGTAACTGCTGAACAGCATGCCGTAGAGACAGTAAATCAGGCTTACGAAAATCATACCGGTACAGGTAATCAGCCGCATGCCGTGGTAATCCCGGAAGGAATACTTTTCGTTCATATCCGAAGACTGGAATCTCCGCAGTCCGTATAGTCCTACGTAAAGCATAAGGGTCGCAATGGCAAAAGCAATGGAAAAGACCCCTGCGTCGTTGATGCCGTTTGTACGGTTCATGACCAGGAGGATCACCGGAGCCTGCAGTGCGGATATGATGGCATTCAGCGCATTCCACGTATAGGCGCTCCGCTTCACATTATTCGTTTTTTCAAGTAGGTTCCGTATTGCTTTTAGCATTTGCTTCCTTGTTTTTTACATTCTGTAAAGATGTCCCCGGATCAGCAGCTGGAAATACCAGAGCTGTGAGAGCACATGTCCCGCCAGCAGCAACCCGATGAGCAGGAAATACAGTTTCCGGACAACCGGCTTTCCGGACAAGAAGTCCGGATCTTTATAATTCATAATGGCCATGGACAGGGCTGCAAGGAACAGGATGTATTCACCCACTTCCCGGCCCCAGCCGAAATTCCCGTGGTTAATGGTTTTGCCCAGTTCCACCAGTGTCAGATACTCTGCGATCCCAAAGGCTGTCATGCTGCAGATGATCTGGTAGGCACGGTCTTTCAGTTTCCTGAGGTTAAAGGCGATTACCACCAGTGGGAATGCCAGACTCAGGAAAATCATCACCGCTGGATGATCGATGTTTCGGAGGAAATATCCCACCATGATGCCAACGCCTTCGCTGGCGCCGTCATCTCCGTATTCGTACATGCTGATGCCGATCATAAACAATCCCGCCGGAATCATAGTGCATCCCAGCATGACGATTCGTTTAATCCGGTGCCACAACGAGTATTCTCTGCGGCTGATTAAATCGGCAATAAAGACGATCACTGCAGTCGGAGCCAGGATCATCATGAAATTCGGTTTCGACCAGGTGGCCAGAAAAATCGAAGCCGTCAAACCCAGCCACTGGCTGAATCGGATCCGCTCGAAGTAATGATCATATATTTTCAGGAACAAAATCAGACTGATGACCGAAAACAAAACCATGGACTGCTGGGTCGGACTGTGCCAGGCATACCGCGGCCATGTCTTCATATAGAAATGCTCGTAAATTCCGGGTACATAAATGGCACTGGAAAAAAGCCCAATCAGCGAAAGGGCCTGAATCTTCCAACGTTCTACCGAACATTTTTCTCTCTGAAGCAGATAATCAATCAGAAAATAGTTGGCGATAATCGTCGCTATAACCACCAGACTCATGAAAACGGCAATTTCAAACGTACCGCCGTTTATGGCGTGCAGCTTCGGAAACAGCCACGCGATCATCCTGCTGCCGTTCAGCTTGCCCAGATTTTGCGCGTAGACAATGGTGTCCGATATGTACGCGTCGTTATACCGGATGGTCTGCCGGTAAAAAAACTCCGCCAGCAGCACAAAAAGACAGAGCAGAAAGCCCACGTAGGCAAAATCTGTCTTTCGTGCAGATATTATGTACTCGTTTTCGGATTTTGTAATCATAGATTCTTTCATCAACCAGCTGCAGACCCATTTAATCCAGCAAAGACAAAATGTATTTGCCGTATTCGGTCATCTTTAATTCTTCACCGACAGCCCGCAGCTGCTCGCTGGTAATAAAGCCACGTCTCCAGGCGATTTCTTCCAGACAGGCAATGTAGAATCCCTGTCTTGCCTGTACCGCTTCCACGAATTCTGCCGCTTTCAGCATTCCTTCCGGTGTTCCCGTATCCAGCCAGGCCATGCCCCGCTTCATTCTGGCAACCTTGAGGGTGCCTCTGCGCAGGTATTCGTTGTTGACGGAGGTGATTTCCAGTTCTCCTCTGGCGGACGGCTTCACGTTCTTCGCAATATCGATGACGTCATTGTCATAGAAGTACAGTCCCGGTACTGCGTAATTGGATTTCGGTTTCGCCGGTTTCTCTTCGATGGACAGAACGTTGTCGTTTTCATCGAATTCCACAACGCCAAAGGAAGTAGCGTCTTTTACCGGATACCCGAATACGGTCGCGCCCTTTTCCTGTTTCTGGGCGTTTTCCAAAATGCTTGTCAAATCAGGACCATAGAACACGTTGTCTCCCAGAACCAGACAAACCTTATCGTCGCCGATGAATTCTTCACCGAGAATAAAGGCTTCTGCCAGACCTCTCGGCTGATCCTGAATCTTGTACTGAATGTGAATCCCCAGCTTACTGCCGTCGCCGAGCAGATCTTCGTAATCACCGATATCGACCGGTGTTGAGATGATCAGTATATCCTTGATCCCTGCCAGCAGCAAAACCGATAGTGGATAATAAACCAGCGGTTTATCATATATCGGGAGCAGCTGTTTTGAAACTGCTTTTGTCATAGGGTAAAGACGGGTTCCCTTACCACCTGCCAGAATGATTCCTTTCATATACTTTTCTCCTCTCTATTTATAAAACGCTTTGACCTTTTCGCAAATATATTCTACGTTTTCCGGTTTCAAACCGTAGTACATCGGAAGTCGGACCAGGCTTTCTGAAATCTTCGTAGTGTAGCGATCTTCTCCATGGAATCTGCCGTATTTCAGCCCTGCCTTTGCAGAATGCAGCGGCACATAATGAAAGACTGCCTGCACGCCGTTTTCTTTCAGGTGAGCGATGAGTCTGCCCCGTTCCTCAAGATCCTTTGTCACGATGTAAAACATATGCGCGTTGTGACAGCATTCCTCCGGAATGACCGGAAGCTGCAGCCGTCCCGCATCTTCTAACTCTTTGAGCTGTTCATAGTAAGCGTTCCAGCTTGCCAGCCGGTTGTGATTGATTTCCTCTGCCAGCTCCAGCTGGGCATAAAGATACGCCGCGTTCATATCGCTTGGCAGATAGGAAGAACCCATGCTGACCCAGGAATACTTGTCGACCTGGCCTCTCAGGAACCGGCTCCGGTCGGTTCCCTTTTCCCGGATGATTTCCGCATCTTCGGCTTTGTCCTTATCACTGATCAAAATGGCGCCGCCCTCGCCCATGCTGTAATTCTTCGTTTCATGGAAACTGAAGCAGCCGTAATCTCCCATGCTCCCGAGGGCTTTGCCTTTGTACGTGGCCATAACGCCCTGGGCGGCATCCTCCACTACGGTCAGCCCGTGCCGCTTTGCAATGTCAAGAATCGTATCCATTTCGCATCCCACGCCGGCATAGTGCACCGGTGCGATGACCTTGGTCTTATCCGTAATCGCCTCTTCGATCAAGGACTCATCGATGTTTTTTGTATCCGGCCGAATGTCCACAAAGACCAGTTTTGCACCGCGAAGTACAAAGGCATTTGCCGTGGACACGAAGGTGAAGGATGGAAGGATTACTTCATCGCCCGGCTCAATGTCTGCCAGAATCGCCGCAAGCTCCAGGGCCTGGGTACAGGATGTGGTCAGAAGGGACCGGTAGGTTCCCGTTTTTTCTTCGATCCACTGATCGCATTTCTTCGTAAAGGGACCATCGCCGCAGATCTTTTTATTACCGATGGATTCTTTGATGTAGTCGAGTTCTTTGCCTGTATATGGAGGCACGTTAAATTGGATCATGGTTTGTATTCCTTTTCATTCTTGCTATTGTTCTTTTG
Organism: uncultured Eubacteriales bacterium; assembly: GCA_902795135.1. Classification (GTDB taxonomy): domain Bacteria; phylum Bacillota; class Clostridia; order Peptostreptococcales; family Anaerovoracaceae; genus Lentihominibacter. The sequence continues at coordinate 22,794 of CADBJW010000002.1, forward strand.
GAACGTTGCATACGAAGCAACGCATCTTGCCGTTGGCATCCGGCGGGATCATATCCATCCACTTAAAGTTCAGCTTGAATTCCGGATAACCATAGAGCTTTTCCATTTTCTCGCTGACGTATTGTTCGATTTCTTCTTTTGTGACGGTCTTGTTCATCGGATCCTTGACGAGCAGGATACTGATTTCATCCAGGGAATCCTGAATGTACCGGAACTGTGCCACCCCTTCACTGCCGTGGAAAATCTTATACAGTTCCGCCGCCGAGGATTCGCTGCCGTCGGCATGCTTGACCAGATCGTTGGTTCTGCCTTTGATCGTCTTGATGAACCGGAGGCCGTCCTTCGTCACGGACGTCGCCATATCGCCCACTTCGTAATTGATGATCGGGAAGTCTCTCTTGAACAGTGTGGTCGCAATGATCCTGCCTTCGTCGGCCAGGTTGTCATCCTCGTCATGGATGTTCAAAACGTGGGTGTCGCTGTACACATAAAAATCGTCCATGCCAGGCAGTCGGACCGCGCAGCTTCCCGTCTCGTTGGTTCCATAAGCATCCATCATGCCCGGTCCGTAGGTTTCCTCAAAGAGCTTACGCGTCATTTCATCGACCATTTCACTGACCGGCGTGTAGACTTTTGGCTTGTAGATTTCCATGTTGTGGGTTCTGGCATAAACGGCCATACGAACCAGAACATTCTTTCTGAAGCAAAGGATGTCCGGTTTGTAATCATTGACCAGCTCAATGAGATCCTTTAACTTTTCACCCTGGTACAGATGCTCCGGAACGATTTTTCTCCGCAAAAGCCCCAGCTTTTGGATCCAGGAGTCCCCTTTGTTGGGATCGACTTTCGAGTGGGTCGTCAGGAAGGACATCATCTTGCCGGTAAACGGGTGGTATCCCGCAAACATGGTGACCCGGATCCAGTTGGCATTGACGCATGCCGCCTCTCTATGGGAGATCATGAATTTGAGAGGGATCCCTGTAGAGCCGCTGGTCCGGAAAACCTCGGTTCTGTCTTCGATGCCCGGATTCTTTTCTATGATGTCCTGCATCCAAAGGCGCATGTCGTTTCGGGTCATGACCGGAAACTTCGCCAAATCTTCTGCTGAGTGGAAATCATCCGGAGTCAGTCCTCTCGACTCAAACCGTTCTCTGTAAAACGGGACTTTGTAGGCCGTCTTCATAATGCTGTGGACTTTTTTATCCTGCTTGGCCTTTGCTTTTTTATAATCCGTTGGCACTTTCTTATCCAGTTTCATCAGATAATACAGTGTCATTACATTCTTAAATTCCTTTTGGATGAATCCCATGATCTATAGCCTCCTAAGAGTTTCCTTGAGAATTTCCGCACTGTTCTGCAGTTTCATTCTCTCATCTTTGAGCCACTTTTCTTCGAGTCTGTGTTCCACGCCGTTGACGCCTACGATGGACGGGATACTGAGGGCGACGTTTTCAATGCCGTACTCCCCTTCCAGAGGTGAGGTGACCGGCGCGATCGTAAGCCTTTGATTGAGTACTGCATCGGCCAGTGAGCAGACGCAGGTGGCGATGCCGTAGTGGGTCTTGCCTTTGTCCTTAATGATTTCGGCACCCATGTTCTTGACCTGGTTGTAGAGAAAGTCTTTCTGTTCGTTCCCCCACTCCAATCCAATGTTCGCGCAATACTCCCACATAGGAAGTCCTGCAATGGAAAGCCTGCTCCAAACCGGGAACTGGGAATTACCATGTTCGCCGACGATGTTGCATTTGATGGCTTCGATATTCAGATTGGTGTAATTGGCGATGCTCCGGACGAGTCTGGATGTGTCCAGGATACAGCCGGTTCCAAATACCCTGCCGTTTGGCAACCCCATCCATTCTGCGCATTTGTACGTCAGAATGTCGACCGGGTTCGACACCATGAGGATTACGCCATGGGTATAGTATTTCTGGATTTCGTTGACAACATCCCGAATGGTATCGATGTTGTCGTAGATCATATCCAGTCGCTCTTCGCCGACTCTCCGGTTTCTACCCGCCGTTACGATAATAAGGTCGCAGTTTTTGCAATCCGAATAATCGCCGGCTCTGACCGAAGACGTTCCCATATACGGAATGCCGTGCTGGATGTCCAGGGCTTCCCCCATGGCTTTTTGTTTTTCTGAATCGACCAATACGATTTCACTGGCAAGATCTCGAATCGTCAGGGCGTACGCAATGGATGCTCCAACGAAACCGGAACCTATGATTGCTACTTTTCTGTTATCGATCGCTGCATATAATTTCCCTGCCACTGTATTAATCCTCCTCCGGATTCATGACTTTCTTAATGTTATTTGAAACTTTCTTTACGGATTCTTCTTTTGGTACGGAGACGAACAAAGGCCGGTTCATACCCATACTCCAGGTGCCCAGTTCTGCATCATCTCCGTCGATGCACTGACGCTTAATCGTCCATTCCGGCATGTCGTCCAGCTGCATTCTGGCCAGCTCTGCCATTTCCTTCTGGCTCATACTCGTCTGCATATCGACTCCGACGGCTTCCAGAATCTCCGTGTAATTGGCAACCAGCGTCTTCTTGCTGGTGCACTTTTCGAGCAATGCCTTCATGACCTTCTGCTGGTTTCGGATCCTTTGCTCGTCTTCGTCCTTAAAGGCTTTTCGCTCGCGCAGATACCAAAGGGCATAGGTCCCGTGCATATGGTGCCAGCCCTTGTTAAAGTGCCATCCTTTGACGGAGGAATAGAAATCGATATCGTTGTAAACATCGATTCCGCCAACGGCATCCACCAGCTTTACGAGCATCTTGAAATTGACCCGGGCATAGTAATTGATATCCACGTTCAGCCAATCTTCAATGGTCATAATGGTTTCATCAATTCCATAGACTCCGGAATGGGTCAGCTTATCCATTTCCCCATTCATATGCAGAGGAACGTAAGAATCCCTCGGCATGGAGGTGAGCAGGATCGTGTGGGTATTTGGATTGACCGTCACGATCATGTTTACGTCACTGCGGGCAACGTCAGAAATCTCGCCTCGGCTGTCGATTCCTGAAATCAGTACATTGAAGGAATCATGAAGTACGTCGATGTTATCGCTGCTTTCATAAGGCAGTTTCACGGTGATTTTATGGATGACTTTGGTTTCTTTTTTGAACCCCTGGATGATGTCATCTGTCATATCGTATTCCGGATCACTGATGAAGAGGATGTTGTCCTGCTTGATTCCCGTAAGGGATACCAGCTTTTCTCCGGCGTCCATACATCCGGTGGTCTCTTCCAGCGTCATATCGACACTGGATTCCAGCTTTTGTTTTGCCTGTGCATAGGTGTCTTTGCCGCTCTTGACGGAGTATACGGTCTGCCCTTCGATGTCATCCAGATCCTCGTAGACGCTGTCCTTAAGTACCACCACGTCATAGGTGATGGTCTGGTTCATCTTGGCGCTGATGATTTCCATTGTCTTATAGGTATCGTACGCGAAGTAACTCCCAACGCAGGAGCAAACAATCATCACGCCACATAGGATGGCTCCAATCAGACGTTTCTTGCTCTTTGGTTTTCGGTCGTTGATCAGCCAGATCATAAGGCAGTCAATGACAATGATTCCCGCTACCAGGGCGACGATGTATTTGCCCGGCAGGATGTCCAAAGTCAGGACAAATGCGATCAGCATGATTTCGATGACGAGCACTGCAATCATCAAAATCGAATGACCTGCCGAGGTTGGCATAATATGTAATTTTCTGCTTTTAGTATTCTCTCTCATAGCTATTTATTATATCGTATTCAGCCTTTTTCGTCTATACTTTTGGGGCATGGGCTGGGCTGGCTGGGTATTGAGGCAAGGGGCGGCGGGACTGTGCCCGCGCGCTGTCCTCATCGCCCCTTGCCCATCACCCAGCCACACAAAAAATGAACCGTCTCTTGATATAAAAAATGCTGTTTCTTTAAGCCTTGCATGGCAAAGCTTTTGCTTTCTTCTCTTTTGTGATAAAGTAAAGTCAGTAATGGACGGAGGTGAAGTATATGAAACGTTTGACATATTTATTGGTTTCAGGATTGCTCATGATTGGGCTTGTCATTGGTGCCTGCGGATGCGGGTCATCCGGGGACGATAGCGAAAGTGCGGCTTCCCTTAGCGATGCGGCTTCTACCGAAGCGGAAGCGAACACAACCAGTCTGGACCATTTCATGGGCGGCTGGGCAACAAGCGACGACCGCAATGGTTGCAACATCGTTGCTTTTGGGGAAGAGAGCGGCATGATCCGCGTAGAGTTTGCCGGAATCCCGGGCGGTGGATATTATATTATGTTTAATCCGGACGACATCACGTTCGATGGCGACACCATGACCTGTGTCAACGGCGTTGCCACTACGGATGGACCCGACGCTACCGATGTGACCTTGACCGCCATTCCTTACGATGGGGTGCCGGGCGACTATCAATTCCAGCTCGCAAGTGAAACACTGGGATTGGAAAATGATATCCAAAACACCTACCACTACACCAAAGTGACAGACACCGCCGACGAGCTAGACGATTGGATTGATCAGAACTACAGCTTCGACTAAATGTGCCAAAAGGGGCGGTTCTTTTTGACATATTTTGAGTGCTTCGTGATATGGGCAACAAGCTGGCGAAACCGTGCCTGCGCGCTGTCCTCATCGCTGACGATCACAACGGCTCATTCACAGAGAATCGAACTCCGCCGAAACTCGGGACTACGTCCCTCAGACAGTCGGCGGAGTTTTGCTATTCTCTTTGCTCGTCTCGCCGGTGATCGTGACAGCTCCTGCGGATGCACCCTGGCACGGTCCCGCCAGCCGCTTCCCCATCGCCCAGCTACTCAAAAGGAAAAAACCATCCCTATTGATAAAAAAATGCTGTTCATTTAAGCCTTGCATTGCAGGGCTTTTTTATTTTTGCGGGGAGGGGCACGTGATGGCCGGGTGCATTCCGCAGATGCAGCCGCGGTCAGACGCGATGAGAGCAAGGAGAATCGCAAAGGCCTGGACACTGTCTGAGCGGAGCGAGTTTGTCCAGGTCTCGATTCTCTGCGAAGGAGCACAGCTGACCGCCTGCAGCGAGGACAAGCACCCGGCCATCAGGGGCACCTCCCCCGCAGGAAGTAAAAAGGCTGTTCCACCGTCCACTGGACGCTTCCACTGACGCCGAGGCCCGTTCGGGTTCGAGTCCCTCCATCTTACGGCTCGTCAAAAAAAGAAACAGGCGCCTTGCAGGCGTCTATTTCTTTTTTGGCGAGGCACCTGGGACTCGAACCCAGAACCAACAGATTCGAAGTCTGGTACTCTATCCGTTGAGCTAGTGCCCCGTGTTATACGTCTGTTAAAATGATTGTCTCATGGTCAGGACATCAAAGTGCCTGGCCCGTGCTTTCTTCTGTGGTGTCCGTATCCGTTACGTCGGTTGAGTCCGTTTCACCCGTCGCTTCCGTGGACTCCTGTGTTTCCGAAGCCTTTGATTCTTTCTGCTCCTGCAGAGTCTGCGTGTTGTCTACCGGGAACATGGTGTCGTGGATTGCTTGTTTTGCCTTCTCTACCGTTTCCTCATCCGGGAATACACAGGATAAGGTCTGACCACCCATACTGAAGCAAGGGGCGCCACCCGTGGTGCCGATAATATTCGTGCGGGTCACGGTCCACTTCTTCATATCGTGGAGCTGCATTTTCGCCAGCTTCCTGAGATCATTGTCGGTCATATCGGTCTTCATTTCATCCTCTACAACATTGAGAATGCTTGAATACCTGGTCAGGATAACCTTACTGCTGGTTACCTTCTTGATCAGCGCTTGCAAAACGATTTGCTGGTTTTCATTCCGCTTCATATCGCCCATGGCGAAGGACTTTCTCTCACGGGCAAACCAAAGGGCGTAGTGCCCGCCCATGTGATGCCAGCCCTTTTTATAGTGCCAGCCTTTGACGGAAGAATAGAAGTCCTCATCACTGTAAACGTCGATCCCGCCGATGGCGTCAATGAGATCGCAAAGCATGGAGAAGTTGATGCGAATCGTGTAGTTGATATCGATATCGAGATAATCTTCAATGGTCGCCTTTGTTTCCTCTTCCCCATAAATACCGGAGTGAGTCAGCTTGTCCTTTTCCCCATAGGAATGCAGTGTTACATAACTGTCTCTCGGAATGGACGTAAGCAGGACCTGCCTGGTCGTCGGGTTGACCGTCATGATCATATTGACGTCACTGAGTCCGCCCTGATCGATGGTGCCCCAGGAGTCGATTCCGGAAATGAGAACATTAAAGGAATCCTTCGTCACTTCAACACGTTTGCTGTTATCGTTGGCTCTCTTTTGGACTTTGATTTTGTAAATCGCCTGGGTGTTATCCTTGTAGCCCTCGATGTTCTGCTTTAGAATTTTGTCCTCCGATTTGGAGAGCAAAATCAGTTCGTCATGGGTCTCACCGTTTTCATCAACCAGCTTATGCCCTGCTTCCAGGAGGTTGGATGTCTTCACATAGTTCACTTCCTCCTTGGTAACAAGACGTTCCTTTGCCTCGGTAAGCTGCTTGGACCGCATGCCCACCACGTTCACATCTTTGCCTTTGATGTCGTGAACATCCTGGTAGCTGCCATCCTTCAGCGCAACGACCTGATAATATTCCCAGGATCCGCGCAGCGTACTGATCTTTTCCAGGGTATCGTAGGTGTTGTACATATAGTAATCGCCGACCAAAAGCAGATTCATCATGAATACAACGATGATCATTCCGATCAAAGACTTAATGTCCCGCCGTTTCTTGCTGTTGAACATGATCAGTGCGATCACGTCTACCGCAACAAACAAGGCGATGACCGCCAGCAAATACTTAAACGGCAGAATGTCCAGTGCCAATAAGAACAGCAAAAACAGTGCCTCAGCGAATAATATCAGCAGAACGAAAATGCTTTGGCTGATCTTATCGGGCAATATATGAAAATTTCTGAAAAACCTTCTTTTAGAATCTTTCATTAGATCGCCTTTGTTTTAATTTCCTCGATCAGTTTCGCGCACAATTCATCCGGTGTCATCTCTGACTGATCTCCCGTTTTACCGTTTCTTACGGTCAGGATCTTTCCTTCGACTTCCTTCTCTCCAATGATGCACATGTAAGGAGTTCTTTCGTTTCTGGCTTCACGGATCTTGTATCCGATCTTTTCGTTTCGGATATCGCATTCCACTCTCAGTCCTGCCTCTTCAAACTGTGCAGCCACTTCCTGTGCGTAATCCGTAAACTTCTCGGTTACCGTCATGAGTTTGACCTGAACCGGTGCGAGCCAAAGCGGGAATTTCCCTGCAAAGTGCTCGATCAGAATTCCGATGAATCGTTCTACGGATCCAAAGGCTGCTCTATGGATCATGAGTGGTCTATGCTTTTCGCCGTCTGAACCGACGTAGCTGATGTCGAATCTCTGTGGCATCTGCATATCCAGCTGGATCGTGCCGCACTGCCATGTTCTGCCGAGGGAATCCTCCAGATGGAAGTCCAGCTTCGGGCCATAAAATGCGCCGTCCCCTTCATTGACCACGTAATCAGCGCCAACGGATTCAATGGCTTCCTTCAGGGCGTTTTCTGCGGCTGTCCACTCTTCGATCGTTCCCATATGATCTTCCGGCATCGTTGACAGTTCGATGTGATACGGCAGGTTGAACAGCTTATATAAATCATCGTAAAGATTGATGATTCCGGTTACTTCATCCTTGGTCTGTTCCGGCAGCATGAAGATGTGTGCATCATCCTGTACGAACGTTCTGACTCTCATCAATCCGTGCAGGGCGCCACTCAGCTCATGCCGGTGTACCTGTCCCAGTTCTGCCATTCTAACCGGCAGTTCCCGATAGGACCAAAGCTTTCTCTTGTAAGCCAGAATCGATCCCGGACAGTTCATCGGCTTGATGGCGTAGTCTTCGTCATCGATCTTCGTGAAATACATGTTGTCTTTATAGTGATCCCAGTGGCCCGATGTTCTCCACAGCTGCTCATTAAGAATCAGCGGTGTACGAATCTCATCGTAGCCTCTTCTTCTGTGTTCTTCCTTCCAGAAGCTTTCGAGTTCGTTTCGGATAATCATGCCCTTTGGCATAAAGAATGGGAAGCCCGGTCCTTCGTCATAAAGAGCGAACAGATCCATTTCCTTGCCGATCTTACGATGGTCTCTCCGCTTGGCTTCTTCGATCTTCTGCAGGTATTCATCCAGTTCTGCCTGTGAAGGGAAGCAGGTTCCATAGATTCTCTGAAGCATCTTGCGGTTTGAATCGCCTCTCCAGTACGCACCTGCAACGCTCTGCAGTTTCACAGCCTTGATCTGTCCGGTTCTCTCCATATGAGGGCCTGCACAAAGGTCTGTAAAATCTCCCTGCTTATAAAATGAAATCGTTGCGTCTTCCGGAAGATCTTGAATCAGCTCTACCTTATATGGCTCTCCCGCTTCTTCCATCAGTTTGATCGCTTCTTCCCGTGGCAGTTCAAACCGTTCCAGAGGATAGTTGGCCTGAATGATTTTTTTCATTTCCTTCTGGATTTTGAGAAGGTCCTGATCATTCAGAACGTGTTCCATATCAAAGTCATAGTAAAAACCGTTGTCGATGGATGGTCCGATTGCCAGTTTGGCATCCGGCCATATCCTCTTAACTGCCTGCGCCAGAATATGAGATGTTGTATGTCTGTAATTCGATCTTACCTGTTCATCTTCAAAATTGATTTTTTCCTTTGCCATTTTGCTTCTCCTCAATTCTTTTTCTATTTTTCAAAAGCCAGATCAATCAGCCTGTCTATTAGCTCACTATACGTTACTCCAGATGCCTCCCAAAGCTGTGGGTACATGCTGATGGAAGTGAACCCCGGCAGCGTATTGATTTCGTTGAAAACAAGTATACCGTCATCATACCCGCCGCTTTCTCCTTGTTCAAGGAAAAAATCCACTCTGGCCAAACCTTCACACCCCATAATTTCGTAGATGCTAACGGCTGCAGTCCGGATTTCCTCTTCCTTTTCCTTTGACAAGTCTTTAACGATTGACGTTCTGGAACCTATATTATCATACTTTGCCGTATAATCATAGAACTCATTGGCCGCAAAAATCTCACCGATGCAGGAGGCAATCGGAAGATTCGGTTCTTTGGACGCGCCGGTGTTTCCTAAAACGGCCACCTCGATTTCCCTTCCTTCGACCGCTTCCTCCACCAGCGCCTTCGTATCTTCTGCAAAAGCAATGGACAGCGCTTCCGGAAGCTGATCGCGGCTTTTGACCTTGCTGATTCCAACGGAAGACCCTGCATTTGCCGGTTTGACAAAGAGCGGATAGTCTCTGCTGAAGAACCGTTCAATCACGCCCGCGGCTTCTTCCAAGTCACAGCCTTTGTGCGCCACACAGCATTTCGCCTGGTTGCATGCTCCCGCCTGATCGACCACTGCTTTTGTAATGGCTTTATCCATACAGGCCGCGGAAGATGTGGAGTCCGATCCTACGAATGGCAGTCCGGCAATTCGGAGGAACCCCTGCATTCTGCCGTCCTCTCCGTTCTTTCCATGAAGCACCGGAAAGACCATATCGACGTCGATGCCCTCAAAACCGCGTCCCGGAACAATGCAAAGGCTTTGATTATTCTCATTTTCTTCCCATGCTCCACTGGCGATGTCCTCAGCCGGAGCGTTGGTCAGAAACCATTGTCCGTCCTTCGTGATCCCTGTGGTCAGTACGTTATATTTTTCTGTATCGATGTGTTCAATCACGGATGCGGCAGAAACTCTGGAAACTTCATGCTCCGAAGAAACACCACCAAACAGTATCATAATCGTTTTTTTCTCAGACATTTTTCCCCCTTAATAGAGACCTGTCAGCTCTGAAATACGTGTGCTGATTTCCTGAACAGTATCCGTCGGCGTGTACCCGCCCTGGTCAAAGAACTGTTCATGGAGTTTTGAAACGTTGTTTGACAAATTGATCGGTGGTCCGTACCAGGCATATCCTGCCCCTGCCGAACCGGTCCAACTGCCTACGTCGTACGGGAATCCCGTTGTGCTATCCGTCATATCATAGAGTTTGAATTTCAAAACCATCTTCATGATTTCGGAAGAGGACATATTGGTTCCGACCTCTGGCAATACCTTTCGGGTCACCCGGAACATCTTGAAGTATCCTGAATGTTTGAGTTTCTTGAATGTCTCGCTAAAGACGACCTTCATTCTCTCATTTCTTCGGTAGTCGCCAGTAGCTGCATCCTTACGGATTCTGGAATAGGTAACCGCCTGTACGCCGTTCAGTGTCTGTTTGCCCGGTCCTTTGATCTTGTCATCCGGTCCGCCAACATTTTTGGCGGTTTCCTTGATGTACTTATTCATTTCATCGATTTCTGATTCCTTGACATTGATCTCAATGCCGCCGACTGCATCGATGGTATCCGCTACGGTTTTCCAGTTGATGATCACGACCTTATCGATATTAAGGTCCAGATTCTTGTTCAAAGCGTACAGAGACTGCTGCGCACCGCCATAATGATAGGCGTGGGTGATTTTGTCCAGTCCCTGATCGCCAACATCCAGCAATGTGTCTCTAAATACGGAGAACATTTTTACTTCATTGGTTTCGTTATTGATGCTGGCAACGATGATTGCGTCACTTCTGGCCGCCGACTGATCGTCATCGGCTCTGGCATCGGTTCCCAGCACTGCGATGTTCGTGTATTTATCCAGCTGGGTCGCAACTTCCGGATTGATGGCGATGGCACTCTTATCGATGTCCACATCATCCATACTGATCAAGGTTCCGAACAGAAGCAAGAGTCCTCCCAGGACAACGACGCCTGCTGCCAGTGCCGCGATAACGGTTCCGCGAATCGTCCTCTTTGCTTTGCTCCCTGGTCCCTTAAATTCAAATTTTGGCCATCTGTTTTTCCCTTTGTTTTTGCGGCCAAAACTGGTTTTATTGTGGGAGCGGTTTTCCTTAAAGCCGCTTTCTTCACGGGAAAACAGCCTTTCTTTTAAGGAACGTGTCTCAGGTTCTTCCGGTTCGGCTTGCCGTTTTTCACGCATGGCAAGATACTCTTCGTGCTCCCGATGTCTCCGCTGCTCCTCCAGCGCTTCCCGGTGCTCCCTTTGAGCCTTCTCGCGGTAGATTCTGCGCATCTCCGACTCGCCGTAGGTATGCTCCTCGTTATGTTTATGTTCTCTTAAAGAAAGATATTCCTGATACTGCCGTTCTCGTTCGTCCATAAATGATTCGTGCTCCTATTGTTTATAAGTCTTTCGTGTATCCTAGATAAACGTAGTAGCCGCTATCCAGCTTGCCCCATCCGTTTTCTTTGGATACGATATACAGATTTTCACCTTCTTCAAAGGTACCTACTTTCTTATATCTCGATCCCGGACCCGTTCGGTAATTTACGGAGTCGGTGGTTACCGCGTTGTAAGACGCAATTTTCTTCAGGTGCTTGCTCTTGATAAAGTATCCATTTTTGAGCTTGCTCCAGTCTCCGGACTTGCCGACGACTTCCACCTTCTTGCCTCCCTTATAAGTTCCGACCTTTTCGTAATTGGTTCCCGGACCCGTTCGATAATTCACTCTTGATTTCGTCTTTGCCCGATATGGGGTGACGGAGGTCAGCGCATAATCCCCTTCTGTGTTCACTTCGGACTTCGCTTCTGATTTCGCTGCGGTATCGGAAGAGCCCGTAGCCTTTTTGGATCCACCCTGTCCGTTGTCAAAGATGTAGTTCATATCGATGGAACCGCTGAGTCCATTGACTTTGCCGCTGGAGCTATACTGCCACATCCAGTACTCTCCCGGATAAGTGGTTGCCGTTCCACGGGTCGTATAATTTGCCAACCAGATCCGGTACTGATCCTGCAGCTTGTTGTAGTCCAGATAGTTATTGAGCATCGTATAATTGGCATAAATCATCGGCGTATATCCTGCATCTTCGATCCTGTCGCAGAATGCCTGACAAATCTTCGTCGATGTTCCATCGGCTGCCAGCTTCCGAAGCTTTGCGGAGTTCAGTCTTCCTGCCGCGTTGGTCTCGTAGTCGAATACGACCGGAAGGTTGATCTTTGACTTATAGTTTTTCAGGACCTTGATCGTATAGTCGGCTTCTTTCTGGGCCTCTTCTACGGATGTGGCCTGTGAGAAGTGGTAGACACCAACCTTGATCCCTGCATTGTAAGCACGGTTTACATTATTGCTGAACTTGCTGTCCATATTCAGACTGAAGTGGCTGAGGCTTGTATATCCTGACCGGATGATGACGTGGGTAACGCCTGCTGTCTTAACCTTTTGCCAGGAAGCATCTGAAATATTTCCCTGCCACCATGAAATGTCCAGACAATTGTATCTCTTGAATTTGCCGTATTTCTCCGGTGTCTGGGCTTTACCCAGGCCGGAAACACCGCAACCTACCGCATTCATATTGCTGCTCATTTCATCCATGCTGGTGTCACTGATGCCTTCCGCGTTTTCATCCATCTTCTGAATGAACTTATCGACTTCATCCTGTTCGACTTCTTTCTCCTGGAGATTGCCGCTGTCATTCACTTCATAGTAATGATACAGTTCCGGGTCTTCCACCAGTTCTTCTGTGTCGCCTTGGTTCTTGAGTTCTTCGTAGTTCTTGCCTTCCAGATCTTCATAAGACACGATCTCATCCGACCCGGCATAAGCTCGTTCCGCGAGAATCGGCATAAACGACATGGAAAAAGCCGTCACGCCTGCCAGTGCGAAAATCATGAATGCTCTGACTGATTGTTTCATTTCCGTTCTCCCTCTACTTCTTTAATACCTTAAGCGGTACCCAATAACCACTGCTGAGTTGTGCCCAGTTATTATAAAGGCCGATTACTTTAACTTTCTTTCCTTTTTTGTACGTTTTCTTTTTTATGTAAGAAGTTCCAGGACCGGTTCTGCTCTTATACTTAGAGCGCATCTTGGTCGTGTAACTTTTTTTGACTGCCGGTTTATAAATCGGGTAAATCTTCTTGGCTTTGGTGCAGCTTTTCTTGATCCAGTAGCCGTTGCTGAGCTGTACCCATTTTTTGGTCTTGTTGATGACGTAAAGCGTCTTGCCTTTCTTGACTTTCCCCTTCTTCTTGTATTTCTTACCCGGGCCGGTTCTGTAGGATGTCTTTTTCTTTACCTTTACGACTTTCAGCCATGCACGGCCCTGTCCATCGAAGGAATACTTTTTGACTCCAAACCAGTGGGAGGAGCTTTTGTACATCTCACCATTGCTGCTGAAGCCGTAGATGTAGCTGCCGATCTTGGCAATGCCGGTCTGCAGCGCGCCGGTCTTGGTTGCGTAGTATCTCTTACCGTTCAGTGTTACCCAGGCGGACTTGACCGTATTGCCCTTTTTCGTCTTGATATAATAATAAGTTTTTCCGTCCTTGCCCTTTGCTGTAACGATTTTAGAAGGTACATCCTTGACGACAGGCGCTGCTTTCGTCGTACCGCGGTTCATATAGGACCGCATGCTGCTGTGGCTGATTACCAGAAGGTTCGTATCAACTCTGGTTTTGATCCCGTCCACACTGCCGCTGCTGCCGCACTGCCAGATGCTGTATTTGCTTCCATATCCGTATTTCGTATAGTTGCTGCTGGAAATCGGCCATCTGGCGACCCAAAGGTCGTATCCTTCCTTGTGAAGACTGTCCCCGTTGAGGTATTTTTCAAACCAGTTCAGGTTTGCGTAAATGCCCGCTTTGTATCCGCTCGCCGTTACTCTGGAGCAGAATGTACGTGCGAACTTTGTGATTTTCGTCTTGCTTTTGGTGGATTTCAGAATGCTATTGTCTTCCAGGTCATAGTACACCGGATAATCCGGATGATGGCCCTTGAGCAGTCTCAGAGCGTGATTGGCTTCGCTTTTGGCGTCCGATTCGGATTTTGCATAGGAATAGAGATAGACACCATAAGGAATTCCCTTGCTTTCGCAGGCTTTTACATTTCTTGCGAACTTGCTGTCATCCTTTGAAGTGGTGTTTTTGCCATATCCACACCGAATGATGACAAAGTCCAGCTTGCCGCTCTTAACGACTTTCTTGACTTTATCCCAATTGATATCGCCCTGCCATACGCTGACATCGATTCCCTTGAGATATCCGCCGCTGCACGTAATGTAACCGTTTGTGTAGCTGGCTTTGAATCTCCAGGATTTGTTTCTGCTGGTTCCATAGGAAGAAGCTGCTGCAGAAAGGGGATTCCCGTTTTCTTCCATCTGTTCCTCGATGGTCGCGCCCATCTGTGCATTGATGTTCTCAGCTTCTTCTGTTAGCTGCCCATCTTTGTACCGCCAACTGTCCGCTGTTTCTTCGGCATATTGCTCCGGATCTTCCGCAAGCAGTTCCTCGGTCAGAGGAGTTTCTTCGGTTGCCTCTTCACTTCCCAGATTCTCAGTCGGGTCAATGGCCGATTCTTCGGAAGCCTGCGCCGCGTCCTGCGGCTCCGCTTCCTGCCCGGCAGCTTCCGAGCTGGATGTTTCATCCTGCACTTCGCTGCTCGGCATGGTCGCTTCCGCACCGGACGGCTCCATTTGAACGGTTTCTGTTTCCTGCGCACTGCTGGTTTCGGTTACTGCTCCAAAGGCGTTCTGTCCAGTGAAAATTGTCGTTGCACACATCATGATCGTTAAAACACAGGCTGTCAGTTTTTTCATTCCATTAGAATTCATAAATCATAACCTCCGGGTAACAACTGATCCCATACTGCGGACAAGTCAGACACTCAAAGAAATTGGGTGCATCTTCTCTGCGAACTGTCCGAAACCCGTTTTTTCTGAAGAACTCCGGTGCTCTGGCTACCAGATACATTCTGGTTCCACCCAGCCTTTTGGTTTCATCAAGGCCCAGCTGCAAAAGCTCCGTTCCGATGTCTGAACCACGGTACGTGCGGTCTACTGCGATGCCATCGCAGATAAATTCTCCTTCGCGCTTTGCCAGTACAAAGGCACCAATCAGCGCATCCTGCCCGGCTTCACCCTTTCCGGTGACTTTCCAGCACTTGACCAAATCGGTCGGAACTTCCTCCGCATCCTCTTCCGTAAATTCAAGCTCGTTTTCTATAAAAAACGGGACAAGCGAAGTATATTCTTCTGTTTCTGAAATAATGTACTCTTTCATTCTTTTATCCAATCAATCATATTTCCAGGTTTCTTCCGAAACGAATACCTGCAATCTTCCTTCCAGAACGCTGAAGTCCAGCGGAAGTTTTTCGCCTTTTTCACCATCGATGTCCGTCGTCAAATCTTCTTCGGACTCGACTCTGAGTCGTTCTGACTGGAAGTAAATAACGTTTTTATTATTTGGATGTCTTCCGCTGATGACCTCAAACAGCAAAGGCCCGAATTCCACAATCGGCATTTTCTTAAAGGCTACGACATCCAGTTTGCCGTCTGCCATCGAGGAACGAGGTGACAGTTTCCGAAATCCCCCGGCAGACTCACCGTTCATCACGGTCATGAAATAGATGCTTTCCTCAATGACTTCCTCCGCAGTCGTCAGCCTGACTGGTATTCCATGTACCTGAGGCAGTTCACTAGCCGCTTTCAGGTAGTACGCCAAAGGCCCCAGCGCGTTTTTGAGCAACGGATCGGTTTTCTGGCTGACATCGACCATGGCGCCCATGGCGCAGACATTGATAAAGCAACGCCCGTTCACGTAGCCCAGATCCGCCCGGGTCGTCTTATTTCCCAATGCGATGTCCAGCGCCGCGTCGATATCCGAATCGATTTCAAAATAAAATGCAAAATCGTTGGCGGTGCCCGACGGCAATATGCCTACCGGAATATCCACATCGTATTTCACCATCGCATTGGCGCACAGATTCATGGTTCCGTCTCCGCCAGCTACAATGATTCTTTCACAATCCCTGTTTTCTTCTTTTTCCAATGCGTCAAAGATCGTATAGTCTCTGGAAGCTCTGACCAGCGTCACTGCAAAACCTGCATTCTGGCATCGTTCGATGATGTGGTCCAAATTATCCTTAAATATGCCGCTCCCTGAATAGGGGTTATAATATAAAAGCAGCTTCCCTCTATCTTCTCTTGCCATTTCCCTCTTTACCTTTCCTGCTATAGTTTGTGAACGACATCACGTCTATGCATATCATCCGCCATATTTCAACGTTCTGTCAGGGTCATAGTTGTTTTTTTGAATGATGCTCCGCACTTCTCCAATCAGGTACAAAGACCCGGTAAACAGTACCACATCGTAATCCTGCCAGATTTCAGCGGCCCGTTTTACACTGCCTGCTACCGTCTGGATCCGGTCGATGATGTGAACATCTTTTCCCCTTTCTTTTGCAACGGTTTCAATGTGCTCCGCTAATTCCTCCACGGACATGGCACGGCCTTCGTAACTCGGCTTGGTGACAATAAAATCCGTCGTCACATCCAGAAAATGTCCCACGACTTTTTCCGTTTCTTTCTTTTCGACCATTCCCATGACGATGAGCGTCTTCCAATCCGGAAAATTCTCCCGCATTGTTCCGGCGATGGCTTCTGCGCCGGCATCGTTATGAGCGCCGTCAATGACAACGATCGGCATTTTCCCTTCCCGGATATATGGGGAATCCTCATCCTGCAAGGTCAGCCGTTCTCCGCTTGCTGCCAGGTCCCGGCCTCCAATCACTTCAAACCGTCCAGGCTGCATTGCTTTTTCGAGACCTGCATAGAGCCTGCTTCGCTCGATTTTCAGTTCTCCCGCCTGACGGAGCACTTCGATGGTCGCCAGAGCCGTCTTCAGATTCTCAGCCTGGTGTTTTCCAACCATGGAGATGACCACTTCACTGTAATCCGTATACCAAAGCTGCATGCTGACCTGTTGCTGTATGGAGGAGTGCCAATCGATGCTGCATTTGATCTTGGAAACATCGTATAAACGGCTTCCCATTTCGTACGCCCGCTTTGCGATGACCGCAGCGGGGCCATGCTGACTGACGTTTGAAATGACCGGGCAGCCTGCTTTGATGATTCCCGCCTTGTCGGTGGCAATCTCCTCAAGGGTATTTCCCAGTATGTGCATATGGTCAAACGACACGCTGGTAAATACGCTGGCCAAAGGCTTCGTAATGACATTGGTCGCATCGCCAATACCACCCATTCCTGCCTCCAAAACAACCAGATCCGGTTCCTTATCCTTAAAGAACAGGAATGCGGTTGCCATGACGACTTCAAATTCTGTCGGGGACGTAAGTCCTTCGTCGGTCATTTCCGCGGCCTTTGCTAGGGCCTTGTTTCCGTAGATTTCCAACTCTTCGTCGGTAATCATCTCGCCGTCAAATTGGATCCTCTCGTTAAATTTCTCGATGTAAGGAGAGGTGTACAGTCCTACTTTATAGCCGCATCCTGCCAGTCCCTGCTCGATGAATTTGGATACAGAACCTTTGCCGTTTGTCCCGGCAACATGTATGTACCGCATTCCCTCGTGAGGATTGCCCAGTCTGCGCAAAAGCTCATTGACTCTCTCCAAACCCAGAATGCTGCCAAACCGGTCGAATTCATGAAATTTATCTACTGCTGTGCTCATTTTGTCTTACTTGATCTTCGCTTCTACGATTGCGAGTCGGTCGATTACTTTAGCTAACATTTCTTCGTATTTAACCTGCTTTGCACGTTCTTCTTCGACGAGTTTCGCAGGTGCCTTGCTGACAAATCCTTCATTGGACAGTTTGCCAACAACGCGTTTTACTTCTCCTTCGAGACGTTTCTTTTCTTTCTGGAGTCTGTCCAGTTCTGCTTCATAGTCCATCAGATCGTCCATCGGGATATAGACTTCCGCGCCGTCAACGACTGCCGACATGGTTTCTTCCGGTACTTCCTTTTTATCACTGATAAATGTAATCTCTGTGATATTTGCCAGTTTCTTGATGTAGCGTTCTCCAGCCTTTACGACAGCGTCTCTGCCTTCTGCGCAAAGAATCACGGCTGTCAGTTTCTTTCCTGGAGATGCTTCGGCTTCCGCCCGGATATTTCGGATGCTCTTGATAATGGACATGGCCATTTCCAGCTTTTCCGCTTCTGCAGGGAAGGTCAGAGCTTCCTGGTATTCCGGCCAGTTTGCCTTGATCAGGAAGTTCTCCGGATTTTCTTCACTGGCTTCCTTTTGCGGCAGGTAGCTCCAGATTTCCTCTGTGATAAACGGCATGAACGGATGCAGCAGTGTCAGCATATTCTTGAGAACTCTGACGAGAACGTATCTGGCGATCTGCTTATCCTCTTCATCATCACCGTAGAGTCTTTCTTTTACGATTTCGATGTACCAGTCACAAAATTCATTCCAAATGAGATCGTAGGCTCTCTGTCCGGCAAGAGCCAGATCGTATCGTTCCATGGCCTCGGTTATGTATTTCGTTGCTTCATTGACCCGGCTGAAGATCCACTTATCTTCATCCCGAAGGTTTCCAGTAAGCGCGATGTCATCACAGCACGCACTGCCGCAGCAGTCGTCGCAGCATTTTGCAATCGGCAGGAATTCTCCATTGTCATCCTGCAGATTCATGATGACAAATCGGGACGCATTCCACAGTTTGTTTGCAAAGTTTCTGGATGCTTCCAGACGGTCTTCCTTGAATCGCATGTCGTTGCCCGGTGTGATACCAGTCGTCAACATAAACCGGAGAGCGTCCGCTCCATACTGATCGATGATTTCCAGCGGATCGATTCCGTTTCCAAGGCTTTTGCTCATCTTGCGGCCCTGTGCGTCACGCACCAGACCGTGAACGTAAACGTCGCTGAACGGAACGCTGCCCGTTGTTTCCAATGCAGAAAATACCATTCGTACGACCCAGAAGAATATGATGTCATATCCTGTCACGAGAACGGTCGTCGGGTAGAAATATTTAAAGTCTTCGGTTTCTTCCGGCCAGCCAAGGGTCGAGAACGGCCATAAAGCTGAGGAGAACCAGGTGTCGAGTACGTCTTCATCCTGTTTCAAATTGGTGCTGCCGCACTTGGTGCACTTGTGCGGAGTCTCTTCCGAAACGATGATTTCACCACAGTCCTGGCAGTACCAGGCCGGAATTCTGTGTCCCCACCAAAGCTGTCTGGAGATACACCAATCGCGAATTTCCTCAAGCCAGTGCATGTATATCTTTTCAAATCTTTCAGGAACGTGTCTCAGGTCGCCCTTTCTGGCGGCTTCCATGGCTGGCTTTGCCAGATCTTCCATCTTGACAAACCACTGATCGCTGAGCATTGGTTCTACAACCGTATGGCAGCGGTAGCAGGTTCCTGCCGGAATGACCATTTCTTCGGTTTTTACAAGGTATCCGGCTTCATCCAGATCCTTGACCCATGCCTTACGGCACTCATACCGGTCCATTCCCTGATATTTGCCGGCCAGTTCGTTCATGGTCGCATCTTCGTTGATGCAGCAAAGGCTCGGCAAATTATTTCTTTGTCCTACCATAAAGTCATTTTCATCGTGGGCCGGTGTGATCTTTACGGCACCGGTTCCCTTTTCAGGATCCGGATATGGGTCTGCGATAATCGGAATCTCTTTTCCAACCAGCGGCAGGATCACTTTCGTTCCAACCATATCTTTGTATCGTTCGTCACTTGGATGTACGGCGATGGCCACATCACCAAACATAGTTTCCGGTCTGGACGTTGCGACCACAACACCTTCACCGCCATCGACAGCCGGATACCGGAAATACCAGTAGGATCCCATCTTGTCTTCGTGCTCGACTTCTGCGTCACTTAAGGATGTCCCACATTCCGGACACCAGTTGATCAACCGGTTTCCTCTGTAAATCAGGCCTTTGTTATACAACTGAACGAAGAAGTGTCTGACGGCTTTATTGCAGCCTTCGTCCATGGTGAAGCGCTCACGCTCCCAGTCGCAGGAATCGCCGAGCTTACGGCACTGCTTTGTGATTTTACCGCCGTATATGCGCTTCCACTCCCAGGCGCGCCTCAGGAATTCTTCGCGTCCCAGATCTTCTTTTTCGAGTCCTTCGTCCTCCCGGATCTTTTCAACGACTTTTACCTCCGTAGCAATGGACGCATGGTCACTTCCAGGCAGCCACAATGCGCTGTATCCCTGCAGTCTCTTAAATCTGGTCAGAACATCCTGCAGGGTCTGATCCAATGCGTGTCCCATATGCAGCTGGCCGGTAATATTCGGCGGCGGCATCACAATACAAAATGATTTCTTGTCGGGATCTCTGTCCGCACGGAATGCGCCTTTGCTTTCCCATTCTTCGTAGATTCTATCTTCAAAACTCTTTGGGTCATACGTCTTCGTCAGATTTCTTTTCATGGTTACTTCTCCTCTATCAAATATACTCTCAGACCACCGCGGCCCGTATCTCTCGTTCCTTTTGCTTCCGTCTCAGCTACGATGCTTCCCATAATGGCAAATCCTTTGTCGGCCGGTTCCGCACCGATTCCGATGATCGCTGCCAGACCGGACGGGGTTACCATCTCTGTGTCAACATCTTCCGCAGTTCTGAAGTCATAGCCTCTGCCGGGGCCTTTGCTTCCTGCGCATGCATCCATCATAGCCTTGACGGCCGGCACGGGTACGGGGATCCTGCCGTGGGCGCAGTCTACAAACCCAGTGCCATCGTAAATTGGCGATACAAGGATCCTGCCCGCGGACCTGCCCGGTTCCGGTGAAAAGCCCAGTTTGTCCAGTGCCGCTCCGATTCCGGCAGCGTTTTGAATGGCTCTGTCCCGACCGACTTCATGGAAGTGTACCGTTTCCAAAGTCGCACCGTGCACCGAAGCCTCTGCCTTGGCTATGACAGCATAGATATTCAGTGCAAAGTCTCTGGCGCCTTCTGTCAAACCGTGTTCTGCCATGTGGTGGATCACTGCTTTCACGTCTTCATAACTTCTGCCGTGGTGAGCGTGTTCGTGACCATGGTGGTCATGGTCGTGATGCTCATGGCTGTGCCCGCTGTGGACCTGAGGGATATGCAATTTTTCCCCAACGATATCGCTGAGTGCATCCAAAAGCATGTCTCCGCTGATACCATTGCTACAGTCAATATATAGTGTCTTCATACAAAAAAACCTCTTATTATACTCATACATAGTGATTATAACAGATAGAGGGGTCAAAAGGTAGAATCTTATACAATATTAACCAATATTAACAGAGTTTAATGTAAAAAAACACACCGCACCGGAATCATCCGGTACGGCGTGAATTGATACAAAATCGGTTGTCGTAAATCTATATCTTATTTTACTGCTTCTGCCAGTGCTGCTTCGAAGATTTCGAGACCAGCCTGCAGCTGTTCGTCCGTTGCAACCAGTGGGCAAAGGATTCTGATTACGTTGTTGTAAGTACCAGCTGCTTCGAGCATCAGGCCCTTGTTCATAGCGTTCTGAACGATTGCGCTTACGAGAGCTGCATCCGGTTCCTTTGTTTCAGGATCCTTAACGAATTCGATACCCATCATTGCGCCAGTTCCTCTAACATCACCGATGCAAGGGTACTTCTTCTGCATTTCTTTGAAGCCGTTACCCAGAACTTCAGCAATGTGCAGAGCCTTTGCAGGGAAGTTATCTCTTTCCATAACTTCGATAACCTTCAGTGCTGATACAGCTGCCAGAGCGTTAGCACCGTAAGTACCGCCGATTGTTCCAGGGTGTACACCTTCCATAACTTCGTCTCTTGCAACGATAGCGGAAAGTGGAATACCACCAGCGATTGACTTAGCTGTAGTCATGATATCAGGAGCACATCCAGCTTCTTTGTAGTATTCGGAAGCGAACATCTTACCGGATCTTGCCCAGCCGCACTGTACTTCGTCACATACCATCATGATGCCGTGTTCGTCACAGATCTTTCTAACAGCCTTAACCCATTCCAGTGGAGCAGGGATGAATCCGCCTTCGCCCTGTACAGGCTCGAACAGGATTGCTGCACATGAATCATATGGAGTTGCTTCGATGAATACGTCTTCCAGTTTGCCAATGTAGTACTGGATAGCTTCTTCTTCAGTCATGTGACCCGGAGCTCTGTAGAGGTTCGGGAATTCAGCTCTGTAAATACCATCAGGGAAAGGACCCATGCCTACTGCATATGACTTCTTAGCTGTCATCGTCATAGTCAGGGAAGTTCTTCCGTGGAATGCACCTGTGAATACGATGATGTTAGGTCTGCCAGTGTAGTTTCTAGCTACCTTTACAGCATTTTCATCAGCTTCTGAACCGGAGCATACGAAGAATGCTTTCTTGTGGTCACCCTTTACAGGAGCGATTCTTGAGAATTCTTCAGCCAGCTTTACATATGGTTCATGAGTTGTGATGTTGAACATTGAGTGGAAGTACTTGTCAGCCTGTTCTTTAACAGCTGCAATCAGCTCAGGATGTGAGTATCCAATGTTAAGTACACCAACGCCTGCGATCCAGTCGAGGAAGATGTTTCCATCAACGTCTTCGAACATTGCGCCTTCGCCTCTTTCGATAACTGCTTTATATGCAGTTCCGATTGCGGAAGGTACAGCTGCCTTTCTTCTTTCGATCAGGGCTGCAGCCTTAGGGCCCGGCAGTGGAGTGGTAATTTTTGGTAATGCTTCTCTTAATGCCATAATTTTTCCTCCTTGAAATTAATATGGTTTAATGAATAGACCTAGATTAGATCAATTTATATCAAGCTCTGAAAGCTTTCTATACAATGTTGCTCTCGAAAGACCAAGTTCTTTAGCGACAACGTCTTTCACCCCGTTATGCTGCTTGAGCTTTCGCGAAATGATCTCCTTCTCGTACAGTTTGACCTGCTCGGCAAGGGACTGGTCGAGATTCTTGAATTTCACAATTTCTTCTTCCTTCCGCAGAATCCTTGCCGGAACATCATCCATGGTGATCATGTTCCCAAACGCCATATTTGTACCATACTCAACGGCGTTCTCAAGTTCTCTGACATTCCCCTTCCAATCGTGCTTCATGTAAAGATCTTCGACTTCTGGCGTAAATCCGACGATTTTACGATTCATGTAGGCGTTGTACTTCTTCAGGAAATGATACATAAGCAGCCGGATATCATCACGCCGCTCCCTGAGAGGCGGTATGCTGAGCGGAATCACGCTGAGC
The DNA here is from genome assembly GCA_902795135.1 of uncultured Eubacteriales bacterium. Lineage (GTDB taxonomy): Bacteria > Bacillota > Clostridia > Peptostreptococcales > Anaerovoracaceae > Lentihominibacter. The sequence continues at coordinate 45,828 of CADBJW010000002.1, forward strand.
CGGTAATAGAGGTCCTCACGGAATTTGCCCTCTTTGATCAGCTTTTCCAAATCCCGGTTCGTTGCGGCAATGACTCTGACATCAACGATGATTTCCCGATTGCCGCCAACTCGTTCAAACCGCATATTCTGCAGAACATGAAGTATTTTTACCTGCAGATGCAAAGGCATATCTCCGATTTCATCCAGGAAAATCGTCCCGCCGTCAGCCTGTTCGAATTTCCCTGCTTTTCCCAAGTCACTTGCTCCCGTAAAAGCTCCTTTTTCGTATCCAAAAAGTTCACTCTCCAGAAGGTTCTCCGGGATGGCACCGCAGTTCACCGTTACAAAAGGACCATCGGACCTCTTGCTGGCATAATGAATTGCCTTTGCGAACATTTCCTTGCCTGTTCCGCTTTCACCGGTGATCATAACGGTGGAATTTCCCTTTGCGATCATCAGGGCCTGCCTCTTGGCCGTCATGATTTTTTTGCTTGTTCCTATTATATCATCAACCGTGTTTTTTATGGTGCGGTTGCTAAAATTATATACGAGTTTTTGCGCCTCTTCGATATCCCGGAAGGAAACAACGATTCCCTGAACCTCATCTCCATTGGTATAAGGTTTCGCCGTCACGATGAAGTGGTGATGCTTGTCTTCGCCCTTGAAGATTTCTTCATTTTCTGTGTATCCTCTTCCGGTCTCAAGAACCTTGATGGCTGGGCTTCCAGGCATCAGACTGCTGATATGTCTTCCGATCAGATCACGTTTCGTTGTCCCAAAAAGAACCGCTGCTCTGTGGTTGCAGTGTTTCACGTAACCCTTCTGATCCAGCGCGAAGATTCCCTCGTGTGCGGTTTCCAGAACCGTTGACATTTCATCTCTGGATACTTCAACGTTTTCCAGAGCTTCCTGCTGTTCGGACTTCGCAGCCAAAAGATCGGCCATTCGTTCGACAAACCCGATCATATTTCGATTCGTATCAGCCAGAATCTGCATCTGTTCATCGGTAAAGGCGACCATTCCTATGATCCCAATGGACTTGCCTTTGCAGACGATGGGAGTGCAGATTTCCGCACGTTCGCCAAACAAAGTTCCACCGACGCCTTTCTCGTCATAATCTTTATCTGCAAAAGCATCGGAAACGTAATGGGTCACACCGGTACGCATTACCCGCGCATAGAGATAATTACTATCCAGATCGCCCCGTTCTTCCTTGTAGCCCAGGCGGTCCGTATAGACGCCCGTGCCGCCGATGATCGTCAGCTCTTCATCAACGATTTCCACTTCGACTTTCAGTGCGATTGCGATAGCTTCTGCTACTTGCTGCACGCTTGTTTTGATACCTTGTAATTGAGACATGGTTTCTCCTTCCAGTACCATTTTAACACAATCATGGGTACTCGGAGCGGATTTTTTCTCAATTTCGATACATTTGTGCCACTTTTGATAAACTATCTTGCTGACTTACTGTGCTTTTCTTTTTCTTTCTCTTCCCGAATCGCTTCCCTGTCTTCCTCGGTCAGCTGAATGCCTTCCTCTTCGTCTCGTTCTGAAATCGTAGCCCCCAGATTAATGGCAGACTTTTCCAGTTCGAGTATGATGTTGTTGATTTTCGCCAGCTTTTCAGGATCTGTATTCTGGTCGATGCTCAGGTTTGTATTGTAAATAATGTCCTCCAACCGTCTCCGAATGTTGAACAGATTGTCGCGGGCATCGTTGACGGATCGTTCGTCGACCGCTTCCGCCATAGCTTCCTTCATGTCGACCACGGTTCCATCTGTGTTTTCGAGAACGTACTCGGAGTTTACATTGACCGGTATCGTGTCGTAGCCGATCGTTTCCTTTACGGTCTTAGCAAAGTCCAGTTTTGCTTCCGGCTCGCCATGAACCAGGAATATCTGCTTCGGCGCCTTCTGGAATCCTTTGAGCCATCCCAAAAGACCATCCCGATCCGCATGTCCGGAAAAGCCTTCCAGATTGTGGATCTTCGCATTGACCTGTATCTTTTCCCCAAACAGAGTTACTTCACTGGCGCCTTCGATCAGCGTACGGCCCAGGGTTCCCTCTGCCTGATATCCTACGAAAATGACGCTGTTTCTGGCATCCCACAGATTGTGTTTCAGATGATGCCGGATTCTACCTGCTTCGCACATGCCGCTGGCCGAAATAATGACCTTCGGCTCTTTGTCGATATTCAACCACTGTGACTCTTCCGTCGACTGGGTGAACTTGAGATTTTCAAATTCGAGAGGATTGTCGCCTTTGCTGATATAATCCTTTGTGGCTTCATCGAATACCTGGGCATTTTTCTTGAACACCTCGGTGGCTGCGTTTGCCATCGGGCTGTCGATATATACTTTGACATCCTTCAGATCCTTTTGCCGAGGATCTTTCTCGTTGTCGTAAATTTTATTCAGTTCAAAAATCAGTTCCTGGGTTCTGCCCACAGCGAAGGACGGAATCACCACGTTTCCCCCTCGCTTGGTTGTCTCGCGTATAATGTTGATCAAATTGTTTACATCCATCGCGTTTTCCGGATGCAAGCGGTTTCCGTAAGTGGTCTCCATGATGACATAATCGGCCTTCTTGATGATCGTCGGGTTGCGAAGGATTGGTCGTTCCATCACACCCAGGTCTCCCGAAAATACGATTTTGGATACGTTTTCGTTTTCCGTAACCCATAGTTCGATTTCTCCGGACCCGAGAATGTGCCCCGCATCATTAAAGACGATGCGCATCTCATCATTCAATTCCACAAGCTGGTCGTACAAGACCGGTTTCACATATTTGAGTGACGCCTCCGCCTCAAGTTCCGTATACAAAGGCTCTACCAGTGGTCTTCCCGCTCTTTCGTTTTTACGGTTTTTCCATTCGGCTTCCTGCTCGTGGATGTGGCCGCTGTCTTTCAGCATGATCTCCAAAAGATCCGCCGTAGCATCCGTACAGTAGATTTCACCTTTGAATCCCCGCTTCACAAGGAGGGGAATTCTGCCGCAGTGGTCGATGTGCGCATGGCTCAAAATCAAGTATTCGATTTCAGCAGGATCAAACGGAAATTCCTCGTAATTCAGTTCGTCCTGCGCTTTTCCACCCTGAAACTGTCCGCAATCCAACAATACTTTATGATTTGCTGTCGTTATAAGATGGCATGAGCCTGTTACACCCGTCGTAGCACCACAAAATTGGATTTTCATGAATGTGTTCTCCTATCCTATTATTTTCTTAATCAACAACCTTGGTTCCGGTCTGATTTGATCTATTGCAAAAGCCTCCGCCGCTTCTCCCGCGGCCCGCTCTGTTTTTTCCAGATCGTTGCCGTACAATGTACAGAGAATATCCCCCCTGCGGACTTCATCACCGCATTTACGACGCAGCACAATGCCTGCTGACAGGTCCACGGAATCTTCTTTTTTCTCTCTTCCTGCACCGGTATGCTGGGAGGCTAGACCAATTTTCATGGCATCCAGCCCGTGGATGTATCCATCCGCTTTTGCCGGAACATCGATCGCGATTCCTGCCTGCGGAAGCAGCCCGTAATCGTCTGCGATCGCAGGATTTCCACCCTGACCGCTGACAAAGCTTTTGAATCGCTCCAAAGCATCTCCGCTGGCCAAAGCCTTGGCTGCCGCTTCGCGGCCCTTTGCCATACCTTCTTCCATATCAAGACCTGCGGTTCCCGCTGCGCCTCCTAAATAGACCATCATGCCGGCGAGCTGAAGGGACAGTTCGGTAATGTCCTCCGGTCCCTTTCCCTTGAGAACGTCAATGGCTTCCATCACTTCGAGAGCATTGCCAACGGCATTTCCCAGTGGCTGTTCCATGTCGGAAATGATTGCCATGGTTTTTTTGCCGCTGCTGTTTCCGATTTCGACCATAAGCCGTCCCAGCTTCTCTGCCTCTTCTTCCGTCTTCATAAAGGCGCCGCTGCCGCATTTGACGTCCAGCAGTATGGCGTCCGAACCGGAGGCTAGTTTTTTGCTCATGATACTGGATGTGATCAGGCTGAGATTTTCCACGGTCCCGGTAACATCACGCAGAGCATAGATCTTTTTGTCCGCCGGTGCGATGTGACCGGTCTGTCCGATCACCGCGATGCCTCGCTGGTTAACCTGGTTAATAAAATCACATTCTTCCATAGAAGTATGAAACCCCGGTATGGACTCCAGCTTATCGACGGTTCCGCCGGTAAAGCCAAGTCCCCGGCCGCTCATCTTGGCAACCGGTACGCCGCATGCCGACGCAAGGGGTCCTACGATCAGCGTCGTTTTATCACCGACACCACCTGTGCTGTGTTTGTCTACTTTGATTCCCTCAATACCGCTCAAATCAACGGTATCACCGGATCTGCGCATGAAATCCGTCAGGGCAATGGTTTCTTCTTTGTTCATGCCCTGAAAGTATACAGCCATAAGAAAAGCGGCCATTTGATAATCCGGAATGCTTCCATCCGTATATCCATTGACCATGTATCGGATTTCTTCATCGGATAAAATAATGCCGTTTCTTTTTTTCGTTATTACTTCAACTGTGTTCATGATGGACCTCGTCAAATATATATCAATTATATCATTGAATCGAAAGATTTGAACTCAATCCCATAAAAATAATGCAAAAAAGCAAACAAAAAAAGCGTTTGCGCTATGAGTCTCCCCACAGCGCAAACGCATGCCATTATATACGAAAGTGTAGCCTTAGAAATTCTTACTCATACTGAGCCTTCAGGGCCAACTTCTTTTCTTTTCTGGCATCCTTCTTGAACTTGATGTGTGTTGCATCGTTTGCTTCACGAACGGCTACGCCGTTTTCGTCACGAACCTTCCACTTGATTTCTCCCGGAGTAATGCATCCCTGTACAGGACATACATTCAGGCAGAGGTGGCATCCAACACAATTATCGTTCAGTTCCGGTCTTCTCTTCTTTTCGTTCCAGTCAATTGCCTGGTGAGCTGCATCGTAGCAGGAGATGTAGCATCTGCCGCATCCGATACATTTCTTTTCGTCAAAGGCAGGCAGAACCTTGTAGTCACGGTTCAGGTCTTCTGCCGGAATCAGGTTCGGCAGAGCGCATCCGATGAATTCATCAAGGTGATCATATCCCTTTTCATCCATGAAGTGCATCAGACCAGATGCCATATCTTCGACGATTCTGTATCCATACTGCATGATGGCTGTGGTTACCTGGATGTTTCTGCATCCAATTGCCAGGAATTCCGCAACGTCTCTCCAGGTTTCGATCCCGCCGATACCGGACATTTCGTGTCCATGCCCGAAGTTCCACTTGCCTTCCTTCGCCATTCTCTGGATTTCTTCATCCTGCTGTACCTGCGTACAGAATCTGAGAGCAATTGGCTTTACAGCAGCTCCGGAGTAACCGGAAATGGATGACTTACCATCAACAACCGGCATACCTGTGTTGTTTTCAAAATCGATATTGGTAATCGATTTGATCGTATTGATGGCAGATACTGCAGCCGCTCCACCCTTGAGAGCTGCTCTGGCATGTTCTTCCATGTTCTTGCAGTTTGGTGTCATTTTAGCAACGAACGGAATATGAGGAACGGTTTCTGCAACAGCTCTGGAATAGGATTCTACCAGTTCGTTGTTTGTACCAACGTCAGAACCCATGTCGTGGGAAGTCATCTGAGGACATGAGAAGTTACCTTCAATGATCTTTGCACCTGCTTCATCAGCCATCTTAGCCAGCTTCTTCCATTCATCAACGGAAGAACCCATGATGGAAGCAACTGTAATGTGTTCCGGATAATCTCTGATCAGTCTGTACATGTATTCAAAGTTCAGTTCTGTCGGTTTATCGGAAATCTGTTCCATGTTCTTAAAACCAACCCAAGGGAGACCTTCTTTGTTTGTCTGGTCAAATCTTGGTGAACATTCATCTGCTACGAAGATTCCGACGGTCTTAAAGAAGCAGCCGCCCCATCCTGTTTCATAGCACTTTGCAACCATGTCGTAATTTCCGCCTACCGGTGATGATGAAAGGAAGAACGGATTCAGACAATCAACACCCAGATATTTCAATGATAAATCTTTCTTAACTGCCATTCTATTTCACTCCTTTCTTTTCCAGATAAGCAATGATCGATGCTGCAGCTTCTTTACCTTCTGCTACCGCTTCAACGACTGTCTTTCCGCCGTTAACGATATCGCCTGCTGCGAAGAACTTGCCGCCGGCTTTGCCGCCTTTCTTAACTTTTACGAAGCCCTTTTCGTTAACGTCTACGCCGTATGCACTCTGGTCTTCCGGTTTCTGTCCGGTTGCAAATACCAATGCATCACAGCTGAATTCTGCCTTTGCTTTCTTGTCATAGAATCCAACTGCTTCAACCTTGTTCATCTTTGTCTTTGTTCCGATTGCTGCTACAGGATACAGTCCTGTTGTGATTCCAATGCCAAGTGACAGAGCATAGTGGAATTCATTGATGTTTGCCGGAGCTTCTTCGATGGTTCTTCTGTAGAGGATTCTAACATCCTCTGCGCCCAGCAGTTTTGCTGTAACGGCACAGTCGATTGCTACGTCACCACCGCCGACTACGATAACTCTCTTGCCAGGATCGAAGTCCTTTTTCTTCGTTCTTGCCTGTTTCAGATAGTCAACTGCGGAATAAACGCCCTTGAGTTCTGCGCCCTTCAGTTTCGGAAGGTTTGCGTCCCAAAGTCCTGTTCCTACAAATACTGCGTCGAATGCTTCCAGATCTTCAGCCTTTGCTTCTGTGTTGAATACGAACTTTACGCCAAGGCCCTTTACCTGAGCGATATCGTGATCAACGACTGACTGCGGGAGTCTGGATGGAACGATTCCATAGGTCAGCATTCCGCCTGCTTTTTCTTCTCTTTCAAAGATCGTTACTTTGTAACCAGCCTTTGCCAGTTCTGCTGCACATGCCAGGGATGCAGGGCCTGCACCAACACATGCAACCTTTTCAGCCTGCTTCTTTGAAGGAGCTTTGAGGGTCTTCATCTTAAACAGCTTTTCCTGTTCGATTGCGTATCTCTGTAACTTACCGATTTCGATAGGTCTGTCAATGCCGCATCTTGAGCATGCTTCTTCGCAAAGATTGTCATAAGGACATACTCTAGCGCATGATCCGCCGAGAACGTTGTTTTCACGAATGGTCTCTGCAGCGCCTTTTACGTTCCTGAACCGGATCGATCTTATGAATTTAGCAGGATCCGTTCCAGCGGGACATCCCTTACTGCAAGGTGCATCGTGGCAGAGCAGACATCTTGCTGCTTCTTCGAGAGCTGTTCTGTGAGTGAAACCAGGAACAGCTTCAGCAGTGTACTTTGCTTTTACTACTTTACTCAATTTAATTCCTCCTTTTCAGGTGCTACCCTTAGCGTTTCAGCCGCAGATAGCAAACTGGCGGGAAAGGATTTCCCGTCAGTTTGATTATAGCCTTTTAAGTTCGCTCCGACTAAAATTCAGGTGATGCGTCGCACTTCAGAACAGCGTTCAGAGTTGCAGTAGCAGCAGCTGTGCAGTCTTCGTCTGATACGTGTTCAGGTTCGCAGTGTGACAGACCATCCTTTGTTCTTGAGAAGATCATGGTTGTAGGGATCATGTATGCGCAGAACTGTGCGTCATGGCCAGCGCCTGACAGGATCTTCTGCCACTTAGCTCCCATTTCTTCCATGGATTCTTCTACGAATCCGATCAGTCTGGAATCGAATGGAACTGGATCTCTCTTCCACTGTTCTTCGATGTCGCATGTGCACTGCTGATACATTTCGCCAGCCATTTCCTTCAGGATTTCCATGCACTTGTCCAGAACTTTCTGATCAGGGTGTCTTACATCCAGTGAGAATTCTGCTTCGTCAGGAATGCAAGTGTGGATGCAAGGGTGTACATAAATTTCACCAGTTGTGAATACGAATTCATATTCGCTTTCGCCGCTTTCAATCAGTTCCTTGTTGTAAGCGTCATATCTCTCATGCAGCTTGCAGAGGAATTCTGCTGCAGCGTGCAGAGCGTCATGTCTCTTAGCCATTGGGAATGTACCAGCATGAGCAGTGAATCCGTGGAATCTTACTCTGTAGTTGAACATACCCATTACGAGCTGTACAGCACCGATTTCATTGCCGTTGTCTTCAAGGATAGGGCCCTGTTCCAGATGAGTTTCGAACATAGCGCAATATTTGTCAGGGCTGATTCTGTTAGCCTTGTCGCCTTTGTACTTGGATGCTGCCAGAGCTTCACCAAAGTTTGCGAATTCTGACTTATCCATTGGCTTTGAAGCCATCATGTTGTCATATTCGAAGTTTGGCTTCAGATAATCAGGCAGATAGTCATAGCAAATGATACCGGATACCATCATTGCAGGCGGATACAGGGATCCTTCTTCGTTTGTCCAGATCATAGCTGTGAGCGGGTGCTTATGAGGAATGTTTTCAGCAGCTACTGTTTCCAGTACTTCCATACCAGTCATAACACCTTCGATACCGTCGTAGTTACCACCGTTCTTTACGGAGTCACAGTGGGAACCCATAACGATTCTCTTAGCGTTAGGATCGGAACCTTCCAGTGTTGCATACAGGCATGCACAGTCGTCGCATTCGATCTTAGCGCCAATGGCTTCCATACGTCTAACGAATTCGTCTCTCGCCATGTGTGCTTCTGGTGACAGGGAATATCTTGTGATTCCACCGTGACCTGCATCACCAAACTGAGCAAAAGTTTTGATTTTGTCAGACATTCTCTCTAAACTACACTTATACATAACTCATCCTCCTTTTTGAATGAAAATTTATTATCGTAATCGGTTGTGAAACCAGTTACATACATCTATTTTTATTATATTGTATTTTCTGAAAATTACAAGCCTTTTCCATAAAAAAAAGGCTGTTTACCAGCCTAATTTTAACTTATTTGCGGGACAAATCGATACACACAATCCACATCCAGTACATTTTCCCTTATCAATGCTTATTTTCCCGCTTGTTCTAGTGACCGCCTTATAGATGCACAAATCGATGCATTTACTGCAGTTTTCCGTGCAAAGCGTGCTGTTTACAGTGCTGATCGACGGTTCATACTTCATTTCATCAAAGGATTTCAGATTTTTAAGTGCAGCTCCCCTGATATCTGAGATGTTCTTCAGGTTATGATTTTGTGCCCAAACTTCTAATTCTTGTACAATCTTGCGGATTATACCATATCCCTCCGTTATGACACTAGTTCCAACCTGAACCACGTTTGCACCCAGCATCATATATTCCACAGCATGACGGCCTGTGCTGACCCCGCCTACACCGCAGATCGGAATGTCCACAGTCTGCGCGATGGTAGCTACGGATGCCAGCCCCAAAGGCCTGATATATTCCCCGGAAATCCCTCCATAGGTAAACAGTGCCGGTGAGGCGGACTCGATGTCCACGCCGAGAATGCCTCTTACCGTATTAATGGCCGTGACCCCGGATCCATTTGCCGCTTTTACAGCCTTTGCAACTTTCGCAATATTGGTGGTGTTCTGTGACAATTTCACGGTAACCGGTATTTTTACTGCCGAAACGACTGCTTTTGTCATATCGTAAATGGTATTCGCATCCGATGCGACGACTTCCAGCGATTCAACAGCCGGATTGGAAACGCTGAGTTCAATGCCATCAGCTCCAAATTTTTCCATTTTACTTGCCATATAGGCGAGTTCCGAAGGAGAATGGCCTGAAATGCTGGCGATGACCACACCGCCCTTTGCCTTGGCGATGCGCATTTCACGCTCCCAGCCTTCAATCTGTATATCGCTGTAAAGCCGAATGTTTTGGGCTCCCATTTCATCTGCGGCAATGCGCGGGCGTACATCCATTACCGTATCGCTTACGATACTCTCTGTTACGACGGCACCTGCACCGCTGTCAAGAGATGCGCGGATACTTGCCCCATCCCGGTTCCATGGACCAGCAGCGACGACAATGGGATTCTCCAGTTCTATTCCCAGAAAATTTGTTTTTAGCATTAGAACATCTCTCCTATTCTTTCCTTGTGACCACATGATTTTCGAATGCGCATCTTTGTTTTTAATATGATATGCTTCGGCGTTGATTCCTCGCCGTTTTTTTCTTTTTCCTCAATCAGGTCGAATAGAATTCGCGCGCCATAAATGCCCATGAGCCGGTACGGCTCCTCAACCGTCGTCAATTTTGGTTCCATGAGATTTGACATTTTGTAGTTCCCGAACCCTACGATTGCTATGTCATCCGGTATGCAAAGGCCGCAGTCTTTGACGGCATCCATTGCGCCGTAAGCGATTTCATCGCTGGAAGCAAAAATGGCATCCAGCTGATCTCCCGGCACATCGCTTCCCGGGCTTGTAAACTCAGAAATCATTCTCTTCGCACCGATATAGCCGCCTTCAATACTGTTTTCTACGTCGTAGACATTCTTCGACGAAAGCTTTTTCCCGCTTGCCTTCATCACATTCTTATATCCCTGCAGTATGGAATTCGCTTCGTTTTCGGGAGCGTTCCCGCAGAGCATCCCAATGGTTTCATGTCCACATTCAACCAGATGGGCCGTCATCTTCACTGCCCCGTCACGGCAATCGGCTTTTACAGAATCCCAATCGGGACGGAGCTCGTTTTCTCCGATCAAAACGGCTGGAATCTTTTCTTCCCGGATCCATGACATATATTCATCGGACAGGGAGGAATACATGAGTATGATTCCATCCACCTTCCTGGTAATGAGATGATTGATGTATTCCTTTTCGATATCCGGATCCCGCTCCATGTTGCACATAAAGGTGATATATCCCTTCTGTCTGGCAACTTCCTCGACGCCGCCTGCGATTTCCATATAGCAGGAGCCGACGGTGTGCGGTGTGACCAGCCCTATGGTTCTTGTCTTATTAAAGTTCAGCCCACGGGCAAACCAGTTTGGAGTATATTCCTCCTGGTCTATGATTTTCTGTATCCGTTCCCTTGTGGCAGGTGCTACATTCTCAGGGTGATTGAGGACCCTGGATACGGTAGCAACGGAAACGCCTGCTTTTTTTGCGATTTGTTTGATATTCATTCCCGTTTCCTCTTTAATGATATGAATATACCAATTACGCACATGATAGCAAAAATGATAAACGCTTTATGAATCACGCTGACCAGAACATCCGGCGATGCTTCTGTGATCTGCATTCCCGGAATCGTCATAGCCACTATAATCGTTACAATGACCATACTGGATGTCTGTCCGATGGTCCGCATGGTGTTCAATACCGACGTGGCGACCCCGTAATCCTTCTTCTCAACGCAGGACATAATCGCATTGGTATTAGGCGATGAGAAGAATGAGAATCCAATTCCCGTGATGACCAGCGCGCATAGGATGACTGCGAGATTCGTTTCTGCATTTATAAAAACAAAGAACAGAATGCCGACCGCACAAATCCCCATACCGATGGAGGATAACACGAAAGGCGAACGTTTATCCGACAGTTTCCCCATAAAAGGTGTCAAAATCGCCATGACCGCTGGCTGGGTAATCAGTATGAGCCCAGCGGTCTGGGAGGTATAATCCATGACCACCTGAAGGTATATAGATGTAAGATAACCGATTGCAAATGTCGCCCCATAATTCATCAATGCGGCAACATTGGAAAGGGTGTATCCGATGTTTGATTTGAACAGGCTGATGTTCAGTGCCGGATCCTCAGCCTTCAGTTCACGCGTCACAAAAGCAATGCCAAAAATCACACCGGCCACTGTAATCCACACAGCACGTTGGCTGCCTCCGATTCCCGACAATCCATACATGAACGCCACGATGAAACAGGAATACAAGAGATTGCCCGGAAGATCAAAAGATCGGCCTCTGCCCTCGGATTCCTCAGCGGGCAGCCCCCGAATCGCTATCAAAAGCGCCGCAACCGCCAGCACTCCGGAAACGACAAAAATGGACCTCCATCCAAAATTCTGATTCAGAATACCGCCTATGACGGGTCCCAATGAAAGACCGATGTACACAGAACCGATGGAATATCCAATGGCCTGACCCCGCATGTTTGGCGGATAAGCACTGATCAGAATCGGCGTGTTCGTGCTGAGCACCATGGCACCGCCAATTCCCTGCACCACTCTCATAGCCAGAAGAAACGGCATGGATGGGGAAAACACCGCGCCGACGCATCCCGCAATAAAAACAAGGATTCCCAGCACCAGTTCCCGTTCTCTGCTCCAAATATCGGCCAGCCTTCCAAAAGGCACGCTCAAAGCTGCGATCGTCAGCATGTACCCGGTAATGAGCCATCCAACCACCGATGCTTCGACGGAAAATTCCATACTGATCGATGGAACCGATAGATTTAATGCGCTGCCGATCAACGACATGGTAAAGGCTGTAATCACCGCTACAGCTGTTGCTGCTTTTCTTCTCATTCTATTAATGCACCTTTTAAGCTAAAGGTGTTCGCGTCCGTAATTCGGACACCCCGAATCTGTCCGATCAAAGATGCGTCTCCCGGGAAATCAACGAGTTTGAAGGAATCGGTTCTACCGGAAAGCATATCGGAGCCCTTCTTGCTCAGTCCTTCGATCAGCACGCGTTCGGTGCGGCCAATATAGGCCGCATTTTTTTCACTGCTGCACCGGTTGATCACGTCCACCAGTCGGTTAAACCGTTCGTGTTTGACCAGTTCCGGAATCTGGTCTTCGTATTCTGCGGCCGGCGTCCCTTTACGAATCGAATAGAGGAACGTAAAGGCCGAATCGTACTGCACTTTTTCTGCCAAAGTCAGGGTGTCTTCAAATTCTTCCTCGGTCTCGCCAGGAAAACCTACTATAATATCCGTGCTGATGGCAATGCCCGGAGCCGCTTCTCGGAGCCTTTGCACCAGATCCAGATACTGCTCTCTGGTGTAACGGCGGTTCATTCGCTTTAGAACTTCTGTACTGCCTGACTGTACCGGAAGATGGATGTACTTACACAGCTTGCTGCAGTTTGCAAAAGCACCAATCAATCGGTCTGACAGGTCCTTTGGGTGAGACGTCATAAACCGGATACGTTCCAGACCATCGATTTCGTTCAGCGCTTCGATAAGATCTGTGAAATCCCACGTAGCGCCATTGGAAGAAAGGCCTTTGTAGGAATTTACGTTCTGACCGAGCAGGGTTACTTCCTTTACCTCATCGCGGACCAGATTTTTGATTTCCTCGATGATATCTTCCGGTTTCCGGCTCTTTTCACGTCCTCTCGTATAAGGAACGATGCAGTAAGAACAGAAATTGTTGCAGCCAAACATAATGTTGACGAAGCTCTTATGGCGATAGAGCCGCTTCGCCGGCAATCCTTCTACGATTTCTGTTTTATCGTCGTACACCTGTATGACCCGGGTGTTCTTCGCGCTCCGCACGTCATGCTTGGCGATGTTGTACTGCTGCCGGTCTCGCATTTCCTGCTCTGACAGGTGCCGCTGTTCTTCCTTTCGCTGAAGGGTTCTCGCCTCAAAAAGCTGATCGAGCATATCCGGGAATTCATGAATGTTATGGGTCCCGAAAATAATATCCACCCACGGATATTTCTGTTTGACTTCCTGTATAATATGCTCCTGCTGCATCATGCACCCGCACACGCAGGCCACAAAGTCTGGGTTTTTCACTTTGATTTTTTTGAGCTGACCCAGGGTGCCAAAGAACCGCTTATCCGCGTTTTCTCTGACGCTGCATGTGTTGATGATGGCGATGTCGCTGTCGCCCCGCTCAGGTACCTGAATGTAGCCCCTTTGCTGCAGCATTCCCGATATGGTTTCGGAGTCATGTTCGTTCATCTGACATCCGAAGGTTGTAATATGATACGTTTTGTTCTCTGCCATTCTATCAGTCAAGTTCGTGACGTTTATCTCTTCCCATGAGCATTTCGGCCGCTTCAGACGCGCCGATCTGCCCTTTTGTTACTTTATATATAGCGTCGGTGATTGGCATTTCCACGCCGGCGATCTTAGCCAGTTCGTACGCCGCTTCTGCGGTAAACATGCCTTCTACGACCATGCCGACTTTTTCGATGGCTTCTTCCGGTGCCATACCTTCGCCCATCATAATACCGCAGCGGCGGTTCCTCGAATGCATACTCGTACACGTAACGATCAAATCTCCGGTTCCCGTCAGTCCGGAGAAGGTTTCCGGCCGTGCACCGAGTTTTACTCCCAGCCTTGTGATTTCGGCCAGACCTCTGGTCATGAGCGCGGCTTTTGCATTGTCGCCAAATCCCATGCCGTCCGAGATGCCGGCGCCAAGTGCGATGATGTTTTTCAGAGCGCCCCCAAGTTCCACACCGACAACATCGTCTGCGGTATAGACACGGAATCGTCCCGTCATAAACAGATCCTGGATCTTGCTGGCAGCCTCCATGTTTCTGGAAGCTGTGGCTACTGTGGTCGGCATTCTCCTGCCCACTTCTTCCGCGTGGGACGGTCCGGACAGTACCACGTACCGATCCATCACCGCGTCTCCCATAACCTCAACGGCGATTTCCGACATTCTCTTATGAGTGCCCTTCTCGATGCCCTTTGCCACATTGATGATCAGGGCGTCCTCAGGAATAAAATCCTTCGCTGCTGTGAGGGCGCTTCGGAAATGCTGCGCCGGTGCCGAAAACAGTACGACATCTGCCGACTGGAGCGCCTCTTCGCTGGAATAAACCATGGTAATGTTATCACTCAAGGAGACCCCCGGAAGATAGTCAACATTTTCACGGTATTTTTCCATGGACTTCAAGTGCTTTTCGTCAACATCGAAGATTTTGACTTTGTTGCCTTTGTCCGCCACGACGGTAGCTAAGGCCGTCCCCCAACTGCCTGCTCCTATTACGCCTATGTTACTCATTTCCAAGTCCTCCTTCATCGGTTTCTGTTTGCTCTTCTTGATCTTTTTTATCTTTCTTTTCGAATATTCCCATAATCGGCTCTTCGCCGTGTATCAACCTGACGATATTTGCCCGGTGCTTCACGATCATGATAATCGCCATGACACAGGCAAATAGGAAAAATCCCGGTTCCAGAAATATGGACAGTACCGCAAACGCTACGGCACCGATTATCGACCCCAGAGACATTCTCTTTGATGTGAATACGATAATGGCCACGATCACCAGTGAAATCAGCGCCAACAGCGGATTGACCGCAAGCACTGCCCCAAAGGCTGTCGCGACGCCTTTGCCGCCCTTGAATTTGTACACGATGGGCCACACGTGTCCCAGGAATACGCAAAGGGCACAAAGATAGGCGCCTGCGTTGCCGAGAACCAGTGTCCCGATCAGTACGGCGACTACGCCTTTGAGAATGTCCACGATGCAGGTGATCGCGCCGGCTTTTTTACCCATGACACGCAGGGCGTTGGTCGTTCCGGCATTGCCGCTTCCTTCTTTTTTGATGTCCAGACCCTGTCGTTTCGCCATGATCGTCGATGGTGAAATATTGCCGATCAAATAGGCAATCACTCCCAGGATCCCCAGCCAGAGATAATACGTCATAGCCATCTTAAAATTCCTCTTCTTTCTCGCCTTTTTCTCTGAATACGAATTTCAGAGAAGTCCCTTCAAACCCAAACGCTTCTCGAATTTTGTTCTCCAGATATCTGGAATAAGAAAAGTGCATCAAAGGCCTTGCGTTGATTTTGAATGAAAACAGCGGCGGCTTAACGCCAACCTGGGTGACGTAGTAAATTTTTAATCTCTTACCTTTATCCGCCGGCGGCTGCTTCATCATCGTTGCGTCGGTAATCAGGGTATTGAGCTGTCCAGTCGGTACACGCATAGCACGGTTTTCTGCTACGTATTTCGCCATGTCAATGACCTGATTGACCCGCTGTCCCGTAAGGGCAGAAATAAAGACCGACGGTGCGTAGGACATAAAGCCCAATTCTCTAGCAATGTCTTTTTTGAAGGCATTCATGGTTCCCGTCTCTTTTTCGATCAGATCCCATTTGTTTACTACGATGACAATGCCTTTGCCCGCCTCGTGGGCGATGCCTGCGATTTTCTTATCCTGCTCCGTCACGCCTTCCTGGGCGTCGATCATGAGCAGACAGACGTCACACCGCTCGATGGCCGCAACGGCTCTAAGAACACTGAATTTCTCAATGTTTTCGTTGACTTTGCTTTTGCGCCGGATCCCGGCGGTGTCGATCAGGATGTACTTTTCTCCGTCGTGCTCAAAGGGTGTATCGATGGAATCCCGGGTCGTTCCCGCAATGGGCGATACGATGACGCGGTTTTCCCCGAGGATCTTATTGATCAGGGATGACTTGCCCACATTCGGTTTGCCGATCATGGCGATCTTAATGGACTCCTCTTCTTCCTGACCAGCACCTTCCGGAAAACTAGCGACGATTTCGTCCAGCAGGTCTCCCAGATTCAGCATATTGGATGAAGAAATGGGAATTGGTTCTCCCAATCCCAATTCATAAAAATCATAAAAATCATCCGGCAGCTCCGGCTTATCGATTTTGTTGACGGCAAGAACGACTTTTTTACCGGTCTTCATCAACATTTCACCCACTTCCCGGTCCGCTGCAGTGAGTCCTTCTTTCCCATCTACCATAAACAGAATCACGTCCGACGTATCCATGGCCATCTCCGCCTGCTCCCGCATCTGCGAAAGGATGACATCTTTGCTGTCCGGTTCTATGCCGCCTGTATCGATCAGGGCAAAGTGCACCCCGCACCATTCGGCTTCGGCGTAGATCCGATCCCGCGTAACGCCCGGCGTGTCTTCGACGATGGAAACTCTTCTTCCTACGATCTTATTAAAAAATGTCGATTTCCCTACGTTCGGTCTGCCAACTACGGCAACTAGTGGTGTGCTCATTGAAATATTCCTTCCGCAAAATCAACCGGATCGAATTCCTTCAGATCCTCGATTCCTTCTCCAAGTCCTACAAACTTTACCGGCAGATCAAACTCATCGGCTATGGTCAGGACGATACCTCCCTTCGCCGTTCCGTCCAGTTTCGTCAGAACGATGCCCGTCACATCGGCCGTTTCTCCGAATTCGGCAACCTGTGAAACGGCATTCTTGCCCGTTGTGGCATCCAGGACGAGCAGGTTTTCCCGCGAGGCTTCCGGCCATTCTCTGCCGATGACTTTGTTCATTTTGTTCAGTTCGTCCATCAGGTTCTTTTTGTTCTGCAGACGACCGGCTGTATCGCAAATCAGAACATCAATGTTCTTCGCCTTTGCGGACTGTATGGCGTCGTAAATAACGGCCGATGGATCGGCTCCTTCCGCATGCCGGATCACGTTGACTCCCACGCGTTCTCCCCAAATGCAAAGCTGCTCACTGGCCGCTGCACGGAAGGTGTCCGCGGCAGCCATCATGACTGTCTTGCCCTGTTTCTTAAGCATGTATGCAATCTTTCCGATGGACGTGGTTTTGCCCCCGCCGTTGATGCCGATCATGAGAATGACCAGTGGATACTCCTGACAGAGCTTTTGCTTGTCGCCCTTGTTTATGAAATCCGCAATGATCTTCCCAAGTCTGATCTTGATGACGGATGGTTTTGTCATGTTGTTCGCCTGGACTTCCGATCGCAGGGTCTCTACGATTTTCACGGTCGTTTCCATTCCGATGTCCGATGTGATGAGTATCTCTTCGAGTTCGTCAAAAAAGTCTTCATCGATGGTTGGCCGCATCGCCAGGGCGTCACTGACTCTCTGTGACAGTTTTCCGAAAAATCCTTTTTTCTCCTGTGTTATCATGTTTCCTCCAAAGTCTGCTAATTTTCAAGATCCAGTGAAAGGATCTTTGATACACCCTTTTCCGGCATCGTCACTCCATAGAGCACGTCTGCGTGTTCCATGGTTGCCTTTTGGTGCGTTACTAATGCGAACTGTATGTTTCTAAACTGTCTGAGACAATCGATAAACCGATCGATGTTCGCATCGTCCAGGGCTGCCTCAACCTCATCCAAAATGCAGAATGGGGTCGGTTTCGCCTGCAGTACTGCGAACATGAGGGCGATTGCCGTCAATGTTTTCTCTCCACCGGATAAAAGATTGATGGTCTGCAGTTTCTTGCCCGGCGGCTGTGCTACGATATCGATATTTGATTCCAGAGGATTCTCTTCATCGGAAAGCCTGAGTTCCGCATGTCCTCCTCCAAAGAGGCGTTGGAACTGTTCCTCGAAATTGACGACGATCTCATCGAAGCTGCTCTTGAAGCGCTGGCGAATGGTTTTGTCCATATCGGAGATGATACCGTTCAGCTGATCCATGGCTTCCTGAATGTCCGCCTGCTGCGTTGTCAAAAATTCATACCGTTCACGAACCGTTTCGTATTCTTCAATGGCACCGACATTGACTTCGCCCAGCTCCTTGATCCGGTTCTTGATTTGCCGGTTCTCCTTGACCGCGGAAGACATGACAAATTCGTCGGATTTGAACTCCATGGCCTGAATATAGGAAACTTCGAAGTCTTCCCACAGTTTTTCCTTTAAGGATTCCAACTGGGTTTCGTTCTTCGCCTTTCGCACATCCAAATCGTACTTCTGATCCTGCAGAGTCTGAAGTTTCTGCGACAGCCGCTCCCGTTCTTCATTGATCCGGTTGATTTCAGCAGTCAGCGTCGCTTTCTCTTCTGTAATATCGCGAAGGTATTCGTCGGCGTTGTTTCGGATTTCTTCTTTTTCCCGAATCAGTCCGTCAATATCTGTATGTCCGGAAGTCAGTTCGGCCTTTTCTTCGGCCATGGATTGCAGGCTGCTGTCTTTGGTCTTGATATCCTGGTCGATTTCAAGAATGGTTTCTGTGATCCTGCCAACGATATCCTCGGCGTGACTCTTTCTCTGACTGCAGCTTGTCACCGCGATTCTGGCTTTTGTAATTTCCTCACTGATCTGATCAAACTCTGCCTTTTTCGCGTCGCATTCTTCCAGCTTGCGTTCGCTGAGCTGCTTCGTTTCTTCGATTTCCTGTTCGCTTGCAAGAATCTTTTCTTTCAGTTCTTCGACCATGTGGACCGAACGATCGTGTTCTTCCCGAATGCTGGCAAGTTCTTTTTCAACTTTTTCGCTGCTACTTTTGATATCCTTAAGCGCCGTTTCCGCGAAAACGATTTCGTTATCCTTTGCGATCAGCGCATGCTCGGCAGCACGGATTTCTCCTTCGATTCGGCCGATGTCACTGGTAAAGGTACGGATGTTTTCCCGGAGTGTTCCCAAACGGTCCTCGTTTTTTGCCTGCTTTGCAGACAACTCGGTAATCTGTGTCTGCAGCTGGGCGATTTCCGTCTTTCTCTCGAGAATATTCGCCGTTTTATTTTTGTATTTGCCGCCTGTGATCGCGCCGCCGGAATTGATGATTTCCCCTTCCAGCGTAACGACCCGCATTCCGGAAAGCTTCTTCGAGATCCGGACCGCGTGATCCATGTTGTCTACGATGACGACTCTGCCCAACAGGTATTTGACCACTTCCTCATATCTGCCGTCGTAGTCGACACACTCCGGTCCAAACCCGGTGAATCCGGCTTCCGTCCGCAGTTTGTCGTCCATGTAGCTTCCTGAACGAATGGATTTCAAAGGCAGGAAGGTCATCCTGCCGGCCTTGTTTTCTTTTAGAGAGCGAATCGCACCCTTTGCGCTTTCATCGTCTTCACATACGATGTTCTGCAGCGCTGCTCCAAGAGCCGTCTCGATGGCGATTTCATAGCCCTTTGGCACTTGGATCAGATCCGCCACAACACCGTGGATTCCGGAAAGCCCAGATTTCATAATATGCTTGACGGCGTAATTGTAGCCCTCGTAATTGCTTTCCATTTCCTCGATGGTCTTTTTTCTCGCAGAAAGCCGGCCCATTTGGATTCTCAATTCTTCCGATGCTTTTGCAAGGGCCCGTTCCTCTTCCTGGTCTGCGTGATACGCTTCACGCATTTTCTCCGCCCGGGTTTTCTTTTCTTCCAGATCCTCTTCCAGTTCTTTGCGCTCATTTCTCGCCGCATTGAGACCGTCCATAGTTTCCCGGTTACTGGAATCGCCGCTGGTTTTCTCGTTGATCAGAGCCTCTTTTCTCTTTTCGAGGGTTTCCTGCAAAAGCTCCAGACTATTGATTTCAGCTTTCCCGGAATTGATTTCTGTGGACAGCTCAAAGACCTTGCTCCGGTATTCATCGGCTTCTTCCGTCAGGCGGGCAACCTCCTCGGTCAGGCGGTCGTATTCTCCCGTCTTCTCTGCCAGCACGGCTTCTGCCTGTGCCGTTTCTTCATCGATTTCTTTTTTCTCCACCGCAAAGGCTTCTGCGTTGGAAAGCTCCCGTTCCTTTCGTTCCTGAAGCTCTGCGATTTCTGCATGCAGACGCTGGGAACTGCTTTCTATGGCAGCCAGCCGTTCCTTGTCCACTTCGCCCTTATTCACGGCCGCATTCAAGTCGTCGACCGCTTTCAAAAGCTTTTCTCTGGACTCAACGGACAGTGCTTCCAATGCCTCGTTTCTGGTAATGGATTCGTTATACTTCTCGTCCAGAGACTGTTTGTTTTCTTTCACATCATCGATGGAACAGGTGACTTCCATCAAATCGTCTTTGGCATATTCGTTTTTTAATTCCAGATTCTCAACGTTTTTCAGGATAATGTTGATTTCCAGTTCTTTATGCCGGTCCCGAAGCTTCAGGTATTCCTTCGCCTTAACGCTGTCTTCCCGAAGTCCATCAATACGGCCTTCGATTTCGCCGATGATATCCTGCACGCGGTCCATATTCAGCGTCGTAGACTGAAGTTTTCGCTCTGCCTCGGCTTTCTTGGTCCTGTAAGCCACGACTCCGGCCGCTTCTTCAAAGATCTCACGTCGGGATTCTGTTTTATTGCTGATAATGTCGGAGATTTTACCCTGACCGATCAGGGAATATCCATCCACTCCGATTCCTGTATCCATAATCAGTTTCCGGATGTCTCTGAGCCGACACTGGTTTCCGTTTATGTGATATTCACTTTCCCCGGACCGGAACATCCGTCTGGTGATAGCAACTTCTTTATAGTCGATCGGCAAAACATCGTCATTGTTGTCAATAACCAGTGTGACTTCCGCCATCCCTCTTGATTTACGGCTGGACGTTCCGTTAAAAATCACGTCCTCCATCTTGCCGCCTCTGAGCATAGACGGGCTCTGTTCTCCCAAAACCCACCGTATGGCGTCACTGATATTGCTCTTACCGCTTCCATTCGGTCCGACAATGCCGGTGATTCCGTCATTGAATTCTATTGTTACAGGTTCCGCGAAGGACTTGAATCCTTGCATCTCGATTCTCTTAAAAAACATCTTTTCTCCTTTTGAGGGCAGCTTCCGCCGCATTCTGCTCCGCCTGCTTTATGGACTTGCCCGTGCCCTCTGCCTCGTAATTGCCGTCTATCATCAGGTCAACGCGAAACGTTTTATTATGATCCGGACCGGATTCTCCTGCCAGCACGTATTTGATCGCAACATTTCCCTCCTGTTGCAAAAGCTCCTGCAGCGCGGTCTTGTAATCCGTCACGATGTACTTACCGTGTCTTGCATCCTCCAGTACATCGGCGAATTGCTGGAGCACCATTTTCCGGGCAGCCTCAAAGCCTCCGTCAAGGTATACCGCGCCGATGATTGCTTCCATGGCATCGGCAAGAATCGAAGGCTTGCTTCTGCCTCCGGTCTTTTCCTCGCCCCTTCCCAGAAGCAGATACTGCCCCAATCCGAGCTCCTCCGCCTTTATGGAAAGAGATTTTTCACACACGATGGTTGCTCTTATGCGTGACAAAAAACCTTCCTCTTGATCAGGAAAGCTTTTGAATAATTCTTCTCCGATGATTGCATCAAAAAACGCATCACCCAGAAACTCCAGTCTCTCATTGCACTTAAGACTTCGGTTCTTTTCTCTTGTATAGGAACTGTGAGTCACCGCTGTTTCAAGAAGATGGATCTCCTTGAATGAATAGCCTAGCTTGCTCTCAAGTTCTTTGATTTCATTCATGATTATTCCTCATCATCTTCGATGAATTCCTGTATTTTGAGCATTTCGCTGCGAATGATGTCAACGACATTTTCCTCTGCGTAAGGCAGCCCTTTGATAATGGCATTTTTCACAGCCGTTGCCGTGGAGGATCCATGCATTTTGATGACCGGTCCATTGACACCGAGAACCGGCGCGCCGCCGTATTCTTCGTAATCGAATTCGTTCTTGAGGGCCGTGAGCTGCGGTTTGATCAACGCACCGGCGACTTTGCTCTTTAGGGATTCCATAAGCTTGCCTTTGATCAGCTTGAAAATGCTCAGGGAGACGCCTTCCGTTAGCTTTAAGATAACGTTTCCTACAAATCCATCGCAGACGATAACATCGCAGGCGTGTTTCGGAACATCTCTTCCTTCAACGTTTCCTATAAAGTTTAGATGTGATGCCTTCAGTTTCTGATAGGCGTCTTTTGTAACGCTGGTGCCTTTGCCCTCTTCCACACCCAGATTGACCAGACCCACTTCCGGATTTGGCCGGTTCCAAACCTTTTCTACATAAATGCTCCCCATCAAACCATATTCGAGGAGATTGTTTGCCTTGGATTCCGAGCTGGCCCCTGCATCAACGAGGAGACACGGGTCTCCACCGGTCATGTCCGGATAAATACTTGCCAGAGTTGGCCGGTCAATGCCTCTGATTCTGCCGAGAATCAGTCTCGATCCAACGATCAGCGCGCCTGTATTCCCTGCTGATACGAACATGTCGCCCTGCCCGTCCTTAAGCATATTCAGTCCTACCACAAGGGTGGAGTCGGTTTTTCTACGGATGGCCTTTACCGGACTGTCGTCCATGGTGATCACATCATTGGCCTCCTGGATCGTAATCTGTTCGCCCTTGTACTTGTTCTTTTTGAGCTCTGCCTTTATGGTGTCTACCGGACCAACGATCACGATCTCATGATTCGTCAATTCCGCTGCCTGAACAGCTCCCTTCACGATTTCTTTTGGGGCGTGATCTCCGCCCATTCCATCAAGTACGATCCTCATCTATATTTCTCCTATCAATTTCATGAATTCTCTTGTACGGGCTTCGATGTCGTCTGCCTTGAACACAGCGGAACCGGCAACGACGATTTCAACGCCTGCATCTACGACTTCAATAACATTATCGAGCTTGACTCCACCGTCGATTTCGATTTTGAAGTCCAGCCCTTCTGCTCTTTTTATCTCAGCGAGTTCTCTCGTTTTTTCCATAATCTGCGGAATGAAGCTCTGTCCGCCAAACCCCGGATTCACGGACATGAGCAGTACCATATCCAAATCACCCAGTACGTAATCCAACGTATCCAATGACGTTGCCGGGTTCAGCGAAACACCGGCTTTTACCCCCGCCTGCTTAATGTGTTGTATCGTCCTGTGCAGATGGGTGCAGGCTTCCTGGTGCACCGTAATGTATTCTGTCTGCGGTGTTACAAAGTCCTCAATGTACTGATCCGGGTTTTCGATCATAAGGTGTACATCAAAGGGCAAGGCGGTCTTCCCCAGAAGGCATTTCATGACCGGTGCCCCGAAGGAGATGTTCGGAACGAAGTGGCCGTCCATGACATCCACATGGATCAGCTGTGCCCCTCCCTCTTCAATGGCCTTAACGTCTTCTGCCAACCTGGAAAAATCAGCGGATAAAATGGACGGTGCTAACTGAATCATTTTCTTATTTCCTCCATGAGTGCTTTATAGGATTCGTATCGCTTCGGATGAATGAGCCCTTTGTCAACGGCTTCCTTAACGCCGCAGTCCGGCTCTGCCATGTGTCTGCAGTTATCGTATCGGCAATGGCCGATGTATTTCGCAATGTCCGGATAGAGGTGATGCAGTTCCTCTTCATCGGCTTCTAAAATATCAAAGGATGTGAACCCGGGCGTATCAAATATCATCGTGTTGGAATCGTCCAGAGTGAACAGTTCTGAGTGCCGGGTCGTATGTTTGCCCCGCTGCGATTTTTCGCTGATGTGGCCTGTTTCCATCTCTGCTTTTGGAATCAACCGGTTTAGTATGGTCGATTTGCCGACCCCTGAGGCGCCTGCCAAGGCGGCTGTTTTGCCCCGAATCAGTTCCGTCAGCTGCTGCAGCCCCCCTTCGTCTTTGTTATCGAGACAAAGGACCGGGTAGACGGATCCGTAGATTTCCAAAAGCTCACTCTTCGTTTCTGCGGCTTTTCTCTGGGACCGGCTGCCATCTTCGGAGGCCAGATCACACTTATTGATACATAGAACAATATCGGTCTGGGCTTTTTCTGCCATAACCAGAAAACGGTCAATGGTCGGAAGAATCGGCGCCGGTTTCGTGACCGCCGTCACGATTACAAAACAATCTACATTTGAGATAAAGGGCCTTATAAAACAATTTCGCCGCGGAAGAATCTCTGTGATCAGGCTATCGTCGTTATCTTCTATGACCTCTACCTGAACAGAATCCCCCACTGCCGGCCGAATCCCGCGTTCCTTGAAAATCCCGCGGGCTTTGCATCTATATACTTTATCGCCGGATTTCACATAATAAAATCCGGCGATACCTTTTATGATTTTTCCTTGCAGCATATTACAATTCCGGTTCTTCTGGATCCGTTGCCTGAGTGGTCGTTTCGACAGCCTTCGTCGTAGTTGTCTGTGGCTGCGTTGTTGTAGTCGTTTGAGGTTCTTCCTTTTGTCCCGCACTCACAACAATCTTAACCGAGCTTCCTTTCTTGAGCTGGGAGTTGCCGCCCGGGCTCTGTGAAATGACTTCACCTTCGGTTGCCGAGCTGAATTCATAAGAGACAGAAGCACTAAATCCTGCTTCGGACAATATGGATTTTGCCTGGGACAGAGTTTTTCCTTCCACGTATGGAACCGTTGCTTCGTTCATGGTGCCGTCACTTACAACAACATCGACCTTGCTGCCCTTTTCTGCCGTCTCTCCGGCCTTCGGGCTCTGGCTGATTACCGTTCCGGCTTCCTTATCGCTGGATTCCGTGGAAACTTTACCCAAACTCAGTCCTGCAGCCTGAAGATACTCACTCAATTCAGACTCCGACTTTCCTACTAAATTCGGAACGCTGACGTCTCCCGGCCCTTTGCTGATGTTGACCGTAATGGTGCTGCCCTCTTTGACCTTTTCTTCTGCGGATGGATCCTGTGAAACGATGTGCCCTTCTTCGACCTCATCGCTGATCACATCTTTGCCTTCTTTGATCTTGAGGTTAATATCATTGTCTTCCAGATACTGTTCTGCTTCCTCTATGGTCATCGTCCGGAAGTTCGGTACTTTGACCTCTTCCCGATTTGCAAATACCGCCGCCAGAATGACCCCCAGAAGAATCGCAGCAACGATTGCCGCAATCAGAATGATGGACCGTTTTTTGTTGTTTTTATTTGACTTGGATGATTTCTTTTTCTTGCCCTTTCGTTTCTTGTCTTTTTTCTCATCCCGTTCGCCGCCGTTCTCATCGCCATTGTCGAAATCCGTTTCGGCAATCGGTCCGACCGGTGGTCGGACTGCCTCCTGCTTGGTCGTCTGTCTTCCCATCAGAATATCTTTACCGACTACGCTTCCAACGAACTCCAGATTGTTCAGCGCTTCAATCAGCTCATCTGCCGATGCAAACCGGTTGACTGGATATTTATCGGTGCACTTGAGAATAATATGCTCCAGTGCAGGCGGAACGCCAGGCACCAGTTTGGATGGAGGCGTCATCTCTCCGTTGATGTGCTGCAACGCGATATTAACCGGATTGTCCCCGTCAAAAGGAACCTGTCCCGTCAGCATTTCATACATGACGATTCCCAGGGAATAAATATCGGATTTTTCGTCCACGTATCCGCCTCTGGCCTGCTCCGGCGAGAAGTAATGCACGGAGCCGACAATCCCATCGGTATTATCCACGATGGTTGCCGCATTCACAGCCTTTGCAATACCGAAGTCTGTGATTTTTGCCGTTCCGTTCGGCGTAATCATTACATTGTGCGGCTTTACATCGCGATGTATGATGTGATTTTTGTGGGCAAAGGACAGTGCTGCGGCAATTTGCTTCGAAAGGGCTATGACCTTCGGATAGGCCATCGGTCCCTGCTCCTTGATGTAATCGCTGAGCGCTCTGCCTTCAATCAACTCCATAACAATGTAATGGATATTGCCTTCTCTGCCAACATCGTAAATGTTTACGATGTTGGGATGAGTCATACTTGCAGCATTTTGAGATTCTCTCCTGAAACTGTCAATGAACTTAGGGTCATTGATGAATTCAGGTTTCAATATTTTTATAGCTACAAATCGGTTGAGCAGTTTGTCTTTAGCTTTATATACAACGGACATTCCGCCTTCGCCAACTCTTTCAAACAGTTCATACCTGCCTGCGAGTACTTTACTCATACCATCCTCCTAATAACATCTATATTCTAACGCAGACGACGGTAATATTATCTCTGCCGCCCGCCCGTATTGCTTCATCAACAAGTCTGGAGCTGAGATCATTCATGCTGTTGCTGTACTTCATCAGGCTTGCCATTTTTTCCTCTCCGACTTCTCCATAGAGACCGTCTGAGCAAAGCACAATGATATCATCGCTCTTGAGATCGACTTTATAAAAATCAGGTTCTGCGCCTTTCTCCGCTCCCAATGCTTTTGTGATCACATTCTTCTGGCGGTGGTTTTCCGCTTCCCCTGCGGTGATCATGCCTTTATCGATCAGCTCGTTTACGTAGGTATGATCTTTGGTGATCCGCTTCAGCCCGCCATCCCGGTACAAATAGGCTCTGCTGTCACCAATGTTCGTGATATAAGTGCTGCCGTTATAGATATATGCCATGACGATGGTGGTTGCCATGCCCCGGTTCATGGAATTCTTCTGTCCCTGAAGGTAGATGCTTTCGTTGGCAATGTCGATGGCTTCTGTGAAGAATGCGAAAATTTCGTCTGGAGTTTCACATTCTTCCAGGTCGTTGTCTTTGACAAACTGCGCCAGCTGCTCTACGGCTGTATTGCTGGCGATTTCTCCGGAATTGTTTCCGCCAACGCCATCCGCTACGATGTAAACATCTTTGCTCGGTATGACAAAGCACGCATCCTCATTATTCTTTCTTACAACACCTCTATTGCATTTAAAACCAATTTGTCTGGCCATACTTAACCTTTCTCAACTTCCTCCAATACATCTTCTCTCTTCATAATGCAAATGAAGAATCCGTCTGTTCCGTTTACGTTCGGGAGAAGAAGCGTTCTCTCGACCTTTTGGAATCTGCGGTTCTTTTTCAGGAATTCGCTTACAACTCTTTCGTTTTCCTCCGGATTGATCGTGCATGTGCTGTAAACAAGCGTGCCACCCGGTTTTACATAAGATGATGATGCTGATAAAATCGCAAGTTGCTTCTTTGGAAGGAGCTGCAATTCATCGGTGTATTCCTTGTATTTGATTTCCGGCTTTCTTCGGACAACGCCGAGACCCGAACATGGAACATCCACCAATACCTTATCCGCCTTTTGAACCATGTTGGAGTCCACTCTGGTTGCATCCCAGGAGCGGGTTTCAATGTTGGTGATTCCAAGTCTCTTCGCTTCTTTGTCCACCTGATCCAGTTTTCTTCTGTAAATGTCAGAAGCTATGATCTTGCCGGTGTTGTTCATTCTTTCCGCAATGGCCGTCGTCTTGCCACCCGGTGCGGCGCAGACGTCCATAACGATATCGCCGTGTTTCGGATTGAGCTTTTCGGCAACCAGCATGGAGCTTTCGTCCTGTGGTGTAAACAGGCCCATTTCATACAGGTCGGAATCCAGCAGTCCGCTGCCCTTTACGTTGATTGCGTTCTGACAGATCTTGCCGTTTTGGACCTTGAATCCTCTCTCTTTGAGCGCTCTGATCAGGTCTTCTTTGACGACCTTGAGCCAGTTGATCCGAACCGTTAATGGCGGACGTTCATTTCCGGCAGCCAGCAAGGCTTCCACAAACTCTTTGTTGTAGTATTTGAGCCAAAGTTCAATGATCCATGGCGCATAGGAATACTTTACGGATAAGAATTTGACTTCATCTACGTCCCGTTCCGGAAGTCTGAGACTGATTTTTCTGTTCTGATACTCTCTCAAAACACCGTTGACAAGACCCGCCTTGCCTTTGCAGTATTTCTTGGCAAGAACAACGCTTTCATTGACTGCCGCATACTCAGGAACGGAATCCATGTAACCCAGTTGATAGATTCCCATTCTCAATATAATCAGTTCCGGATTTTTCAGGCTGTCGATTCCTTCCTTTACCAGTGAATCGATATAATAATCCAGTTTCAGCTTGTTCTCCAAAACACCATATACCAGTTCGCGTACAAAGGCAGGAGAACCCGGCTTCGACAATGCGATCTTATGGTTCAGTGCTAAATTCGAATAGGCTCTTTTTGCTTCTACATCGACCAACGTCAAGTAAGCTGTTTTTCTGTTTACGTCCATCAATTATGCCCCCTAATCAAAAGGATCCTTATAAGATTAACTATAGAAGTTGCCAGTGCCGCCACATACGTCATCGCTGCTGCTGACAAAACTTTTCTCGCTCCTGCTGCTTCATCGTCATATATGATTCCCAGCTCGGAAAGCTGCAGCATCGCTCTCCTGCTGGCATTCAGTTCGACCGGCAATGTAACCGTGTGAAAAAGCACTACCACCACAAACATAATGACACCAATGTTAAAGATCAAATTGCCTGTGGATGCATTCCCGGCAGCGATCAATATGATTCCAAGCACCATAAGAGGCCATGATGCCCCTGATGTTAGGTTAACAGCCGGAACCATAGCTACCCTGAATTTCAGAAACCCGTAATTTCTCTCATCCTGAATCGCATGACCCGATTCATGAGCGGCGATACTGACTGCCGCTACCGAATTACTGTAGGCCGTTCCTTCGGAGAGATGCATCACGTCTTTCGTCGGATCGTAGTTGTCTGTGAGTTCCCCAGGGATTATCTCAATGGGTACATCCTGCATGCCGTTTTTATCCAGAATCATTCTGGCAGCCTGCATCCCGGTAATACCATTTCGGTTCGGGATCTGTGCGTATCTGCTATATGCGCTTTTTACTTTTGACTGAGCAAAAATCGTAAAAAGAATTGCAGGTATAAGCAAGATAAACGTGGGGTCATTCATTCCGAAATACATGTAATCACTCCTAACGGATATTTTATCCTAAAACCATACCAATTTCAATGGAATTGCCCTTTAAATATTCCTTCACCGCAGTTCGTTTCTTGCCTGGAGCCTGAATCTCCGTAACACGCAAAATGCCCTTGCCGCAAGCAATATCGATGTGATCGTTTTTTGCCTCGACGATTGTTCCGGCGGGAGCTTCTGCGGTCCGATCCAAAACCTCTGCCTTCCAGAACTTCAGCATCTTTTCCTTCGCGTAAGCAAAGGTCCCCGGCCATGGATCAAAGGCTCTGATCCTGCGTTCGATCCTCGCCGCATCTTCACTGAAATCAATGTGCCCGTCCTGCTTGGATATCATCGGCGCATACGTAGACAGGGCATCGTCCTGTGGCTGGCCTTTGATCGTTGGAAGCGCAGGTAGCGTCTGGATCAGCAGTTCAGCCCCAAGTGACGCCAGCTCATCATGGAGCTGCTGTCCTGTTTTCCCATCGGTCAGGGTCGTCGCTTTTGCCAGCATGTCCCCTGTATCAAGACCTTCCGCCATTTTCATGATCGTGATCCCGGTTTCCTCATCTCCTTCGATGATTGCCGCCTGAATCGGAGCGGCTCCCCGAAACCGCGGAAGCAACGACCCATGAATATTGATGCAGCCAAGAGGCGGCAGCTCCAGCACAGTTTTCGGAAGGATTTTCCCATAAGCGGCAACCACAATCACATCCGGCTTCGCCTGGCGTATCGTCTCCAAAAATTCCTGATTTTTTCGTATTTTTTCCGGCTGCAGTACCGGTATTCCCAGTTCCAATGCTTTTGCTTTTACCGGAGAAAAGTGGACCTTTTTACCGCGTCCACTGACTGCATCCGGTTGCGTCACCACGTAGACAATTTCGTGTCCCGCCTGGTGCATCGCTGTTAATGGAGGAACTGCAAAATCCGGTGTTCCCATGTAAATCACACGCATGCTGGACTCCTTACCTGCTTACAGTTCTTCCCTGACAGGATGAACGTCGGATGCTTTATCGGTATATAGTATGCCTTCCAGATGGTCGAATTCGTGACACATCACGACGGCATGGAACCCTTCAAACGTATAGACTTTTTCTTTGCCATAACGATCCAGTCCCTTTATTTTGATTCGTTCAGGACGCACCACCGTTCCGGCCATTCCCGGAACCGAAAGACATCCTTCTTCCCCTTCCTGTTCGCCTTCTACGGATATGATCTCCGGATTGACGAAACAGTAAACTTCTTCCGGCGTCGGCTCCGCAACGAACATTCTCCGCATGATGCCAACCTGCGGCGCAGCCAGACCAACGCCCTGGGCGCTGCGCATTGTTTCGACCATGTCGTCCAGGATCATCTGGATTCGTTCATTTACTTCCCCAACTTCTCTGCATTTCTTTCTCAGTATTGGGTCTCCTTCTTCAACGATGTTTCTTAATGCCATTTTTTGAGTCTCCTTTTTATGAAAAGCTGTAAGGATTGATATCGATTACAGCAACATATTTTTTTCTGCCTTTTTTATTCGAATGTTCCTGCTTGACTGCCCAGAGAAGCCGGGCATAGGCGTGCCGTTTTCCCTTCGGGCATTTTATGATCAGCGAATACCGGTACGTATCCCGGATTTTGCTCATGTAAGCCTGCTGCGGCGGAAATACGTTGACACGTTCCTCCGGCGGCATCTTTGCCAATATACTTTCATGCCACGCTTCCGCTCCGGCTTTTGCATCTCCATCGGTCTCCGCGGTGAACAGAATTTGGATGATATCGCTGTACGGCGGATAGGTCATGTACTTGCGAAATTTGATTTCGCTCTGGTAAAACCCTTCGTAGTCATGGCTTGCCGCGAGCTCAATGGCGTAATGTTCCGGATCGTAGGTCTGAATGATGACCTTGCCTTCCCGTTCTCCCCGGCCAGCTCTGCCCGATGCCTGGGTGATAAGCTGAAAAGCCCGTTCCGGCGACCGGAAGTCCGGAATGTTGAGGGAAACGTCCGCTGATACAATGCCCACAAGACCCACATTTCTGAAATCGAGGCCTT
The DNA here is from genome assembly GCA_902795135.1 of uncultured Eubacteriales bacterium. Classification (GTDB taxonomy): domain Bacteria; phylum Bacillota; class Clostridia; order Peptostreptococcales; family Anaerovoracaceae; genus Lentihominibacter. The sequence goes on from CADBJW010000002.1 coordinate 76,916, forward strand.
TGGCAATCAGCTGGGTACCAATCAGAATTCTGGTGCGCCCCTTCTCAAAATCTTTTAACCGTTTCTTCAGTTCGCCCTTTTTCTTAATGGAATCCAGATCCACTCTGGCTGCCGCATACTCAGGAAACATCTCCCGGACACAATCTTCCACCTTTTCGGTCCCGCTGCCAAAGTACCGAACGTATTTGCTCCCGCATTCCGGGCACTTTTTGGGTGCCAGTTCGGAATGTCCGCAATAGTGGCACGTGAGGGTTCCGTCATTTTTGTGGTACGTCAGCGACAGTCCGCAGGTCGGACACTTGGCGACAAACCCGCATTCACGGCAGGAAACAAAGGTCGAATAGCCCCGCCGGTTCAGAAACAGCATGACCTGACGGCCGGCTTTTAATTCCGCTGACATCTCCTCGCAGAGCCTGCGGCTGAGAATCGATCGGTTTCCTTCTTTCAGCTCCTGCCTCATATCGACAATCTCTGCACGGGGCATATCTACGTCGTTATACCGTTTTGTCAGCCGAATCAGTTTGTAGATACCTTCCTGACTCCGGCTGTATGAAACGACCGAAGGCGTTGCGCTGCCAAGAATCAAAACCCCTTGGCTGTCTTTGTCCTGCAGCCGCTTGATCGCGACTTCCGCCGTATCGTATTTGGGTGTGAAATCCGACTTGTACGTCGACTCATGTTCTTCGTCAATGACGATCAGACCGAGGTCTTCCACCGGTGCAAAGACTGCCGACCTGGCGCCGATCACGATTCGAACGTCTCCTCTGCGGATCTTCATCCACTGATCATACCGTTCTCCTGCAGAAAGTCTGCTGTGCAGAATCGCCACCGTATCCCTGCCGAATTTTCCCAGAAACCGTTCGGTGATCTGACCGGTCAGTGATATTTCCGGAACCAGAATAATGACGCCCCGACCTTGTTGGAGTGCCAGCTCTGCCGCCCGGATATACACCTCTGTTTTACCGCTGCCCGTTACGCCGTGAATCAGAAACCGGTCATGCTCATGATTTTGGATCGGCTTCGAGATTCGCGCCAGGGCTTCTTCCTGTTCATCGGTCAACGTTTCTATAAAACTGGCGCTTCCCGTATCTCCTGCCAGAGAATCCTGTATCTCACGCCGTTTTGCCTTGTTACCTGCCGGGGTAAAGCACTTGATCGCATCGATGTATCTGCAAAGGTACCTTCCCTTCATCCAGAAGGCCGTCCGCACCATTTCTTCCGTGAGAGAAACGTCCGGATCAACATGATCGACGGATTTGAGTTTGCCGCGCAGTTTCTCATCGATCATCTCCTCGTCTTCAAAAGCCGATACCACGTACCCTTCCCGCAATTTCTTGCTCCGTGCAAAGGGCAGGAATACTTTGCTCCCTGTTTTGACGCTGTCATCGTCGCAATGGTATGTAAAAAAGCTGTCTGTACTATCGCTTTTATTGTCAATTACAACGTTCAAATAGCTCATGTTTCAGCTTACAGCAGGAAAATGTCGTGCTCCGCGCATTCCCGGATCATATCTTCCGGCCAGATTGCCGCCTGTACTTCCCCGATGTGCGCCTTTCGGAGGAAATACATACACAGCCGACTCTGGCCGATTCCTCCGCCAATGGTATATGGAAGTTCTCCATTTAGGATTTTTTTGTGGAATTCCAGTTCTCTGCGGTCGTTGGCCCCTGCGATATTCAGCTGTCGGTCCATGGCCTCTTCATCGACGCGTATTCCCATGGAAGAAATCTCAAAGGAACGCTGGAGAATATCATTCCAAAGCAAAATATCTCCATTCAGCTCCCAGTCATCATAGTCCGGAGCTCTGCCGTCATGCGGCTTCCCTGATTTTAATGCACCACCGATTTTTTCGATGAACACAGCCCGTTTCTCTTTACAAATGGCATCTTCCCGTTCCTTCGGTGTCATGTCCGGATACATATCTTCCAGTTCCTGAGAGGTTATAAAAAAGATTTCATTCGGAAGATCTGTCTTCAGTTCGTTGTAATGACGATTTACAAAGTCATTGAGATTCTTCAGTGCATTGTAAAGCGTTACGACGACTTCATGGAGATATTCCTGGGTCCGATCCTCTTTATGGATCACCTTTTCCCAATCCCACTGATCGACATAGATCGAATGAAGGTTATCCAATTCTTCGTCTCTTCTTATGGCGTTCATATCTGTATACAGACCGCTTCCCGGTTTGAAGTCGTATCTTCCCAGAGCCATTCTCTTCCACTTGGCCAGAGACTGTACGATCTCGACTTCCTTTTCGCCCAGGTCTTTGACCGAAAATTTGACGGTCCGCTCCACGCCGTTCAGATTATCATTCAATCCGGTTTCCGGAGCGACGAACAGCGGGGCGGATACCCGGCGCAGTTTCAATCCGTAAGCAAGTTCCTGCTGAAAGAAGTCTTTGATTTTTTTGATTGCACGCTGGCTCTCTTTGTAATCGATTTCCGGCGCATAGTCTTTAGGGATATATAAGTTTGGCATTAGTTCCTCCTGTATCTATAATTCACTCTTATTATTTACCTTTTACTGAACACACAGCCGCAGTAATTCTGACGATAAAGGCCGTATTGTTTTGAAAGCTCAATGGATCTCTTGAAACCGTTTTTCTTTTTGAAATCCCGGTCAAGGAATGAAAGGCCGTACCGGATCGCGATTTCATTGCCGATCTCAGAAATCAGCTTGTAGTTTTTGTGCGGACTCACGGTCAATGTCGTACCGAACAAGTCGCATCCGGCCAGGCCAGCCATTTCGGCGGTTTTCTCAAGCCGCTGCCGGAAGCAGATGGTGCACCGGCTTCCGCCTTCCGGTTCCTGTTCAAAGCCTTTGCACAAATCAAAAAACGTTCCCGGATTGTAAGGGCCTTCCATGAAATGAATGACCCCGCGATCCGTGATCTGTTCCGGATCCAGCCGCTCATTGTTATAGGCTTCGATGAATTTGATCTGCGATGCCCGGCGCTTTTTATATTCCTCTTCATCCGTAATGCACGGGTTGTAAAAAAACACCGTAATATTGAATTCCTCTGCCAATCTCTCGATGACAGCCGTGCTGCAAGGACCGCAGCAGCTGTGCAGCAACAGGGATGGTTTTTCTGTCCGTACCGATCGGATGTTGTCAGGAACAAAGGCTCCGTCAGACTCCAAATCGTTCAGCAGGAATCCATTGCATTTTTTATCTTCGATTCCAGACATATCAATACTCTCTTTTACCAATAAAATAACATCTTATTATACAATAAAAAGCATCTCCCCGCAATGAAACCGGAAAATGTATGTTATGATATAGCCATGATGAAAAACAACGAACCAATTATTTTTGATACTGCTGACGGGCAGGAACTGCGCATCAACATGATCGGTTCCTGGCTCAAACGACACTTCGGATCTAAAATCGTCAAGCTCAGTCTTGACGGTGGTTTCACGTGTCCAAACAGAGATGGAAGCAAAGGCACCGGTGGATGTCTTTTTTGTTCTGCCTCAGGTTCCGGAGACATGGCTTCTGACGCAGCGGACAATATTACAAAAGCGCTCAAGGATCAGATCCGGCTTCTTTCGGCAAAGTGGCCCGAAGCCAGGTACATGGCTTATTTCCAAAGCCATACCAATACCTATGCTTCGGTGGATGTTTTGAGAAAAACCTTTGATCCCGTTCTGGATCATCCAGACGTAATGGGAATCGCCATTGCGACCAGACCGGACTGTCTGCCGGACGATGTTTTGGATTATCTGGGAGAGCTGAACGAAAAAACCTTTCTGTGGACGGAGCTGGGTCTTCAGACCATTCACGATGAAACCGCCAAAGCCATGAATCTCTGCCACAACCGGAAGGATTACGATAATGCGGTGCAAAAGCTTCGAAGCCGCGGCATCCGCACGGTGACCCATTTGATTTTAGGTCTTCCGGGAGAAACGCCTGAAATGATGCGGGAATCGCTGCAGTACGTCTGCCGCAGCGAATCCTGTGAGCCAGCGATTTTTGGTTTGAAACTGCACATGCTCAATGTGGTTCGCGGGTCCGGTCTGCCGGAACGTTATCCGGGCTACGTTCCTTATGGGACCATGGAAGAATACATCCATCAGCTGATCGATCTCATTGAGATCATTCCACCTGAGATAACCCTTCACAGGATTTCGGGAGATGCTCCGCGGCAAACACTGATCGCGCCGGAATGGAGCTATAAAAAAAGGACCATTCTGAACAGCATCCATCGGGAAATGCGCCTGCGAAACACATGGCAGGGAAAAGCCCTGTAAAAACAAAACAGCGGATCAAATCCGCTGCTTTTTTATAAGTGGTGCCCAGACTCGGAATCGAACCAAGGACACGGGGATTTTCAGTCCCCTGCTCTACCAACTGAGCTATCTGGGCATACTTACGATTTCTATTTAGTTTATGGTGGGCCATCGGGGACTCGAACCCAGGACCTGCCGGTTATGAGCCGGACGCTCTAACCAACTGAGCTAATGGCCCACATTAGACCTGACGAGCAGGTCAGAAATAATGGTCGGGGTGGCAGGATTTGAACCCGCGGCCCACTGGTCCCAAACCAGTTGCGCTACCAAACTGCGCTACACCCCGATATTAAATTATTTCGTGAAAGACACGATTGAAACAAATTGGCAGGGGCAGTAGGAATCGAACCCACGGCACGCGGTTTTGGAGACCGCTGCTCTACCAGCTGAGCTATACCCCTATAATGGCGGAGAAGATGGGATTCGAACCCATGCGGCCCTTGCGAACCCTAACGATTTAGCAAACCGTCCTCTTTAGCCTCTTGAGTACTTCTCCAAACTAACAACAATGGCGGAGAGGGTGGGATTCGAACCCACGGAGGTTTGACCCTCACTGGTTTTCAAGACCAGCACCATAAACCGCTCGGACACCTCTCCTCATGCTATACGTTTTGCAGTGTTCTCAGCCCTTCAGTCCCCAACCTGTAAAAAATGGTGACCCATCGGAGATTCGAACTCCGGACACCTTGATTAAAAGTCAAGTGCTCTGCCGACTGAGCTAATGGGTCATAATGGCTGGGGTAGCAGGACTCGAACCTACGCATGACGGAGTCAAAGTCCGTTGCCTTACCGCTTGGCTATACCCCATCGTGTTTTTATATAAATTGTAAAAAATGTCAAAAAAATTGGCGAGCCCACAGGGATTCGAACCCCGGACACACGGCTTAGAAGGCCGTTGCTCTATCCAGCTGAGCTATGAGCCCGCAACTGTTGGAGCGGATGATGAGAATCGAACTCACGCCATCAGCTTGGAAGGCTGAGGTTCTACCATTGAACTACATCCGCAAAATTGGAGCGGAAGACGAGATTCGAACTCGCGACCCTCGCCTTGGCAAGGCGATGCTCTACCCCTGAGCCACTTCCGCATATCATATTTATTATATTGGTCGAGGGAGATGGATTCGAACCATCGAAAGCTCAGCTAACGGATTTACAGTCCGCCCCCTTTGGCCACTCGGGAATCCCTCGACATTCTTTCGCGCATTGAGTATTCTACCACATCTGTTTCAAATATTCAATGACATTTTTGGTAAGAACTGAAACCTTACCGTTTATGGAGCTGGCGGAGGGAATCGAACCCCCAACCTGCTGATTACAAATCAGCTGCTCTACCGTTGAGCCACGCCAGCACGTTTTGTCGGTTTTTATGGTGGGCGCTACAGGGCTCGAACCTGTGACCCCCTGCTTGTAAGGCAGGTGCTCTCCCAGCTGAGCTAAGCGCCCTCTTTCGTTCCCAATTCACCCGACGCACTTATAAAGGATACAGCAATAACTATTCTATGTCAAGAGGTTTTTTTGCAAGAATTTTCTCTTCTTTTTTTATGACTGCAGAGCCGGAAGTGATGTTGTTGATCATGCCTTTCACGGTCTCGATCTTTTCCGTCATCGCGTGAATCGTCATGGTGATTTTCTCTCCATATTGCACATCGGCGATTTCAAAATCACCGCCTGCCAGCTTCTGAAATTTCGACAAATAGGTATAGTCGATTTCCATTTCCATGCTGCACATTTCCAGCACACCGCATATTCCGGCTTCCTCCAGCGCCAACTGGGCACTGGACGTGTAGGCCCTGACCAGTCCGCCGGTTCCCAGCTTGATTCCGCCAAAATACCGGGTAACCACGATGACGATATTGGTGATCCCCCGCTTCGTAAGCATTTGAACCATGGGTGCTCCCGAGGTCCCCTGAGGCTCCCCGTCATCACTGGCCCACTGAATCTGTGATTTCTCACCGATTACCATGGCCGGCACGTTGTGGGTCGCGTCCCGGTACCCGGCCTTGATTTCCGCAATGAATTCTTCCGCTTCTTCTCTTGTATCTACCGGTTTTGCGTGGGCAATAAATCTGGATCGTTCAATGACCTGCTCCGCTACGGCCTCCTTCATGATTGTTCTATATATTTCCATGCGTGCCTCTTAATATCCTCCGTCTTAAATTTGCCTTTGATTCGTGTTCCGGTCGCAACATATTCCATCGATTCGATCTGCCCGTTTTCACAGAGATAGGATGTAATATTTCCCTTGTCATATGGAATCAAAACACAGATTTCCTCCATATCACCAAAAATCACTTCGCAGATCTTCTCGGACAATTCCCCGACGCCCTCTCCTGTTTTGGCTGACAGGAAGACCGCTTCATTGCCGGTCGCATCGATGGGCCGTTCTTCTGCAATGTCCATTTTATTGTACGCCATAATGGTGGGCGTCCCCTTGGAGGTCAGCTGCCGGATTACATTTTCTGTTACTTCGATTTGGAAATCCCGGTTTTCGTAGGATGCATCCACTACATGCACCAGCAGATCCGCGTCGCGAACTTCTTCCAGCGTCGACTTGAATGCTTCTACGAGACTGTGGGGAAGGCCGCTAACAAACCCAACCGTATCGATCAAAACGAAATCCTTGCCCTTTCCCAGAGATATTCTGCGGTGCTGGGCGTCTAAGGTTGCAAAAAGCATGTCTCTGGATTCTACGGATTTGTTCGCATCGCTGGAGTTCTGCAGCTGCGCCGCCTCAGAAAGCAGGGCGTTCATAATGGCGGACTTCCCGGAATTGGTGTACCCCATAAGCGCAACCACCGGTATTTCATTTCGCTCCCGTTCCGCGCGCTGTATCTTTCTGTTTTTTACGATCTTTTCCAGTTCCGACTTGATGTCATCAATGCGCCCGGCGATATGGCGCCGGTCGGTCTCCAGCTTTTTCTCCCCAGGACCTCTGGTTCCGATCCCGCCGCCAAGTCTGGATAAGGACTTCCCAAATCCGGTCAAACGCGGCATCCTGTACTGGAGCTGCGCCAGTTCGACCTGGAGTTTCCCTTCCGGCGATGTGGCTCGATCCGCAAAAATGTCCAGAATCAGAATGGTTCGGTCAATGACCCGCACATTCAGTGCTTCCTCTAGATTTCTGATTTGGACCCCGCTCAGTTCATCGTTGAAAACGACCGTATCCACATCCATATTCGCGCACAGTTCCGCTAATTCTTTGACCTTTCCGCTGCCAATCAGCGTCGCGTTATCCGGCCGTTTCAGGCTCTGTTCCACGCGCCCCTCAACGGTGATCCCGTCTGCCTCACAAAGGCCTTCCAGTTCATCCATGGATCTGGAAATGTCTTCTTTCCATTGCAGGCCAACAACGATTGCCCGGTATGCGTCTTCTCTTATGATTTCGTTGTGTTCATTAAATCTGATCATGGTTACAATTAATGCCGGAGGTCACAGGCCTCCGGCATTTCATCCATTGTTCTTCAAAAGCGCCAGCTGTTAAACGATCATTTTTTCAAGTTCTTCTTTGAATTTCGGATTCGTGATTTTGATTCTCGTTCCTTTCATTCCCAGAGATCTCGATTCTATGACCCCGGCACTTTCCAGTTTTCTGAGTGCATTCACAATAACAGATCTGGTAATGCCGGACCGGTCTGCAATTTTACTTGCAACAAGCAATCCTTCATCACCGTCAAGCTCTGAAAAAATCTGCTGAACCGCTTCTACTTCTGAATAGGACAGTGTGCCGATCGCCATCTGGACCATGGATACCTGACGGTTGTTTTCTTCTTCTTCCACCGTCTTCTGTCTTTGGATTTCAAGCCCGACAATGGTTGCACCGTATTCTCCCAGAACCAGATCCTCATCGGAAAACATCGGCTCGTACCTGGTCATAATCAGCGTTCCCCATCTGGTTCCGCCGCCGATGATCGGAATGACCGTGTGGAGCTTATCCGAAGTATCATAATCGTACTTGAATATGGAAAGAGCTTTTTCCCCTTGCATGTTCGCGGTCGTCTCTTTGACGTTCATAAGCCCTTCGTTATATTCGCCCGGAAAAGCTTCGATCCCCGTTTCCTGATCTTTGATCGTTGAGCTGTCCGACTTGATCTTGTAATTGACTCCAATTACCTTTCCTCTGACATTAGCTACATACACATTGGCGTCCATCAAATCACTTAAAATCGCGCACATTTCATTGAAAGAAAATGCGCCTGTTGGACTTTCCTGCAGCATCCAATTCAGCTTTCGGACCTTCGTCAGTATATCACTCATGTTACACCTCGTCTTTACGCTTGATACAATTCTTTCTGTCGCACATATTATAAGGTGTTTTGACTCTTGTTACAACTAATATTTTGATTTTTCAAAAAAGTTTCATTATACAGAACAATTGACACAATTCACTCAATTACAGAATGTATTTGTCCAGATCCTGCGGATGAATCTTTTCTTCGAACTTCTCTTTTACGTACTGACGGTCGATGATGATCTTTTCCTCTTCCATGTCTGCAATATTAAAGGAAATGTCCTCCAGCAGTTTCTCGAGAATCGTGTGAAGTCTTCTCGCTCCAATGTTTTCGGTCTGTTCGTTCATGAGAAATGCCATGGTCGCGATTTCGTCGATCGATTCGTCCGTAAATTCGATTTCAATTCCCTCGGTTTCCAAAAGCGCCTTGTGCTGTTTGATCAATGCGTTTTCCGGAACCGTCAGAATCTTTACGAAGGTATCCTTGTCCAGATTCTCCAGTTCTACGCGAATCGGAAATCTTCCCTGAAGCTCCGGAATCAGATCCGTTGGCTTTGCAGTATGGAATGCACCGGCGCCGATAAAGAGAATATGGTCGGTCTTGACCGGACCGTGCTTCGTATTTACGACACTTCCTTCTACGATTGGCAGAATGTCTCTTTGGACACCTTCCCGTGAAACATCGGCGCCGCTCCTATATCCGGATCCGGAAGCGATCTTGTCGATTTCGTCGATAAAGATAATGCCGTTTTGTTCCGCATTATTGAGCGCATCTTCTGTGACCTGATCCATATCGATCAGATTCTGAGCCTCTTCTTCCCTCAATATTTTTCTGGCGTCTTTTACCTTTACCTTTTTATTCTTCTTTTTCTTCGGAGCCATGTCGCCAAAGATGTTGCCAATCTGGATCATTCCGCCATCGCCAACATCCAGGTTATTCTGCTTCGGCGCCTCTGTAACCTGAATTTCAATATACTGCTCTTCCAGAAGGCCATCTCTCAGCTGCTGTCTGACCTGCTCCCGAGCAAGTCCCGTATCGTTGCCGGCGTCTTCTTCTGCCGCTTGCTGTGCCTGCTGCTGTTCGTACTGTTCCTTCTGGCTCACGTAACCGCTGTTTCCTAAAATAAAATCAAAAGGCCCCCGGTTCTGTTCGGAATGGAGTTTTCCCTTCTTTCCCGGAATGATTGCCTCTACGATTCTCTCTTCTACGATTTCATCGGCAATCGAATACTTCTCCTCCAGCATTTGCTGTTTGGTGATTCGAATGGATGCTTCCGCCAGATCCCGAATCATGGAATCCACGTCACGGCCTACATATCCAACCTCTGTGAACTTCGTCGCTTCTACTTTTACAAAGGGCGCGTCCATCAGTTTCGCAAGACGTCTTGCGATTTCCGTTTTACCACATCCGGTCGGTCCCATCATCAATATGTTTTTTGGTGTGATTTCTTCTCTCATTTCCTCCGAGAGAAGGCTTCTGCGGTATCTGTTTCTGAGTGCGATCGCGACGGATTTCTTCGCTTCATCCTGTCCGATAATATATTTGTCGAGTTCACCAACGATTTCTTTAGGTGTCATCTGATACAGTTTGTTTGCCATGTCACACCTCCTATAACTTTTCCACAGAAATGTGGTCGTTCGTATAAACGCAAATTGAAGCTGCAATTGCTAAGGATTTTCTCACGATTTCCTCTGCACTCAGATCTGTATTGTTATAGAGTGCATTCGCCGCAGCATATGCATAGTTTCCACCGGAACCAATGGCCACAAATGGCTGATCCGGCTCAATGACTTCACCGGTTCCTGATATGATCAGTAAATCTTCTTTGTCCGCTACGATCATCAGGGCTTCCAGATTTCTCACAGCTTTATCACTTCTCCAAAGCTGCGCCAAAGCCACGGCCGCTCTCTTCAGGTTGCCACCGTGCTCGTCCAGCTTGCTTTCGAATTTTTCTGTCAGTGAAAAGGCATCTGCTACAGAGCCTGCAAAACCTGTTACGATGGAATTCTTGTAAATTTTCTTAACTTTTTTTGCTCCGTTTTTCATGATGGCCGTTTCACCCATCGTGACCTGACCATCGCCGCCAATGCAAACATCTTCACCCCTTTTGACCGCGCATATGGTTGTCGCATGAAATTGTCCCATTTATTCCTCCTTTTCGTCTGCATTAAGAATCAACAACATTCAAGTATTATTATACTTGTTATTCTTTATATTTGCATTCTTTATTTGAACACTCGTACTTGGCTCCCCGACTCTTTTTCTCTACCAAAAGGCTTCCGCACTTCGGACACTTTTTCTCAATTGGCTTGTCCCAATATGCTTGTCTGCACTTTGGGAAGTTGGAGCAGCCATAGAATACCCGGCCTTTCTTGGATCGTTTCACAACAATATCACCACCGCAACTCGGACACTTTACGCCCGTTTTCTCGACGATGGCTTTTGTATTCTTACATTCCGGATATCCGGTACAGGCGATAAAATCTCCGAATCGGCCGTGCTTGCGTGCCATCGGTCGGCCGCACTTTTCACAGATGTCCCCTGTCAGTTCCGGTTCTTTGTCGATTTTATGGATTTCATTTTCTGCCTTTTCCAACTCTTCTTCCAGAATCTTGTTGTAATCTTCGATGATGCTCTTCCACGGGACGCCCTTCACTTCGATGTCATCCAGCTTTTCTTCCATGTTCGCTGTGAAATCAACGTCGACGATTTCCTTAAAGTAATCGGTCATCATCTCTGTAACGATGAATCCCAATTCCGTTGGAACCAAGTATTTCTTTTCCCGCGTAATGTAATTTCGATCGGAAAGGGTCGCAACGATCGGCGCATAGGTACTCGGTCTTCCAATGTCTTTATCCTCGAGTTCCTTTACCAGGCTCGCTTCCGTGAAACGCTGTGGCGGCTGTGTAAAGTTCTGTTCCTTATCCAGCGCCTTTGCCTCAAGTTCCTCTCCGACCTTCAGTTCCGGAATCAGTTTGTCTTCTTCTTTATTTTTCGAAACGGCGTAAACTTTCAGGAAGCCATCGAACAGAAGCTTCGATCCGGTTGCCCGCAACAGATATCTACCGTTTTTGATGGATACGCTGACGGCCTTGTATTCCGCCGGCGACATCTGACTGGCAATAAAACGCTGCCAGATCAGATTGTATAAATTGTACTGATCTTTTGAAACCTGTCCTTTGATCTCATCCGGTGTGATTTCAATGTTACTTGGCCGGATCGCTTCGTGGGCATCCTGTACATCTTTCTTTTTGTTGCTGTATACGGAACCGCCATAATACCGGTCCCCCAGTTTCTCCGTAATGTATGTCTTCGCGGCCGCTCTGGCTTCATCTGAAATTCTGACGGAATCCGTTCTGATATACGATACGAGACCGATGGTGCCTCTTCCCTGAAGTTCGATTCCTTCATAGAGCTGCTGGGCGACCATCATGGTTTTACGCGTTGTAAAATTCAGCTTGTTTGCTGCATCCTGCTGCAAGCTGCTGGTTGTAAACGGTGCGAAAGGCCTCCGGAGACGGCTCTTTTCTTCGGTGTTTTCTACTATATATCTGCCCGCTTCCAGCTCACTGCCGATTTCATCACATTCCTGCTGATTGGAGATGACGAGCTTCTTCCCATCTCGTTCCGTAAGTTTTGCAGAAAACTCCTTATCCTTCTCAAAATTTGCGAAGATGTTCCAGTATTCTTCCGGCACAAAGGATTTGATTTCCTCTTCACGGGTGCAGATGATCTTTAAGGCTGCAGACTGGACTCTACCGGCACTCAACCCTCTCTGGATCTTGATCCAAAGGAGCGGGCTGATCCGATATCCAACGAGCCGGTCCAGCACACGTCTTGCCTGCTGGGCGTTTACCAGATTCAAGTCGATTGGTCTTGGGTTTTTGACAGCTTCTTTGATGGCTTTCGCCGTGATTTCATTAAAGACAATCCGGCAAGGAGACATAATGTCGATCCCGAGCAAAAATGCCAAATGCCAGGATATTGCTTCTCCTTCGCGGTCAGGGTCTGTCGCGAGATAAACCTTAGATGCATTCCTGGCTTCTTTTTTCAGTTCTTTTATTATATCGCCTTTGCCTCTGATGTTGATGTACATCGGATCAAAGGCGCTCTTGCCTTCGTATTTCTTGTCGATGGAATCCCCTTCAAGATCTTGCGGCAAAACGATGCCAAGCTTGCTTTTCGGGAGATCTCGTACATGCCCTACTGATGCAATGACCTTATATCTGCTCCCTAAAAATTTACCTATGGTTTTCGCCTTTGACGGCGATTCAACTATAACAAGTGTCTTTTTTGCTGTTGCCATGAAACCTCTCCCCTTATCACGAACGTTTTTTACAATTTTCGATTATAGGAGCATTCTCAAACATTTGCAAGAAAAATTTTACCCATCTCCGAAAAAGTGAATCCCTTCATTTCCATAACTGCTACGATCGGATTGACATATGCAGGCGATTTTCCCAGAGCCATGCATATCTCGTCCATACTCATCTCTCCGTTTTTCAAAAGCAGCTCAAAAATCTCAAATTCCGTTGCGCTCAGCTTGTTTTTTGCCTCCTGCTCATCGATATGATCGATGCCCAGCGCTTCAAAAATATCCGATTCCGACAGAAGCATCGTCGCCCCTTCCCGAATGAGTTTGTTCGTTCCCAGATTGTGTTGGCTATCGATATTCCCGGGAACCGCCATGACCTCACGACCCTGCTCTGCCGCAAGCTCTGCCGTGATCAGGGACCCGCTCCGGTTTCTTGCCTGTACGACTACCGTAATCTCCGACAGTCCGCTGATGATCCGATTGCGGTTTGGGAAGTGATACCGCTCTGCCTTAGTTCCAAGATCGTATTCCGTAATCAAAAGGCCTTTTTCTGCAATTTCCTTCATTAGATTCCTGTTTTCCGGCGGATAGCAGACGTCCAACCCGCACCCTAAAACAGCAGCCGTATTGCCGCCTGCCTTTAGGGCGCCCCGATGGGCACAGGTATCGATTCCCTTTGCCAAACCGCTTACTACGGTCACGCCCCGCATGGCCAGTTTCGATGCCAGCTGTTCCGCCACAGACTTGCCGTACCCGTTGGCCGTTCTTGAGCCCACCAGAGACACGCACCTTTGGTTTAGCACCTCCAGGTTTCCCACATAGTACAGTTTCTTCGGTTTATTTTTGATTTCTCTTAACCCCTTCGGATACTGTTTCATATCCGGCGTTACCCATTCATATTTCATCCTTTCTCCTTCGCCCCTTATCATGCTTGTTCCCATATGTCCGGCCGGTACATCAACGCCTCTGCCACGTGTTGCTCTGCGATTCGGTCAGCTCCTTCTAGATCCGCGACGGTTCGCGCCATCTTCAGGATTTTGTGGTACCCACGCATAGTAAGGCCCAATCTCCCAAAGGCTTCACGAAGCAGCTGCTCCCCTGCCCCGGTCAGGACGCAATAGGCTTTGATCCCTCTCTCGTCCAAAGAACCGTTGTCCCGGTATCCCGTTCCCCGGAAGCGATGTTCCTGCCGCTCACGGGCGGCCAGCACCATTTCCCGCATTTGTGCCGATGACATTCCGGCCGCCATCTGGTCTGCTCTAATCAGATTCTCTTTTGTTACGGGATTTACCTTAATGTGCATGTCGATTCTGTCTGCAAAAGGCCCCATGAGTTTTCTTCTATGACTTTCCAGCTGCTGACTCGTGCAGCTGCAGACCTTTTTATCATCCCAGAGATTTCCGCATTTACAGGGATTGGCGGCCACCACCAACATGACCTGAGACGGAAACAGCACGTCCCCCATTTGCCGGGTAATGTGGACCACCTGATCCTCGATCGGTTGCCTCAGAGAGTCGATCACTTTGGAATCAAACTCCCCTAGCTCATCGAGAAACAAAACCCCTCTGTGGGCGAGAGACAGCTCGCCTGGCCTAGGCCTTGCCCCTCCGCCTAAGAGCCCCACTTTCGTAATCGTGTGATGAGGGCTGCGAAAAGGTCGTTCTTCGATTACCGGCCGATGATCATCCAAAAGCCCTGCCACGCTATAGATGCCGGTGATTTCAAGTTTTTCCTCATAGGTGAGTTCCGGCAGAATTGAGGGGATGCGTTTCGCCATCATGGATTTACCGCTCCCGGGACTTCCGATCATCAGGATGCCATGGGCCCCCGCGGCCCCAATGGTGATGGCCCGTTTCACGCTTTCCTGGCCGACCACCTGGGAATAATCGTATTCCGTTTTGGGAATTCCGGGTGTTTCCTTCCTTAAATAAGGCGTCCCCATCTGCTCCCCTTCGGCTATGGCCACCGCCTCCCTCAGCGTGGTCACCGGAAGAATCTCCAAATCTTCTAAAATAGAAGCCTCTTCTGCATTGGAAGCAGGAAGGACCAGACGTTTGATTCCCGCACGGCGCAGACAGATTGCCAGAGGCAACACGCCCTTCACAGAATGAATCGTCCCGTCCAGAGAAACCTCACCTAAAAACGCCGTGTGTTTAAGGGACTCTGTGTCCTGTCCCAACATCATGACACCCAGAGCAATGGGCAGGTCGAAGTGGCTTCCTTCTTTAGGGCTTCCAGCCGGAACCAAATTCACCGTAACCCGTTCTCTGGGGAACAGGTAACCGCAGTTCATAATTGCCGGCTTGATTCTCTGGCAGGCTTCCCGAATCGTGGTATCTGCCAGGCCAACGATGTTGAACCCGGGCATCCCGTTATGCAGATCCGTTTCCACGGTCACGGCATGCCCCTCAATCCCCATGAGGGTTGCCGTTTGTATTTTTGTTAACATAGTTCCTCTCTCCCCCTAAAAGGCATACTCTGTATGTTCAATCGTGACTTCCACAATTTGATAATTGTATTTTCTTGGCACGTATCCCTTTTCCCTCATTTCGTTTAGATAGCTTCTCGCCGTCTTTCGAATATGGTTTTTCTTTTCCTCATCAATGGCTTCGCAGGGTCTGCCAAACTTAAGGCTTTGCCTGGTTTTTACCTCAACAAAAGCCATTTCTCCATATTTCTCGGCAATAATATCGATTTCGCCATATCTGCACCGGTAGTTCCGCTTCAAAATGGTATATCCCTTTGCACGCATTACATCGGCCGCCGCGTTCTCTCCAATTTGTCCAACGAGTCGATTGTCCATATCGCTCCTTTCGATTTACATATTTTTACTATTTGGTATTATATGGTAATTTCCATATTTTGTCAATC
>CADBJW010000003.1 GCA_902795135.1 uncultured Eubacteriales bacterium
TCCATTGTGCCAGCCAAGATAACATGATCTGGCGCATTCTCCCGCCATCGCCAGAACGACAACGATGTCAAATACAATGATGATTGGATGGGCCATTGGAATCAGAGCCGCGCCTACTTTTGTTCTCAGGAGACCCAGGGCGATCTTCGTCTGGATGCCCTCCGCCCCTGTCATTGTCAGGCCCGCTTTTCCAATGAAATAGAGTGATGCTACTGCCAGGCCCCAGAAAATGAAGATGATGGCGAGGTAGTATGTGAACATAACGAAATATGAGGAGGTGGGAGATATGTTCATTCTCCGGATCGTGTACCCGGTCGTTGAATGAGATGCCTTGAGTGCCTTTTTCCCGTTAATTGCATTCACTACAGCCGCGTATCCCAGCAGATATACAGCTATTAGGACCAAAACACCCCAGACGCCGCCAAAAGCCCGCTCCATCAGCATATAGGAGCTGGCCTCAGCCGGATTGCCGATCCTCACAAGAAAAATGGCAAGGAAACACAAAGGAATGATGGAAGCGATAAGAAGAATCTTTCTTGAGCCTGCCCTGTTGTAAAGAAAAACCAATGATAGATATTTGCTCATTCAGATTCCTCCTCTTTTTTCGCGCTGTCATCCTTTCCCTGCTTGTTTTCGAGCCTTGTTCTCCAAGTGGTTGAAGTAAAGGGTCAATGCGAAGCATATGCATCCGGCGAGAGCGAAGGCAGCGGTAAAGATCAATGCTGTTGCATTATTCTGTGTCTGCCAGCCGAAGAATGCGATCTCAGTCAGAACAATGCAGACTGCGACACCCATGTATGTTCGTCCGGCCATCTTATGAAACTGCCCAAACTCCTGACTTCCTTCTTCAAATGCTGTCATGCCCCGGCTTGCCATGATCCAGAACAAGGCGGAAAAAGCACAGACCAGACACCAGATGCTCCCCATGAACAGATCAGGCAGACTCATTGACATGCTGGACAGCGAGACACCGATGAAAAGAACCAGGATTCCTGTCATCAGAAGCATCTGCCTTTGCAGATTCTTACTGCGGCGCAGCATACCCAGTTGCTTTGCAATCTCTGCCAGGATTCTATAATGCGACAGCAGGATTACTGCCATGCTCATTGATATTACAGCTTCGGAAATCAGGCATATAAGATCGAGCACACCTGAATCCGATCCGTGTTCCCCATTCATAAGGATTATCGCGATGGACAACACCATCGTCAGTCCGATGATGATCAGCTGGCATATATCTGCTATTTTATTATTCTTTAACGGCCAACCGCGCCTTTGCAGCTGGATCGTTCCGTATAATATGAAAGTGGATCCAATTCCTGCCGCGGCAAGGCCGATCGTATCGGTGATTATGGTTATTTTATGAAAGGCCGGATCAAACAGGCACGGTATAAGCGCCATGAAGCTTTCATAGAAATACAGCGTCCAGAAGATACCCTGTATCAATGTCCCGAGAGCAATGAGTCCAATCCCCTTTGCCGGGTTCTCGCCTGCAGTTACACCTGTTACAGGTCCCGTGAGGACATCCATCTTTCCGATCCTGTCCTCCTGCGAGCTGATCTGCATCCAGAATGTGACTCCATCGCTTTCATTCTCACATCCATAGCTACCGCTATGCAGCAGACAGATATTCCGTACGATAGCAAGACCCAGCCCGCTACCTGAAGTCTCGGAAGTCCGCGTGCCGTCCGCTCCTTCCTCCAAATCCGGAATGCGCTGATAATAGGCTTCCCAGATATGCTGCATTGTATCGTTATCTAAATGCTGCCCGCTGTTGTGGACCTGGATACGTATAGCATTCGAAAGCTTTTTCGCCGAGATTATCATCTCCGTCCTCGGCTTGCTGTTATGGATCCCATTTGAGATGAAATTCGAAAGAGCTCTCGTGATCAGCTTGCGATCAGCAAACATCCGCAGATCCTGCGGCGCATCGATAACTGCGCTCATGTTTTTCTTCGCAAAGAGCACCTCATATCGGCTGACTATCTCCTCGATCACTTCACGGATGCGGAAGTCATTCAAATCCATTGGATACGTTCCTGCTTCCATCTTTGAAAGATCCAGAAGACTTACTACAGCGTCATTCATCCGTTCGCTCTCATCAATGATGGTCTGAGCGTATTCCTTCTGCTTCTCCGGTATTCCGCCTTCCAATAGCAGTTCGCCATAATTGCGAATGATACTGAGCGGAGTCTTCATGTCATGAGCCATGGAATCCGTCATCAGGCGGCGTTTTCGTTCACTCTCAAATTTATCTTCAATTACACTGTTATGCCCCGCAATCAGAATTGCTGCCAGCACAATTACCAGCAACAGCGAGAGGACATAAAAGACCTTCAGCTTGGAAAAAACATCGAGCCATGGATTGATATCAACTCCTGTATCAAATAAAGCCTGTACACACCAGGTCGCTGCCAGCATCAAGCTTAGATAGACTGCTGACATGACGAGTATCGTACGGATAATAAACGGTGTCTTATCTCCCTTCCGTAACATCGTTCCTATCCTCCTCAAATCGATACCCTACTTTGATGATCGTATGGATATATCCAGATCGATTCCCAAGCAGCCGGCGCAACTTTTTGATTGTGCCATCGACCGCCCTGTCGAATATGATCGAGTCTGAACCCCAAACGCGATCCAGGATCTGTTCCCTTGTAAGGATCCTCCCTTTGTTCTCCATTAGGAAGACCAGAAGAGAGAAAACCTTCGGCGGCATATCAACGTTCTTTCCGTCTACGACAACAGTGCGCGCCTGTGGATCACAGACGATACCGGGCGCTGTCAGCAGCTGATCAGTTGACCTGCCTTTGTAACGATGCATCAAAGCTTCCACGCGTGCTTTGAGGACAGGAAGTGAGAACGGCTTGGTTACATAATCGTCTGCATCGAGCTGGAAGCCTTTGAGCTGATCCTCCTCCGCAGTCCGCGCCGTCAGAAAAACCACCGGAATGTCTGATTTCCGGCGTAGTTCCTTGCAGACCTGAAAACCGTCTGCTCCCGGCATCATGATATCGAGGATTGCAAGATCAAAATCATCCTCCTCAATGAGTTTGATTGCCTGCGTTCCATCTTCGGCTGCATTTACCAGATAACCGTTCTTCTGGAAGTATTCAGTTAGTGCTGTTCGCAGTTTTGGTTCGTCTTCTGCGATAAGTAATTGATACATTCCTATTTAATATTACTATCGTTTCGGGATTCTATAAATACAATTATTCTTTGCATGTGCTCTCACGTGTGCTCCCACGTGGTCTCTCATGTGGTCTCCCACGTGGGAGACCATCTCCAAGAGGGTTGCAGGGGTCTCCCCTGCGTTCGCCGGCGGCCACATGGGCGGCCAAAGGCAGTGCTTGTTAAATCTATGCAGCCGTTAAATGCGTGTGCGTTCACCAAAAGATCACGTCCATGTGCGTACACGATTTCTGCGCCGTTTTCTCCATGGTCTTTCGGTTTTACTTACAGAAAAGGCGTCCGGATCGAACGAAGTTTTCTCCGAAACGCCTTCTGTTTTTCACACATTCAGCACAGATAATCTTTCATTCTGTAATCAATTCCACGCATTTCAATAACCCTACAAATAGCTACCAGCCGAGAAAAAACCGAATAGTTCAGTCGTTCTGAAAGAGATTCCACGCCATAATTCGAAGTAATAATCATCGGTAATTTGTCTTTGTATCTTACATTTACAACGCGATAAAACAACTCGTTTGTGAATGGCGACGGTTTCTCTTTTCCCAGATCGTCTATGACTAAAAGGTCGGCTTTTCTCATTCGTTCTTCGAGCAAATACGCTTCTTCTGAATGATTAGAAAAGGCTGCCTTAATGTCTGTAAGCACTTCTGTGTAGCTCACAAATTCAACGGTGGCTGAATTTTTTCTGATGATTTTTGTCGCTATTGCGGCTGCCAAATGTGTTTTCCCTGTGCCGACATCTCCTGTAAATAATAATCCCTCACCATCATTTTTATCGAACGATTCTGCAAATCCGAGTGCAATATCGTATGCTTTCGGCATGCGCTGCCGTTCGAAATATTCAAAACTTGCGGTAAGAAATCTCTTCCCAACACCGCTTTCTTCGAACATTTTCTCTGCCCATTTTCTTTGAAAATCTTCCCTCTGCTGCGCTATCTTCAGCTGTTCTTTCAGCTCGCGGAGCTTATGGTTCTGCTTCAGATAGTCCTGCATCTCCATGCAGTCACAGTATTTGCGCAGACCATGATCATTGGTTCCGGCATTAGGGATGATGATTGGTTGTGGGGCATTACAGAACGGACAAACCGGTTGATTGATATCAATTTCTGGAATAGATTTTATTATAGTCGATATCTCCTCTTCCAATTTTACCCTCTGTTGATACGGAGCCCGGGTTGTTTTCATATCCATATTCCATATCCTTTTCCTTATCCTTATCCACCTTGTTTTCATTCAACCCGGGGGTTGTTTTGTTTCCGGCAGACTTCTTCCTGGCGTTTTGATTTCCGTTCGGCGCTCCGCCTTTCTTGCCGTTAATGGCTCCTTGCTGAGCATTCTTCACGGATTGATTATCTGTTCACGACTAGCTCAGGCAAACTGTATGAGCCATCAAATGTGCGTACCGCTCTCAACCGGTATTACAAGAAAATCGGCGTTGATGAAAAAAACATTCATGCATACCGTCACACCTTCGGAACGAATCTCTGCAGGCAGGGCGTCCCGATCCAGACGGCTTCAAAACTTCTGGGACATGACGATATTTCTACGACAGCGAAATATTATGTGAATGTTTCTGCGGATGAAAAAGCCCGGGCAATCGAGACACTTGCGCTGAATTTAGCTGTTCCGTGTTAAAAAGTGTGGGAGTAATGTGGGAGTATAGCCGTTTTTCGGGCATTTCACGACAAAGAAAAAAGCTTGAAACCGCTGAAATTTCAAGCCTTTTGGCACCCCCACTCGGAATCGAACCAAGAACTAATCTTTAGGAGAGATTTGTTATATCCATTTAACTATGAGGGCAAATATTAAACCAAAAGAATTAATCAAGAGGTGCAGATATGAGTTTAACAACAGCGCAAGTACGTGAATCACTCGCTGCGATTCCGAGTGTAAATCTGGGTTTTTTCCCGACGCCGCTGCAGCGGCTTGACAATCTGTCCGAGGAGCTCGGCGTCAATCTTTTTATCAAACGCGATGACTTTACCGGGTCCAACCTGTTTGGCGGAAACAAGACCCGTAAGCTGGAGTATCTGATCGGCCGTGCCAAGGCGCAGGGCTGTGAATACGTTATGACCTATGGCGCGACCCAGTCCAATCACGCCATGCAAACCATTTGGGCCGCCGTCAAGAACAATCTGAAGCCCATCGTTTATCTGGCCGCCGTCGTCAAGCCGGACATGGATGACCTGAAGGCCAACATGCTGCTGGACCAGATTTTCGGAGCGGAAATCCATGTGATCGAAATGCTGGACGGCGAAACCTTTGCAGACGCAGAGCGGCGTTCCTTCCGCATTGGAGCGGATCACATTGCCAAACTGGAATCCGAGGGCCACAAGTGCCTTGACATCCCTATGGGCGGCGCCGACGCTTACGGTTCCCTGGGCTATGTGCAGGCCATGACCGAAATCGCTGAACAAACGGCCGCATCCGCAGACCTCCCGCAGCAGTTCGACTACTTATATCACGCCTGCGGTTCCGGCGGCACCATGGCGGGCCTCGTCGCAGGTCGCACCCTGTTGGGTCTTGATACCGAGATTCACTCCATTACCGCCATGCCGGTCGGTGGATCTTATGCAAAAGCTTCGGCCGCCTTGGCAAACGAATCCCTAGAGTTGCTGGGCTGCGGCGAGCAATACCGCGTAAATCCAGAGGATCTGATCGTCGACCAAGGGCACTACGGCGAAGGTTACGAGATTCCGAGTGAGGAAGCAACGGAAGCCATCAAACTCCTGGCAAGCCGGGAAGGCATCTTAGTGGATCCCGTTTACTCGGGCAAAGCCTTTGCGGGACTGTTGGCGGACATTCGCGGCGGCGCGATCCCGGAAGGCAGCGACGTGCTCTTCGTACATACTGGCGGTGCAACGGTATTTTTCGCGGAGAAAGAAATAATTGGACAATTTTAGTCCAGATTGTTTTTTTGATGTTTTTTTGTGATTATCGCTGTACAAAATATAGTGCTCTGATATATAATCAGCCTATGAAGGCACCCTATATGATGGGTTAAGGAGGAGTAATATTATGTCAGTCGTAATTACAGGAAACGCAGATCCTAAAGAAGCACAGTCATACGTAGAATATCTTGAAAACAAATACAACAGAAAACTCGAAAAGCTCGATATCAATATCGATGGAGAGTATGCAGATCTCAACTATGAGTTTGAACACGTTCCATTTGAACGAATTCGCAGAATCACCGGATATCTGGTTGGAACAATGGATCACTGGAACGATGCGAAGACTGCCGAAGAAAGAGACCGCGTTAAGCACTCACTCGGTAACGAGTCCGACATGGAACATCTTTCATAATTGTTTTTAACGTTTTCGTTTAACATACCTATTGGAGCAGTGTGCCTTTGAATAAGGGGTACACTGCTTTTGCTTTTGGTGTTATAATAAGTTCGGATTAACCCGCTATGGGAGAAAGGAACAGAATCAAACGAAATGTACAAAGAAGCATTAAGAGCAGCATGGGCTGAAATTAACGTAACGAATTTAGATTTTAACATTAAGAAAATCAAAGAAAAAGTGGGTGAAGGGAAGAAAATCACAGGAATCATCAAAGCAGACGGATACGGCCATGGTGCTGTTAAAGTCGCTACTGTTTTAAGAGCAAACGGCGTCGAGTCCTTCGGCGTAGCGACTCTCTCAGAAGCAATCAAACTGCGTCAGGCAGGGTTCAAGCTCGAAGAAATCCTGATTTTGGGGTTGACTCCTGATCCATACGTTGAAACCTTGGTTGAATATGACCTTACTCCTGTAGTATGCAGCTACTCAAACGCAGAGAAAATTTCAGAAGCAGCCAAAAAGGCCGGCACCGTAATCAGAGGCTTTATCGCTGTTGACACCGGAATGGGCCGAATCGGATATATTCCGGAAGACCCTTCTGCTGTGGAAGAAGTAAAAATGATCGCAACCCTTCCGAACTTCCGGATTCAGGGCTTGTTCTCACACTTTGCCACCGCGGATGCGGCAGACAAAAACTACGCACTCCTTCAGGAACAGCGCTATACAGCATTTTACAAAAAGCTCCGGAACGAAGACATCAACGTTCCTGTCAGAGCGCTTTCAAACAGTGCGGCCATTATGGAAATCCCAACGGCTCACTTCGAACAGGTTCGTCCTGGAATCATCCTTTACGGACTCTATCCTTCCCACGAAGTGGACAGAAACCAGCTGGAACTGAAACCGGCTATGTCCGTCAAGGCAAACATCGTGCATCTTAAGAAAGTTCCTGCCGGAACGTCCATCAGCTATGGCAGAAAGTGGACCTCCACCCAGGAAAGCCTCATCGCAACCATTCCTCTCGGCTATGCAGATGGCTACCCAAGACCATACTCATCGAGAGCAGAAGTCATCGTCAATGGTGTTAAGGCACCAATCGTTGGAAACATCTGTATGGACCAGTGCATGATCGATGTTACACACGTTCCTTACGTACGAATCGGCGATGAAGTAACCGTCATGGGAAGAGATGGCATCTACGAAATCTCCGCCGACGACATCGCAGACGCAACCGGCACCATCAACTACGAAATCGCCTGCGCCTTCGGTCAGAGACTGCCAAAGGTTTACGTTTACTAATCCACAAACAGAATCCAAAAGTGTGTCAAAAGAGAAAGTTTCCTTTTGGCACACTTTTTTCGTGTGGTATAATACTACCGAAAGGGAAATTGGGTTATGAAAAAGAAAAAATCGATTTTTATTGGATCAAAAGTTGTATGGCTCCTATTGATTGCTTTTGTGATTGCGGGAGGAGCTGTTTTTTTGTATCTTTTTACAACACCGTTCATTACGATGAACGGCGCGTCTTCGGTGGAAGTGACCACGAAAGAAGGTTACGAGGAGCCCGGCGCGAAGGTGTCTTACTTTTTTCACGACATCAGTGAACACGTCCAGATCGATTCCAACGTAAACGACAAAAAAGTCGGTACTTATACGGTAACCTATTCGGTGGACTATCTGGGGAAAACCGCTCAGGAAACGCGAAAGGTTTCCGTCGTGGACCGGGAACCGCCGCAGCTTACGCTGAACGAAGGCACGGAAATCACGATTCGTCCGGGCAGCTCCTTTCAGGATCCCGGGGCCGTTGCCATTGATGACTCCGATGGCGACGTGACCGACCGGATTGCCGCCAAAGGCTTTGTCGATGTCTATAACAAAGGCACCTACGAAATCGAGTATACGGTCGCAGATTCCTATGGCAATGAAGCGACCGCCACCCGCACCGTGACGGTTAAGGGAAAGCCCCTTCGCGAGGAGCAAGGCGTCATTTACCTCACCTTTGATGACGGCCCTAGCAACACCGTGACGCCGGAAATACTGGACATTCTCGAAAAGAACAAGGTTCCCGCCACCTTCTTTGTCATTGGATACGACCACGATCCGGCGAAGATCGAACTGATGAAGCGTGCCCTTCAGGACGGCTGCACCATCGGCATCCACGGACAGTCCCACGACTACAGTAAAATCTACAAATCCGTGCCTGCCTTCATGGACAACGTCACCACCCTTCGCGACGATCTGAAGGAGGATCTGGACTACGAGGCTTTTGTAGTGCGTTTTCCTGGCGGCAGCTCCAATACGATCAGCGAACAATATTGCAAAGGCATTATGACGGATCTGGTTCGTCAGGTCCAAAAGGAAGGATACATGTACAGCGACTGGAACGTTGACTCCACCGACGCGTCGGCCAATCGCGTTCCCGCAAAAACCCTCATCAAGTCCGTCAAGAAAGGTTGCCGCAAAGACACCTTCAATGTCATTCTCATGCACGACTCGGATGCGAAAAAAACCACGGCCAAGGCCCTTCCTGAAATCATCAAATGGGCCAAGAAGGAAGGATATGTATTCAAGGCCATGACCGTAGATTCACCAACGGTCCATCACCCCGTCAACAACTAACCTGAAAAAGTACACAAAAAAACTGCAACCGCTTGAACAACGGCTGCAGTTTTTGATTCTATTCTAACCGTTTATTTCGCCGAAAGGCTTCCCGTTACAGGGCGCCGTTGATGTACTCTGCGATGGAGTTCATGTCTTCGATTTCCTGTCCGCAGTATTCTCCGATGTCCTTGATGGCTCCTTCACGGGCTTCTTTGTAGATGCCTGTGATTTTATCCTTATCAAGATCGTCAACGGATTCTGCGTGGAACAGTTCATAGGAAGCATCGCCGGTATGAACGATGAGAGGCTGGTGATCCCATCCCCACTGAGCGTGGTCTTTGCTCTTGTAGTATGACTTCTCGTATTCACTCGTTGTTCCATCCGCAACTTCCTTACTGAAGATGCAGTAGTTGTATTCAATGACTGTATTGAGATTCAACGCGCATTCGCAAGCACCGGAGCCGTCTTCCTTCTCAGACCAGAGGACGCCATCTTCGATGCCCTTCAGCGTTCCGTCGATGTTTTCAACGTTGCTGTCAACCGGTGTGTGTCCATAAGTTGCGCCGAAGTCAGTTACCTTCAGGAAGTCATCCTGAACCATCTGGAATGCTTCCAGTGATGTTTCGTTCAGTTTCGCGCCGTCTTCACGAGCCTTTGCAATGGCTTCTTCATCTTCGGCTTTGACTGCTTCTTCATAAGCGGTATTGCATGCCTTGATCTTTTCGTTCAAAGCCTTACCCGCCGCATCCAGATTTTCGATTGCTGCATTGTATGCATCAATATCTACGCCTGCTTCCTTCGCGTATTCTTCGTTGAAGTTGTCCTTGAGCTGCTTCGCTGTCGCGGTCAGATCAAGTTCCAGAGCCGGCTCTGTATCGATGTACATCGCATAAGCACCGTACCAGTCAATGTTTGTCTGGAAGGTGTCTGCATCATAAGTATCTTCATTATCGTAGGACGTGTGGTAATTCTTAACCATGAAGTCCGATCCTTCGAAGGAGTTGAGGAAGTACGGAACACCATGTTCTCTGTAGGAAATACCATCTTCCATCGTTGTCGTTTCAACAGGGTCCTTCGTGAAGATCGCTTTTCCGTTTGTAATGAGCAGTCCTCTGTCGAACATGTCTCCAACCATTGTGAAGAATTCAGGAACAGCAGCAACCTGCAGTCCGTTTTCATTGGCAAAGGCCGGAAGTTCGCAGTTGATCATAGCGAGTGTTCCATCGCCATATCCTTCGTGTTCAACCATGCCCCATGCACCTGTGGTCCAGTCATACATGCAGTCTGTGGAACCCCATTCTTCTGCACCGTGGCAGATGAACACGATATCGTTTTCTGGTTCATATTTGGAATCGATCATGGCTTTTGCAATGGTCATAACAAGGCCAATTGCAGCACAGTCGTCCTGGAACCCATACCAATACTTATCATAGTGACCGGAAATGACGATTCTCTGATCGTGGTTCTTACCAGGGATCATTCCGACAACGTTGTAAGTCGTGCCGCCGTCATCGACCATTTCTGCGTCCACATTCAGTGTACATTCATTATTGCCTGCCTTGATCGCATCGATGACCTTCTTTGCTTCATCGGCGCTGATGGCAGTTGTCGGCAGCAGGTCTGCACAGCAGACGTCCTGTACGTTTACTGAATCCGTACCTGCCTCACCATAACCGCTGTTTGCCCAGGTTACGATCGCTGCTGCACCTTTTTCGTGTGCCATTTTCGCATATCCATCGATCCATGCCTCATTGCTCTGATCGACTTTCGCCAGAACGATCTTGCCTGTAACATCACCGGCTTTTTCGTAATCCGCTTCAAATCCAGTTCCAACGTCAACGATTTCCGCCGTCAGATCTCCATCCGTACCGTTTACCTGATAGGATGCCGGCGTCAGTTCGATATCCGTGTCTTTGATCTTCAGTGAGGAACTGTTAAACTGGAACTTGTCACACTGCGTGCCGATTTTCTCGACGTTCTGAAGGCCGATGTCATTCATCTTGTCAACCAAATAATCCGCACATTTGTGTTCCGAATCCGATCCTGCTGATCTCCATCCCAGGAAATCCGCCAGGTCTTCACTATACGCTAATTCATGAGACAAGTCATATCCATAGTCCAGATCAACAGCGTCGTAAAACGCCTTCACCTCTTCTGCCATGGACAAATCCGATGTAACTTCCGTCGCCGTGTACGTGTTTTCATCTGCCTTTTGCTCCTGCTTAGCGTTGTCGTCTCCGGCACTGCTGTCGGAGCTGCTGCCCCCACATCCTGCCAGAGCCCAGACGGACATAGTCAGTACCAGGATCGCAACAAGAAACTTACTCCATTTCTTTTTGTTCATAGTCCACCTCTCTTCATTAACAATTAGCAAATACGATTCAATAAGACTAACAATATTATACTTCTGCCACCTTAATAATTCAATATATTCTGACAATTGAGACACGGTGAGATGTAGTGTATGATATAGCCATGACAAACAGAAACCAAATTCAACAAACCGGTACATCTCTTTCAGATGCGCCTGCAAACTCCATGTTCCCGTATGTTCTCGGCATCGCCGGTCTGGCGTTTTTCCTGATCGCGCTCATACTGTTGCTTAGCGGACATGCATCGCTTATTGACGATCCGATTCGGCACTGGTTCTACGCCCTTCGCCGTGACGGACTCAACGAATTCGTATCCCATTTTACACTTCTGGGAAACTGGCAGGTGATCGTAGCCCTTTGCATCGCCTTTCTCGTTATACCGAAAACGCGTATCGGTATTGGAGTCCCACTGGCCGCAGGGTCTTTGATCATTGTTATTACCAACAAGATTCTCAAACACATCGTGCAAAGGCCCCGTCCCGACGACATTCTGTTCCTCGTTCCGGAGGACGGCTTTTCTTTCCCGAGCGGGCACTCCATCTCCAGTATGTTCGCCTATGGGATTTTGCTCTATTTCGTGTTAACGAAAATAAAAAGCACTGCCCTCAAAACCGCTCTTGCGATTCTTTTGACAGTGCTTACATTTGGCATTGGGTTAAGCCGGATTTTTATCGGCGTCCACTTCCCGACCGACGTTCTGGCCGGTTGGTCTCTCGGAGCCCTGGGGATTGCCGTTACAATCTGGATCCTGCAAAAGCTCCGCTCTTCATCCGAAGACGGCCCGACTCTTTAGAAATCCTCTGCTCCGACTTCTTCCTGGTTTTGTGTATTCACACGCGTGCCAGGTCTGACGGACTGCGTCAGGAATACGTTACCGCCGATGATGGAGCCTTCTCCGATTACGGTTTCGCCGCCGAGTATGGATGCTCCGGAATAAATCGTCACATTATCCTCAATGGTTGGGTGACGGCGCATTCCGTGCAGCGCATGACCAGCACTTGTTGACAGGGCACCGATCGTCACGCCCTGATAAATCTTTACGTGCTCACCGATAATGGAAGTGGAACCGACCACAATCCCGGTTCCGTGATCCATGAAGAAATACTCACCGATCGTCGCACCCGGATGAATATCGATTCCCGTCAGATTGTGCGCATATTCCGTCATCATTCTCGGAATGATTGGAACCCCCAAATCATACAGTTCATGGGCGATTCTGTAGATGGTGCTCGCCAGAAGACCCGGGTAACAAAGAACGATTTCTTCCTTATTATCCGCAGCTGGGTCTCCATCAAAGGTGGCTTGCAGGTCCGTGTTGACCATGTGACGAATCTTTGGAACGCGCTTAAAGAAATCCACGGCCAACATCTGGGAACGAACGCTGATGCAGGCATCGCCCATAGTCGCTTCTCCCTTGAGCTCATCGTCATACTCCAGAGCAATGGCAATCTGATCCGTAAGGTTGTACATAACGTCCTCAATCAATACGGAAATCTTGTTTTCCAGGTTAAAAAACTTGTACGTCTTATCACGGTAATAGCCGGGGAACAGGATATTCAGCATTTTGTTGACGATATCAACGACCACATCCCGCTCCGGCTGATCAAAGACATTCATTTTATCAATGTCCCTGCCCTGCTGATAGTCATCCATAATGACGCGGGTAATTTCCTTTAACTGTTCCTCCGCCTTGTCTCTCATTAGGTTATCCATATATTCTCCTATTTCTTCCAAAGGCCGTGCAGGTTGCAGTGTTCATAAACTGCTTCCACTTCGTCTCCCTCGCAGATTGCAAAGCAAGCCTCTGGTTTTTCT
Source organism: uncultured Eubacteriales bacterium (assembly GCA_902795135.1). Lineage (GTDB taxonomy): Bacteria > Bacillota > Clostridia > Peptostreptococcales > Anaerovoracaceae > Lentihominibacter. Next base: position 13,263 of record CADBJW010000003.1, read on the forward strand.
CCTGGTTTCAAAGCCTTTCTCTGGTTCCCCTGCTTCGTCTGCAGTGAGATCCATTCGATGTAATGTTCTTCTAACATCGGATGCTCAACCGATCCGACCTTAACTTTCACAATGTTTCCATCAATCTCTACTTCAGGAACATGTTTTTCGAGAGCGGCGTCTGTCGTTCCCGGAACCATTTCTTCCATTGGCTGTCCACAACAGATTACCGGTACTCCTGATGATTTTACGAATGCGATAATATTACCGCAGTGGCTACATTTATAGAATTTCTGTTCCATTGTTGTCCTCCTTATTTCAAATAACGTTTCGTCGTTGTTACGTTGATAGTTTAACATAAAACAGCGTAACTGTAACCATTGAAAATATGCTATAATGCACGTGTATGATCAATATGTTTTCAATCAGGGACAAAAAACGAATACTCATTCTGTCATTTGTGATTTGTACACTTTTGGCAATTTGCGGTTGCGGCGGAGACGATTCCGCCAGCGCTAGCAGCAACGCGTCGAGTAGTTCCGGCGATCAGGCCGGAAGCAAAACCTTTGCTCCAGAGTTCAAGACCGCAGAATTTCACGAAGATAAAGCCGAAGGGAACGGGGAAGCCCAAATCGATCTTTCAACCACTTCTGACGGCTATTTCGGTGTACTCTGCAATAGCGACGCAAAACTGAAATTGCAGGTTTTTAAGGACAGCGATACATATACCTATGACATCGAACAGGGAGAGGCGCAGATTTTTCCTCTGCAGTGCGGCGATGGCAGTTACACCATCAAGGTCATGAAGAATGTAAGTGACAACAAGTACTACGAGCTGTACACCACGACGGCTTCCGTCTCCCTAAGTGATTCCAAAGCGCCGTTTTTGCGGCCAAATGCCTACGCCAACTATACGAAGTCTTCGGACTGCGTTAAGGTTGCCGCCAAAATGGCAAGCGAATCAAATAGTGAGAGTGAATTTGTCGATCAGGTCTACAAATACATTTGCAAAGAAGTCGACTACGATTTCGAAGAGGCCAAAACCGTATCGACCGGATATGTTCCGGATCCGGACGAAGTTATGGAGACCGGCAAAGGCATTTGCTTTGACTATGCCTCTCTGGCGGCTTCCATGCTGCGAAGTCAGGGCATCCCAACAAAGATTATCTTTGGGTACGTTGCACCCGATAACTTATACCACGCATGGAATATGTTTTATACCGATGAGACCGGATGGGTTTCCGTCAAGTTCGATGTCAAACCCGGCGACTGGAACCGGCTGGATCTGACTTTCTCAGCAAACGGTGAGAATGCGGACTTTATCGGTGATGGCACCAACTACTCAGACGTTTATCAATACTAGACACATATACCGTTTCACTGGATTGAAGATGGAAAGGAGCTTTGCTAATGAGTGCAAACGCAAATCCAAACACAAAAAACAAAACCATCGGCCCTGCCGAGATGGGCTCGTTTTTTGAAAACATGGCCATGATGGTCAAGGCCGGAATCTCCCCGGGAGAGGCCGTGGACCTTCTCAAGGAAGATTCGGAGGGCATGAGCCAAGCGAGCAATGCCGCCGGTAAAATGCACGCGGCCTACAAAACCATGTCCGACAAAATGACCATGGGTTCTTCCTTTGCTATGGCGATGAAAGAATCCGCCGTTTTCCCGGACTATGCCGTCGACATGGTGGATGCCTCCGAATATACCGGCAAGCTCGAAGGCACACTCTTTCACCTGTCCGATTACTATCGAACGGAAAACTCCATGAAGAACACCTTCGTCTCCGCGATCCGGTACCCGATCATCCTTTTGTTTATGGTTATCGCCGTACTGATCGCAATGCTGGCTATCGTGTTTCCGGCTTTCTATGGTGTTTACAACAATCTGACCGGCAGTCTGGCTTCATCTTCCTTTAACTACATCAACGTCTCCTTTACCTTATGCTGGATTCTGATGGTCATCATGATCATTCTCGTCATCCTGCTTTTGGTGGGCGTTGCCATGTGGAAAAACGGAAAGTCAAAGACGGTAAAGCGGCTTTTGTCCAAGCTTGGCACCTTCCGGCAGCTCTTTAGCAATCTGGATCTTTACCGCTTCACCTCTTGTTTCGATATGTTCATTTCCAGTGGAGAGATGCAGGACGAAGCCATCAAAAAGAGTCTGGTCGTTGCGGAGACCGATGAGCTGCAGGGTAAGCTCAAAAACTGCATCGAAAAGATGGATGCCGGATCCAGTTTCTCACAGGCAGCCTGTGACGAAAAGTTATACGATCCAATCAATAACCGGATGCTGATCCCGGCAGAGCGAAGCGGGATGCTCGATTCCATACTCCGGAAAATACTGACGAACCTGAAAGACAACAATGAAGCTTATGTGGGTAGAATCGCCAACACCGTTGAGCCATTTCTGACAGGCTTTTTGATGATAACACTGGGGCTTATGCTGATTTCCCTCATGGTTCCGCTGATCGGCATCATGAATTCCATTGGTTAGCATCCACCCTTACTACCGAAAGGATTTCTGATTATGCGTGTACTTCGCGACCACAAGTTCATAACGGTATGCGTCATTGTGGCAATCGTCGCATTGATTCTGGTTTTAAGCAATGCTATGCGAACCACGGATGACGATATCAAGGCCCGTGAGGACGCCATTAAACAGACCGTCCAGAATCGGGCGCTGCAATGCTATGTCATCGAAAAGGCTTACCCGGAAAGTCTTTCCTATCTGGAAGAAAACTACGGTCTGGCAGTAAACAAAGAAGATTACCTGATCGTTTACCAACTCTACGCGGAAAACCAGCCGCCGCAGATTCGGGTCATGTACCAGGGGAAGAAATAATTCCGGCGTGCCACGGTGAATATTTGAGGAAAGCAAAATGCAAAGCAATACCAACAGCAACCAACCGAATAACAAAAGCAGAAGCATCGGAGACATCCTCTCTGCTCTTACGATTGCCATCCTTTTTGTGGTGATCCTGCTTTTGGTTGTCTTCACGGCGATCTCCTACCAACACGGGGCCGCCTATCAATCCGAAAACGAAAACAAGCGAGTCGTCTGTGCCTACATTGCCTCATCGGTAAAAGACAACCATGGCGGCGATGTTACACCGATGACCTTTGACGGGAATCCGGGTCTTAGCATTGAAGACGGACAGACGGGTTTTGCCCATAAGATCTACGTTAAAGACGGCGAATTGCTGGAAGAATACAGCCTGACCAGTGCCGATGTAAATCCGGATACGGCGAGCAAGATCGGTGAAACCTCCGAATTTACGGTGCGCTACGTCAGAGACAATTTGTTGGAAATCAAGACGGACAAAGGAGCGTCTTACGTTCATGTTGAATAATACGATCAGACAAAAACGCAATATCACTTCGGTGGTGGAACTGTTCATCATGTTCCTGCTGCTTTTGGTTGTCATCGTTGTCATTACCATGGTATGCATGACGACCCGGCAGCAGAGCCTGCATGCCCATTCACTCAATGAAGCCGTGATCTGTGCGGAAAACGTTGCAGAACTCACAAAGACTGCAGCAAATGCGGAGGAAGCCGCGCAGATGCTTGGCGACATGGATGGCGTATCCGATATTTCCATGGAACAGGACCGCATTACAGCCACTTACGAAGATTACACGATTGAAATAAAACTGACGCCGGATACAACGGCTCCCGGCATCTATGTCGATGAAGACATCGATATTTATGAGGGCGCGGCCGATGACAAAACGCAGGAGGGTGAAGATGCGCTCTATCACCTCCATACCGGATATTACAGTCGTTAGAGACAAGATACCCAGCAGAGAACAAGGAGAATGATTCATGAGTCATAAAATACGTTTGGGACCAATTGCCATATTTCTGGTTGTGGTGGCCATTATACTAACGACACTTTCTGTATTGACATTGGCGACAACAAACGCTGACCGTGTCATGGCGGAACGATTTGCCTCTGTGACAGCCATTCGTTACGATCTGGAAGCGGAGGGACAGCAATTCCTCCGGGACTATGACCAGCAGGCCAGCGCGGGTCCAATCAATGCAGCTGCCATCAATGCACGTGCTACGGCAGAGGGCTACAGCACGGCCATTGAAAAAGACGGCTACACGCTGGAGATCGAAGTGACGGCACCAACTGCCGACGGCAGCTACGAAATCACCAAATGGGATCTTAAGAAAGAATGGAATGCGGACGATCCGTACCAGCACATCTGGAAAGGAGCAGAATGATGACCTTATTGGAAATATTAAAACAGGCAACGAGCCGGGGAGCTTCGGACATCTTTATCATTGCAGGACTGCCTGTTACCTATAAAGTAAAGGGCATGCAGGACCGAATGAGTTCCGGCATTATGAAACCAATGGACATCGACCCTTTGGTTGACGAAATCTACAGCGCCGCCCGGCGGCAAAAGACCATACTGGACAAGGGACTGGACGACGATTTCTCCTTCTCCATTCCGGATCTGGGGAGATTTCGTGTAAATGTGTTCCGTCAGAGGGGCTCCCTGTCTGCCGTCATCCGTGTCATTCAATTCGGCATCCCGGATTACAGGGAACTGGGCATTCCGGAAAGCGTGCTTTCTCTAGCCGATAATATGACCGGTCTCGTTTTGGTTGCAGGCGCAGCAGGTTCCGGTAAATCCACGACGCTGGCATGCATGATCGACCGGATCAACCACCAGCGGGAATCTCACATCATCACCATGGAGGACCCCATTGAATACCTGCATTCCCACAACAAAAGCATCGTAAGCCAGCGGGAAGTGTTCATCGATACGCCGGGATATCTGGAATCCCTGCGCTCGGCACTCCGGGAAAGTCCGGACGTTATTTTGCTCGGTGAAATGCGTGACTTCGAAACCATTTCATCTGCCATTACCGCAGCAGAAACCGGCGTCCTGTTGTTCAGCACCCTTCATACAAGCAGTGCCGCCAATACGATCAACCGTATCGTTGACGTGTTCCCTGCCACCCAGCAAGTTCAGGTCAGAGGACAGCTGGCACAGCTGCTCCGGGGCGTCGTTTGTCAGCAGCTCGTCCCAACGGTCGATGGAACGATTACCGCCGTGTTTGAAGTTCTGAAGAGCAATACGGCTATCCAGAACATGATCCGTGAAGGAAAGCTGCATCAGCTGGAATCCGCCATGCAGGCTGCAAGAGCCGACGGCATGATGACGATGGATAACAGTCTGTTCGAACTTTATCAGCAGGGTCGTATTACCAAAGAGACACTGCTCAATACATGTAACAATTATGAATTAGTATCTAAGCGCGTTTAATCATCGCGCTTTACTTTTTTTGTTGATTCCGGCAGGAGGTGACTATTTTGAGTGAAAAAAAAGTCCAAAACAATCATACAATCTATGTAAAGACGTTTGGATCTTATTCTGTGAGCTATAACGGCGCCGAAATCGCGATTGGCTCCAGAGATGAATCACAAATCGGCCTGCTTATGTTGCTCATGTTTCACTTTGGCAAGGACGGCGCAAGCCGCAGCCTGATCAAAAGCACCTTGTTCGAAGACCGGGACATCGAAGACGTCTCCCATGCCATCCGCAACATTCTGTACAACATGCGAAAGAATCTCAAGGCCCACGGCCTTCCGAACGCTGCTTTTGTAAAACAAAAGAAAGGCGTTTACTATTGGACGGATGAGGTTCCCATCGTGGAAGATGCACGGGAATTTGAGGCGCTGCTCAATGAAGCTGCAGAGATCGAAGCCACGGACCAGCGCATGGTCAAACTGGCAGACGCGTGCTACAGCTATGCCGGCCGGTTCTTCGCGGGACGTGACAACGTTCCTTGGATCTATCAGGAAAGCGAACGGTACCGGGCGCTCTTTCATGAGGCTACAACAACCTTGATGGACTATTACCGGGAAAAGCATCAGTACAAAGCCATGTACGAACTGGCTGTATTTGCCGTGAAAGTCGATCCTTTTGCGGAATGGGAAATCTACGTGGTTGAGGCACTGACCTGCCTGGGGCGTTTTTCGGAATCCGAGCGTTACTACGATGACACGGTGGACGCGTACATCAAAGAATACGGCGAGCGCTCTAATGAGCATGTCCGTGATTTTATCAAGCGTCTCGGGGAAAATCTGTTCCACGATCACGAGACCATCGATGAAATTCAGGAGAAGCTTACCAATCCTGATTCCACTGCCGGCGGCGGATATTATTGTTCCCTTCCTGTTTTTCAGGAACTGTACCGGACCATCGAGCGTACGATGCACCGTAACGCGGACAAGATTTATCTGATGCTTTGCACCATTATCGACAGCAAAGGCAATCCAATGCGCGAAGGGCCAAAACTCAACGAGCTTTCAGACCGCCTGAAGGCAGCGGCCGTACACTCCGTTCGTAATACGGACACGGTAACGAAATACGGTCAGGGGCAGTATCTGATCCTTCTGATCAACACCACCGAGGAGAATTGCCATATCATAGAAAAGCGTATTAATGACAATTTCCTGACCAGCAGGCAGCGTACGGGCGTGTCCTATTCCGTCAACAACATTATCATTCCAAGCAAAGAATTTACCCATTTTTAGATATTTTGTGACGGTATTCGTGACGTTTTCCCTCCTACAATATACTTAGCCGCAATTCGGCTTGTTTTGCTGGGAGGGTTTTTGTTTGGTTCATGAATAAGAGAAAAAAGAGACGGATCAAAATAACCTACGTCTTTGGTATTTTTATCGTTCTGCTGGCAATTGTTGCCGTTGTCCTGTACGTTGGCTCCTCAAAAGTGGAAAAGACGGTCATAAAGATGCAAACAGTCAACGATGAATACATTGCCGGTCAGAATTCCATCGGTGAGATGCAGAGTGTTTCCGATTATTTGACGGGCAAATGCCGAACGTTCATCATAACCGGAGACATTCAACATGCAAAAGACTATTTCAAAGAGGTCCAGACCGATCAGCGCCGCGAAAAGTCGCTGCGCGAAGTCAAACGATTCGACCGGACGGGAACGGTTTATACGCTGCTCATGGATGCCCTGAACGAGTCGAACACGTTGATGGAAATTGAAACGTACGCCATGCGGCTGGCCTGTGAGGGATACCGCATCGATCCGGAGCGCATTTCCCCGCTCCTAACGGAGGTGTCTTTGACCGCAGGTGACCGGGCACTTACTGCAGAAGAGCAGTTAAACAAAAGCCGCGGCATGGTCTTTGATGACAACTATCAAGAAACCAAAGCAACCATTAACAACGACATCTATGGAAGTCTGGATGTGCTGCTGGAAAAAACGCGGGCAGAAGAAATTCGCAACTATCATAAGGTACAGCACATTCTGTTCCTCGAAAACATCCTGCTGATCGGACTGCTGATCGTTGCCCTCGCGATTCTGATCATAACCGCCCTGGTGGTCATCCGTCCTATGCGCAGAAGCACGGCACTGATCCAAAACAACCAGTTTCTGCCTGTGAAAGGGGCTGCCGAATACGCCTATTTGGCAGAGGCCTACAACAAAATGCTGGAGACGACGCGAAAGCATCACGAGAGTCTGTCCTACGAAGCAACCCATGACGCCCTCACGGGGTTGTACAATCGCAAGTATTTCGATACGGTCCAATCGGATCTGGCGGACGAGAACATTGCCATGATCATCGTAGACATTGACTACTTTAAGCAGATCAACGATACGTATGGACATGAGGCCGGCGACGATGTCCTGCAAAAAGTTTCTGGCGTCCTGGCGTCGAGTTTTCGTTCGGAGGACTATGTGTTCCGGATTGGGGGAGATGAATTCGTCGTCTTAATGGTTCAGATGACACCGGCGCTCCGCCACGTCATCGAAAACAAATTGAACCAAGTAAATGATTCGCTCGATGCAAAGGGCTCGCTGGCTGCAAGTGACGGGCTTCCTCCTGTCACCCTTAGTATGGGCGTTGCCTTTAGCTCCGGCGGGGATCCGGAGGTCCTGTTTAAGGAAGCCGATCAGGCGCTCTATCGTTCCAAAGGCAATGGGCGCCGCCAATATACGTTTTACAATGACATCGCAAAGGATCTATCCTAGATTATGAAAGGAAAGGTTTTAAGATGATTACAATCGACAGCTTAAAAGAATGTGGGGCCGATACTGCAAACGGCATTGCCAGATGTGCTGATAACGAGGAGTTTTATATTCGCATGGTGACCATGGCACTGAACGATACCAGCTTTGAGACCCTGGAAGAGGCCATTGCTCAGCACGATCTTAAAGCGGCCTTTGAACGGGCCCATGCTATGAAGGGCGTCCTGGGAAATGTGGGCCTGGTCAATGTCTTTGCCCCGGTTTCAGAAATCACCGAAGAATTGCGGGCCGGTAATGATATCGATTATTCCGGCCACCTTGAGAAGATTCGAACCGAACTGGAAAAGTACCGTGCGCTTTTGTAATCAAAGCACGCACAGAAGCAGTTCATGAGTATGAAGGGCTCGTTCCGCAATGAGAGCCTTTAGTTGTTCTTCCTGAGCGACATCCGCACACCACGCCAATCCGCAGCCTGCGCTTACTACGGTAGGAACCGGGATCAGTCGTCCCTGTATGCCGCAGCTTTCGCAGACCTGCTCCATGGCGATGGCGTCTGCTGTCGTGTCAAAGGTTACAATCAAATGCAATTCTTTTTGTCTCAAATCAGGCCCCCTTGCTGGCTGCGATCAACGCCGCGCCAATTGCGCCGGCGAAACGCGCCTTTGAATTTGTAACCAATTCGTGGCCGATCATCTGCTCGATTCGTTCTTTAAGAAATGCACATTCACAAAGCCCGCCGGTAAGATACACGACGGCATTTTTTGTGTCCATGTGGCTGCACTGGGATGCGACTTTTGAGGCAATCGAAGATACGACCGCATAAGCTATGTTTTTACGGTCTTCCCCGCGGCCGATCAGACTGATGACTTCCGATTCTGCAAACACGGTACACATGGAACTAATCGTTACGCCGCTGCCAGTTCGCGCCAATTCACATAACTCATCGATGGTCAGACCCATGGTATTCGCCATGATTTCCACGAACCGTCCGGTTCCTGCAGAACACTTGTCATTCATGATAAAATCTTTGACTTGCCCGCTTTCGATTTTTATGATCTTTGTATCTTGTCCACCGATGTCGATGACGACCATATCTTTATTTTCGTTCAAATAATACGCGCCCTTTGCATGGCACGTGATTTCGGTTACCTGCCGATCTGCATAGGGTACTGAAATGCGTCCATATCCGGTTGCCACGATCTTTGCGTCATCGATGCAAATGCCTTTGCTTTCCAGGCTTTTGCGGATTTGCTTTGCAGTGTCAACACTGCTCCAGCCGGTTGGCTGGAGCAGCATTTCGATCATTTCACCGGACTCATTCATTACTACCGTTTTCGTACAAGTTGAACCGATATCGATTCCGATGCTGAACATATTCTCCTCCTTAGCAGTAGTGGTCTCTGTTTGGGTTGATTCTGCAAGGAATCGCAACAATGTCATAGTACTCTGCATCGTTTTTGCGGATGCATTCCCTTGCAGCGTCAATGTCTTCCGGCTGAACCAGAATGGACATACCGCACCCGAGTTCCCCTTGAATGGATCTTGGTGTCGGTGCGATTTTTGACGGCACTCCGTCTTCTCTCAACAAAGACTGCAGCATCATTCCCTGTGTGTAATTGGCAAACAAAATGTAATAATTGAGTCGTTCTTCACTCACCAGGATGTTCCCTCCTGTTGTATCGTCAATGGTTAACCCAGCATTTCAACGAATGCTTCGATTCTGGTTCTCAGCTGTTCCGCATCGGCATCCGTGTAGTCTGTTTCAATGCCGAGTACCGGAATGCCCTCTTCCTTGAGTGCCTGTTCCACCGAATAGCCTTCTGTATCGTAGAGGCAGCAGAATTTCAGATTTACATCGATTACGCCGTCAACCTTATATTCCTTAGCAAGCCGGATAATGTCCTTCGTACGATCGGTGTTTGGTGTGAAGCATGCGCAGTTGATCTTCATATAGCGATCTGCAATGGCTGCGAACTGTTCATCCAGTGAACCGCCCGTTTCAGGCACTTCGTTTTCGAAGTAACGGGTGCCGGTGCAAGTTTCTTCGCATACGACAGCCGCTCCACTCGTTTCAATAATGTGGTGCAGTTTCCAGTTTGGAATGGCCATTGGTGTTCCGGAAACGAGGATTCTCTTTGTTCCTTCAGGGAATACCGAAACGCCCTTTTCAATGCGGTCTTCCAGTTCATCTGCAAGACGGTTGCACATCTGTGCGCAACGCTGCGGATCATCAAAAAATGCGATCTGCGTCATGAGCAGCACGTCTTTGCCGCTGATTGGAAGCTTATCTGCCTTCCTCGCTTCGTAAACGCGCTTCATTGCCCGGCGCTTTGCATTGATGATCTTAATGGCGTCAGCCAGTTTCTCAGGCGTGATTTCATTGCCGGTTGTTTCCTCTACAACCTTTGCAAAATCTGCGATTTCCTCTTTCCAACGGGCGATGTCCTTTTCCCGCTTCATCTGAGGAATGTCCATAATGTGCATCGGTACATCCTGACCCAGGATTTCCCATGCCTTTTTCTTCCCATCGCAGGTTGTTTCGCCAACGTACATATCTGCAATGCGGAAGAACGGACAAGTCTTGCCAAGACGGGCGCCTACAGAGGCCTTGATCAGCGGACAGGTGCTCTTTGGCAGAACCTTTTCTCCATCCGGCACCCAGAACTGTGAACCGCCGCAAAGGCCGGTCACGATGCCGTCTGCAGCGATAACGACTTCATCTGGAACAAATACGCAGAAGGTTCCAAATACTTTCTTGCCGTCTTTCTGTGCTTCGATCAGTTCCGCCGGACGAATTCCGTGGATATCCGCTACGACCATATCCCAAAAATCCATGCTTTCCGGTCTGTTCTCCTGTGACAGATAAACATCGCCGAATGCATCCGGCAATACGGCGCACAGATTGTCATGGTTTTCCAGATCCATTCCCAGTGCTTCCCACATTTCACGATAATTTGCCATCATTGCTCCTCCTTATTATTTATTTCATCATGGACGTATAATAACGCCCGCCTCTTCCTGAATACGGACGATTTCATACATGTTTGTTACCGATCCCACAGCCAGCTTTTCTTTAATGCCGTAAAAATCCAGACAGGTTCCGCAAGTGACGATTTCGACGCCCTCCGATTCCAGCAGTTTTAAGTCGTCCAACACCGGCGATCCTTCACAGGACAGGTTTGCCCCGGAATTATAGAGCACGATGTTCGCCGGAAGCTTGTCCTGCTTCGTCAGGGCGAAAACAAAGGCCTTCATCAGATTGGTCCCTAAGGTTTCATCGCCGGTTCCCATCTTGTCAGATGACAAAACGACGACCAGTTTCCCATCCCGCAGATCCGTTCCGCAGGAAATTTCTTCGTCCTTCGTCTCAATCGGTTCATCGGAAACGATGGCATCGATGACGACTTCAAACTCCTTTTCTCCCTTCTTACTTCCGCTGGCCTGGAAATTTCGCTGGGCTGCAAACCGGAGCAAATTCTGCACGGCCGTTTCATTATCGACCAATACACTTATTTTTTCCGATTTTTCCAGACCTTCCACCGCTGCTTTTGTCTGTATGACGGGCAACGGACAGGTCAATCCTCTCGCATCTACAATCATGGTTTTGCCTCCTTTGCAATTTCTCTGATCGCAGCAATGGCTGCGTCGACTTCCTCTTCGGTGTTTTGCCAGGAAAAACTAAAACGGACAGCGCCCTGGCTCACGGTCCCAAGTCGTTTATGCATGAGCGGTGCGCAGTGCGCCCCGGATCTTACTGCAATGTCATAGGTCATGAACAGTTCCTGATTTACTTCAGAGGAATCAAAGTCCCCGATATTCAAGGATACGATTGGACAGCGCAATGCAGTCCGGTCCTGGAAATTCCCGTAGATCGCAACCTCCGGGATGCTCCGGATCCCATCGTAAAACCGCCACATTAAATCGAGTTCCCGCTTCCTGATCGTCTCGAGTGTTGTCTCCTCGATGTATTCCACTGCCGCCTCCAGACCCGCGATGCCGTGTCCATTTAAGGTTCCCGCCTCCAGCGCCGTCGGCATTTCTTTCGGATGCTGCTTATTATAGGTCTGAACGCCACTGCCTCCGGAAAGAAGGGGCCGTATTTCGAGACCATCCCGGACAATCATGCCGCCTGTGCCCTGAGGGCCCAACATGCTTTTGTGCCCTGTAAAACACAGCACGTCGATTCCCAATGCACTCACATCGATATCCAAAAACCCCGCCGTTTGCGAGGCGTCCACAATCAGCAGCAAGTCATTGGCGCGGGCAATTTCCGAGACCTTCACCATATCCACAATGTTGCCGGTCAGGTTGCTGCCCTGGGTGCAGACGATCCCGCGGGTGTTTTCCCGTACCAGCTCCTGAAACTGCCTGTATTGCGGCCGTCCTGCATCATCGCAGTCCACGAAACTCAGCTGCGCTCCAGCCCGCTCCAGTTCATACAAAGGCCGCAGCACGGAATTGTGTTCCATGACGGTGGTGATGATGTGATCGCCTTTGCCAAACAATCCTTTTATCGCAATGTTTAGCGCCTCTGTGGAATTGGCCGTAAACACCACTTGGGTCGGATTCTTGACGCCAAAAAATGAGGCCAGCTTCATGCGGGCTCCAAAGATTGTCCGCGAGGCATCCAGAGACGCTTCATGGGCACCTCTTCCGGAATTGCCGAAATTCTTCATGGCCTCGCACACTGCCTGCACGACACAATCGGGTTTCACCATGGTGGTTGCTGCATTATCAAGATAAATCATTCGGTGCTCCTCCACTTTAAATCTATACTTTATATCGGGAATAATCCAAGTGTATTTCTCGATAGCAGAAGACCTGATTATTGCTTTTTTCAATGTACGAAAACGAGACCGAAATCCTGCATTCGCTGCCGGAGTTCGGTCTCGATTTTCTGCTTATTCGATCTCGTTTTTCTGCTTGTTCGTGCTTGTTAGATGAATCGGTTCTGCTTATTTGATGATGACTTCTGCCTCTTTGAACGGAAGGATTTCCCCAATCACCGCTGCATCGATGCCTTGGTCTCCCATGGCCTTGGTCAGGTTTGCCGCATCCTTCGCCGGCAGCGCGATCAGAAGCCCCCCGGAAGTCTGCGGATCAAACATCAGATCTTCTTTCGCCAGAGGAACATCCTGGGTTTTCACGAAGGCTTCGATGTAGCTGCGGTTCCGGTACGCACCAGCCGGAATGATGCCCTCAGATGCAAAGGCTTCCGCATCCGGCAGTACCGGCACGCTGCGGCAATCGATGACCGCAGTCTGTCCGGAGCCTGCAACCATTTCTTTGGTATGTCCGGCAAGTCCGAATCCGGTCACATCGGTGCAGGCGTGAACGTCCCAATGGCCCATGATTTCTGCAGCGTCTTTGTTCAGCGCTGCCATGGACCGCACGAGGCACTCGTAGCTCTCTTGGCTCAGCAAATCCACTTTCGCTGCAGTGGTCAAGATCCCTGTTCCGATGGGTTTGGTCAAAACCAAACAGTCGCCCGGCTGGACACCGTTGTTCGTCAAAACCTCCGAAGGTTTTATAAAACCGGTGACCGATAGGCCATATTTCAATTCATGGTCCTGAATCGTATGACCGCCGGCAATGACAGCGCCGGCCTCTTTGACCTTATCGATTCCGCCTCGCAGGATCTCCCGGATTGTAGAATCCGGCAGGTTCTCCGGCAGGCAGCAGATGTTCAGCGCCAGCTTCGGCGTGCCGCCCATGGCATACACGTCGCTCAGAGCATTTGCCGCTGCAATCTGCCCGTAGGTGTATGCGTCATCTACGACGGGAGGAAAGATGTCGACGGTCTGGATCAATGCTGTATTCTCATCGATTCGGTAGACGGCAGCGTCATCGTTGCTGTCAAAACCAACCATCAGATCCGGGTCCGCCATTTTAGGCAGTCCGCAAAGCAGGTTTGACAGGACGCCCGGTCCTACTTTGGCGGCTCATCCAGCGTGATCTGACATGGCTGTAAGCCGTTCGATGTCCTTATCAGTCATCCTTTCCTCCTTTCGTTTCGGCGAAATACCGGAAGGTTTCCGCCGTTGGCGATAACGTTATTCTACCATCATGGACCATATAAATGGTCCGTTCATCATGGTAATCTTTCAACTCGATCGTATAATAATTGGCCCTTGGATTGTTTTTTTCTAATGCTGCCTCTGAAACGACGGATACGCCTAGTCCATTTTCGACCATGCGAATGATCGTCCCCGTATCGTTAATGTATGCCGCTACATCCAGCTGGTCGATGGAAAGGCCCTTTTGACTCAGTGCCTCTTCGAATTTGATCCGTGTGCCGGATCCCGGTTCACGAAGAATCATGCGCTCCTTTTGCAGGTCTTTTAAGGACATTCCCTGTTTGACGGCTTCTTTATACGCTTGTTTCTTCGGTGCAATCAGAACCATGCGGTCTTTCATAATCGGATCGTAAATCAGACCATTGTTTTTCTTCGTTCCCACAAATCCAACTTCGTACTCGTGCTTTAATATGCTTTCGATTACACCTTGGCTGTCCATCTGCGTGTAGAGAAAGCGGACCCCTTCATACTGCTGTTGGAACAGCATCATCAGTTTTGGTACTAGAACCTTGCCGGGAACGGAGGACGCACAGAGCCGCACCGTACCGCTGATATTCAGTGCAAAATTCTGTACCGAATAGAGGGCCTGGTCTCGTGTGTTCAGCAGAGTCACCGCATAACTGTATAGTCGCTGTCCCTCTGCCGTCGGAACTGCCTTTCGGTGGGTCCGGTCAATCAACTGCAAATTCAGTTCTTTTTCGAGCGTATTCACATGGCTGCTGACGGTAGGCTGTGATAGAAATAACTTCTCCGCTGCTTTTGAAAAACTTCCGGTTCTAACGACCGCTACAAAAGCCTCAATTTGTTTAAATTCCATTATACCTTCACCCTCTCATCGCCGACAAGGCGTGTCATCTTTTGGTGATCTGCGTATTCCAGTATCATAATTGCGTACTTTCTAGAAGTTCCGATCAAATCTCTGTATTCTGCCAACGTAATCGATTTGTCCTGATCCAATTTTTCCAGAAGCTTTTGCATTGCTGCCTTCAGTGCGTCCGCATGGATGCAATGGTCCGCATTGAGCCGGACAAGTTGATCGTTTTCCACAAGGGAGTCGATCATCTGCTTATACAACCGGCTGTCTTTTTTTCCGGCTGTTAAGGCCGTTGTTTCAGACGGTTCTACCCCTGCCTTTTCATATGTGGCCAGGATTTCCTCTGCGATTTTTTTCTGCTTTTCGTCATAGACGACCTGGAAACCCGGGGCAAAAATCAATTTATTTTTTTCCAAAACGGAACCGGTTGCGATGAGATATCGCACGGCGGTATCCACTTTTTTGCTGTCTGAAATGTAAAGGGCTCTGCCAAGGCGGCTCCGAAATTCCTCGACATCGATGCCGCGCATTACCGGGTGTTCACGATGATAGGTATCCAAAATCTCCGTGGCACGATCTGCCAGTTCCTTTGCCACATCCCGGTGGATCAAAATCCCTGCGCCCATGTCGAGCACGTTCCCCCTCTCCTGCAATCCCGCCAAGAGGGGCTCTGCTTCTGCCTTTGTGCTCCCAAAGAGTCGCAGCACTTCGTCTAAACTGGCCAATCTGCGGCCTTCTGTCAAAAACAGCTGCTCCAGCGCGGTCTGCTCATCGGAGCCGGATTGCTTCCGCAGAATTTTAAGGGCCGCTTCATCAAAGCGCTTGTGCTTTTTCGGCAACGCATTCAGGACAATGCCGCCACCAATCGTATCCATCGGGGAGAAGAACCGTATGATAAACCGGTCCTTTCGCTTCACGGCAATTTCCTCTTCAAAGCGGAGCTGTGCCAATCCCGATTGTCCCTGAGAAAGGGTTTCGTCTTCCAACAGCACCACTTTGCAAATCGCCTGCGCCGAACCGTAATAAAAATGCACCCGGCTGCCGTTCATGAGCACCCGCTTCGTATCGTCGAACATATCGATCTGCACATCCAGGATCCATGTTTTTTCCAAAAGCCCCGGTGCGGCAATAACATCGCCCCGGTTTAGGTCTTCCTTTCGGACGCCGTTTAGATTCAGCGCAGTCCTTTGCCCGGCCAGTGCCTGGGGAACGTCTTTGCCGTGGACCTGCACATTCTTGACCTTTGCTTTGAGTTCCTTCGGGTAGATCATGACTTCATCGCCGGGTGCCACGGCGCCCTCCATCAGCGTTCCGGTAATCACCAGGCCAAATCCGTCAATGGTGAACACCCGGTCCACCGGAAGGCGGAGAAGGCTTTTGTCGGTCCGTCTGCTCCCGCAATCCTCTGCCATGTCCAGAATCGTTTCTTTGAGGAAATCGATGTTTTCCCCGGTTTCCGAGGAAACCGGAATGATCGGCGCCCCTTCCAGAAAGGTCCCTTCCACAAAGGCTTCCGTATCCTCTTTCACCAGTTCCAGCCATTCCTCATCCACCAGATCTGTTTTGGTCAGGACCACGATGCCCTTTTTTATTTGGAGCATTTTTACGATTTCAAAATGTTCTCTCGTTTGGGGCATGATTCCTTCATCTGCTGCAATGACAAGCAAAACCAGATCGATTCCGCCGATTCCCGCCAGCATATGGCGGACGAATTTCTCGTGTCCCGGCACGTCAATAAAACCGATATCGATTCCCCGGTCATTTTTCATGTCCGCGAATCCCAGTTCGATGGTGATGCCTCTTTGTTTTTCTTCTTTCAGTCGGTCTGCATCGATTCCCGTGAGTGCCCGTACCAGCCATGTCTTACCGTGATCGATGTGTCCGGCCGTTCCGACGATTACGTTTTTCACTGATTCTTCCCTTCTCGGTCGATCCGTCTCAGAGACTCTGCGATGACTTGAATCTCATCATCACCCACTGTCCGCATGTCGATATACACGCACCCCTTGGTAACTCTGGCGATAATCGGTATGTCCTGTTTCCTGAGCTGCCGCTCGATGCGTTCTGCCGGAATCCGGCTTTTGATCGTTACCGCAAATCCATCTAATACGACGGATGGGGCCGATCCGCCTCCAATCTGCTCCTGTACCGGAACGACCTGCAGTTCCATGTGGTCCATATCCCTAGTTTCTTCCAGCAATCGGATGCCTCGTTCTTTTACCTTTTTCGCTGACTCGGTAATCATCCGGAGCACCGGAATATTCCGCAATGCCTTTGCACTGTCCAGATACTCCCGGAGGGTCGCCTCCAAAGCTGCAATGGTCAGCTTATCCATACGAACGACCCTTGCCAAAGGATGCTTTTTCATTTTCTCGATGTATTCTTTCTTTCCGGCGATGATGCCTGCCTGGGGACCACCCAGCAGCTTATCCCCACTGAACAGGATGACGTCTGCTCCGTCTCGCAGGCCACTCATGGCGGTGGGTTCATCGATCCCCCACTGTGACAGATCCGCCATCAAACCGTTTCCCATGTCATAGACCACCGGAAGGCCGGTTTCTTTTCCCAGCTTCGCCAACTCCTTTAGCTCCACGTCCGAGGTGAATCCTACGATCTGGTAGTTGCTGGTGTGGACCTTCATCAGGACGCCGGTTTCTTCATTGATTGCGTTCGTATAATCGGATAAACGGGTTTTGTTGGTCGTCCCGACTTCCCGCAGGATCGCCCCGCTGCTTTTCATAATGTCCGGGATGCGGAACGACCCGCCGATTTCCACCAGTTCCCCCCGGGAAACGATGACCTCCCGGCCACACGCCATAGCCGACAGACAAAGCATGGTTGCTGCCGCATTGTTGTTGACCGCCACCGCTGCCTCTGCACCCATGAGCTGGCAGATCAGTCGTTCTACATGATCGTGCCGGGACCCGCGCTCGCCTTTGCGCACGTCGTATTCCAGATTCGAGTACCCTGCCGATGCTTCCTGTAGTGCATCAAAGGCACTGGCACAGAGTCTGGCCCGCCCCAGATTTGTATGCAGGACCGTCCCCGTCCCGTTGATCACACGGCGCAGGGATGGTTTTTTTCGTTCCTCTATTTCATGGATCAAATGATAAAAAAAGTTATCAACATCAAAGGAGCTGGCAGATTCTCCTTCCTGGAGAATCTGCTGTCTATATTTGCTGATAACCTCTCTGATCGCGTCAACCACCAAGGTTCTGGATGTGGTTTCCAGGTACTCCGCAATGCGGCTGTCACCTAACACCTCATCGACCTTTGGCAGTTGCGATAATCTTTGTTGTATCGTATTCATAAGTTCCTCCTGAATCCAAAAATGGCGGGACTATGTGGGAATCGAACCCACCTAAGACGCTTTTAACGCCTCAAAACGGTTTTGAAGACCGCAGGGCACACCAGCACCCATATAGCCCCAGATTCACGAACGATTACTTGATATATCCGCTTCCACGCAGAATATCTTTTGCACGTTCCAGGTTGCCCTCACTAATGAGCACTACCGGCCCCGTGCAGCCCATGCCGCTCTCGGCATAGATATTTTCTTTCCAAAGCTTTTGGACGGCATCCTCAAGATCCATCACTTCGATTCCCGCGATCTGCGCCGTCACGACTTCCGCCGCCGGCATGGCAACCGCTTCCTCTGCCTGGTCCAGCTTCGGACGGGAAATGCCGTCCAGAATGTCGTCAAGTCCGGCTTTCTTCGCCGCCGCGATTTCGGATTTTGCAACATTCAGCACATCACCCTTCAAAAGCCGCGCTGCATATTCGCAGGCGCCGGCGATCTGAGGTGCTCCCGACGCTCTGGAAATAATCATAATCACTTTATCAAAATCTTCTCCGATTCCCGGTCCGTAACCCCAGCCGGTGGATTCATACCCGCCGCCTGTTGCGTAAGCAGAAAAGATCTTTACCATTAAATTGCCGGTCAGGGAATCCATGACCATAACGTCTGCGGACGCCTGCAGCAAGTCATTGCCGCGCATGATGCAACCGCCGTCTTCACGGGATGAGCCTGCAAACCGAATCGGATACCCGCCTTCGGACAGCTGGATCAGTGCCTTTTCGCACTGCCGCGCACCATCGATGTTGGCAATTCCTACGGTCGGCTCTGCAATGCCCTCTGCCTTTGCGGCGATGATTCCGTAAACCGCATTGCGAACCATAGCGCGAACCCGGTCGGTATCGGCGGTTCCCGTAGTGGTCGCCAGATACATCCCTCTGCCCTTTGCCGGGGTAACAACCTTGCCAACGGTCGATACGCCAATCGGGAACGGATAGTGCATGGTAACGGCGCCATCGATCTGACCCGATTCCAGCATGGATTCCATTTCCTCGTGGGCGTTCTCGCCGTCAATCAAAACAACCTGGATGCCCTTTTCCCCAGCCAAACGAATGGCTTCGGCGTATTCTTCCGGTCCCTGTTCGCTGCCTGATGCCGCAATCCCGATGCGAACCGGTGTCCCCGTTCCGGCAACGGTTGCGGCAGACCCGGCTTCCGTCAGTCCTGCACCGGTTGATGTTGTTTGCTCTTTTGCGGCAGCATCACTGGTTTCTGCAGCTTTGGCTGCTGCATTGCCATCGATGACAAAACTGATTCCGTCGAACAGGTTCGTCATGCGTCCCAGGAACAAACTGCCTTTTCCTATGATCATGACCCGCTGAAGCCTGCCGCTCATAATATCTTCTCTGGCAAACCCCAGATACGGCACGCCGGATGGGATGTGTCCCTGAGTCGGTGCCCATCCGGTCAGTCCGTGGGACTGAACAAATTCAACCAGCTGCTTCCGTTCGATTTCGCCACGCTTAACGCCCAGTGCGCCGATCATTTTGTAATTGGCTTCCGGTACGTTGCCTGCGCCAGCTGGTTTTGTGATGTCCGGATTCTGCATTTCCGGAGAATATTTATCGATATCGGTAATCTTGAGTCCCGCTTTGTCCAACGGATCGGTGACCAGAGATTCGATGACCGCCTGTGGCGAGGATCCTGTTCCGACCGTGTGACGGCCAACAATGTCCGTCCGGATCTGCGGACTCTGTCCGTCATCCGCTGTTATGAGCACGGAAAAACCTGCGATGCAGTCTTCCAGCACCGGCAGACCCTTTTTGACGTGATCTTTGCCGTTCATCCCCAGCTTTGCCGTACAACCGCCCGCCGTGACGACCACTGCGCGGAATGTTCCGGCCTGTACCAGAGACGCCGCATCGATCAAGGCATGAGCCGGACCTGCGCAAAAGCCACGCACATCCGATCCGGATGCGCCGGTAAGTCCTGCGATTTCGGCCGCGGCCTTTGCAAAATTCCCGCCGCCTCTCTGATTCATATCGCCGCAGGCTTCTTCACAGCAATCGATGACATACTCGATGCTGCCCGGGTCGATACCCGTCGTCTGGACCAGATGCAGCAGCGACAAGACGCTGGATGCCTTTGTGACCAGATTCTCCAGCATGACATGTGCGCTCAGATTCACATCGATATCATGGGCCCGCTTGACCGCGCCCACAAGTGTCCCGCCATCATACAACGGCTCTGCCTCTTCCTCCATCACGAGTCTTTGGATTTCCGCTTCATCCGTTTCATTTTTATCGAGAACGGCTGCCCGTTCTGCTCCAATCAGCGGATGTTCCGCTAACGTTTGTTTTATTGTCTGCGCAAAGCCTTTCTCAAGCTTTACGACATCAAAGACGTCACAGATTTGGATCAGGCCGATGAATTCACTCTGCGACATGATTTCTCCAAATTTACCCGTTCTGTTTCCGTCTGTTTTTTTATCGTAATATGGGAATTCCATCTGCGCCAGATCCTCCGGCGTCTTGTTCCCTATGTATACCTGATTTGGTAAGTAGGAAAGAGCCTCTTCATAGCTTCTAAGATGATTTGGCAGCTCTTTCAGATATTCCGATTCCGGATTAACAACACGCTCTGTCGTCTGTGTTGTCCCATTATGCAGCACCATATCCGGTGTATGCGCCAGTGTATAACTAGCACCTCCAAGTACCGCGTATCCGCTCATTGTTTTCTCCTTTTCCACAACATAGAAGGGGCATGTCAATGAGGATGGTCCCCATTGACACACCCCCTCTCGCAGTTTTTGCTTCTCTTTTACAGCTGTTCTCTGATCGCATTCATTTCGCTGATGATATCGTCCACATCCAGGACCATTTCCATCATGCTGATCTGCTCATCATAAACAGCCTCATCCACTTCTGCTTTCACTTCCGGTTCACAGATATGATAAACATCGAGTCCCAACGAGACTCCCGCCAGAGGACCTGCATATGTCGGATCTCCGAGAGTGACGGTCTCTGCAGCAAGTCCTGCTGCTTCGCCTTCTGCTGCTCCCAGCAGTATGACCAGATCGTCTTTACCGTACTGTTCATAGTACTCTAATACTCTCTTCTGATTCTCCAGATCCATGGCTCCGGCGGCCGTTCAAACAAAGCACTCCGTCGATGAGAAGACTACTTCTGCGCCTGCGCTCTTTGCACATTCTGCAATCGCCGGTCCCGGAATTCCGTCCCGGTCACCGATGATTACGGCCTTCTTACCATTTAACAATGCCAATCGCGTTCCCTCCTTCCTGTTTTTTTATGGACATCGTTATTAGATGTATTTCTGAATCATCGCTTCCACCGCTTCCGGTGTCGCATCGTCTTTTACCAGTTCTTCGACCTTTTCGCCGTCTTTATAAATGGCAATGACCGGCAGTCCCATGATTTTCTGGCTGATGGCCAGTCTTCTTGCCTTGGTTGTATTCAGCTTACAGAACTTGATCTTGTCTCCATACTTTTCTGCAAACCCTTCAATGTGAGGCATCAACGCTTCACAAGGTACACACTGGTCTCCAAAGAAATCAACCAGAATCACGCCCTCTCCCTGCAGAACTTCGGGTTCAAATGTCTTTTTATCGCAAATCAGCATCTTCTCTATTCCTTTCTTTTTGTTCTTACTTGTTTCGTTTTATCCTTCAAGATATTTGTAGGCTTGCACAGCCGCGATGGCTCCATCCGCTGCTGCCGTAATCACCTGCCGCAGGCTCTTCACCCGTATGTCACCGGCTGCGAATACGCCCGACAGATTGGTTCTCATATCTTCATCCGTTAGAATGTATCCATCCTGCAGTTCGACCTGTCCTTCGAACAATTCGGATTTTGGCAAATATCCAATGAAGCCAAACAATCCAAACATGCCGTCTTCTTCGTCCGCCGTGATGGTCGTCAGTTCGCCGGTTTTCTTATTGCGGACGACCATACTGGACAGAATTCCGTCTCCGTCGACACTTTCCACGACCGTATCCCACAGAAAATCGATTTTGTCGTTTGCAAAGGCCTTTTCCTGGACGGACTTTGCCGCACGCAGTTCATCTCTGCGGTGTATGATCGTGACCTTCCGAGCGAACTTCGTCAGGTAAACCGCCTCCTCGACGGCTGCATCGCCTCCTCCGACGACAAATACTTCGAAGTCCTCAAAGAACGCCGCATCGCAGGTCGCACAAAAGGAAATACCTTTCCCGATAAACTGACCCTCGTTCTTACATCCGATTGGCCGTGGAAACGCTCCGGTCGCGATGATTACGGTGCGCGCTTCGTATTCCCCATGGGTGCCGGTCAGTTTCTTGACATCTCCGGTGAGGTCGACGGATTTGATCGTGTCGCTCACACGTTTTGCGCCAAATTTTTCGGCCTGTTTTGTCATCCGGGCAATCAATTCCGGCCCGGATTCTCCATCCGGATTTTGTCCGGGATAGTTTTCTATTTCATCGGTGATCGAGATCTGTCCGCCATCCTGTCCCTTCTCGATAATCAGCGTAGACAGTCTGGCTCTGCCGGCATAAAGGCCTGCTGACAGGCCTGCCGGTCCCGCGCCGATAATGATTACATCGTATAGTTCTGACACTTTTGTTCTCCTCTTTTACCTGATCCTTCAGAATAGTTTGAGCGCAGCTTTTGTAAAGGAACAATCCAAGATCCGGTAGTCTTCATTGATCCGGTCCGTATTGCGCTGCACCTGATCCTGCCGACTGCTGTTCAGCTGGGAATAATCCGCGATCCGCTCCCAATGCTCGACGGGTGTTTCTCCGTCTCCCTTTTCCAGTACCAGCGTCAGGCAGGAAAAAGGTCTGGCTCGCCGCCCGGCCATGGGATCTGCTGACAGTGACATACCGCGATTCTGAAAGGTCATTTCGCAGGCAGTGATAACGGCCTGAACATCACCTTCGATGTACTCAAGTTCGTAATCCGTTTTCCGCGTGATCAGGTCTCTTACCTGCGGGTTGTTTGTTATGATGAAATACTCTTTTTTCACTTTTTACTCAATGATCTTATTCAACCTTAAAAACAGTTTGCTCTGTAATGTCCGTCTCCAGCGCCTTAAGGGCTGTTTCCATCATCTTCTTTCGGAATGCCTTTTCTTCCTCCAGCGGCAAATCCGGTCTTCCTACCGGATGCGGGATGGAAACCGCCGGAACGACTCGGTTCGCACCTACCGAAATAGAAATCGGTGTGACGGTACATACATGGACAATCGGGATTCCCGCCTTGTCTATGGTTTTGACTATCGTTGCACCGCAACGCGTACAGGTTCCTCACGTGGAGGTCAGAATGGCACCCTGTATCTGCTCGCGCTTCAGTTCCTCCGCAATGGCTTCTCCGAATAACGCCGCCTGATCGGTTCCCATTCCGTTTCCAACGGTTACAAAGGTAAAGTCACACAGCTCTCCGATTCTTCCTTCTTTCTCCAGCTCCACCAGAGCGTCCACCGGCAGGATCCGGTTTCCGTCTTCGTTGCCGTAGACCGGGTCGTAACCACCGTGAACGACCAGACCCTTCGTAACGCCTTTGCCTCCGTAACTCTCATCGAAATTGTACCGCTTGTACTTCGTACAATTACATGCCTCCAGATGATCCGGATTGCCAAGAGGCACCATGCCGCCGGATGTCATGACGATGATCTTCGCCTTACCCGTATCCGGTATGGCCGGGCTCGGTGTCACCTTCTCAAAGAGCGGCATTGGCATCTCGGTTTTATATTCTTCACCGCGCATCTTCGTAACAAGCATGTCTGCCATACGTTCCGCGCCGGTCTTTTCACTGTAAAAATTCTTACGGAAGCCGCGCTCGAAGAATCCGCCTTCTTCCGGCGTTCCCATATCTTCTCCGGCCGCGATTTTCGCAATGATACCCTTCATGGCTGCCAGAGCGTCCCGCATGTTTCTGGCGGAATTTCCTGTCGGAACAATGTACGCATACTTTCGATACAGTTCGAGGCCCGGGTTTTCTTCGTACATTCCGGAAACGGCCTCGATGCCCAGCTCTTCGTAGGCAACCTGGCAGGCCTGGCCGCAAGCCATGCCATATCTTCCCGCATTGAACGCCGGTCCCGCAACCAGCAGATCCGCCTTTTGCTCCTGCAGGGTCTTTACCAGTTGCTCGCGAAACAGTTCCGGATTTTCTACGGCGTAGTTGTCACCGCAAACGACGGTCGCCGTTATTTCTCCGATATCTTTGAGCTGACCGCGAAGAGCCATGCCTGGTCCGACAACGCCTTCCCGCACTTCAAAAGGATGGCCAGCCATATCTTCACCGCCGACTTGTCCAAAGAATTGATTGATGTAATGGACGATTCTCATGTCTGCTTTCCTCCTTTCTTAGTAAACGTAGGAGCACAACTTGTGCACACCCTGTCCGTTGACGGACCCCATAATGATCGATAACGTAACCCGCACGCCGCCATCCGGCTGGACGCTGTCTTCCGAACCGCCAGACATACGAACGACCTGATTCTGATCGCCCAGGATTTTCTCCATTGGCGGCAGAGTGACAAACATGTTGCAGTCGCCTACATTGATGACCGCATCTGCCGCTGGGTCCGTATCCGCGACCGGCTCTTCCACGCCATCCGGTCCGAGGGACAGGACGGTTTTGATTCCGTTTGCTTCACAATCACGGCACATCATCATCAGATCCGCCTCTGGATTTCCGCCGCCTTCCTCTGGAATGCCAACGCCGTCCAGATTCAAAAGCCGCGCCATTCTGACGGCAGACATACAGCATCTTCTCTTGTCCGCCAGTCCTGGGTACGTCGGCACAACGATGACGCCAACGAAGTTGAAATCGATGCCGTGCCTTTTGTAAAATTCCAGCACAGAGGCGCTGTTCTGATGATCGTAGGTCGTGTACTTGTCTCCGGCTACAACGCAGCAGCCGTTGACCATGACCCCGTCCAGAATTTCATTCGGATGCAGCAGGATCGGATGCAGCCGCTTGGCATCGATCCCATACACATAGTTATCATGCAAAAGCCCCTGCGCCATGGTCATATATAAGATCCCGACTCTCGGAAGCTTCGGGTCTACTTCTTTGAGTTCGTATTCTTCCGTATAATCCGCATCGACTCCGATGGCGATTCGCGCGATGTAGTGGGCGGCCTTCAGCCCGGCTTCCCGAATTGCGGTTTCGTGTTCCGCTGGCCGAATTCCTTCCTCCACATTCGCAATCAGGACGATATTGTTTAGCTTTGAATATCTGGAATAATCGGCTCCGGGACCCGTCATATCGATCAGGCCCTCCTGGAATCCAACGATCGTTCCTGTGCTGACGACGGCACATCCCCGCAGAACCTTCGTGACACCTTCGCCGATTCCTTCAAAATCTCCGATGATACCCGGGAAAGATGTGGCGCCATCTTCCTTGATCCTCGGTTCGATTACATCCTTTACTGGAATGATTCGAACGGATTCTCCAGGACGGGCAATCTCGAAATCCAGATCGGTAAAGAGAGGATCCTTTGCATACTCAATCAGGCCTTCCTTGTCGATCGTCAAAATACCATTTTCTATGCTGTTGCTGTCGCCGAACCGGACGTCTTTGATTTCGATCACATCCAGTTTCAAGCACATATCATTCATATTGCACAAACTCCTTTCTAATGTCTAATCACCAGCCAATAAATCCGCCATATGGCCGGTTACATTT
The DNA here is from genome assembly GCA_902795135.1 of uncultured Eubacteriales bacterium. Taxonomy (GTDB): domain Bacteria; phylum Bacillota; class Clostridia; order Peptostreptococcales; family Anaerovoracaceae; genus Lentihominibacter. The sequence goes on from CADBJW010000003.1 coordinate 39,150, forward strand.
TCCCAAATATCGTCTGGTCTTCCACTTTTGTAGTGGTGCATTTCAACGCCTTCTCAACCAAATCAACTCTGGCTTCAAATTCATCTTCTGGCGACAACTTCGGAAATCCTGCCGGGTGTGGTATCGCTACCGCCGCATAAATTCGGTTCGCTCCAACGGAATAAGAGATCGGCACGATGGTGCACAAGTGCACGACCGGAATACCTGCATCGTCGATCTGTTTTACCAGCGTTGCCCCGCAACGCGTATCGGTTCCTCATGTGGAGGTCAGCAATACAGCATCGACACCGTCGTTTTTAAGCTGTTCTGCCATTTCCTTTCCGTATTTGGTCGCCTTCTTAATATCCATGCAGTTTCCAACGGTAACCAGCATTTTGTCGTAGAACTTGCCAATGACGCCTCGGCGTTCCAGCTCTTCCATGGCATCTGCCGGCAAAACCCGGTTGCCGTTTTCATTGCCATAAGCCGGATCGTATCCGCCATGCGCAACTTCCGCCTGGATGTTGCTGAAATCACCACCGAAGCTGTCCTTCGTATAAGCAACCCACTTGGAAGCGGAAAGCGCTTCCAGATGGTCCGGGTTCCCCTTTGGAACGATACCTCCGGACGTGATGAGGGCCACGGTTGCTTTTGAAAGATCCGCAACGGGTTCACTTGGAACAATATGGTCGAATACAGGCATCTCGACTTCCGTCTTAAATGGCTGACCTAGTGCTTTTGCAACGGCCATGTCGACCGCTCTCTGTGCACCGGTCTTCTCTCTCCATGCAGGACGACGGATGCCTCTCACATAATATCCTTCTTCTTCCGGCAGGCCGATTTCACCGCCCTCTGCGATTTTGTTCACAAAAGCAGCAATCTTTTCCAATGCCGGCTTCATGCCTCTTGCCTGTTTGTCCGCCGGGAAGATGTATCCATACTTTCGATACAGATCCAGCCCCGGATTTTCTTCATACAGTGCGGAAACTGCCGGCAAACCCTTTTCGAAAGCGATTTTACAAACGCCTCCGCAGGCCATACCGTATCTTCCTGCATTGAATCCCGGACCGGCAATAACCAGGTCAATTTCATATTCATCCAATGCGTCAGCGATTTCTTTTTCCAGCTGTTCCGTGTTTTCTACAAAATAGTTATCGCCACAAACTGCTGTCGCTACGATTTCACAGTCTTTGAGCATGGACTGAAGCACCTTTCCCGGACCAACGGTCCCGGAACGCACTTCCAGAGGCGCATAAGCAGAATCCTCACCGCCCAGCTGACCAAAAAACTGATTGATATAGTGCAGTACTTTCATCTGTTTCACCTCATTTCCTAACATGCTTCCGTGCAATATTTGCCGAATCCGAGATTACTCGTAGAACCCATGATTACGAGCACGCCAACCTTGATCGTACCGTCTCCCTGCTCGCAGTCGTCAGGACTTCCAGACAGCAGATGCAGTTGCTCTCTGTGTCCGATGTTGCGTTCCATTTCCGGAAGACGAATGATGCAGTTGTCATTTCCGGTCGTCACGACAGCTGTTGCCATTGGTGACGTATTGGCCATCGGCTCGGATGTGCCATCCGGTCCCGGATTGTCGTGTAAAACGATTACGCTCTTGATATCTCTTTTTTCTGCACGTTCGCAAATCAGCATCAGGTCTGCTTCAGGATTTCCGCCTCCTTCCTGTGAGATGATCAGACTGTCTGCTCCGCATTGTTGCGCCAGATTCACTGTGACCATGGCGTTTCTTTCTTTCTCTGCAAGAATCGTGCTAAGTGGTGACGCAAACAATCCGCAAAATTCTAAATCAACACCATGCCGATCGTACAATTCCTTTACGATCGCATGATTTTGGTTGTCATAAGTTGTGTTTTTATCACTGGCTGTTACGCAGTTTCCTGAAACGATTGCCCCATCCCACAATTCATTCGGATGAATGTGCAGAGCTGGCAATTGCTGCGCGTTGATTCCATATACCAGATTGTCATGCAAAAGCCCCTGCGCCATAATCAAATATGCGTAGGCGACTTTTGGCAGTTTCTTTGCCGGGTCGACCGGATCAAGATGGTAGGTTTCAGTTTCGTCCGGTTCGATTTCCAAACCGGCTTTTGCCAGATACAAAGCTGCCTTCAGACCAACCATCCGGATGGCGGCTTCGTGCTCCGCCGGCGTGATCCCATCGACCGGTTCCGCAATCACAACGATATTGATGAGTTTTGAATACATGCAGTAATCCGTTGCCGGGCCTGTCATGTCAATGATTCCTTCCTGGAATCCTACAATGGTTCCGGTCGTGGTGACACAGCACCCGCGCAGGACCTTTGTCGTTCCTTCTCCGCAAAGCTCAAACCCGTCGAGTATGCCAGTAAACATCCGTCCCGTCTCCACTTTTACTCTTGGCTCAATGACGTCTTTGACAGGAATGATCCGTACCGACTCTCCTGGTTTGGCAAGGTCCAAATCGATGCTTTTGAATAATGGAGAACCAACTTCCTGAATCAGTTCGTCTTTGTTGATGGTCAAAATCCCCTTGTTGATGTAAGTCTGGTCTCCAAAAATGACATCTTTGATCTGAATGTATTCCAACTTCAGACTCATGTCTTTCACCATACCCACCTCCTTTGGATTTCTGTGTGTCAAGCATCTGATTCTATTGATAAATCGAATTCGAATTCTCAGTTATATAAAATATGCAAATATAATGCCATCCTGACATCATTGAAATTTCAACAAAGGTCAGGATGGTTCTGCTTGATATTGCGCAGCGCTGCTCATAAATGAGCAGTTTTGATTATTTGTACGTCAATCCATACTTGCTGATTTTACGATTCAGCGTTGCCCGGGATATGCCCAACGCTGCTTCCACGTCAGCTGGTTTTTTATAGATTTCCATAAATCTGCTGATGACCTGTGCCTCCAGCATCTCCATATTCTCCTTGAGCGTCGCCGTCTCCCGATACATCTTGTGGGTTGACGCAGCGCTTCCAAACAGAATCGGAGTAACGTCTTCCTCCTGAATCACATCGCCGGCGCTGATCAGATACAATCGTTCGACAAAGTTGTTCAGTTCCCTGACGTTTCCCGGCCAATCATACTCCCGCATACACCGCAGTGCCTGCTTCGATAAATGCTTTCGATTGGAATACCGCTCATTCAACTGATCCATGAAGGAAACCGCAAGTGGAACGATGTCGTCTCTTCGCTCTCTGAGAGGCGGCACACGAATCGGCAAAATGTTGAGACGATAGTACAAATCCGCTCGGAACCTTCCTTCTTCAACCAGTTCTGCCAGATCCTTATTGGTGGCAGCAATAATCTGCACATCCGTCTTGATCGGCTTGCTGCCTCCGATGCGATAGATTTCGTTTTCCTGGATAGCGCGCAAAAGCTTTGTTTGGAACCCGGTCGATACCTCTCCGATCTCATCGAGAAACAGCACTCCGCCATTGGCCAGTTCGAAATAGCCTTTCTTACCGCCTTCCAGCGCGCCCGTAAAGGCGCCCTTCTCGTAACCAAACAGCTCTGATTCCAACAGGCTCTCAGGCAATGCGCCGCAGTTTACGGCAACATACGGTTTGTTGGCTCTTCTGCCGTTGCGGTAGATGAGTTTGGCGACCACTTCTTTGCCGGTGCCTGTTTCTCCCTCGATCAACACACGGGAGTCGTGTTCCGCCGCGCGGAACGCTAAATCGACTACCTTCATCATGGCATCGCTTTCGATGATCACACCCACATCCTGCGTTGTCTTCTCGCGGATGTAGCGCAATTCTTCTTCGTAGCGAAGGCTTTCCTCTTTGGTCTCCCGGAGCTCTGCCTGCAGGGATTCCAGTTCGCGAATCGGTCGTTCACAGCAGACGACCATTTTGACCTCGCCATCCTCGATAAACGGAATGGCCGTCGTTACCAGCTTCGTTTCCTCATGCTGCACGACGCTAATCGGGCGTTTTTCCCGAATTACGTGAAGGGCCACAGAATCCTTATAGATTCCTTCCTCCACCAAATCCTTCATATTCCGTCCTACAATGTCTTCCCGCTTGTTTGACCCCAGGGACTCTTCGTTTAAGTCGATGACTGTGCCTTCACCGTCCGTGATAAAGATTCCATCGTCGATGCATTCGATCAACGCTCTGATATAGTCTCTTGTCTCTTCGGAAATATTTTTAAAATCCATGGCTTACACCTCTTTTTCCGGCTATTCATCCTCCTCATCTTCATCGTCGAAGTATTCGGTCGCCGCCTCAGGTGTAATTACAATTTCTTCCTCGACCATGTGATCGATTTCAGACTTTTCATAACCCAATTCCATCAAAACATCGTATGTATCCTGTCCTAACAGTGCTGACGGTTTCGTGATCTCACCCGGTGTTTTACTGTATTTGATCGGGATTCCGAAGGTTTTGTATTTCCCAACATTCGGATCCTCCATTTCCACGACCATATCCCGGGCCTTGAAGTGTTCACTGTTCAAGCCTTTGAGCGGTACCTGCACCTCGCAGGCCGGAACCTTATTGTCATTAAATGCAGCGACTGCCTCTGCCATGGTCATTTCGCTAATGACTGGCCGCACGATCGCGTCAAACTCCTCAAAATTGGCACAGCGCAGATCATTCGTCGCAAACCGCTCATCCTGTTCCAGCTCCTGCATGCCGATTGCCGCACAAAAGCCCGGCCACTCGCTCTCATCGTTGATTCCGACGGCAATGAGACCGTCCGTACATTCGTAAGTATCGTACGGAACGACTTCATACGGTCTGGCATTGACCGTTCGCTTTTGCACGATGCCCAAAAGCCCGTATGGAAGCACGCCGTACTCGTTGGCGGCAAACATGGTGTCGAGCATGGCCACATCGATGCGGCTGCCTTCACCGGTCAGTTCCCGGCGGTACAGAGCCAGGACCGTTCCGAGAAATGCGGTCAGACCCGTATAGCTGTCACCGACGGAGGCTCCGGATCTTAGTGGCATGCGATCCGGATATCCCATGGTTTCCGTGTATCCGCACATGCATTCGATGACGTTGTCGTAGGCGGTGTTCTTTGCCAAAGGCCCATTTTGTCCATATCCCGACGCGGACACAAAAATGATGTTCGGGTTGATTTCTTTGGCAACTTTGTAGTCGATGCCCAGCTTTTCCATGGTTCCGTATTTGAAGTTTTCAAATACGACGTCGACCTTGGCGTACAGCTTGCGGATGATTTCCTTTCCTTCCGGCTCGCCCAGGTCCACCGCTACGCTTTCTTTATTTCGGTTGTAGATCGCATAATAGGCGCTGGTTCCATTGTTGACCAGCTTCTCTCTGACTTCTTTGGCAGGGTGCGGACCCCAGTATCGGGACTGGTCACCCCCGAAAGGCCGCTCGACCTTGATGACTCTGGCCCCGTTATCTGCCAGATTCATGGTCCCGTAAGGGCCATTGTATGCCTGTGTGAAATCGAGTACTGTAATTCCTTCCAATGGCTTCATTACTTTTCACCTCCCGCTTCGCTTTCAAAACCAAGTTCTGTCAGGATTGTTTCTGTATCCGCACCGAGCAGCGGTGCCGGTTTAATGTCCGTATCATCGATGCCGGAGATTTTGATTGGCACTCCCATCATTTTGATTGGCCCGATGGACGGATCGTTGATTTCCAAAACCATATCGCGGACGGCTAGCTGATCATTTTCGTAAGCCTCTTCCACGGTCATTCCAGGTCCGCTCGGAATGTTCAAAGGACGGAAGAGTTCTTCACATTCTTTTTTGGTCATATCCTTAAATTTCTCAACCAGAATTTCATGCAGTCCGTTTGGATTTCCCTCTTCGGTGTAGTAATACTCCCCTCTCGATTCGTTGGTCGCGAACCGCGGGTCATCATGGAGATACTCCAGATTCATCGCTTCGAGGAAGTTATCCCACTGCTTGTTGGTCGAGATCGCTGTTGCTACAATGCCATCTTTGACATTGAACACATCGTACGGCGCAATGGCTCTGGACCCGTTTCCTTCCCGGTGGATGACTTTGCCCTGGATGGAAGCTTCTGCAATGCAGTCTTCCAGCGCTGTAAAGATACTGTCCGCGGAAGCGACTTCCACCACCTGTCCTTCACCGGTCTTCTGCCGTACCAACAGTGCACATACGATTCCTGCTGCCGTGTGGACTCCTCCAAACTGATCGGCGATCCTCGAGCCGTGGGCGGTCGGACCGGAATCTTCAAATCCGCTTACTTCCATAATGCCTCCAAAAGCTTCGGACGTGAGCCCGCACCCCTCGGTCGTGCTCATAGGGCCGTACTTTCCGAATCCTGTCTGGGACGCATATATGATGTCCGGATTCACTTTTATTGCGTCTTCGTACCCTAATCCGCAACTTTCCAGCTCGCCTTTCGCAAAACAATCAACAACGACATCCGCCGATTCGATTAGCTTAAGGAGAACCTTCTTGCCGGTCTCCGTATGCCAATCCACGCAAATGCTCCGTTTACCCCTGTTGAGATAGGCATGGAACGCACTTCCTTTGTCGTTCTTCGGGTAAGAGTATCTAATCGGGTCACCGCCCGTTTCCGGGTTCTCAACTTTGATGACCTCTGCACCAAAGTCTGCAAGCAACATGGTCGCATAGCTGCCCGTGTGACCCGTTGTAAAATCAACAATTCTAATGTTATCAAGAATTTTCGCCATACACGTTCTCCTTCCGTAGTATTGAAAAAATCTATTTTTATACATGAAACCGCGATGATATAGTTAATTTATCAAACTAGTCTGACAAGTCAATGATTCTGTTGTGTTATATTGAGGCTATTTTATGAAACTATCACAAAGAGATAAGCAAATGTTGCAGGGTGATTTTGGTGAAGTTCTCCAAATTGCCATGCAGAAGACAATCGAGTATGCGAAGGTTCTCGGTGCAGAGGAATTGATCGATGTGGACAAAAGCACCAGTTGTTACGATGAAATGTCCGGATTTTTGGATGTTGGCAAAGATTTGGATTCAAAATACTCCCTGGGATATCTCGGTAAAGAATTGCAGTTTGACTCTCTGGTTGCAGAAGAGTGTTTTTGTCAGGATGACGCCTGCACCATTGACGGGGAATCCTGGGAAATCTGTAATCAAAGCAAGGAATTTTATGATTACGTAAAATCCTTTTTGGACCGGGCCGTTGATTTAGGAGTGGTCCGTATGGGCAGCTGCACACCGTATCTTACCGGCTGGGTTCCCCTTCAGGGAGAGGTCTTCGTGACCACCGAATCCAGCAACATTCTTATGTGCAACTCCGTCTTTGGTGCCAGAGGCAACTGCGGTGGACAGGCTACCACCTTCCTGGCAACCCTGACAGGCAGGACACCTCTGTGGGGGTACCATCTGTATGAAAACCGGGCGGGAACCCACTTGGTCAAGATTCAGTGCCGCACGGAAACCCGTCAGGACTGGGATCTTCTGGGTTATGTTTTGGGCGAGCAGCTCGAACCCGGAGATGTGCCGGTTCTTGTAGATGGTTTCAAGAAACCGGACATTATATTACTAAAAAGCTTTTTCGCTTCCCTGGCAACGACCAGCAGCGCGGAACTCTGCCTGATCGTAGGCATTTCACCGGAAGCAAGAGATATGGATGACGCCTTTCATGGACAAAAGCCAAAGGGCGAGATCCTCATAACCCAGGAAATGGTCGACGATGCCAAAAGGCGCCTTTGCCACCCTGAAGAGGGCTCTGTCGATTTCGTCCAGATTGGCTGCCCGCACTGCAGCGTGCAGGAGCTGAAAGACCTGGCCGATTATATGAAAGATAAACGGGTCAAGGAAGGAGTGAAATTCACGATCAATACATCCTTCCCGATATTAAAGACCGCCGAAGTAAACGGCTATGCACAGATTCTCAGAGATGCGGGCGCATACATAACGACCTGCGGCTGCATCAATGTACACGAAGGAATCTCAGACGGCGCATGTGCCATTGCACTGTCTTCTTCCAAACTGGCCCACTATCAGAAATCCGAGCAAACCGTCCCGGTCTATTACGGGACCGACGAGGAACTGATGGATGCAGCCGTCTGTGGATATTGGAGAGAAACAACATGAACCAAATCGCAACGAACAAAAGCACTTCCATCCTGATTGGTCGTCCGGCTATGGCCGGGATCGCAGAAGGCATAGCGCTGGTTTGCCCGAACAGCATTATGGGCTGGAATGGCGTCGATATGGACACTGGCGTCATTGTTGAAAAAGGACATCCTCAGGAAGGGATGTCCATCAAAGATAAAGTTCTGGTGATTCCAGGAAGCCGCGGTTCCATTGGCTGGTCCGACTACTTTTATGGTTGCCACCTGCACGGATGCGGTCCCGCTGCCTATGTGCTGACTTCCATGGATTCCAAATGCGGCACGGCCATTGTCATGTCAGGCGTTCCTTGCGTGTGTGATTTCACAGAAGCCCATGACCCCTGTGCGGAGATAAAGACTGGTGATTTTGTCCGTGTCGATGGAAATGCTGGAACGGTAGAAATCCTTTAGGATTTGCAGCCTTAGAAGGTCAGCGAGATTTGTGGCCGTATACGCGCTCAAACTCCGCAAGATCCGGTTCTTCACCTGATTCGCGCTTCTTGAGAGCCGCAACGGTTTTCTCGTAGACGCCTTTGGTGATCGGATAGCGAAGGATCATGTACAGAGATGCCGCCATGAATAGGGCTGGAATGAAGGATACCGAGATGCTGGTCCACTGCAACGCGGTTTGAGACTGCACAGCAAGGTCTCCATGAAATCCTGCAAAGCTGAGAATCAAGCCCAAAAGCTGCAGCCCTCCTGCGTTGGCAATGGATTCTGCCAATGTCTGCAGGGAGATCAAAAGGCCGGCCCGGTCTTCCCGGTTCATGAGCTGATCCGCTTCACAGACATCGTAAATCAGAGCCGGCATCAGTTGCCAGTAAACGACGGATCCGAAGGAATACCCGGTAATAAACAGGAAAACATCCAGACCGGTATCAATGCCGATCAGCCCGTAAAGGACCATCGTAACGACACTGATCGCCATCCCGATTATATAGGTCAGCCGCTTATCCAACCGTTTTACTGCGGACAGCACCAACGGAATAAAGACGACAGAAGTCACGGCCATATAGAACATGATGAGGGAAATACTGCCAGCAGACAGTTCCATGTTATAGGTGAAATAGTACACTCTATCTGCACAGAATACCGCATACCCGATCAGATAAAACACGCTGGCCCAAAAGACACAGGCAACAGGTTTGAAACACAGCGCACGAATGTAGGCCCGGATCATACCGGTTTTCTTTCCCTTTGCTTTTGCAGCCTTTGGAGGGTTGTTTGCTTTTGCCGGGGCTTGTTGGGAAGAGTCCTTTTTGACCGCTTCGTATTTGTCCTTTGTAAAAATACCGGTTACCAGGATACATCCAGTTGCACAGGATGCGCAGAATATTGCCATCGTCTGCCAACTCTGTGATGCCGTCTGCCCCAGACGGATCAGCAGATCAATAGCAATCATCGGAAGCGCCTGACCGATGACCATCCCAATGGATGAAAACGCTTGTACGTAACCACGGATCTGTGAACGCTCGTTGTAATCCTGCGTAATCTCAGAGCCCCACGTCAAATACGGAACGTAAAAGGAGGAGAATGCGCTGGTGTACAGGAGCATGATGGCGGTATAGTACACTGCCTTGACCGTTGCACTGACGTCGATGGCTGTAAACAGCAGACTCAAACAAACGCCGAGAGGAACCGCCGCGGTGAGGAGAAAGGGTTTTCGCTTTCCCATACGGCACTGCAGGCCATCCGAAGCGTAACCAACGATGGCACCGCTAATGGTTTCCCATACGGAGCCGATAGCTACAATCATGCCCGCCACGGCCGGCTGGACACCGGCAATCGTGGTCAGAAAGAACAAAGCGTAATTTTCAATGAAATTGTAAGTGGAAGCATCTCCGATGCCTCCCATACCATATATTACTTTTGATTTAACACTTAATGGATTCATAGATTTGTTGACACAATGAGTGTTATGTGTATCGCGCACTGTTACTATGTTCAGCAGAGTGCATTAAGGAGTATGTCTATGCTTGATGTCAAAATCGATTATCACGAACGCGTTCCCATCAACGTATGTGTGAGCCGTATCCATGAACAGCCGGTCCATAGTCATAACGATGATTTGGAGCTAATCGTCCTCCTGCGTGGCTCCATCAAGGCCATCATCGGTTACACTACGATCCTGCTCAAGGAAGGGGAAACTTTGATTTTGAATGATCGGGACATTCATGGCCTATACCAGACGGAAGAGGATAATCTGGTCCTTACCGTTCATATTAATCTGCGTTACTTCCGGAAGTATAACAAAGCATCCTACGATTCGTTCTTCCTGATGGCCGCAACCTATTTGAATGACGAACCATACGATGAGCCCGTAGAGGAAATGAAAAGTTTCCTGTTCAATCTTAGCACTTTGATGCTGGATCGTAACACCTCCGACGACACGTTGGAAGTCATGTGCGCGGACTTTCTCGATTTTCTTTTAAATAATTTTCAGTATTTTTATTGCAGCGCCGCTGGCAGCCGGCACTTTATCAACCGGTATGAAGGCAAAAACAATCAGGCTCAGGCCTTTCGAATGCGGTCTCTGATGTATTATCTCTGGGACAACTATGACCAGAAAATCACCCTCAAAGAATACGCCGACGAGACCTTTATCAACATGTATTACTTGTCTCACATGATCAAGACATCAACGGGTCTGAACTTTCAGGATCTGCTAAACTTCACCCGTGTCGAGCAAAGTGAGATCCTCCTTCTGGAAACCGACCGCAAGATCAGTCAAATCGCACTGGACTGTGGATTTTCTGCTACGCGCTACTACGAGAAGTACTTCAAACTGTGGTTCCAGATGAGCCCTGAGGAATACCGCCGCCGAAATATGCGCCGGCTCACCATTCCTTTTGACGAAACTCCTCTGGATTCCAGTGAAGCCCTTTCTGCAATCAACGATTATTCTTCCCGCGGCCGCGCTCCTTCCAAGGAACGAACGTCCTTTTACACCGACGTCATCGAAATCGATGTGGCCAGAAAAAGCCATAAACGAAAGGATCCATTCCTTTCTATTTTCGCCTGGGATTACGATAACCATCATCACGATGACCATTTTGATAAGGACCTTCAGAAGTTACAATCATCCTTCCGTTTCTGCGCACCGATACGGGATTCCCAGGACCTCAATGATCGTCTGATGACCTTCTTGCAGGAAGATGACAGTCACGCGCTGCTGCTTACCAGTGACTACATCAGCCTGGCCTCTAACTTCGCAAACCAATATATTGATGATCTGGTTGACTTCTTAAGGAGCAGTCACATTTCTCACATCAATATTTATATTTCCTTGCCAAACAACATTCCAGCGAAAAAGGTACGTAAAAACAGTGAGATGCTGATTCGCAAAGGCAAAGAAGCGGACTGCCGGATCACAATCAAAGAGTACCTTCACTGCCGCTTCGATTATCACAAACGCAGCTACTTCCTGGATTCCATCTACGCCGTACCGTGGATCATCCATAACAGCCTGCGCAATGGTCACTCGCAAGAAGTCGTGAGCACCATCTATGACAACTACCATGAATACCGGCGGCAACTGAACGGTGGTTGCGGAATCATCACAGACAGCGGCATCCGCAAGCCATCCTACTATGCGTACCAGCTATTGTCCATGCTAGGGAAAGACATTATATACGATTCCGAGGACTATATCGTAACGCGCAAAGGCAACGACATTATCTGCCTGTTTTACGACTATGATCCGGAAATGATTCGAAAAATCGACGATTATTCGGATTGGAAACGGCTGTCGGTGCTCCGCTTTGCAGCCAGAAGGAGCCGCGAATACAAGCTTGACATTCTCAATCTCGAGGGAAAATACAATGTCACTGAAATCCGTCTCGACAATGAATGCTGCATTTTCTGTAAAATGACGGATCTGGGAATGCCGGGAGTCATCAGTGTGGAAGACGAAAAGCTGCTCCGTGATTACTTGAAGCCAGCAGTAAAGTTTTCCTACCTCGATGGTCACAAAGAATCGTCCGTCTTTGATATTCAGGTTCCCCGATTCGGTGCTCTTTGCCTGAAATTCCATCAAATCGTCGATTGATTCACAGGCCCCTAAAACGTATAAGAAAAGAGGCATGCTGCACCCGTTCACCGAACCGTACAGCAGCCTCTTTTTTGCTATGCTTCGTGTCCCAGATAAGCCTTGATTTCTTCGATGGACATTCCCTTGATGCCCAGTTTTTCCATGGTTCTTCCTGTCTCTCGCGGCTTTTGCTCGATAATAATGGAACCGATCTCGATGAACGCATCGATCAAAGGTGTCGCAACGCCGATTTGCTTGCCCAAATCGGACCAGGCAACCAGCCCATACGGAATGTCTTCCGTGAAATAACGGTTTTTCAGACTGGTCGGTCCTTTAATAAATTCCAGCGTCATACAGCCATTGACTTCTTCCCATATGGTTCTCGGTTCACGTCCTTCGGCCAATTCCATGGCCACCGTCATGAGTTCGTATCCGAGTTTATGGACGATGGCGCCCCGTTCGGCATCCAGGACTTCCATAACGTTTGCGACCGTCGGCGTGATGCCTTCTTCGTACAGGTAGAATTCGCCTTTTGACCGTTCAATGCGGCCGGCATTCATGACGCAGCCCGGAATGTGCAGGCACGGATTCAGGCTGTGCAGCCCGCATGCCAGAACATCTTCGCAAGGAATGAATTCCTGGTAATACTTTTCGAGTATTTTGTAAACCTGTTGCGAGCGGCTTGCCGGCAGGACGCCGCACTTGATCTCATAGTTGCGGTCATATACGTAAACATGTCCCGGATCCAGGATTCTGGCATCGTAGTTTAATGTCGCCGTCTCCACGAAAGTAATATCCGCCGTGACTCCCTTTTCCCGGAAGATTTTCTTAAAAATAAGCGATCCCAGATTTCCCGGTGTCAGCACGATAATCTGACCCTCTTCCACCACATCGGCCAGTGCCTTTGCATAATACTCCTGTGCAAAGGCCGGCAGCGGCAGGAAGATGACTTCTGCTCCCTTGACGGCTTCCGCCAGATCGCTGGTTACGCAATGGATCTCGGCGGTTCCATCACCGGCTCTTCCTTCCAGGCGAATGCGTTTGTTTTCGAAAACATATCTGGCGTTGACTCCGCCGGCGAATTCTTCCGTTTCATACAAACTGACTTCGTGTCCTTTGAGCGTCAGATCCGCAGCCATTGCCTGTGAACCGTTTCCGCTTCCCATTACAGCTACTTTTGCCATTTGAACCCCTCCTTATTCCTTTATGATTTCCGGATCAAATTCGATCCAAGGCATGTCGTGGGTAACGCCGACATCGCGGTTCACGATCTGACCATCGTAGAAATTGATTGCTTTGCGCAGTTCATAGTGATCTTCGCATGCCTTCTTGAGGCCTTTATTGGCAACCGCTTCAATGAACGGATAGGTAATCTGCATATAGGCATCCATGGATGTCTTGCAAACCATGGACGGCATATTGTCTACGCCATAGTGTACGACGCCTTCTTCGATGTAAGTTGGTTCGCTGATCGTCGTATAACGCATGGTTTCTATGATGTTTGTTCCAGCAAGGTCCATAATGACTGCACCATCGTGCATCTTCTTGACCGTTTCTCTAGGAACGACCGGAACCGGCATGCCTGGATACGGATAAATGGCGTTGATCAAAACGTCGCAATTGAGCGCGTATTCGTTGATCGTTTCTACATCGTAAGTGAGTATTTCGGCCGTTGGCAGGTTGTCTCTGAGATAGAGTCTGCGGTTCTGGAAGGCTTCGAATACTGTGATATCTGCATCAAATCCCTCCGCAACTTTTGCTGCTGCGTATCCAGCGTGGCCGCCGCCGATGATCACGTATTTCGGCCGTTTGCTTCCAGTAATAGCGGTCGGGCAAACGCCGGCACCGCCATTTGGCAGCAGGCACAGTGTTGCTGCAATGATGGCGGTCAGACGACCGGCGATTTCACTCATCGGTACCATGATGGACCGGATCCCATCCGGCGTCTGCAGCATTTCGTAGGCGAATCCTGTTGCTTTTGCTTCTACCATTTTATTGGTGATTGTGAAGTCCGGTTCATTTTCACCTAAGTGGAAACAACACCAGATGATATGGTCTTTGCGAATCGGTACGTCGTACTCACCATCCATATAATCCTTGAATTTTACGATCATCTGCGCAGCGTCATAAACATCGTTCATCGTCTCAACGACACTGGCTCCAGCTGCTATGTATTCATCGTCTGAGATTCCGGCAAGATTTGCCAATCCTTTCTGTATAACAACTCCATGGCCCTGATCGACCAGCCGTTTGACATACTTCGGTGTCAACCCGACACGAGCTTCCTGATCCTTTGTTTCCTTTGGAATTCCAATAATCATTGCCTTTTGCTTCCTTTAAAATGGACACTTTTGTGCTTTTCTGAGTTAACTTATAAGGAATTATATGCACACTATTCAGAATATTAAAAGTATTATGTTGCTACGATAAGACCTCTACGATTTAAAGCCCTGAATTAATAACGCAAACCAATCATTATTTAAGACAAAACACGCGTTGGTTTCGAAATTTTATTTGGATATAATTTGCTCAAATCAATGATATTGCTCAAAAATTTCGAATTTTTGAACAACCGTAATACTTTTCTTAAATCATTTCATACATTAGTACAGAGCAAAAAAGATAGGAGGTAAAACAATGACGGAAGGAAAGAAAGGCGGATTCCTTCGTGGTGACAACAGTAAAATTGTCGCAAAATCCATTGGAATCCCAACCATGTTATTCCTGATCTTCAGCTTCTGCTGCGGTGGTGCATTCGGCGTTGAAGAGATGATTTGTTCCGGTGGACCGGGACTTGCTGTCATCCTGCTTGCCGTTCTCCCGTTCCTGTGGGCACTCCCTCAGGCAATGACCGCTGCAGAACTCGGATCCGCAATCCCTTATACTGGCGGATTCTACAAGTGGAATCAGGCTGCACTTGGTGAGTTTTGGGGCTTCTCCGCAGGTATTGGTCGTGTTATTGCACAGTACCTGGAAATGCCCGGATATGTATTGCTGGCAACCAGCTATATTACCGCACTCATCCCGATGAACAGCGTTACAGCATATCTGGTCAAGGCTGCAATCATCATTCTGTTCACTGCGATCAATCTGCGCGGAATTAAAGAAGTAGGCTGGATCGCCACGGTAATCTCGATTGCTGTATTGATTGCCTTCGCAGGCATTACATTGATCGGATTCACGCATGTAACGAACCCTCATCCAATGGAACCAATTTGGAACCCTGAAGAAGGCTTCCTGTTCAGCTTAGGCGGATGCCTTGCAATCGGAATGTGGATGTACTCCGGATTTACTTCAGTATCCACTCTGGCTGGTGACGTTCAGGATAAATCCGTTGTATGGAAATCCCTGTTGATTGCACTGCCAATCATCGCACTGGTTTATATTCTGCCGACCCTGGCTGGTCTGGCTTCCGTAGGTCAGTGGGAAAGCTGGTCCGATACGGTCAACTATGGTAACGTTGCAAGCCTCGTTGGTCTTGCCAGCGTATTCATGGTTGTTGCCGTTGTAGCAAACTGTTCCAGCTTCAACACACTCGTTGCTTCACTTTCGAGAAACGTTTACGCTATCAGCATGGACAACCTGGGACCAAAGTCCTTCACGAAGTTGTCCGAAAAGAGCCACATGCCTTTGATCGCGATTATTTCCGTCGCAGTTGTATCACTTATTGGCTGCACTTTCGACTTCTCAACGATTATCACCATCGAAGTTATGTTCCTGATGGTTGACTACTCGCTGATCTGGATCTCACTGCTGGCTCTGAGAATCAAGCACCCTGAAATGGAACGTCCATTCAAGATTCCGTTCAAGAGCACTCTTGGTTGCGGCATCTTCGTTGCTCCGGGCTGGGCAATCTGCATCATCGGTATGCTGCTCAACGGAAGTGACTACTTCCTCGGCGGTATGATCGGTATTGCCTTCATCCCACTTCTCTATATCTTCTTCAAGAGAAGGTATGGTGGATTGACTCCATTGTATCCGGATCTGCACCCAATGAATCCAAAGACCAAGCTGGCTTACGGCGATCTGATGCGGTTCGCGAAACTGTTTGGCGTTATGTCAATCACCAGCTTTATTGCGATTCCGTTCATGCCTTGGTATGAAGGTTCCTGGGGTCAGGAATATTATCAGGAAGTATACGGACCTGCTGGCGCATTCGACTTCATTTGCCACGCAATCGTAGTCGTCGCAATCGTCTATGCAATCGTAACGATTGTTCTGTACTTCCTGGCTAAGAAGTATGACAACAAGGAAATGCGTCCGGAGGGTCTGGAGTATTAAGCTCGAAAATACAAGCCTTTCATAATAAGCAATTAAAGGAAGCTGTTCCATGGAGCATTCTGTGGAACAGCTTCCTTTTTTTATCTCTCAATGGATGTGCAGGGCGGCCATGTGATCGTCCTCGTCGCAGGTGGTCAGTCGCGCTCGTTTGCAGGAGAATCGAGACCCGAACAAACTCGCTTCGCTCAGACAGTGTTCGGGTCTTTACGATTCTCTTTGCACCCTTCGCTTCTGACCACCGCTGCTCCTGCGGAATACACGTCGGCCGCCCTGCACACCCACCGCACAAAAGGAAGCGTTCCACCTTTTGGATGCATGGAACTATGTTAAAAATGCATGCTAAAAGAAACGGTTCTTTGACGTTTGGATGCATGGGTTTAGGACAAGGGCCGGCGGGCCAGTGCCCGCGCGAATCCGCAGACGCTGTAACGGTCACCGGCGAAGCGAGCTAAGAGAATAGCAAAACTCCATCGACTGTTTGAGGGACAAAGTCCCGAGTTTCGATGGAGTTCTATTCTGTGAGTGAGCCGTCGTGACCGTCAGCGGCGAGGACCACGCGCGGGCACTGGCCCGACAGCTCGTTGTCGAATGATCCGGCACTCAAAATGGGTCAACAAGAGCCGTCTCTTTAGACACCCTTTAGATACATTCCCGGATCAGCTCTTTGTTTCGAAGGGTTTCCATGCAGTCTTTGGCGAAGTCCTCCTGCAGACCGTAGATGATGCCGGCCAATCCGCCGGCTACGGCGCCAACGGTGTCAGTGTCACCGCCTAGATTGACGGCCGCTAGAACCGTATCCTTGAAATTTTGGTTCTTTGCCAGGCACCAGAGTGCCGCCTCCAAGGTGTCGACCACGTATCCGGAGGACTTGATTTCGTCGATAGAAAGCTGGTACAGCTTGTAAAGCCGGTCAAAAGGCTTCTTACTTTGCAACGTTGGAATGATCTCTGCGATGGTTTCTCCGTTCAATAATCTGCGGGCAACATGCACGTAGATTACGCAGGCGCGCATGGACGTTTCATGGCCGTGGGTAATGGCTGATACAGCGCGAATCTCGTCATCGGTACAATCCGTAAATGCCAGCGGCAGGATGCGCATCAGCGAGCCGTTGCCGTTGCTGCGATCGTCGGTCCGTGGCTCCCCGGAATATAGAGCGTCCCGGGTTGCATTTCCGATGTCAAACACTTCCCCATCCGCTGTAAACGCGTCGTTGTTTACCCAATCCAGGAAGTTGTTCCGGATATCCTCGATGTTGATCGCGCCGTCATTGTCTTTGATGCTTTTGGCCGTCGCAATGGTCATGGACGTGTCATCGGACCAGGTTCCAGCCGGCTGGTGATGGGTTCCGTACCCGGTCATTTTCGTGCATTGAAAGGTATCACGCATTTTGAATTCATAAGGCACGCCCAAAGCGTCTGCAATGGCAAGTCCAAAGACCGCGTCTTCCAGTTTGCTCTCTGGTTTATCTTCAGATTTATTTCCCGTTTCTGCCGCCTCCGATAGCAGTATCTGCTCCGCCTGCTTGTATTTTTCGAGGCGCGCTTCATCCTCTTTCGTTGGATCAGCCACCATGCGTGAGGAATCCATGTTGTGGCGCAAATCCGCAAGCTTTACTTTCGTCGCCAATGGGTTCTTCTTGATGGCGCGAACATAATCCATGTACGGCACCGCCTTGTCATGGGTCAGCAGACACACTGCCTCGATGACCGCATCGTCAAATCCCGCTTTCCTCAGATCGTCCAACGTTTTATCCGTATCTTCGACCACATCATGGAGCAGCGCGACAATGACGCTTTTTTCATCATCCATTTGCTCTGCGACATGGAAGGGATGAAACACGTACGGTACGCCGCTTTTATCAAACTGCCCCGCATGGGCCTCATAACACAGGTTCAGCGCTTTATTCGTTTGCTTTGTGTATATCATCGAATCCCTCCTTCTCTATGAGACCATCTTTCTTAGGCTCTTCTTTGAGATCTTCTACGGTGACCGTCGTGAGAGCTTCTTCGTCAACCTCCTCCAGGGCGGAAACCCGAGCCGCCTGATTGGTAATGATCCGTTCAAACAAGTTACGCACCTCTCTGGCGTTTGCGAAATTCTCACCCTTGTCCGCCTCGAGGCGGATGATCTCTTCACGGACAGCTGCCGCTGCTTCTTCGGTTAAAGTATATTGGTATTTCTTGCATTGCAGCTCGAAGATCGCCTGCAGTTCATCCACTGTATAATCCGGAAACTCAAAGAACTTATTAAATCTGGAGCGAAGGCCCGGATTGCTTTCTACAAAATCTTTCATCAGTTCTGTATAACCGGCCACTATGACAACAAACTGATCGCGGTGATCCTCCATGGCTTTGAGAATGGTATCGATGGCTTCCTGCCCGTAGTTTTCCCCTTCATGGTTGAGGGTGTAGGCTTCATCGATGAAGAGGACGCCGCCCATGGCTTCCTCGATTTTTTCCTTGGTTTTAATGGCCGTCTGGCCGACGTATCCGGCAACCAAGCCCGAACGATCGGTCTCAACGAGCTGTCCCTTCGATAGGATTCCGATTTCTTTATAGAGCTTCGCCAGTATTCTGGCCACCGTTGTTTTCCCTGTCCCCGGATTGCCGGAGAACACCAGATGCAAGGAGACTGGAACGGCTTTCATCCCTTTTTCTGCCCGCATTTTTCGGACTTTTGCCAGCCCCACCAATTCTTCCACATCGTGCTTTACCGTTTCGAGACCAATCAGCTCGTGAAGCTCCTCCATGCCGGTTTTCTCCGGTTCGGCTGGCTGCGTTTGCTCTGCCTCTGCGGCAGCTTCCTGCTTCGCACTTGTTTCATTGTGTTCGGAACCGGTCGCGCCATCCAGCGTCACTGGTCTGTCCGTCACCGGTTTGTCCGTTGCTGGTCCGTCCGTCTTCGGTCCTCCTCCAGTGACATTGCTGCTACCGTCATCTCCATAGAGATCATTGTATAAATTCTTCAGACCGTCTCTTACGTCTCTCATAACGTCTTATCCTCTCTCTATTGTTCGGTTTTGCTGTCATCCCCGCTTCCGTAAACGGCACAGCCATTTCGTCCGGCATTCTTGACTTCGTAAAGTGCTGCATCCGCGTCTCTAAAGATATCGCCCTGCGGATCCTTGCGGTCAGAAAATGCGACCCCTACACTCAAGGATACTGGCGGCAGGCCATCCTTCGGATGCTGCAGCAATTCATTGGCGCGACTGATTTTATTGCGCACCAGCTGATCCATGGAACTGTTTGCACGCGTCATGACGACGGCAAACTCATCGCCACCAATTCGGCAGATGATATCCACGGAACGAAAACTGCTTCGGAGAATATCCGCTACCCGTTTCAAGACCCGGTCACCCACTGCGTGTCCGTAATTATCATTGATATTCTTGAAATAATCCACATCAATGAGAATGAGTGCGATATGCTCTGTATCGGTACTTCCTATGAGCAAGTCGTAAGCACCCCGGTTAAAGAGCCCGGTAAGGGCGTCATGGGAGGCTGCATGACTCAGTTTCTCTCTAGCCACTTCGTTTTCATGGAGAATCTTGTTATAGGTTCTCGTAACAAAGCGCAATTCTTCCACGCCTGTCGCTCGAACCGGTTCTTGCCTTTGCATTTTTTCAACCATCGTTGTCAATGGTTTGCGAACCAGCTGTGAAATGAGTATAACAAGACAAAGAACGATCAGGAAAAACGCAATGGATAACGCCGTCTGGACGTTGACAAGCATTGACAGTTTCGCTGAGGAATCTTCCAGTTCTATACTGGAGGACCGTATGAGCGATTGTGTACACTGACTGACATTCTCACGAATGCGTTCCTTGTAATGCATGTAATTATTATCAAAAACCAGGGCCTGTGCCTTTTGCCGCATCTGTCCCCTCGTCAGTCTCCGATCTTCTGCACTGAGGATCACACTGCTGATTTCCTCCGGTATCTGCGCATCGTCATAGGTGCCGGCCTCAACCATCAAACGCATTGCGTAATTCTCCGTTTCGATCAGTTCGTTCGAAAGCTCCAGTGCTTTGTTCAGACGATCGATTGCGGCTTTATCGGAACCGGCCATCATAGTGTCCAAATGCTCGACCGCGTGATCTCTTCTCTTTGTAACCTTTACTTCTTCATAAAAATCTTCTAAATATTCTATATCGCCGGTAACGACAAAGCACCTGACACGATCGGTCAAATAGTCCGAACCGGTTTCCATATCCGAGGCAGCGCTCTGTGCTGTAATATATCGGTCACTCGCCTTCTCCATCCGCTGGTATCCATTGGCAACCGATACATCCACAACCATGATCGCAATAGCTGCCACCAAAGCAAGGATTACGAAAAAGATCGATGCCGTCTTGAGCTGAATGCCTGGTTTGACAGGCTGCTCTTCATACATGACTGCCGTCTTTGCAGCATCCTCGATTACCGGTTCGCTGATTTGTTTCTTGATTTTCTCCGCTTCGATAAGGATATCTTCCGAAATTCCCTCATCGTCTGTGATCGGCTTGCCCGCTTCAATCAATTCCCGCTCTTTTTTCTGAAGGATGAAAGGCTCAAATTCCGTTGCAGGAACAGGTTTTGAGAAGAAGTAGCCTTGAACGATATCACATCCAAGCCCTTTCAATGCGTGGAGCTGGTCCTCTGTTTCGACACCTTCTGCAATGACCGGCACTGCCAGATATTTCGAAATGTCAATGATCACTTCCAGCATCCGGGTATTGCCTTCCGGCATAAACGCATTGCGAATAAACTGCATGTCGAGTTTCATCGCATCGATTGGAAGTTTGGAAATCATGTTCAATGAGGAATACCCGGTTCCGAAGTCGTCCATCTCAACTTTGAATCCCATCGCTCTGAGTTTTTCGACCATTTCTATGATCTGATCGTTTTCCTGCGTGTATGCGGATTCCGTTATTTCAAGAAGCAGATCGTCCGGGCTAATATCATATTCATCCAAAACGGACTGCAGTGTCTCCGTCAACTGCGGATCATACAGATCCACTCGGGATACATTCACTGAAATTGGAATGGAATAGTTGAGTCTGTCTTTCCACTCCCGGACCTGTCTTGCCGTTTCTCTCCAAACGTAAACATCGAGCTTTTGGATCAATCCGTTATTCTCAAAGAGCGGGATAAAATGCCCCGGACTGACCATTCCCAGCGTCGGATGAATCCAACGGACCAATGCTTCTGCACTGGTTAGAATCGGTGTGTCCGGCCGAATATCAAATTTCGGTTGGTAATAGACCTGAAACTGATTATCCGCAATAGCCACCGGAAAGTCTTCGATCAGCTGTTCTGCATACAGTTGTTTCTCGTGGAGATTATCATCGTAGATGCCAATGGTCTGGGTGAAGCTGCCCCGAACTCTGTCCGAAGCAATTTTTGCACGGTCAAAACGCCGTTCAATATCGATCGTCTTGTCTGCATTCTGATAGACACCCATCCGAAGCCGGATGCGGTTTTCTGCAGACTCATTGCCCACCAGGCTGATGGTCGCATCGTCTATGATCTTCTGATAATCATTTCTGTGAGGACAGTAGACCATAAAGGTGTCGGCATCTTTTCTGCATACAATACCGCCTGCATCGGAAACCATTTCCCGTATATGCTGTCCGATCGTCCTAAGAACGTCATCTCCATAGGCTTTGCCATATCGTTCATTGATCATGTGGAAATGGTTGATATCAACAACGATCGCATCCATATCCATGTCTTTGTGATACTGATCGAACTGTTCCGCGTAACGGTAGAAGTATTCTTTATTGTACAGACCCGTCAATTCGTCCCGTTCCGTGGACTTTATAATATCTCTGTCTTCAGAAAGTTCGATGGCATGAATCACTCTGGCTTTGATGACTCCCACCGCTGGGTATGGTTTTGGAATGAAATCGATGGCACCCAGATTGAGACTCTCGATTTCCGTTTCCGTTTCTGACGTGACTACAATGATTGGAATATGTGATAGGCTCTTATCGTCGCGCACCCGCTTCAAAACATCGATACCAGACATGACCGGCATCAAAACGTCAAGTAAAATCAGCGATAAGGTTTCCTTGTGCTGGCAGATAATTTCCATGGCCTCTGCCCCATCGCAGGCATACAGGATCTCATATTCATCCTGCAGGATATGCCCCAGCATTTCCCGATTGATGGTTTCATCTTCCGCAATCAGAATCTGACGCTTGCCATTGGTAGAATGGAATTTTTCATGAACCTTCGGCATCCTTTGCTCCTCTCTTTTGGTTCTACAGAGGGAATGTGTTCTGTCTTTTCCATTATTATATAACAAACAACGCAGATTAGTAACGCGTTAGTTATTTCCTTATTCTTTTCCCAGCAAAGCCGTCTGCATCAGGTAAACTTCTTCTCGGAGAGCTTTTGCCTGACCTGCCGTAATGGAGCCTTCCAGACGGCAGTCACGAATCTGTTCCAGCTCAATCTGCATTGCGTTGGCGTCCGCTTCATCGTTGTAATCCCAGGCCTTGCGGAATTGTTCCATGGTCTTGTTTTTCATGCCTTCCGGCAGTTCCTCGCCGGCTTCGTGAACGAATTCGTCTACTTCCTCGAGTTTGACTTCCTGTCCGTAATTGATTCTGCCCCACAGAGACTGGAGCGCCGCTTTGTGCTCTTCGATCAGTGTCTGCGCAATCATCTTACGCTGAGGCGAACCGTTTTCACAAATCCCTTGCAGATATCTGACCGCTGTATATTCTAAGTCCAAGGCAAAACGCACGGTATCATAGTAGACACGTGCGGCTTTTTCGTCATCAAAATCAACCGGTCGATGGGCTAATCGAGAAAGCCGCAAAAGCATCCGGCCTTTGGAGGTTTCAAATCGCGCACCAACTTTTTCCGCGCCACCAAAGTATCCAATGGATTCGCGGATGGCTGGGAGAAGAGAATAGTAGACCAGACGTTCCTTTTCCGGTATGTGCCAGGAACCCTTTTGGATATCGTCTGCCCGTTCCTGCTGCAGGGTGAGCACCTCCTGGATCATCTGCCCTATTTCCGGCCCGCAGGACTCTCTGGCAAGTCGCTCCCGCATCAGCCGAACCCGATACCGCATCAGCGATAGACGCATAGCCGGCGTAAATTCCTCATCCGGATAGTCATCCAGAATCCTGCGCAGCTGCGCAACGGTTTTATCCAGCACAAGAATGCGCGCATTTGTGAGCTCTTCCGCCTGGCCGGCCGGCTCCTCGATTGGCGAAAGCAAAGGCAATACGAAATTTGCCAAAAGTAAGGTGCACAGAATGACACCGGAAGTTAAGAATATAATCAAATCCCGCATCGGGAAAGGGCTCCCGTCTTCCATGACGAGAGGGATGGTCAAAATAATCGAAAGGGTCACGGCACCCTTCGGCCCGGCGATCGTCGTTACGAGAGATTGGAGAGTCGTTCTCCCCGGCCGGGCGATGCCCCGTTCTTTGGTCTCGGGATCCCGTCGAATCAGTTCCATTACCGTAATCCAAAGAAACCGTATGGCGATAATCACGCCCGTCACGGCCAGCATGGCAGCAATCACCAGCATCGGTGAAAGGCCTCCCATGTTGCTTGCTTCCATGACCTTTGGAAGCTGCATCCCCAACATAACGAAGAGAACGCCATTGATCAGGAAGATGATCACGTCCCAAAAGCTGTTCGACACCATCTCCTGTCTGGCCAGTTCCGGCGATTTAATATTGCCTCCGATTTCCTGCATCACAAGGCCGGCTGCGACTACCGCCAGTATCCCGCTGACATGTACGCTCTCCGCCAAAAGAAATATAATAAACGGTGTAAAAACTTCATAGATGACGTGTGCCGTCGTATTGATATAGCCTCTCCGTCGAAGGCCTTGCATGAGCCGTTTGAGAATGAATCCCATCGCCGCTCCCAGTGCAATCCCGCCGAAAAAGAGAACGGCAAAGGTCTGAATGGCCGCGCCGGCCGAAAACGCTCCCGTCACGGCCGCCATGATCGCAAACTGAAAGGATACCACCCCTGAAGCGTCATTGATCAGCGCTTCTCCAGAAAGCAAAATCGATTGCCGGTTTGTCAGGTTTACCGTTGACCCCATGGCTGCTACCGCCGCCGCATCCGTTGGTCCGAGGGCTGCCGCACATGCAAAGGCCGCGGCCAGAGGAATAGACGGAATGATAAGATTTAAAACAAATCCTGCAACCAAAACACTTGCAATGACCAGCGCAATAGCCATGGAAAGAATCGACCATTTATTGACCCATAAGGTTAACCGGCTGACTTCTCTGGAGTCCCGATACAAAAGAGGCGCGATGAATAACATCAGAAATAATTCCGCATCCACATGGATGTCTGCCAGATGCGGCAGAAAAAGCGCTACAACAAACCCTACTGCAATCTGAAGTAAGGGAAGGGACAGGTGCGAAATGACCTGGTCCAGAACCGATGATACCATCACGCACGCAAGTAAGATTAAAATAAGTTCAAATAATTCCATAGAAATGCCTTTGCTTATATCCGATTATCCAAGATTGCTGACGAAGGGATGGGAGAACTCTACATCCTGCAGCCCGTATCCCTGGCCGACTCCCACCATTCGGAATGGGACGAACGCCTGTTGTTCCGTATGAACACAAAAGCCGGTCAAGGCGAAAAGATAGGAATCTTCACATTCTTCCATGTAAATCATTTCCTCGCGAATATCGATGTTGGTGAGATATGGCTTTTGCTCTTTCAGCAGTGTCTTGACGCTTTGCGCCAGATGTTCCCGCATCAGATCGGAGCTTACATTTCCGTTGAGGCTGATCAGGTCCTTCATTTCCTTTTCAGACTTGGCCTGTTCTTCCTCATTTCCGTTGAGCATCACCACCGGACGGATAACATTTCTTGGGATTTTGAACTGCATCAGACGGCAGGTATATGCCTGCTCTGTTTTGAGGAAAATCATCACGATGTCCATATCCCATACACGATCTTCCTGAAAGTCCAAAAGCCCTTTGGCCCGGACGATGTCGTAGTGATCCATTTCGTGGATCGTAAAGTTCCAGGTGTCGATTTCTACACTGCCCCAGTGCTCCCAGTCGTAGTTGATCAGCCAGTTGATCCGGCCCATGGAATGGAACCAGGCCCCGTTGTCCGTTCCGATGATCACCGGCAGTTTGTTTCTGTCAAAGAACGCATCGAAAAATAAATCAAAATTCCCGGTGTTCCGTTCTCGATAACACTTTTTCATGACTTCCAGTTTCTGATGGATCAGGGCTCTTTTTTCTTTCGTATTCATAGCATTCTCCTACACGGTGTAACACTCTATGCCATGTTCTTTCATGCTGTTTATTTCCTCTTCCGGCGTCCCCGTATCCGTTACCATTTTATCCACACTATTTAGATCGATGGACTTGAATCTCGCGGATTTGTGGAACTTAGAGTGGTCCGCCAGAAGTATGGTTTCCTTAGCAAGTTTTCCAATCATGCTTTTTACTTCTGCCTGAAAATCGTGAGTCTCCGTGATCCCGCTTTGTTCGGAGATCGCATCGGCGCCGATAAAGAACTGATCCACATAGGAAAAGTGCGCAAGAAATTCACTGGCGTAGTAGCCATGGGTGATGACTTCGTTGGAAGATACAGTGCCGCCGATACAGAAAATCTGGTGATCCGTATTCTGCGCCAGATTGCTTGCGATGAAGAGAGAGTTCGTGATAATGACGAGATTTTTCTTCACATAAAGAAGTTTGGCGAATTCCGACAGGGTCGTTCCAATATCGAGGGCGATGACCGAATCGTCGTGCACAAAATCCAACGCTTTTTCGCCAATTCGCACTTTTTCTTCGTGTAGATTCTGACTTCTTACGTGCCAGGAGACATAATTCTGAACATTAAAATCCGTGTTCCTTGCACTGATTCCGCCATAATGTTTATCGATAAGATTCTTTTGCGCCAATGCATTGATATCGCGTCTTATGGTGACAATCGATACGTC
Source organism: uncultured Eubacteriales bacterium (assembly GCA_902795135.1). Lineage (GTDB taxonomy): Bacteria > Bacillota > Clostridia > Peptostreptococcales > Anaerovoracaceae > Lentihominibacter. Next base: position 65,446 of record CADBJW010000003.1, read on the forward strand.
CAACCGGTCCGCAAGTTCTGCCGTGTTGAGCGTTTTCTCTGTGGACAGCATGTTGAGTATTTCTTCCTGCCTTTTGTTCATCTTTTTTCTCCAATGGTCTGATACAAACGGAGCCTTGCTTCTTTGGTATGAATATATCACATTATTGAGTCCTATTCAATTTATTAGATGTGACTTTGACTAATTTTTATCAAATATTGACAAGTTATTTTCTTGATATATAATAAATATAGTCAAAATATTGATAGTATTTGATAACATTTAGGAGGTCAGTATGAAACATTATTATTTAGGTATTGACCAAGGGACGACCGGAACCACCGCTCTTCTCGTAGACGAGAACTGGAACGAGGTTGCGGAAGCCAATGTCGAACATTCTCAGATCTTCCCTCATCCAGGATGGGTCGAACACGATCCCGAAGAAATCTGGCTTGCCATTCACACCGCGACAGAGCGAGTCTTAAAGCAGGCCGGCGCGGAACCTTCGCAAATCATTGCTCTCGGTTTGGACCATCAGGGTGAGACTTGCGCTGTCTGGCGCAAGAACACCGGAAAACCCGTCCACAATGCCCTCGTCTGGCAGGATCGCCGTACGGCCGGTGTCGCGGATCAACTCAACGAAAAGTATGGAGACATGATCAAAAAGAAAACCGGTCTCCAGCCGGACGCATACTATTCGGCAACGAAGATTCAATGGATCTTAAACAACGTCGAAGGCGTGCGCGATGAAATTGCCAAAGGAAACATCCTGGCAGGGACCCTTGACTCCTATATCATCTGGAAACTGACCGGAAAAAAGGTATTTGTTACGGATACGAGTACCGCTTCCCGAACCATGATGATCGACCTGGCCAAGGGCGAATGGGACCAGACCCTCCTTGACATCTACGGCATTCCGAAAGAAATCCTTCCGGAAATCGCAAACTCCAGTCAGATTTATGGATATACCGATCCGAAGGAGTTTTTCGGCATCCGGATTCCTATCGGAGCATGCATTACAGATGCGCTGGCGGCCATGTTCGCACAGGCCTGTCTAGATGAAGGAAACATCAAGACCACCTATGGCACGGGGTGCTTTATGTACACAAATCTCGGCGACACGATCAAATATTCCGACGGCGTCATAACCGTTGCCGCCTGGAAGATCAATGACAAAATTACTTACACCTTTGATGGTGGCGTCTACATTGCAGGCGCTGCCGTTCAGTGGTTGCGGGATAAGCTGCGGGTGATTTGGAACTCTGCGGAAACCGACGCCATCGCCTCTTCCATCCCGGACACGGGCGGCGTGTACTTTGTTCCGGCCTTTTCTGGACTGGCTGCACCGCACTGGGATCAGTACGCGAGAGGCATGATGATCGGCATTACAGGCGGCACTTCCAGGGAGCAGATCGTTCGTGCCACCTTAGAGAGCATCGCCTTTCAGGTGTATGACAATGCTATGGCAATGCAAAAGGATTCGGGTACGATTTTTGAATCCATGAAGGTCGATGGTGGTCCGGTCAAAAACAAATTCCTGATGCAATTCCAGGCGGACATCCTCGGCAAGCCTGTAGCTGTACCGACCGTCACGGAAATGACGCCGTATGGTTCTGCGCTCCTGGCTGCTCTGGCCACCGGAGGCCTCGGCAAGATGGATGATGTCCGAGAGATCTGGCAGGCGAATAAATACTACATGCCGCAAATGAGCAATGATGAACGGGAATCCCGTCTCGCCCAATGGAATCGGGCTGTCGAAAGATGTAAGAACTGGGCCGTCCCTGGCGAAGGAGGTTTCTGATGATTCATACAGATATAGTAATAATCGGTGCTGGAGCGGTAGGCACAGCCATTGCCCGGGAATTGTCGAAGTACAAAGTAGACGTTGTTGTAGTCGACAAACGGGATGACGTCGGAGGAGACGCGTCCAAATCCAACAGTTCTATTATCTGTACCGGCTATGACTGTCCGCCCGGTTCACTGGAAACGGCGATTTGCCGCTCATCCAGGATGCTTGCGGATCAAACAGTGAAAGAATTAGAGATCCCTTTCAATGTTTGCGGCGCGATCATGCCTGCCATCAATGAAGAGCAAATGAATATCCTGAAGGACATCTATGACGATGCCTATAAAAATGAAATCTTCGATGTGGATGTCGTAAGCGGCAAACAGCTTTTGGATATGGAACCGGAATTAAATCCGGAAACCATTGGCGGTCTTTACATCCCTCGGGAAGCGGTCATCGACAACTTCCTGTTCGTGGTGGCACAAGCCGAAAACGCCGCTGAAAACGGTGTGCAGTTCTTGCTGAGAAATGAAGTGAAGGACATCCAGGTCGAGAACGGCAAGGTAAAAGCCGTCATCACGGATAAAGAAACGATCCAGACCAAATATGTGATCAATGCGGCGGGCCTGTTCTGCGACGCGATCGCGGAGATGGTCGGAGAATGCGACTTCGTCGTAAAGCCAAGAAAAGGGCAGTTCTTTATCCTGGACAAAAATACAAACTGTCAAATCAACCATATTATTTATCCGATCCCGACGCCAACAAGCCGGGGAAAGCTTTTGCTTAAGACAATACACGGAAACATTCTATGCGGTCCAACGGCAGAGGATCTGGAGGATAAGGAAGACCACTCGGTAACAGCTGAAGAGCTTGCGGGAATCGAAACCGACTGCAAAAAACTGGTACCGAACATCAACTTCTCCGATGCGATTACACAGTTTGCCGGACTTCGGCCAAACCGGATCCCGGCCGGTTTCCACATCGGATTCGGGAAGACCGAAGGATACTTCGGAATCAGCGGCGTGCGATCCACAGGCATCTCCTGCTCCCTTGGGATCAGCCGCTATGTGGTCAAGAAGTTGCAGGAGGGCGGTGTGAAACTGGAGCGCAACTTTGATTTCAATCCATATCGGAAAGCCATCCCGCGCTTTTCAGAAGCCACCGACGAAGAACGAGACGCGCTGATCCAAAAGGACCCGAAATACGCACGGGTCATCTGCCGGTGTGAAACGGTTACAGAGGGTGAGATCGTAGAGGCACTCCACAGACCTGTACCTCCAACGACACTTGACGGAATCAAACGTCGTCTCCGCGCCGGAATGGGCCGGTGTCAGGGAGGCTTTTGCTCGCCAAAAGTCATCGACATTATTGCGAGAGAATTGAACGTACCTCCTGAGAGCGTTGATAAGAACGTTCCGGGTTCATACATCCTCACAGGTATATCCAGACAGGAAGGCGGTGATCATCATGCGTGAAATAAAATGTGACGTTGCCATCATCGGCGCTGGACCTGCCGGACTTGCGGCAGCGCTTTCCGCGAAGGAACATGGGGCCAAAGACGTCCTCGTAATCGACCGCGATACGGATAGCGGTGGTATCCTCCAGCAGTGCATCCACGCGGGATTCGGACTCTCCTACTTCCATAAGGAAATGACGGGACCTGAGTACGCGGCCGTCTTTCGCGAGAAATGCGACCAAGAAGGAATTCGGTTTCTGTTTGATACGATGGTGACGGAGGTTCGAAGCGCAAGGGAAATCATTTGCAGTTCCACGGAACAGGGACTGGTGAAAGTCTATACCGGAGCGTCCATTCTGGCTATGGGCTGCAGAGAGCGCACGAGGCAAAATCTGCGCATTCCGGGGACAAGACCATCCGGCATCTTTACCGCTGGCACCGCACAGCGCCTGATCAACCGTCAAAACGAAATGGTTGGAAAAAGTGTCGTGATCCTCGGTTCAGGAGACATCGGCATGATCATGGCAAGACGCATGAGTCTGGAAGGAGCGAAGGTCAAGGCCGTCGTTGAAATCATGCCATATCTGGCAGGTCTGACACGGAATAAAGTCCAGTGTCTGGACGACTTCGGAATTCCTCTGATGCTTTCCCATACAGTGACTCGCATCATGGGGCACAAACGGATCGAAGGCGTCTACATTGCTGAGGTGGATGATCAAAAGCAGCCGATTCCTTCAACGGAAGAATACATATCTTGCGACACCCTGCTCCTGTCGGTTGGATTGATTCCGGAAAACGAGCTGACCAAAGGCGCCGGCATATCTACAAATGCCGTGACGAATGGGCCGGAAGTAGATCAGCGGATGCAGACGGTGATGCCGGGATTGTTCGCCTGCGGAAATGTAGTACACGTCAACGACCTTGCCGACAATGTATCCATTGAAAGCGAACTGGCCGGTAAGTATGCCGCAATGTACGCTGCCGGCACCCTTCCGGAAGCAAAGGCTCAGCTTAATGTCATCGCCGGCGAAGGTGTCCGATACGTTTGTCCGCATCATGTAGCAGTTACAGACGAAGAGGCAGTCATCCGGCTCTACTTCCGCGTCAGTGAACCAGGCAGAAAGACCATCCTCAAAGCACGCAGCGGTAAAAAGGAAATCGCAGCGCGCGAAGTTCGGAGAGTCAGTCCCGGCGAAATGGATCATATCGACATCCATACGCAGGATCTGACCGGTGATGACGTTGTCATTTGCGCAGAGGGGGTGAAATAAGGATGACCAGAAAAAACATCATCTGTACGGTATGTCCGATGGGCTGCAATATAACGGTTAAAGCAGATGGAAGTGAAATCATTTCGATCGAAGGCAATGAGTGCAAGCGCGGCGAGATTTATGCCCGGGATGAATTCACTTGCCCAACCAGAACACTCACATCCTCTGTTTTGGTCACCAACGCAAAGGAGCCGCTTTTGCCGGTCCGCACGGAAAAGCCTGTGCCAAAGGCCAAGTTCGGAGAGTGTATGGAGATAATCAAAGCAACGACCGTTCATGCGCCGATCAAAATACATCAAGTGATCATACACGACCTTGCGGGGACAGGTGTCAACCTGATAGCAACCTGTTCGCGCGACGTCTGAAATTATATCAACTATATTAAGAAAAGGAGGTAACATGGAAAGTACAAATTTAAACGCTGAAAAGAAATTTGCGGATCTTAAAATCAAGCTTGCATCCTTCGGGATGGTGATGTCCCTTATTTCAGCGATCACCCTCGTAATCTTTCAAAACTTCAATGCCGCAGCACAGGACATCGTGTTCGGCAAATTTGAAACATCCACATTGACGAACTTTATGTTAGTACTGATGATGCTAGCCATCTGCGAAGGCTCCGGCGGAATCATGGTCATCATATTCAATAAAGCATACAATGGCATTCCGCTCAGAGAGTATCCGCGTGTATGGAGAGTTAAGATTTCCTGGACGGTTCTGATTTCCGCTCTGGTTGCAGGTCCTATCGCAACCGCGTGTACCGTTTCTGGTGTTTACTACTGCGGTTCGACCTACGCAAATATCATTCTCACACTCATGGTCGTCTTTACCGCCATTGGTGGGCAGATTTTCCTAAAAGAGAGAATCAACCCGAGAATGTACTTTGGCGTTGCACTGGTTATTATCGGATGCATCATCGCTGGCTGGGCGAAACCGGAAGCCATTGAATCTGGCACGTTCTATTTCGGTATCATCCTCTGCCTGTTAGCCGCGTTAGGTTTTGCAGCAGAAGCCGTTATCAGTACCCATGCTATGGACGTATGTGATCCGCTGGAACTGTGCGGAATGTACCGAATGGTCGGTGCGGCTCTGATCGAAATCCTGGTTGCGGTTCTCGTAGCTGCCGTGACGGGTAACCTGGCACTGCTCGGAGCAGTTATCAGCTTCATATTCCACTCCCCACTCGTATTACTGTTCCTCCTTCTGACCGGATTCTTCCAGGCATGGCAGTATGGTCTGGCCTACACCAGCTGGCACTACTGCGGAGCCGTCAGAAGTAACGTCCTGATTTGGAGTACTCCGATCTGGAGTATCCCAATCGGCCCGATCTTCGCGAAGATGGGAATTCTTGACTACAACGTTACGATGCTGGCGATCGTTGGAGCAGTCATCGTCGTCTTTGGCGTCGTCCTCGTAAACTGCAAGCCTTCGGAACTGTTTAACTTAAGAAAGATGTAGGTGACGATATGAAATTACCACTTAAAGTCAGAATCCTTGAATATGCAATCGAAAAGAATAGTCCATTTACCATCGACGAAGCGCTGCACGATATTTCTCCGGAGTACGCAGACGAACGATTCTGCAACTACAAGTTCATGGAGAAACTGATGCGCCTGTTCCTCGGAGTAAACGTCCTCAAGGAAGGCCACTACGAATTGGATGAAAACGGCGAGCTTCATGTCGAATATCAAATTACCGATTTTGGTAAGGGATACTACGCAAGTATCCCGGGCCATGAAAAAGCATAGCAAAAAAACGACAAGGCAGTACACTATCATTTTCAGTGTACTGCCTTGTCGTTATAGGTTTTTTATTGACTTACTCTCTCATGGTTACGGTACCGCTTTATACCAGAGCGTCCCGAATCATCTATTTTCCAGACCGTCGGAACTTGCGTCCCCACGCCGCAAAAAAGAAGGCAAACAAAACCATGAAGAACCCGTATTTCTTCAGGTCATGGATGTAGCAGTAAACGGCGAGTGCAACGCATACAGCGACCAAAATGATATTTAGAATAAAAATGAAACGGACATCACGATCCTTGAAGCGTTTTTTCTTTGGTGAGGATTCTTTATTAAGAATGTTGATTTCATTCTCCATGATTTCTTCACGCTTTTTTTCTGACAGCACTTCATCAAAATAGTATAGATAAACAACTATATAATAGATATCCAGTTCAGATTTTTTGCGCAGCCCTGATTTCGTGTAGTGTTCATCATCGTGCGGAAGCTTCGCGCAGCTTATATGCGCGAGTCCCGTCAGCGCACCTTTTTCTTTCAGTAAACGCTGATCATCCTCGTCGATATCCTTGATTTCGATGCCGTCAATATACATTGTAACCTTGTCGGCTGCGTCAATGTCTGCCGGATCCTCGCCTTCAGGGATTTGAAAGTCTATCTGAAGTTCTTCTGCTTTGCTGCTGTAGATTTTTCGAAACAATTCCTGAAGTTCTTCGTCAGATGCGTAGACCGCAAATCCATACTCATGCATAAATTTCGAATGAATCCTGTTTGGGAGCAATCGGATTGTTTTTTTCATAAGTCAATTCCCTTCCCCTTCTTTTGCTAACTGATGGTAATATACTTCTGCAGGCATCAGTCAGATACCTTTGCTACGATAAATTTCTCATATCCCATTACCACACGCATATATCCTCTGAGATAGGCATTGACAGCCTCGTCGCCCGTATCTACATACAAAGGGCGCCCGAACATGGACATCATTTTGTCTTCTGTTGCCACAATGATAATATTCTCTTTTCCGACTTTCTTAATGACTTCCGCGCTGATCTGCTGATTTCCCCGGCCAAAGATATATCCCTGACCGCCAATCACGGTTACGATAATTTTGACTTTTTCGTAGTCTTTTATGGCATCCAAAATCTGCCGCTCTGTGCAGTCACTGGCAATGACAGTGTTATTATACACTAAATCAGCGCCGAGAAGTGTATTTGGAAGCCCTAATTTCTTCATGATATAGGCCGTCGTTGATCCCGTTCCGATGATATACAGACAATCCGGTTCCATGGTCTCTACAATGTAATTTGCGACCAGATCCAATGCTCCTTCCTCAGAATGACCTCTGCCGCTTTTTAAATTCTGGACCCGCTTCTTCTCATTTGGAACCCGCAGATATCCATACAGTCGCGCGCGGACTTCTCCCTGCCGGAACATTTCTTCATCGATGTCCATCACTTCTGCTTCTCTTGTACTTTTGATTTTATCTCTGGCAAAGTCGCAAATCAAACTTCCGGCAGACCGCGGATTCAGCGCATAGACACCAGAATGGATTTTGCATCCGGTTGGAATACCAAGAACCGGGACTTCCGTCCCGATAGCGTCCAAAACATCTCTTGCGGTTCCATCTCCTCCTGCAAACAGAATTAAATCCGGCTCATATTTTACAAGCTCCCGGGCTGCCTTTTTCGTATCAGCAGCGTCCGTTGCACCGCTGTTAATCTCTCCAACGACATGAAAGTTCAGTCCTGCCTGGCGGCATATATCTTCACCCATTTCACCAGGACAGGTGTAAATGGTCACATCCTCCTTGACTTCCTTGATTTTTTTCAGAGCGACCAGAGCTTTCTTTCCGCTTTCCCGCACGGCTCCTAATTCCAGAGCCTTTTTCAACGTTTCACTGCCGTCGGAACCTTTCAGTCCGACCTTCCCACCGATACCGGCCACCGGATTGATAATAAGGCCTATGGTTTTCATTTAAGTCCTCCATGTTTAACGCGGGCCGCCACTGCCTCGGCAGTGACGGCCCCTCGTCACACAAATCAAATTCCTATTTGTTATGCTTTCTGCAATATGATTTCCACGAAAGCGCCCATTTTTCCGGATCGTCCAGATCTCCATTGTCCAATCTCTTATGCATTGCTGTATTGAACGGCGCTTCCTTGAATTTGTCCGGATCTTTCCGGGCTTCCTCCATGCAGATTTCCACAACCTTGCAGAATTCTTCAATTTCTTCCTTCGTATAGGATTCACAAGGTTCAATGGTCATTGGTTCTGGAATGACCCATGGATAATGGCTTGCCCAGAACCACGGAATTCCATAATCGCCCATACGCCGGTTCATATCATCAGAGCCTACACCGCACTCTTCTGTTAAAGGTTCGAAACTGTAGCGGATCTGCTCCTGCCGAACGATACCATTGTCACGGAATGCATGGGTAACGCCATTGAGCTTCTCCATAATATTGAGCATGTAATTGTTGTTGATAACTGAGATCTCAGCGCATTCCTTAAGATAGTCCGGTCCCATCATCTTGCACCATGCATAGGCCTTCAGCACAACTGCCGACTGACCGATATATTCACGGACTTTCCCGATGCTATCTGGTTTATCATAGTCAAAATAATACTTATCTCCATCAAATTCAACCGTTGGTACCGGCAGATACTTTGCCAGATAGTCACGCACACCCAGAGCGCCACATGCAGGACCTTCGCCGCCATGCGGTGTTCCGAATGTTTTATGCACGTTAAAGTGACACATATCAAACCCGGCTTCTCTGGCTCTGGCAATTCCCAGGAATGCATTGGCGTTTGCCTGATCGTAGAAGCAAAGTGCTCCAACATCATGAAGGGCCTCTACGATTTCATCCGCATGGATATTATAGATTCCGATATCCTCAGGGTTTGTCATGAAGATGCAGGCCGTATGTTCATTGGCAGCGGCCTTAATCGCCTCCAGATCCGGCATGCCGTGTTCATCCGGATACACGGTAATAACTTTGTATCCAGCCGTTGCCGGAGCAGCTGCATCACATGGGTGAGAGAAAATCGTCGTAATGATTTCATTTCTCTGTTCTGCTTCGCCTTTCTCCTCAAAGTAGGCTCTCGCAATGGATGCCGCTGTATAAACTGCATGGTTACCGCCTCCCGGTTGCAGAGAAAACTTGTCCATGCCCGAAACGGCTTTGACAACTTTCTCAAATTCATAATAGATCTTGAGCATACCTTGGACGGTATCCGGATCCTGATCCGGGTGAATATCTGCGAAATCCGGTTCCAGCGCCAGCTTCTCGCAAAGTCTCGGATTGTATTTCATGGTACAGGTTCCCTCTACCATATCGTTATTCAGATTGGCGCCGCTGGTCTCCTGGGAGAGATGCAGGAAATGCTGAAGTACCTGCTTCTGCGCAATCTCAGGAAGTCCCAGTTCTGATTTTCTCTTTACCGCATCCGGAAGCTCTGCGAACACATCGCCCGCCTCGCGGTTGATTTCCTCTTCGACTGGAGGAGGAATGATTCCGCGCAGCCCTGATGTCGACAGTTCATAAATGAGTGGTTCATTCCATCTCGCCTGCTGGAAATTGTCTCTAACTTTCACAATAGCCATTTTGATTCCTCCTTTCCCCTTACTTTGCGCAAATCTCAGATAATGCCTTAAACAACGTCTGGAGATCTTCCGCAGTATGTACTTCTGTTACACTGTACATGGCGGATTGTCCATATTCTGGGAACTCTCCGCTGATGTCTTTACCGCCAATAATCTTGTAGTCCAACAGTTTCTTGTTGATTTCTTTTACGGTTTTGCCCGTTCCGTTGAAATCAACGACGAAATCGCAGTAACTGTAACCTGAAATTGGAATCTTGATCCCGGAAATCTTCGCTAGCTCGGACTTTGTATAGGCGACTTTCTTTAGAATGCCTTCTCCCAGTTCCCGGAACCCCTGTGGCCCCATAAGCGCCATATATACGGCCGCCGCAACACCATGGAGCGCAGCTGTTGTGCCGATGAAGTCTTTGCCCTTTTCACGCTGCGCATAGGATGTTCTTTCATAGGCAACCTCACCGAACCCGTATTCGCCCTTCTGCGACGTTTCGCACACACCAAAGAGCAGAGACGGGAACTCAGCAATAAACTTTTCTTCGTCCTTTGTGGAGATGAAGCCGCCAAGACCTCCGCCGTAGCTCATATGCAGTCCCAACGGTTGCAGTTCTCCGACGGCATAATCCGCGCCATATGCTCCAGGCGCTTCCAATATGCCAAGTGATGTCGGATCCACGCCAACCATTGCGGTCGCGCCCGCTTCATGGGCAAGGTCTACGATTTCTTTCGCATTGACTTCCAATCCGCCCAGATATGTCGGGTTCTCGAAATATACTGTTGCCACATTGTCATTCAGCTTTGCCTTCAAATCCTCTATATTAAGAAGACTTGTTTCTTTATCGTAACCGATCAGGGTTACCTTTAATTCCGGTTTGCAGTAATTCTGTACGATTTTCAGTCTGTCTGGAGCGATGCTGCCGCTAACGAGAATTTCTGTCTTCTGTGTCGTTCTTGCAGCCATTCTGCATGCGACAGAGATTGCGTTTGCCCAATCATAACACGGGGTGCACGTTGCTTCCAGCATTGTCAAATCACTCAGCATAGATGAACTCTCCCACAGTGCCTGGAATTTCCCGTGATCGGTGTATGCATCCCCTACATAAGCGCTCAGGAATTCATCACGCTCCATTACGGTTTCTACAACGGCCGGAACATAATGGTTCCAGGTTCCGCCGCCCAAGAAACAGATGTTATCTCTGGCGTTCATGTTCTCGGAAATGATTTTTCTTACATGACGTTCGCATCCATACTCATCAATAATTGGTTCCGCTATATCCATACGTTCGTGATAGCGAAGTCTGTCCGGAATTTCTTTGTAAATACCTTCCGCACTTTCCATCCCTATCGCATCCAGCATCGACCGCTTTACGTTCGGTTCTGAATTCGGAATATATGGATGTACATATTTCTTTTCACCCATTGGATATCAACCTCCATCTTATTGTTTATAAACCTTGCCTTTCCCTAAAAAAGGCGACACGAAATAATACACTCCACTTTTTGCAGTGATTTTCTTGAAATATATTCACGTTTCTCGTTATCTAGAACGTTTTTTTCGAAGGAGCTTGAGAAGGTGGACCCCAGGATCCTTCATGACATCCATCCTTTTTTCGTTTATGACTGGTGTATTAGCATGTATAAGACTGATTCCGTTATCAACTGCATAATCGTAAGCTTTGCGTGATATCACGGTATTTCCATCGATATACACCTTCTCTACTTTGTCCTCTTCGATCATTTGTTTCATTTTTTTCAGCGTAATGATCATGGATGATCGCTCCTTTGTCAGATACAATCTGTTATTTCGCCAGCAAAGGCAGCAGGATCGTTACGGTAAACACAAGACCAAACAAGAATCCGGTCGTGCCCATGATATACATGGATGGTGCCACCTTACCATAGATGAAATCACGTTCCTCGTCATTTCTTGACATTCTTGCCGATACTTCGTTAGAAACGATTGCAATTCCCGGATACAGGAACATGATACCTAGACCGCCGGCAGCGGACAGAATCGGATCATATCCGAAGAACTTACCTGAAATGTAACCGCCAACTCCAAGGCCCACCGCGGAAAGCACGATCAAGGCAACGACTGCAGGGAGAACCGCCAGTACCGATCCTGGTGTCAGTCCGTTCATGGATGTCAGCAGATATCCGATGACCAGAACATACAGGAATCCGGATGAGTTCGCTCTGGAGTCAAACAGTTCCAATCTGAATGCGCCGATAGTACATCCAAAGATACCAATCAGGAAGCACCACAGGAATGCAGACATTCCTGTAAGACTTTCGATGGCAACGCCTGCCCATACAGCCAACGCCATTTCCAGGAGAACTACGCCATCTTTGTCAAGGCCGCTTGGCAGCCAAGCAGGGAAGAACGGGCTTGGGTTCTCAGGGGAACCATACTCATCGCCTCTGAATGTGAGACGCTTTTCTGTCTTTTCCTCTGTATCAACCTTTGCGGCCCTCTCCAAAAGGTACGCATCTTCTGCGTTCAGTTTTTTCGCATACTTACGAAGTACGAATGATGCGATTGGCTGTCCGATCGGGTCAACGGTAACCATCATGATGGTAGGTACACCAAGCAATGTGACCAGTCCGAGATCGTTCAGCTTTGTAATGGCCGCAATTGCAGAAATTGCGCCGCCTCCGCAGCATGCGCCTGCTCCCGACAACATAGTGTCGAATCCGAAGATTAACCCGCCGACACCTACACATAAAATCATACCGCAGACAACTGAGACCAGTGCCATAATTACACTCTTAATATTCTTGACATATTCCCCAGGTGCAACGCCGGTTCCAACGCCAACGCACAACATGTAGAACGCCATATCACCAAGTGTGGTGAACCCAACCGTTTCCGGATAATGTTGCGGCATTCCGCACCAGATTAGAATAACATAGAGTATCAGAGCCCCTGCCATGGATGGTACAACGGCCTTTGTCAGATAGGAGATAACCTCTCCAACAGCAACGAGACCAAGCACAACACATGCAGCTAACATATACTCACCCATTGTTTTTCTCCTTTCTTCTCTTCATAAATTCTCAAATGATAACGAATGATTACTATTACTTTTCACATCTTGTGAACATAATTGGTGTAACAGATGCCTCGAACGGAACGTCAAATTTGGAAATGCTTCCATTGTATGGATCTGTATAGAATGTTACCGGACAAGTCACAAGCAAAGTATCCATCTTCACATCCGGCATCTTGAAGGTATCGTAGTGATAGTGGGACATCTTTTGCTCCATCCCGCGGAATGTTGCTTTCAGACTATCTCCATCCTGCTCGATCTTGATTTTGCCGTAGCCCGGATTCCAATACTCGCCTGTGTATGCTACCAGATCATGAGAAGGTTTTGTTCCTGCTACCGGTTCATCTGGCATAAGGTTAATCACTTCGTCCAGATAGAAACCGCCCCACTTACCTAACTGCCCTTTGAAGAATTCTGACCAGTTTCTCTGCTTTTCCAGTCCGAGCACATTGTCAAGAATCGTGTACAGAATTGACTGTTCGATCAGAATCGCAGAGTTGTGATTGTTGATCATGACCATAACGCCAATGTTATCTTTTGGTAAGAAGCACATCAGCGTGCAATACCCTTCAATCTCACCAACGTGATATACCAGATCGTGACCTCTATAGTAATCTTCAATCCAACCCATGCTGTATCCCTGGATTGGCGGAATCTCATCAATGTGTACGCTCCACATTGGGAATGGAACGGCCCATCTGTGCATTTCCTCCATACACGCCTCTGAAATCAACTGTTCTCCGTTCCATTTTCCCATGTTGATATGGAACTGGAGCCATTTCAGCATATCGTCCACACAAGAGTTGATTGCCGCGCACGGTTCTCCTGGACTTACGCACCAGTTTTTTATTTTCTTGATGGTTCCGTCCGCTTGTCTCCAGTGAGGTTCTGCGATATTGTCACTTGCGCGGAGTTCCGGAATCGTGGTGTTGCTGTTCGTCATTCCAAGAGGCTTGAACAACCATTCTCTGATCATGTCATCCCACTTCATTCCTGAAACGCGCTCTGCAATGTGTCCCGCCAGTGTGTATATCACATTATTGTATTGGGTCTCTGTGCGCATTGGCACGTTCGGTTCTACATAACGGATTCTCTTAAACAGTTCTGCGCGATCAATCAGATCCGTATACAGGGAATCGTGTCCCGGGAGCCCGGTTCTGTGATTCAGCATATCGCGAATCGTGCATGCCTTTGTTGCATACTCATCATACATTCTGAAATCCGGTAAATATTCGATAATCGGTTTGTCGTATTCAATCTTGCCCTGGTCCACCAGCATTGCAATCAGAGCAGCTGTAAATGACTTGGTGCAGGATGCGATGCCAAAAAGTGACTGTGAATCAATCTTTGTCTGTTTCTCCACATCTGCTACTCCATATCCTTCGGAAAGGATCGTTTCGCCGTCTTTGATTACTCCAATTGCCATTCCGGGAATGTTGTGGATCTTCAGTTCACCCTCGACATATTCCCTCGAAATCACTTGGTTACTATCCATTTTCTTCCCTCCTTTAAGGTGTAATATCTCATAATTGTATCTTTACTACGTTAATGATATAAATAAATACACAAGCTCTTCAATAGCTATATTGCTATCAAATTCTTTTATTTTGTGATTTTGTGTGTTTTTTGTGTATTTTACTGTTTAATGATATAATAATAGCAATCTACAATATTTTTATAACAAAACAAAAGGATTTTAGAAATGAGATTAGAAAAAGCCAAATACGAAAAAGATCTCCCTATTAATATCGAAATCTGCAGTATGGAGAGCTACCCGCCTCACTACCATCAGGACATTGAAATCATCTATGTTTTGGAAGGGGAGCTTCAATTCCGCAATGGACCCTTTGATTATCTTTTGGTAGAAGGGGATGTCTTCACCAACAATCGATGCGAAATCCACTCAATGCACGCAACGGAAACACCAAATAAAATTGCAATGATAAAAATCAGCAGCAGCTTTTTTACCCGGTACTATCCGAATATCCCGACTAGTACCTATATGTTCTATTCAGACAAAGAAAAGGTGTTCGAACAGGAACACCTTAAGGATTTGATACTGAATCTTCTGGATACTTACGTCAAACGTTCTGCAAACTACAAGTCTAACTGCATCGACGTCACCCGTAAGATCATTGAATATCTCAATGACAAATTCAATGTATTCGGTTTCACAGAAAACCAACTATGTAAATTTGAAAGCAACAACCCCGTTTTGATTCGTCGCCTTCATGATATCATTCACTATACCTACGAAAATCACAACACGAACATTACTCTTGAAGACTTGGCGGAACTGACCAACCTCAGCCCCTATTACATTTCACACATTGTGAAACAAACGGTTGGAATCAGCTATACACAGTTTCTGTATTTCGTTCGCGTTGAATGGTCAGAAGTTAATCTTCTGAATCCACGAATCAAGATCAGCACCATCGCCAAACGAGTTGGGTTCTCTAGTACGGCCTATTATCGCAAATACTTTCAGCACTGGTTCAAGTATACACCGGAAGAATATCGGAGGAAATACATCCCTCTAATCAAAAGTGAACGAAACCCTGAAATCTATACCTGTTGTGAAGACGCAGAATCAATTGCTGCAGTCAAACGGATGCTAGGCGATTCCAGAAGCAACGCTATGTCATTCAATTATCCGCACTATATCGTGAATAAGAACTATGAGGTCCGTGATTCTCAGGCAATCATTTCCAGCCTGTCTTTTTCCCTAAATCCGGTTATAACCCTCGAAGACTACCACTTCCTAAATGGAAATCTTTTTTATTTCCTGACCAATTTAGAATGCACCGAAGTGACACTTAACTGTCGCGAAACTGACAATCCTATTGAAGTTACGGTTTTTCATAATCTTCTCAGCCAGATGGGATTCCGGGTGAACCTGGTCAGCGAAACACCGGAGCTCAAGCACGCTTACGGAATGGACTCCCTCGCAGCGATGATGTATGTTTTTGATCGGCATCTGTTCAGCCCCAATGATTCCATCGAAGTATATCTGCGGGAACAAGACAGCGGAAGCAATCATCTCAGCGGCCTACCAACACTGCTCAGCAGTCACGGAGCCTGCAAGCCTATGTATTGGGCCTATCAGATTTTGTCCGGCATGAACGGGGATGTTCTTTCTCAGGATGATCACCACACGTTTCTCCGTGTCACGAAAGACCCGAACAAGTACATTCTGCTGACTTACAATTACAGTGAGCGCCTAACACATCTATGTACATCCGATAACACGCCTTATGAAGTGAATTCACTAATCAGCGACTATAATACCGAATTGAAGATCGACATGAAACTGCATCTGCCGAAAGGAAAATATCTAATCACCAAATATTCCTTTGATGAATTTAACAATTACTTCCGCTGTCTTGCAAACATGAATTTTACTAATGATCTCCCCGATAACGCCGCCCTTTCACTCAACACGTTATCCAAGCCATATACAGAGCTTTATGAGACACAGATTGATGTCTCATATTTGCTGACCAACTATTTCTCCGGCGCCGGTGTCCAGTTCAGCATAATTCAGAAACTATAATGCCTGCAGCGTTAGTGTAGTTTCCCCCAATTTTATTAAATTCCTACAAAATCGGTTTATATAAAGATTCAAATAGGACTCTTTCATTTGCCCTTTTGTAGTAAAAATAGATGTGAGGATTTACTACACCATTTGATCGAATTTTGTGTAGTTTTTTCTTCTTGCTACGCTTTTCTTCAAAACGGCTCAAAAGGCATGTAACAAAATGCACTGTTACACGGATGATCTGAAGTTTTTTTCGGAAAACTGAAATTCCTACACTATTTGATCTTGGTCGATGACGGGATGAAGCCGTTATTTACTTTATTTGCTATCAGAGCTATTAAACAGTTCTGACAGTGTTTCGCTATTTTCTTCCATTACTTTAAGTATTTATCCCAATGTCTGGCATCTGCTGAAGAACTGCTAAAGGCGTAGTCTTCCTGACCATAATCGATAACGTCAAACCCCGGAATGGATTTCGCCGCACCCGCAGTTCGGTAGGAGGCCGCATCCGTTAACCCCTGCCGGTTCTATAGCAATGGCGCGATCAGCTTGGCGATCGGCCCCATGATTTTGTAAAAGGCCTCCGTCCCCTCGATCGTTTCTTTTGTGACCGGACGGCACTTGGCCAGAGTTTCCTGAAAGTCGCGTTCCATATCCGCAATGCAGTCTGCCTTATACAGATAGGTTGCGCACTCAAAGTGATGATACAGGCTCCGGTAATCCAGATTGATGGTGCCGACAACACCTTTTTCATCGTCACTGGTCCATACCTTCGCGTGAACGAATCCCGGTGTGTACTCGTAGATTTTCACGCCGGCATCAAGCAGACTTCTGTAATGGGATTTTGCCAATGAGTAAGCGAGTTTTTTGTCGGGAATCCCCGGAAGAATCAGCTTCACATCGACCCCGCGCTGCCCGGCGTACTTCAGGGCTGTTTCCAGCTCCCCATCCAAAATCAGATACGGCGTCATAATGTGCACGTACCGGCCTGCCCGATTCAGGATATCCATGTATACCGCTTCCCCCACCTTGTCTTCGTCCAATGGACAATCGCTAAAGGGAATGACAAATCCCGACGGGTGGCTTACCATGCTATTGTCTGAACAGGCCGGCGCAAAGGCTTCCTGGAAATCCGGTTCTAGTACCGTTGCATTCCACATCTGCAAAAACATGAGCCGGAAACTGGACACGGCATCTCCTTTGAGCATGACTGCCGTATCCTTCCAGTGGCCAAACCGCTCGATTTCATTGATGTATTCGTCGGCCAGATTGACGCCGCCGTTAAAAGCGACTTTCCCATCAATGACGCAGATTTTTCGGTGATCCCGGTAATTGTAGTGGGATGAGATAAAAGGCCGAATGGGCGCGAAGGATTTCGCTTTGATGCCTTCTGCTTCCAAAAGCTTGCAATAGTTCGATGGCAGCGTCGATATTTCACACATGCCGTCATACATAACACGCACATCTACCCCGGCCTTTGCTTTGGCCATCAGAATCTCGAGGATTTTGCCCCACATATAGCCTTCCTCGATAATGAAGTACTCCATGAAAATATACTCTTCGGCTTTTGCGAGTTCCTGGAGCATGGCTCGGAACTTCTCCTCGCCGGAAGGGAAATAGGTCGTTTCGGTATTTGCAAAAGCAGGGAAACAGCCGCTACGGTTCAAATAGGTCAGAAGGTCGTCCGTATAACTGTCTTCCTGGCGCAAGCGTGTGACGACCTGCGGATCCTGCTGGATCGCGTCTTTGGTCTCTTCGATCGTAAACGCTGCCCGTTTCCGGATCATACGATGACCGAAATTCGTCTGCGTAAACAGCAGCATCAAGGCACCTGCAACTTGCAAGACGGATATGAGCAACATCCAGGTCAGTTTTGCCGTGGAATCCATCTTGCTGTTAAACAGATAAATCATCATAATCAATGTGAAAATTGCCAGTCCCAGAAAGAAGTGGTGCAGATAATCACGCAATAGGATAACCGGCAAAATCATAACCGCCAGTTCCACCAGAATCAGTAGAACAATGATAAAAAATCTGCTGAAAATAAGTCCCAATAATCCCTTGCGTCTTGGTTTTGCCAGACGAGTCACGCTAGCCTGCTGAATTGTTTCGTTTCCCATATTCTGTCCTCATCCTTATTTCTCGTTTCTGACGCTTGCTTCTCTATTACAACCCAACCTGTTCCAGAAAGGCTACCGCTTCCGCCACCCCTCCGCAACTGTGGAAGCTCTCGGATACTCGCTCGGCGCCTTCCCGATACTGGGGTTCCTGGATGACCTGTGTCAAAGCATGGAGGACATCCTCCCCGGAGATCGATGATAACCGGACTCCAGCGCCCAGCTCTTCGGTTCGTTTGGCCACGGCATTTTGCTCTGCGGTCTGCGGGAAAAGCACCAGCGGCACACCATAGTACAGTCCTTCCGATGCGGAATTCATGCCGCAGTGGGTGATGAACGCATCGGCAATCGACAACACCGCCATTTGGTCTACGGACTCATAAACCTGTATGTTCTCCGGAAGATCTTTGAAGTGGTCGGTATTCGTACCCATGGAGATGATGACCTGCCATCCCGTCGGTGCCAGAGCATCAATGCAGTTGCGATAAAACTGTTTGTTCTGGTTCACCGTTCCCATGGAAATGTAGATGGTTTTGTCGGCCGTTTTCTCTATCGGTTTGGTAATGGGACGCATGGATGGTCCGATGAAGTGATACCGGTCCGAGAAGGTTTCCGAACAGGGCTGAAAATACTTGGATGTGTACACGATCGTATTGGTATCGTTATCGTTTTGCACGATGTCGAGCAGACTCTTCACCGGATAGCCTTTTTCACGCAGCCGCTTCAGCTGCTTGTTGATACGAGGCATTGCCATCAGCATCTTGGCAATATCCCAAACGCCCTCCTGCATGTACTTCGCCGAATGCCGGTTAAACGCAAAGGTCGTCGTGGATGAAACATAAGGCAAGCCATGTTTCATGGCCGCCAGTTTCCCCCAAAAGGCAACGGAGTCGGCTACGACCACATCTGGCTCGATTTCCCCGATGACGCGGCTGGTCATTTCGTCCAGCGCCAGTGTCGATAAAACGAGCAGTTCGGTCGCAAAGACCTTATCCTTGCCAACGCGATCTGCGTTCCCCTTATCTTCCATCTCGAAATCGTACCCATCGCAGCTTATGAACGTTGCGCCGGCACCCTCGATCTTTTCTCTAAAATCTTCAAAGGAAAAATACCAAATCTGATGTCCGGCTTCCGTCAAGGCCTTCACCAATCCGAGGGTCGGATTCGTGTGCCCGTGTGCCGGAATGCAAAACCATGCGATTTTCATGGAGCGCCATCCTTTCTCTATCATCGATCCTTTACCGAATTCCATCTATATCATATCACACTAGTCTAGCACCCTGCGTGCAGGATATAAATATGTCGTTTGATGCACTGCGGAAGTGCCATCAAAAAAACAGGAGCCTACCGGTTGGTATCTGCTCCTGTTTCTTTTATGATTGTTTCGTGGAACGACTTATTCTCCAAGCACCTTAACGAAATCTGTCATAACGTCTGATATTTTGATTTGCTGCGGACAGACCTTCTCACAGCTACCGCAGTGCAGGCATGCTGCCGGCTGCTTCTCTGGCGGAATCGCTGCCATTGCCATAGGAGCGATGAAGCCGAACAATCCGGCTTTTGTCGTTAGCACGTGCTCGTTATATAACTCAATCAGATGGGGAATATCCAGTCCTTGCGGACAATGGTCCATGCAGTAGTGACAAGCCGTGCACGGTACGGATCTTTCGTCTGCAAGCTCTGCCGCCACTTGCATCAGTGATTTCATTTCGCTGTCGTTTAGAGGCAGGTCTTCCGAAAGGGTCGCAATGTTTGCACGGAGCTGCGCTTCATTGGACATACCGGACAGAATCACTTTGACTTCCGGCAGCGTCTGCAGAAAGCGGAGTGCCCAGGCCGGGATTTCTTCCTCCGGGCGGAGCGCTTTCAATTGTTTCTCCTGTGTTTCATCCAGTTTTGCCAGCTTCCCTCCACGGAGCGGCTCCATGACCCACACAGGGATATCGTACTCGTTCAGCAATTCTACCTTTTCCTTACCGTGCTGGAACGTCCAGTCAAGATAATTAAGCTGCAATTGACAGAACTCCATCTCCTCTCCGTAAACTCCCAAAAACTTCTTCAATACAGGCAGTTCTCCATGACAAGAAAAACCGAGATGTTTGATGCGTCCTTTTTTCTTCTGCTCCAATAGATAATCCATGATGCCGTACTTAGGATCCAGATACTGTTCCACATTCATTTCGCATACGTTGTGCAAAAGATAAAAATCGAAAAATTCAAGCCCGGTTCGTTTTAACTGTGTTTCAAATATTTCTTTTACCTTCGGCATATTGGCCAAATCGTATCCTGGGAATTTATCAGCGAAGTAATATTGGTCTCTCGGATATTTGCGCAAGGCCTGTCCCATAACCTCTTCGCAGTGTTCGCCGTGATATCCCCATGCGGTATCATAATAGTTGATGCCGTTCTCCATGGCATAATCCACCATCCGCTGGGTCTGCTCTACATCTACGTTTGCATCATTCCCATCAATGACGGGCAGACGCATGGCGCCAAAGCCCAGCAGTGAAAGCTCCATGTTTTTGAATTGTCTGTATTGCATCATAACCTCCTGTTGTCTTCATTCCATTTCTGCTCTATAGTATGCCCTACATTATAGGGCCTA
Source organism: uncultured Eubacteriales bacterium (assembly GCA_902795135.1). Lineage (GTDB taxonomy): Bacteria > Bacillota > Clostridia > Peptostreptococcales > Anaerovoracaceae > Lentihominibacter. Next base: position 86,585 of record CADBJW010000003.1, read on the forward strand.
AACCTAACTTTAGGTCAAGTGCTATTATTGAACCAACAAACACCGCCCGGAACGCCCAGCAGTTCCATCATCGCTTTAACCGGTGCTGGATACGGTTCCGCCTGATCATGCAAGAACATTACAGATCTTCTATGACCTGTCCGATATCACTATCGATGCAGATGGTCTGTGCTTGGATTTCTTCCGGATAAATCGCTTCTCCATAATTAATGCATGCATAAGTGGCATCCGGATGATTCGCCGTCATCTGCCAGAATGAATACTTGATAATGCTCGGCGTATTATAACCGACACCCAGTTCCAGGAAGAGAATCTTCCCGTTTCTGGACTGAAGGAAATCATTGTACCGCCGCGCTGCTCTGTCCCATCCTTCATCTTCGACGAACTTATCATCGGAACGAAGATTCATGGTAAGCGGTTTGCCGCAGTTCGGACACTTCGGGATCAGATCGCTCGGAATCTTCATGTCCGATTGCTGCTCCATCATGGTCCGTACCATTTCTTCATTATCATAAGTCACAGGCGTGCAGGGTTCACTGCACTGAAAAAGCCCGTAATCCCCCTGGGTATAGAACAGCCGCTCCTTATCAAAGCCAGCCTTCTGGAAACAGTGGTCCACATTCGTCGTGATGACGAAGTAGTCCTTATCCTTTACCAGCTCCAGCAGATGGTCATATACTGGCTTCGGCGCATCCATGTATCGGTTGACGAATATATTCCGCGACCAGAAGGCCCACATTTCCTCCGGCGTTTCGTAGGGATAGAAGCCCCCAGCATACATATCTTCGAATCCATACTTTTTCCCAAAATCCGAAAAGTACTTTTCAAAACGCTCGCCGCTGTAAGTAAACCCTGCGGATGTGGAAAGCCCGGCTCCCGCACCGATCACAATTGCGTCCGCTTCATCGATCGCCTGTTTCAGTTTCTGTATGTTATCCGAGTAGTTCCCGGTAGATTTCGTCATCGATATCCTTCCAAACATTAAATATCACCTCGATTTTACTGTTGTTTTCTTTGCGGTATTCCCGCACTGTCTGCACTGCGATCTCCGCTGCCCTCCGGTTCGGGAAGTGAAACTCTCCCGTGGAGATACAGCAGAATGCAATACTCTTCACATCATTCTCTTCTGCCAGTTCCAGACACGACCGATAACAGGATGCGAGCAGTTCTTCATCTTTCTCTGTCAGTTTCCCTGTGATGATCGGTCCCACCGTATGCAGGACATATTTGCATGGCAGATTAAAACCCGGCGTGATTTTCGCCCGGCCAGTCGGCTCTTCATGCCCCTGCTTTTGCATAAGTTCTGCGCAGGCGTTCCGCAGCTGGATTCCCGCGTAAGTGTGGATGCAGTTGTCGATGCATCCGTGACACGGTACGTAGCATCCCGTCATTCCCGAATTCGCCGCGTTCACGATCGCGTCACATCGGAGCGTCGTAATATCGCCCTGCCAGATGTATATGCCGTCTTCTACCGGCTCGAGTTCCGAAAGCGCCGTAACACCTTTTTCATTCATTGCTTCCGCCAGATACTCGTCCTGCACCTGCAGGAAGTCTTTGCCGATCTCTTCCGGCATCCTGACATTGAACAGACCACGCAAAAGCTGCTTTTGCCCTGTTGTATCATCCGGCATTTCGATATCTCTGTATCTCGGCTGCTCTGCAAGGAGCCTTTTGATCAAATACTGTCGTTTTTCTGTGTGGTTCATTCTATCACCTTATATGTGGTTCTCTTGAAATCAGACAGATTGCCCGCGGCGGCTCATCTCTTTAGTGAGATCGGTCACCACATCTGCCATGGTAATACTTCGCAATTCGTTTTCCATCGCATCCTGGACCCTCTGAATCTTATCGTCCAGCGCTTTATGGATATTTCCGCCAACCACGCATTGCGGATGCGGATTCTCATGGAAGTGGAAGAGTCCAGTCTCATATATTGTATCGACCGCCTTGTAGATATCATACAGAGAGATGTCTTCCAGCGGTCTCGCAAGCCTCGATCCACCACTGCCCTGTCTGGCATTGATGATTCCGGCTTCTTTCAGTTTGGATAACACTGTCCTGATGATGACAGGATTAGCCTGAATACTTGCGGCCAGCACATTGCTGGTCACTCTTTGCTGATCCTGAAATAGATCTATGTATGCCAGTGCATGGACGGCAATGGTGAATCTGCTTGTGATTTGCATAACTCTTTTGGCGTTATTCGCTGACTACGCTGATCCGTTCTTTGATGTGATTTCCTGATTCGATCTCATCTACCATCGCAATGGCATAATCAGCGTAAGAAATAACGCTCTCTCCTTTACTGTTTAATACTAATTCCTCTCCGCCGAGGATATACTTACCGGTTCTTTCCCCGTCAGCCTGGAAGTCTCCCGCCGGGCTCACGTAGGTCCAGTTTACATCATCTACCTTGCGGAGCTCCTTCAGCAGCTTTCCGTGCGCGTTTACGACAGGCATCGCTTCATCCGGAAACGGCGTGACATCTACGACCGTCTGTGTGTGCTCGGGATTCACGTACAGGCTTCCTGCTCCGCCTACGATAACCAGTCTCTTGTCGCTTCCCTTCAGAAGATCCACAAGGTGCATGCTGGCGTCACAAATCGTGCTTGCTGTATCCGGTGCCCAGGAACCGTATGCGTTTACGACAACATCAAAGCCTGCGAGATCTTCCTTTGTTAGCTCAAAGAGATCTTTGATGAGGGCGTCCTTTGCTGCCGTCTTGTTTTCTCCTCTTACGACAGCGGTGACATCCATGCCGCGATTTACTGCTTCTTCTGTGATCAGTCTTCCTGCTTTTCCGTTTGCTGCTACTACTGCTACCTTCATTTTATATTTCCTCCTTCATGTTGTCAATTTATTTATTACAACTTGCAAAGACAAAATATCACCCTTTTCATAACTTGTCAATAGTTTTATTACAACTTTTTATAGAATTCTTTTTTTGTTCCAAAGAGCGGAAACTGTCAACGATGGCGAAGGGATCCGTGTCACAAATTTCGAATTTCTCTCCTACAGTGTCAGCGTCAGGTTAGCCAGTGTTCCCGAAGTTACCTCTTCGTGACCTTCAGTCTCAAAACAAAAGACCCGCAGCATTTCGCTGCGAGCCTCTGGTTTTTGGCGGAGGACATGGGACTCAGTTTTCAAGAGCCTTTGGTGTGACTGCGTCTCAGCGATTCTCTACTCATTCATCCCACTATCGTCCCCTAATCCAGCACTCTGCCGTCAATCATTTCGATGGCGCCTTCATGGCAGGCTACGGCGCAAAGTCCGCAGCCGTTGCATTTTTCTCTGTCCTTTTCTTTTCGCTTCGATCAGCAGCCAGTCGGATCAATCAAAGGCTACATTTTCGTATACTTTGTATTTTCCCTGTGCGCGCAGTTTGCGTGTAGGTTCACTCTGGAAAGACCCCTCGACGATATTCTCGAAGCCCTTCTTCTGAATGATTTCCTTCATATAGTCAACATTCGGGCATCTGTCATGATGCTTGTTGTCAGTTACAACGCAGCTGGCAAGATGAACTGCAACTTCTGATTTTTTGATGTCCGTTCCCATACGCATCTTCTTTGCGAAATGCTCCAGATATCCCGCCACGCGTGTTCCGCAGCAGCCTCCGCAGGTCATAGTCAGAAACTTCGTATCCGCAGGATATCCCTCAAATGCGGCGCCTCTTTCGAAAAAACAATTCGAGCATGAAAAGCCTGAACATCTTTCTCTGGAATGCTCACACTGAATGACAACTACGTACTTGATTAAATCCTTATTCATAACAGTCCTCCTTTTTTTCTCTTGATCCAATATGATACGGCAATGCTACGAACAAAATCGCTCCAATCATATTGCCTAACGTTACAGCGACCAGATTGAACCAGTATCCTCCCATAGTGATCGCTTCGTTCCCGCCGTTATCGATGAGCGCGAGGGTCAGCAATGTCATGTTGGCTACGCTGTGCTCAAAACCCGTAGCAAAGAACGCAAGCAGGCACCAGAACACCATAATCAGCTTTCCAGCGTCTGATTTCGCTCGGAAACCGCACCATACAGCCAGACATACCAAAGTATTACACAACGCACCTCTTGCAAGAAGCGGTATGAAGCCTGCCGTCATCTTTGCTGCCGCAGTGGTTGTCATTGCTGTCAGCGTCGCATCACTGTAGAGCCCTGTCAGGCTGAATACAATTGCCAGCAATACTGATCCCACCAGATTTCCGATCCAGCAGACTCCCCACAGTTTTAGCGTGTCCGTAATCGTTACTGTCTTGCGAAGTACGCCTGCAGTCATTACCATATTATTTCCGGTAAACAATTCTGCTCCTGCAATCACCACAAGACTCAGCGCAACGCCGAAGCAGCAGCCCATCACAAGCTTGGTATACGGTGCTCCGTCAAGCGCTCCGCTTAATGTAAATACAAGAAGGATACCAAACCCGATGTATGCTCCCGCCAGTACCGACAGCAAAAAATAGCCAGCCGGATTCTTCTTCAGAAGAGTTGCTTTTGCGACAGCCCCTTTGGAAGCCGCCGTGAATTCTTCATTAAACATATCAAGATCCTTTCTGTCAGTTTCTGACTACTCTTCTCTTTCTGAGAAGCGGAACATCCTCGCATTCCGGATTCGGAGTGACATCCTTCATGATATACTTCAGGAATTCTTCAAAACCGGTACGGTCTACGATGTATCCGATATGCTCTTTGCTTTCGACAGCAGCTCTGTCCATGTATTCATCCAGATATGCATAAACGTTGCAGATGACCTTTTTGATGGTATCGTGATCTGCCCACTTCATGAAGTCTTCTGCAAGGCGCGGATTCTTCTTCCCGGTACGCCCGAGAAGAACCATGCGGAAGTAGTCTTCCTCGCTTCTTGTCCAGGCACGTGTCGGACAATAGATCACGCATACTCCGCAGCCGACACACTTGTTCGTGTCACGTTCTATCTTCCCATTGACGATCTCCAGCGCTCCGACTGATCTTTTCTTGCAGTACTTCACGCATTGCTCACAGCCGATGCAGCGATCCCTATCATACTGTGGCTCAGTCTGGCCAAGAATGCCGAAATCATTGAGACGTACGTGGGCGCAGTCATTGGAACAGCCTGTGAAGGCGATCTTAACGTGATGGTCGTTCGGGAAAATCACCTTGTCGATCTCCTGCGCAAACTTCTTCGTATCGTAGCAGCCGAACGGGCAGAGTTGTTTGCCTGGACAGGCCACGACATTACGTGTTCCGGAAGCAGGATATCCGCCGTTGTACTCCTCCTGATTGACGTTTCTGTTCTCAATAATCAGCTGAAGTGCCTTGTTGACTTCTTCCAGATCAGCCAGGTCGATTCCCGGAATCTCAAATCCCTGTCGATTGGTGATGTTTACCATGCCCTTGCCGTATTTCCTTGCGATATCGACGACGCGCTGCAGCGAATCCACGTCGATCTCTCCGCCCGGACAGCGCACACGGGAAGCAGTCTCGCCCCTGACCTTGGACTGACGGAAGGCATTCTTCTTCAGTTTTTTCACATTGATATCAAGTGTCATTTTTTTCACTCCTTTCCGTTATCCTAGTCGATCATGTTTTTGCTTTCGGTATAATTGAAAACCGGTCCGTCAAGGCAGACATACTTCTCGCCGATGCGACAGTGTCCGCACTTGCCGAGTCCGCAGCACATCTTGCGCTCCTGGGAAACCCAGATATTCTCTTCTTTGAAGCCTTTCTCGAGCAGACCCTGCACTGCAAATTTCATCATGATCGGCGGTCCGACCACAACGGCCTTTGCTTTTGCAGCATCGCGCAGAGGCAGATCAGGTATGAATGCGGTAACCAGCCCAGTCTTACCTTCGTATCCCTCCGGTGCGCCGTCGACGGTGAGGATCAAATCCAGCTTTTCGTTCCAGCGTTCCAGGTCATCCCGAAAGAGCATGTCGTCCGGGCTCTTGAATCCTACGATGACATGCTTATCTTTTGGCTCTGCTGTGTCCGTCAGTGCGTCGATGACGCCGCGGACCGGAGACACGCCGGTGCCACCAGCCACGACAACGACTTCGCCCTCTTCGTAGAGTGACGTGTCGAATCCGTTGCCGTACGGTCCGCGCATAAGCAGACTGTCGCCGACGTAGCGTTCAAACACTTCGTTCGTGACGCGGCCTACACGGCGAATCGTCAGGTCTACAAAATCTTCGCCGATGCCGCTGACAGAAATCGGCGCCTCCCCGTACTTCGGAATGGAGACTTCGAAAAACTGTCCCGGTTTCACATCGCCTGCGAATTCCATTCGAAAGGTGTATTCTTTATCCGTATGTTTGATCACTTCCTTGATCTTTGATGGGAACGGAATGTATGGATTCTTATTTGTCATCGCCAGCCTCCTTCCCTGCTGCATCCGCAACCTTGTTGATAATATTCGAGAATGAAATGTACTCCGGACATACCATGTCGCAACGGCCGCAGCCCACGCACATGTCGTAGCCCGTGCGCGCCCGGAAGTCGTGAATCTTGTGGAGCACTTTGAAACGCATGCGCTCTCCGTTGGTCTTTCGGTACTGTCCGCCGCCGGCTACATCCGTGTAGCCGTCGATCATGCAGGATCCGCCGACTCTGCGGCGCTCACCCACTTTGCCGTTGTCCGTGTAGAACACATCCTGCATGGTGTAGCAGGTGCAGGTCGGGCACACGATGGTGCACCGGCCACAGTTCACGCAGCGCTTCGTGTATTCATCCCACAGTTCATCACTGTAGATGCTGAGAGGAATGTCTTCCGGAACAGTCACAGCTTTTTGATTCTCCGTCACACACCACGGCTCCACATCCGCTTCCATGCCTCCTGCTTTTGCAAAAGCTTCCGCAAAGGCAGGCTCCGGCGTATCGCAACGGAACATGCCTTCACTTTCATCAACGGAGAACACGTATCCGTCCTCAGTCCGGTTCGTTCCCATGTCCACGCAGAAACAGTCATCAAAGCTTTTGCTGCATCCAATCAGAGCGAACTTCACAAGATCTCTGCGTCTTCTGTAGAACCAGTCTTCTTCGCTGCCGTTCTCCAGATACATGTGATCCAGTCGTTTCACTGCGTGCATATCACAGCTGCGCAGGAATACGATGACCGGACGCTCATCGATGTCCGCTTCCTTCACCTGGTTCTCTGTAAAGAAGAACAGAGTCTCTGACAAAGGCAGCATGAATTCCTTGAACGCGTAGTCCGATTCGACTGTCAGTTCGATTTCTGAAGCATCGCTGACAAAATCGTACCGGACCAAGTCCACATCTTTGAATCTGCCCTCTCCTTTCTTGCACACCGGCGCGAAGATCCGGTATGTTTTTCCCAGCTGGCGCATCGCTTCACCGAACTGGTCTTTGCTTAATAGATATCCCACAGTTGCCTCCTTCCTCCTGATTCCGTTATTATCCAGTTTCATTGTATCAGAAGCCATAGAAAAAAACGTTGCGTACGCAACGTGTGCGACTTATACTGAAGGCGGGAGGCAATGGATATGGATCATCAAATCGAGAAATACATGAAAAGTCCGCTGTTCGAAAACATCGCAGCGGATCATCTGCAGGCCATGCTGGGCTGCCTGCACAGTTATACAAGAAACTATAAAAAAGGCGAAGTCATCATCATGGAGAAGGACTCCATCCGATACGTGGGCATCGTGCTTACCGGAACGGTCCATATGATGAAAGAAGACATCTGGGGACGTCAGACTTTGCTGACATATATCTCAGAGAACGAGGTTTTTGGGGAGACTTTTGCCGTGCAGAAAAATCCCGATTCCTATGTAACTTTTATTGCAGGGACAGATACTTCTATCCTCTTCGTCGCCGCCTGGAACGTCATTCACTGCTGCCCAAGCCAGTGTGTATTTCATGAACAACTGACGCGGAACATGTTTGATCTGATTGGTCGGCGCAGCGTCCGACTCATGGAGCGGATTGAGATTTCCTCCAAGCCGTCCCTGCGCGAAAAAATCCTGGCCTACTTATCAATGCAGGCCCAGAAGCAGGACAGCCGCTACATCACGCTCCCGCTGGGACGCATCGAACTGGCAAATTACATTGGCGCCAACCGAAGTGCCCTGACCCGCGAGCTCGCCGCCATGCGTGAGGATGGACTCATCGATTACGAAAAGAATACATTCCGGATTCTGGAATAGCAAAAGAGACCCATTCAGGTCTCTTTTCGTTTTATTGGCGGAGGACATGGGACTCGAAGAAGTCAGAATCGTACAAACGTTGAAATTCCAAAGGAGGAAAAGCGCCGTCCATGTAAGGAATCCTCCCTGCGGGCAATCCTTACAGGTAGTCCACGTTTGTACCCGGGATTGTGCCCAATTATCTGTATATTTCTCTTCGATGCCCTACTTCTACGATAATAATTACGATTTCAGTATCGTTTATCTCTGCAAGAATCCGATAGTCTCCTACTCTGTACCGCCAGTACTGACTCAGGCTGCCTGTCAATCCTTTACCATGCTGTCTGGGGTTATCGGTATTCAAGAGGTTTTTCTCGATCCACGATTTGATAAGCTTTCTGGTTGCCGAATCCAGCTTCTTGATCTGCTTAACGGCTTTTGCTTCATATTTAAGCTCATATATCATAAATCACTCCAAACCTCATCATGGCTATAGAGCTTTACCTCTCCCGCAGCCTTGCGTTCCTCGTATTCTTTAAGAGCTTGGAGGTCGTATTCATTTTCAATGCGCTCTAATGCCGCCGTACGCAAAAACTCAGATACAGTTAACTGATTGTATCGCGCATAATTCCTTATGAGACGTTCATCTTCATCTGATAATCTAAGTGAAAGCATATATATCCGCCTCCTTGTGTAATACATTGTAATACGCATAGAATATCCTGTCAATCCTTACAATTGGATCCATCTAATTCCAACGAAAAAGGGAGCCTCATCGGCTCCCAGTTTTTGAACACAAACAACTCATTTAATACAACGCATCCATTCTTCCAAAATATGCACCAGTTGTGTTAGAAATGCGCAATATCTGTGTCTAACTATCGTTATTTTTTAATCGCCGTATATCCCAACATGGATACCTGCTCGCCCACTTCGTTTCTCGGGAAGTGCATCTCATTGCCATGGGTACTTCCGACTGTCTTCATTTCCTGTAGTTCGAAGCCATTCATCATCATGTTCGCCTTGAACTTTGACGGAGGCATTTTTTCTGTCGGGTAATTAGGATGATCCTTCTTTATATTCTGCAAAGACTTCGGCGCATCCTTATAATCGCCCACCAGTCCAATCAAAAGACCTGTTTCTTTCAAGAATGCGTGGATCTTATCATAGATAAAGCTCCCATACGTGCAAAGGCTGTTCGTAACGGAGTAGTCGTCCATGTAAATATCAATCGATCCCTTTCGAAGCGGTATCTCATCAATCCCGCCCGCCATGAAGATCAACTGCAGTCCACTGTCCGACAGATACTCCTGTAAACGCTTGATCCTCTTCAGCGAAGGATCGATTACAACGTAAGTATGTCTTTTGTCAAGATCATTGCAGAATCTGAGCAAACAGTTGCAGGTGAACGGTCCGAACATGACCATCTGTGAAAAATCACTCTCCGGCATATTCTGGTACATGTACAGCGACCCCTTGTCGAGCAGGATGCGGTACACACCGCTGTATTCATCTGTCGCTGAATAGACAGAATCCACATTGTTGAACCATTTGAATGGGGTGTCTTCTTCGTGATCATCGCAGAGGATGATTCCTGCGGATATCACCGCGTGATATCCGCAGGCGCAGGTGAGCTCACCTTCGGACAGATGGCCGTTCTGTATTCTTGTATTGTCCATGGAAAGCGGAACACCGCATTTCGGACAATACAGATACGGAATGAATGAGAATGGAATACCAGCTGATGCCCCGCTCTGCCTTTGCACCTGAATGCCAGAGAATTTCTTCAATTCTTCCTGTAGCCGTTCGATAGATTTCTGAATCTTCGCCTGCTCGTCCTTGAACATATCAATTTTCTCTTCGAACAGATCCTGCACAATCTGAAGGATTGTTTCATCCTGAAACTTCGATGTCTTTTCCAGGAAGAACATAAGCTCGATCTCTTCAAGTGTAAGTCCGCACTCCTTATATTCGAGGATCTTGTCCATATCATCGATGCAGCTTTGATCGAATATATACTGATTATTCTTCCTCTGCGGTGTCAGCAGCGCATTCTCGATGTAATACCTTACCGCGGTAACATTCATGTCATATTTTTTCGCAAAATCACCGATTCTCATACTGCCACCTCCCTGAGATGTAATCTTCTGTTAAATGAATTATATCAAAAATCTCAAGCTGACTGAAGATATTGTTTCCCCACAGCGTTTCTGACGACACTTGTGAAGATAATTTTTATAAACTATATTGTCCTCCTCCTGACTCCACCAATTATTCTTAAGTTGCAAAAGGGAAGAACAAACTTGTGTGGGATAAGAAAGAAGGTGAGAGTCATGATGATAATCGAAAGAATTATCGTAACGAACAATCCGATATCCGCAGAAACATACGGCGGGTCCGACAGAATCATGTACATGAAGAATGCAACTCCTTATGAAGTATATATGAGAGTCAGAGATCTTCTAGAAAACGGAGGACGCCTGAGCAAGCCGGTCATCAGGGACAAGACATCCTACTATACGACAGTCAGTGTCTTCTATAGTGAAACATTTGAACCTTCCACCGGGAATCTAAGAGAAATCGACGCCGCCTGTCAGGCGACCAGAGGCGTGCAAGATTACCGCCCTAAAATGAAGCGCATCAGACAGGTCATCGACCTCAGAAGAAACGGTCCCGATCACAGACCAGCTGCATAAACCATCAAGCCTTAACTAAACCATTATTTGTAAATCAATTTCAATAAATACAAAGCGGAGGTAAGAGTAATGAAAAAGAATTTTGAAAGAGTCATCATAACAAACAATCCTGCAACTGCAAAATCATATGGCAAGACCGACAAGGTCATGTTCATGGAAAATGCCACACCAAACGAAGTTTACACAGAAGCTAAGAAACTGGTTGAAAGCGGCGGTCGTCTGATCAAACCTATGCTCAAAGATACGACCGATTATTATTCAACAGTAGGGATCTTCTTCGATGAAGATAAGGAGCCAACTCCATGGAACCTGAGGGAGATTGAAGCTGCCTGCAGAGCGACCGAAGGACAGTCACAGTTCAGAGGCAAGGGTCGCATGGATCAGCTCGTGGAAATGTGGAAGAACGCACCAGAGCACAGGAAAGTTGCATAAGCAGAACACACAAAACACCCTATTAGAAATAAATTATTACATCAAAAAGATGAGAAGGTATCATCGTCAATGATACCTTCTCATCTTTTTCTGGCGGAGGACACCGTACACGTTATAGCTGTAAGCCTTGGTATTACTACATTCCAGTCATTCCGAATCTGACATTCCTCCTTAAAAACCCACAAACCGTAGGTTTGTACGAGGTCTGTATAGGTAAGTCCATGGTGCTACCTATTGCGCTATACAATTCATGATTACACTGATCATCATTTCTTTTTCTTCCTCCTGTACTTCTATCGGAAAAACCGATAGAAGTCTCATCAAGTTCCCCAGAGTCCAGAATATTTGAGATATGTTCACTGATTGTTGCCTGTCTGACATCAAATAATTGTTCCATCTGCTTTTGTGTCAGTCACATGGTATCTCCGTCTGTTTGGACAGAAAGAGATACTTCCTGATCCGCACTCTCGAATATAACTAATTCCTTCTTTTCCATCTTTTATCAACTCCTCACTTACTAAATCTCTTCTCCCATCGAAATATCATCCACTCTCCCAGTGAAATTCGCCAGTCCTGAAAGAATCCGACTCCTGTCCGTACGTAGTGTCCAGAAAGTCTTCAAAATCATTCCGATAGAAAAAAGGGGAGTCATATACTTCATCCAGTTTTGTGTAGAAGTCTTCTCTGACCGGGAATCTTATAAATCCCTCTTTATTCAAAGCTGCGATTGCTTTTGCGTAATGATTGATACTTTCCGGCACTTCCTCGAAGTTCACAAGCTGGCAATGGATCAGCGCATCGCAGTACATGGCTGTGGGCGCCGGGAAATCTGCGCCCATGTAGTAATCATAGATTACATTCGCCTTTTCTTTTCCGAGCAGTTCCTGCAGATTCTGCCAGAAGAGGCCAGTCAGGTGGCAAAGATATCCCCTGTCTCTTACCGCATCGATCTGCTTATTCGATGCCATTAACCATATGTAGGTTTTCTTATTCTGTTATGGAAAGTCATAAAACCAATCCATCAGAACTTCGTCTTCTACGTCCAGTTCATCTTTGGGTGCCCCGTCAACTGCTCCAGATGCCAGCCTTTCGAATTCTTGAGTAACTATCTCAAGTTCTTTTTCGTCGGTAATATCGATTAGTTCATATTCTTTTTCGTATTCTTTGTAACCATAGAGATAGACGTCTTTTGTTCCAAGTGGATTTAATGCAATATAATCTTTCCCGTTGAAACCAAATATTCCAATGATGCCACATTCTTCTTTAACACCATCACTATATTCCAGCGTTAAGATGTCTTCTTCATCATAGCCGTACAATTCTTTTTTCATAGCGATTTCTCCCAAAACATTACTTGATAATATTTTGCAGTTTTAGTATGTCATATTTGCAGCACATCGTCTATCCACAATTAGTTCTTTTGCGCATGTTGGTTGCTATTTTAATCAATGTATGTGAAATGAGCAGTCATAACTCTCGTTACATCTGGTCTTCTGCAGGAATCAAACATGAGTGAAACGATTATTTCCACTTTTTGTCCCACAGGCCGTAACTTTGAACGAACTCTGGGCAAGTCTGTGTCAGTTGTAAACTCTTGCCGAAAATTTGAAATTCCAACGTTTATCGCCAGAAATCGTTGCAAACAAAAGACTCGCAGCATCTCGCTGCGAGCTTCTGGTTTCTGGCGGAGGACATGGGACTTGATTATCAGCGGTCGCTGGTATGACTGCGTTTGCGCTCTTGCTTTTGCTTTTAGCCCACTATCGTCTCCTTATTTCCTCAGTTTGGACCTGGTGGCTTTGCCGTTATTTACGAAAGCGTGAACACCGCTTCCGTCAGCTCTCGAATATATGGATCCGCACTGTTTGAGAACACTTCTTCAGGGCTGCCGATTCCCTTGATTCTGCCGCTCTGCATTACCATCACCCGGTCGGAGACCATTCGCGCAACGGACAAATCATGCGTGATGAACAGAATCGAGAGATGATGCCGTTGCTTCATCTGAATCAGTAGGTTCAAAATCTGATTCTGCACGGAGACGTCCAGCGCTGAGATGATTTCATCAGCAATGAGAATCTCTGGCTCCACAAGCAACGCTCTGGCAATGGATATCCTCTGAAGCTGGCCTCCTGAAAACTCCCCCGGCTTCTTATCCAGACAGTTTCCGGGCAAGCCGCATTCTTTGAGCATATTATGAATTCTATCCTGTCGAATCTGCTCGCCCATTTCCGGGAACCAGATTTTAAGCGGTTCCTCCAGCAGACTCCTGACGCGCATTCTTGGATCCAGACAATCGAAAGGATTCTGATACACCATCTGAATCTGCCGGCGCCTTCTGCGAAACGCAGATTCAGACAAGTTCTGCACTTCTTCTCCATCCATCAGAATTGTCCCCGATGTTGGAGAAATCAGGTGCATAAGCATCTTCGCCACTGTGGATTTCCCGCATCCGGATTCTCCAAGCAATCCGAGAAGTTCCCCTTTGTACAGTGAAAAACTCACCTCGTCCACCGCCGTCAAATCAGAACCGCGGCTAACCAGCCCCTTCCGGCTCCCCGGAAACACTTTTACCAGATTCACTGCTTCCAATACTGCATTATTCATCGCACACCTCATGATCCCCCATGATTTTTCGTGTTTCGCTTACCAACTGTCTCGTGTATTCTTCTTTACCGCTTTGGAACAATTCCTCTGTTTCACCCTGCTCTACGATTCTGCCATCCTTCATGATGATGATATGGTCGCACATATACTGCAAAATACCCAGATTATGGCTGATGAACAGCAGCGTCCACCGGCGCCTGTCAAGCAGTCCGCGAATGAATTCAATGGTGTTCCTCTGTGTGATTGCATCAAGAGAAGTCGTCGGCTCATCAGCAATCAGAATCTGCGCTTCTGATTCCAGTGCCATTGCGATTGCAATCCTCTGACGCATCCCTCCTGACAACTGATCCGGGAAACGGTGAAGCGTTTCATGTCCTCCCCGTACGCCGAAGATCTCCATCTGATCCAGAATATGATTCTCCACATCATTATTACTCATTTCGGGATGATGCAGTCTTATAGTATCTCCCCATTGCTTCATGATTCGTTCATTTGGGTTGAGCGCGTTGATAGAGTCCTGAAAGATAATTGCGATTTGTTCCGAAATAAAACTCCTTCTGCTTTGGTAAGGCATTTGCAGAAGATCCATCCACTCTCCGTTTTTCTCATGAAACAGAATGCTCCCGGTATACTCCGTACTGCCTTCCGGAAGGAGTCCCGCAATCGCGTTCATCGTCATGCTTTTGCCTGCTCCAGATTCTCCTGCAATGGCCCATCGCTCACCTTCACGAATGGTAAAAGATACATCCTTTAGAACGGGGAATCTAGTGACGCCGTTTTTGATTGTCACATTGAGATTTTCTACAATCAGTATTGTTCTTTTATCAGTCATAGATTGTCAGCTCCGTTTCTTTGATTCTGCCATCGTCAAACGCGAAGTGAAAAAACAATGCCAGCAGGCAAACTGCAATGATCGGCACGATGACCATCCGCGGATAAGTCAGTATATAACCGCGGTACTGATACAGAAGCGTTCCCCAGTCAGGATTCGTCACATCTGTTCCCAGCCCTATAAACGCCAGACCGGCATACTGCAGAACAACAGAGCTTGCATTATTCCCCAGATAGACCAGCAGCTGCTTCAGGATGTTAGGAAATATGTGCAAAAACAATATTGTTCTTCTCTTAAGTCCTATGCTGACTTCTGCACTGATGAACTCCTTCTCTTTAATCTCTGAGGTGAGACCATCTGCCAGGTTGATGTATTGTCCGAGATTGCCGATTCCGAATATAATCCCGGCCATAGGTGCTGAGAAGCCGAACAAGGCAGAAAAAATCAGCGCCATGATAAGTGATGGAATCACCGTTACGAAATCCGCGATAAATTGTATGATGGTTTTGACGATACCACCTTCATATGCACTGATCATGCCCAGAAGCGATCCCATGGTAAACGAAATTGTTGTTGCAAGGAACACTACGATTATTGTTCTCTGGCCGCCTGTAACCATCAGCGCGAACAGATCTCTCCCCAGATTGTCAGTCCCCAACCAGTGCGTGCTGCTGCAGCCCTGACAAGTATTCAGAAGATCCGTCAGTTTGATGTTCTGATGCGGGACCAGAAACAGGAAGAGAACGAACAGAATAAATAAACCCCATAATATGTATTTTCTTCTCATGCCTTGCTCCTCCTTGCCCCCAGCATACGCAAAAAGAGATTCAGAATCAGATGAACGAAGAACATCCAAATGACCACCACCAGAATATATGTCTGTAAAATGGAATAGTCGCGGCTGTCCATGGCAGAAACGAGCATCGTCGAAAGACCGGGAATCGCAAATGCAAATTCCAGAACGGTGCTCCCTCCGAAGACTCCGGCAAATCTGGTTATGATCGCGGATACCAAACTGGCAAGCGGAGGTTTGTAGGCATGTTTCCATAGGACCGTCTTAGGGGAAAACCCGCGGGACACCATGAACTTTACGTAGCTTTTGCTCATCTCCTCCCGGAAAGCAGAGCGCACGACCCTCGACAATCCGCCTACACTGTAAAGTGCCGTCAGAAGAATCGCTGCAAGGAGCGAGTAACGTCCGTCCCCGGTAAAAAAGCTGGCGATACCCAGCCTCACGCCAAATGCGTTAATGATGAGGATAGACAGGATAAACATTGGTATGCTCTGACAGAAGATCGTCATGGATGTCGTGAGTCTATCGCAGAGCCCGTTTCGCCTTAATGCTGCGCGATAACCGAGGAAGAAGGCCGCAAAAGCACCCAGCAGTATTCCGGTTATCCCGATTGAAAAGGAATATGGCATCTTCGCCATGAAACGTTCCCTGATGTTTTCGCCGGATACGAGCGATACGCCCCAGTCCCCCTTTATGAAGTTTCCGATCCAGTTGACATACTGTAACGGCAAAGGTTCATTCAGACCCATTTTAGATTCAACATATTCAATGTTTTCTTCCGTATGCGGCAGATGGTATGCATCGAGCCATTTGTCTACCGGCGTACTGGGCATCATGCGAACCGCGGCGAATATCAGTACCGAAGTAACAATAAATATAATTACCCATTTCGCCAGAAACAGAATTACATTTTTCATATTATTTCAGCCTCAAAAATACCGGCGGAGTCCCGAAGGGCCTCCGCCGGATCTAGTCTTATAAAGTATTAGAGTCCCAGCTCAGCATTTACGCAATAGTAGTCTCCACAGTACGGTTCATAACCCGAAACACGATCTGAAAGTGCTACGTGCCACTGAGGGTCTACCATGTAGATCATAGGAAGCTCATCGTTCACGATTTTCTGGATATCCTTCGAAAGCTGATCTCTCGCTTCCCCAGGTTCCGTTTCGCCCATTTTCGCGAGCAGGTCGTTGATTTCATCGTTGCTGTATCCTGCGTAGTTTCTGCTTCCTCCATCGGCAAGCGCCATGTTGAGGAATGCGGAAGGTTCTCCGGATGGAGCTGTGTGCTGCGCGTAGAATACCAGATCGTAGTCTCCGCCTTCCAGTGAAACATTGATGTCATCGACAACGTCGGTCTTGCTCTCAATTCCTGCTTCTGTCAATTCTGATGCAGCCAGCTGCATCAGAATCGGCAGATCTGCTCTGGCTGAATACGTAACCATGTGGATGGACAGTGGTTTCCCGTCTTTTTCGTAGATACCTTTGCTATTCTTGGCGTAACCAGCCTCTGCGAGCAGCTTGTCTGCTTCAGCAACATCTGTCTTTTCCTCAACGTCACCTGCGAAGGAATAATACTGTGCGAAGATTCCGTTCGCAACACGGCCGCCTTCAAGAGCCTTTACCATATCATCTCTGTTCAGAATCAGGTTTACTGCCTTACGTACATTAATGTCAGCCATCGGTCCTTCTTTCACATTGGTAAAACCGAAGTACTGGTAACCAGCATCGTAATCCTTCACTGTCATGCCTTTGTCCTTCAGCGCATCTGCGACATCCGGTGTAAGGCCGAACATGATATCGATTTCACCGGATTCAAATGCCTGCTGCATTGCCGCTGTATCGTTGAATACTTTGAGCGTTACATTGGAACGCTGATCTGCGCGGTCGTCGTAATAAGGGTTTGGAACCAGATCAAGAGCTACTTCCGAGTCAAGTTTTTCAACCATATACGGACCTGTGTAGATGAAGTCTCCGTCTACTTCCTTGAATACAACATTACACCACTCAGCCAGAAGGGAATCCATGACAGGCGTCGGACGCTCTGTCTTGATTGTGAGCGTTCCATCGTCTTCAGCAGTGAATGCAACGACGCCAGCAGTACCATTTGCCATCTCGTTGTTTTGCTGCAGATAGTTCATACAATCTGCCAGTGCTTTTGCATCGCAATCTGACCCATCGCTGAACTTCACTGTGTCGGTCAGTTCTGCCTTCCACGTCAGATCATCAACTCGTTCGAGGTTGCTCACAAAGCGAGATACCAGATTGCCTTCTGCGTCCTGCATGTAGATTCCTTCGCTGATGCCATGGGAAGTCAGATCCCACGCGCTGTCAACCGGATTGGTGTTTCCTGCTATATAACTGCATCCAATCACGATTGCACCATCAGTTGAAGCGCTGCCTTCTGATTCTTCGTTGCCACCACATCCGGATAGTGCAAAGGCCATAGTCATAGCCATGATAACGGACAGTAACAAAATCAGTCTTCTTTTCATACGGTCTCCTTTCCGCTTTCCGCTATTGTCTATACGCACGCTTAAAGATAAGGGCAAATAAAAACACCTACCGTTTATGCCTACGATAGCCAATGAATGGTTCTGAACGATCATCGTCTTCTGACTCGGACTCAAACCTACTAACCGCCCTTCTCAGGTGATGGCCCAATGGTTCATGCGGTTTTCGTACTCCATTACAGCAGGGATAAACTGTGCCGGAATCTCACCGGACTTCCTCAGCATGACAAGCTGATATATGGTCGTTCGACTTATTAACTTCATAGATAAGATATCAAAGCAATGTGAAATAGTCAAGCATGTCCGATGAAAAGAAAAACCCTGAGACGCTTCCTTCTCAGGGCTATTTTGGCGGAGGACACGGGACTTACGCATATTCGCTGCGCGAATCTGCCGTTCTGCGCCGCCTCTCTCAGGCGGCTTGAACCCGTCGCTACTCGAGAGTCCACTGGACTCTCTCCTAACGCTCCGGCCCTTTCGGGTTCTCGTCCCGTGTCTTGTTCTACGTCGGTGATACGAAAAAGGAGACCTTTCGGTCTCCTTTTCGTATCATGGCGGAGGACGGAGAACTCGAATTATGAAAACCGTCGGTATTACTGCATCTGCTCCTTCACTTTTCGTTTTGACCCACTATCGTCCCCTTATTTCCTAATTCGGATCAGGTGGTTTTTGATGCTTTTATGTCTATATACTCTCTACCGCATCGTTCATTTGATCAAAAAGATAATCGTCATAATTACTTCCCCATATAATTACTGATTTATCTTTAACAGCAAAAACTCATTCTAAACCTACTCGTTCACAATACTCTCCCCAATATCCATCATCACCTTCAACGTTATGGAGCCATACATATAACAGTATCGCCTCTAAATATTGTTTTTTCTGTTTAAGAAATGCTTTTTCGGCATTCCTGAATACAAACTGTCAATAGAGAACAGATTGTTCTTCTGTCTGTAATCATATTCCCAGTACAATGGTTCGTCAGGTTTACGACGACATAATAGTCTGAAGCAGGTTTTTCTCTTGAGAATAGTTCTCTCTCAAAGATATACATTTCACAGTAATCATATAATCTTTTGCATTTT
>CADBJW010000004.1 GCA_902795135.1 uncultured Eubacteriales bacterium
ACGATGTAGAGATCAGCGATCCGCTGTACAAGGAGACAGACTTCACGTTCAGCGGAACGGCATCAGCAGCAAGGACCAATGCCGGAACCACGAACATGGATCTTGCGGAAGGACAGTTCACAAATACGAACACGAACTTCAAGGATGTCAAATTCGTAGTTACAGACGGCTACCAGAAGATCGATCCGATCGATGTGACGGTAACCATCACAGGACATCAGGGTGAAAACAACTACGATGGTACAAACCATTTGACAACAGGTTACGATGTAACAAACATCAGCAGCAATCTGTACAAGGAGGCAGACTTCACGTTCAGCGGAACGGCAAGTGCTGAAAGAATGGATGCCGGAACAACGTATATGGGTCTTAAGGCCGAGCAGTTCGCTAATACGAACAGCAACTTCGGAACTGTAACATTCAATGTAACGGATGGCTACCAGAAGATCGACCCGATCAGCGTAACGGTAACCATCACCGGCCACCACAACACGACCGATTATGACGGTGAAGAACACAGCGTCAGCGGCTATGATGTTGATATCAATAGTTCGCTTTACACTGAAGATGACTTCACGTTCAGCGGAACGGCAGAAGCTGCAAGGACAGATGCGGGAACCACGAACATGGATCTGGCGCCTGATCAGTTCACTAACACGAACGGCAATTTTAAGGACGTTAATTTCGTAGTCACAGATGGTTATCAGAAAATCGACCCGATCGATGTAACAGTCACAATAGTCGGCCACAATAACACGACAGATTATGATGGCGCGGAACATACTGTAACAGGCTATGATGTAACAGACATCAGCAGCGACCTGTATAAGGAGGCAGACTTCACGTTCAGCGGAACAGCATCAGCGACAAGGACAGATGCGGGAACCACGAACATGAATCTTGCTTCGAGCCAGTTCACTAACACGAACACGAACTTCGGCACAGTAACCTTCAACGTAACGGACGGCTACCAGAAGATCGATAAGATCAAGGCCAAGGTAACCATAGTTGGTAACAAAAACGTTCATGTATATGATGGAACAAAACATACGATTTCCGGATATGAAGTAACAGACATCAGTACGCCTTTGTATCATGAATCCGACTTCACCTTCGATGGCAATGATACGGCATCCAGAACGGAAAAAGGCATTACCTTGATGGGACTGGAGCCAGGAGATTTTACAAATACTAACACTAACTTCAGTGAAGTCGAGTTCGATGTAACGGATGGGTATCAGCAGATCACTCCGCTCGAAAAAGTCGTTGTAACGATCACCGGCCACAATGATACGAGCGATTATGATGGTGAAGAACACAGCGTCAGCGGCTATGATGTTGAGATCAGCAATCCGCTTTACACTGAAGCAGACTTCACGTTCAGCGGCACGGCAGAAGCTGCAAGGACCCACGCGGGATCAACGCCTATGGGACTTGAAAAGACCCAGTTCACAAACATCAATAAAAACTTCGAGGATGTTACGTTCAACGTCACAGACGGCTATCAGAAGATCGACCCGATCGATGTAACCGTTACGATAGTCGGTCATAATAACACGACTGATTATAATGGTAAAAAACATACTGTAACAGGTTATGATGTAACAGACATCAGCAGCACGTTGTATACTGAAGCGGACTTCACGTTCAGCGGCAACCAGACTGCATCAGGCACAGATGCAGGCACATACTACATGGGTCTTGCGGAAAATCAGTTCACAAACAATAACGAAGATTTTGCATCAGTAACATTCGCAATCACGGACGGCTACCAGAAGATTGATCCGATTGATGTGACGGTAACGATCACCGGTCACAACGATTCGTCCACATATGATGGAACCGATCACAGAGTCAGCGGCTACGATGTATCGTTCAGTAATCAGCTTTACACTGAAGCAGACTTCACGTTTAACGGAACGGCAAGTGCAGTCAGAAAGGTTGTTGGCACAACGCAGATGGGTCTGACGGAAAGTCAGTTCACGAATACGAACAATAACTTTAAGACTGTAACCTTCAGCATTATAGATGGTTATCAGGAAATCACGAGGGCCACTCTCGATGTCACAGCTCTTGAGCGGAACAAAGTGTATGACGGAGAACCTCTCAAGGGCGGCGCCACTGTTTCTGATATGAACGAAAGCACCATCACGTACAGTACTGATGGCGGAGAGACCTGGAGCAGTACAGTTCCAAGCATCACGAATGTCGATGTGCTTGAATACAGCGTCAAGGTCGAAAATCCGAATTACAATACGGCGATCGTTGACGGCGGCAGACTTGAAGTCACACGAAAGGCAGTCACTGTAACAGCAGTTAATACGGGCAAGAAATACAATGAGGAAGATCCTGGACTGACTGCAACTGTTGAGGGTACGCTGAACGGAGACAGTATCGAATACAAAGTCAAACGTGAACCTGGAGATAATGTCGGTGAATACACGATTACTCCTTACGGAGAGAAGAACCAGGGCAACTACGAAGTTACGTACATAGAAGGAACGTTTACTATAAGCAAAGACAATACCTTGATAGTGAACGCAGTAAATTACAGCGGAACCTATGATGGCGCTACGCATAAGGGCGGCGCTGAGCCTTCAGTAACTGAAGGAACTACGATTTACTACAGCACAGACGACGGAAACACCTGGACAAAGACAGTGCCAAGCATCAAGAATGCAGGAACGGTAACGTATAAAGTCAAGGCCGTAAATCCGAATTACGAAGATGCCTTTGCGGAAGGTGAACTGAAGGTTGATCGCGCAACGGTCAGCGTCACTGTCAATAACGCGAACAAGACTTACGGCGATCCGGATCCAAAATGGACGGCAACTGTCGACGGTATGCAAGGCGGTGAGAGTGCCAGCGACATCATTAAGGTGAAATACGACCGTGAAGCAGGCGAAGATGTTGGTGAGTACGCAGTCACACCTTCTCTGGCAGATGGAGCGGAACCACCGCAAAATTATATTGTAAAATACCTGTCGGGAACATTGACTATCAATCTGGCAAGCGTGACAGTCAAGCCGAAGAATTCGAGCAAAGTATTCGGAGAGGGCGATCCGGCATTTGAAGCGGAAGTTACTGGTCTGGTCGATAATTACAAATTAAAGTATGAAGTCACAAGACCAGGTGTTGGAACAGATGAAAGCGTAGGATTCTATCAGGATGCTATTGAGGCAAGTGGAGACGAGATCCAGGGCAACTATAGAGTAAGCTACGGATATGCAGATTTCACTATCACGAGATCAACAGATCTCGTTCTCACACCGACAAACTACACCGGCGTCTATGATGGTAGAAACCACAGTGCTAGTGTCGTTGCCAATATCACTGACGGTACGACGATTGAATACAGCACTGATGGTGGAAAGACGTGGAGCAAAACAGTGCCTGGCATCAAAAATGTAGGTAAGCTGACAGTTATGATCAGGGCGACAAATCCTGACTATGAGGATGCAACGGCCGTACTGACCATGACGATAACGCCAAAGGCGCTTACCATTACGACAGGCAGCGCGAGCAAGACATATGATGGAACAGCTTTAAGGAATAGTTCCGCTACGATATCAGGTCTTGCCGCAGGTGACATTGCGACAGTTACTGCAACAGGATCAAGGACGAATGTCGGAACCAGCACGAATACATATAGTATCAGCTGGGGCAGCACTGATCCGGACAACTATACGATCACAGAACGGCTTGGAAGTCTGGTAATCACTGAATATGTAGCACCTGCACCTGCGCCGACACCGACGACGCCGACTACACCGGCAGCACCTGCAGCAGCACCTGCCGTTGCAGCGGTACCGGCAGCACCTGCAGTCGCACCGGTAACACCGGCAGTTATCGCAGATGATCCTGTACCACAGGTCATCAATGATACACCTGCACCTCTCGCAGTTAATGCGAATTGGGCACTGATCAATTTGCTTTGCGCAATAGCGACAGCACTTCTCTCACTGATTATGCTGATCAGATACTTTGGTAAGAGGAGAGAAGAGGATGAAGAAACCGGCGAGGTTCAGGAAATCAAGAGAAAAGGTCTGGCAAGACTTGCAAGCATCATTCCGGCAGTCGGAGCGATCATAGCATTCATTCTCACTGAAGACATGAGCGCAGATATGGCTTTGACTGATAAATGGACACTGCTTATGATAGTGATCTTGATCATCCAGATTGTCGTAGCAATCATTGCAAAGACCAAGAAAGGTGATGAAGACAGCGCCGAGGGCGATGCGGCCGCAGCGCAGTAATCGCATTCCAAGAGGACAATGAAACAAAATAAGATAAGAATTTTGTACGACCAGTATCATGACGATACTGGTCGTTTTTTACAGATATGTAGATTGTGTATAACGTCGTAATCCATTTTGGCAGCA
Source organism: uncultured Eubacteriales bacterium (assembly GCA_902795135.1). Taxonomy (GTDB): domain Bacteria; phylum Bacillota; class Clostridia; order Peptostreptococcales; family Anaerovoracaceae; genus Lentihominibacter. Next base: position 4,383 of record CADBJW010000004.1, read on the forward strand.
TGATAAAAGAGGCTTAATGCGACAAGCCTCTTTCTTTTACGGTAAGCTTTTGACAGATACGATCTATCAGCCTGCGAATGCAGAACTCATGAGGTGTGTGTTCGTAACCGTTTTCCTTCAGGATAGTCCGGGCCTCTTCTCTGGAAAGATCCTGCTGGAGCCTTCCGGGACGAAACAGGTAAATCAAAGCCCTGCCTTTGCTAGCGCGCAGACAAATAACACGAAGCCCCTTTTTATTAAGAACCGCGCTAAGACGTTGCAGATCCTGGTTCAGCGTCCGGCGAGAATGGTATGATGTTGTAAATATATTACCGGTTTTTAGTCCGGCCAGTGTCGGCGCACAGTGCCGGATGATCATATCTTCAGACATTTTTATACAAGTTTATACGAGGGCTGCGCCGAGCTTTTCGCAGGCAGCGACACCGTCTGCATCAGGTTCAAGGTGACATATTACATAGTCACATGCCATAACGGCTCCGGCGTTGCGGCATCTTTCGTCCCAAAGGCGCATCCACTCGCCGTCACCCCAGTCATATGAACCGAAAAGCGCTATTTTCTTGTCAGCTAAGGATGCTTCGCATTCGGTAAACATTGGTTCGAAAATGTCTTCTTCTAATACTTCGGCACCCATAGCAGGGCAGCCAAAGGCTACTGCATCATAATTAGTCAATAGACCAGCATTGAAATCGGCTGCCATCAGAAGATCAACATCTGCGCCTGCTGCCTTAGCTCCATCAACGACCGCTTTGGCCATTGCTTCTGTATTGCCTGTCATACTCCAGTAAACAACTGCTATCTTGCTCATTTTTTCCTCCTGGTGATTTAGTATAGCTGTAGATTCACGTATTAGTTAGCTGTTGCTAACCAACTTGAGTATAATTCATTTCAAAGGAACTGTCAATGCTAAAGTTACAACATTTAAATCTAATTAGCAAAGGCTAACTAATTAAGAAATAAATCATGACAACCAAAATGCCAGCTGTATTTATTAACAATTTTTTATGAAATAATTAAGGGCAATTAAGCGTGAGTCTATTGTGTTTTTTGGTAAGAATGATATGCTATGTTCATAGAATAGGAGAAGTCTATGTCATTCATCAAATCCAGAACGATTCAATTAATAATTGTCTGTGTCGTAGCGCTGGCCATGATAGCGCAGGGAGCCTTTGTAATAAAGGATACTGCCTACGGAGCTGATGAGAATTCGACAGACAATCTCGGCTATGTCGACAACCAGCTGATGGTAACGTTCAAGCAGGACGTCAGCCATAAGGAGGCGGTTGATATAGTTGCTTTTGCTGTGTCTGAAGAACTCCTCAAAAACAATGCGGGCGCCGCAGCTAGCATTTCCAAGATCAAAGAAGGAATAACGCTTAAGAAGATCAAGTCTGATGACAACATGATGCTCGTAAAGATCGGCACGAATCTGGATGAGGAAACAATATCCAAGGAACTCGAGAGAAATCCGGATGTCGACAAGGCGCAGCCGAATTACCGCTACAAGGCTGCGGCAGATACGGATTTTGCAAAAGCCACCGCGCAGCAGACCAGCGAGCAGCAGGCGCAGCAGACTGAGTGGTACATGGACTACATAGACGCTCCGGAAGCGCTCAAAGTCATAGAAGAGCAGAAAAACAAAAAGCAACAAACTCAAGAAAATCAAGCAGGCACAGAAAGCAGCGAAGAATCAAATCCGGTCACGATCGCGATAATCGGCGGCAAATATGAAGGCGCTCTGATCAATAATGTTGTAGGAAAAGGCAACGATATCATCGCTACGATGCCAGTCGAAGCTGAGGCCACAACAGCAGGCATCACATCAGGGATCGATTACGCATGCAGCCATAATGCCAGGATCATTATCCTGTCGGTTGGCCGAGGCGGATATGATGCGGCTCTTGAGAAAAAGATAAACTGGGCTTTGGAAGAAGGCGCACTGATAATCGCGCCGGCAGGTGACGAAGGAATCGATGCGGCATGGTATCCGGCTGATTACAAGAATTGCATAGGCTGCGTGAACACAGTCAAATATTCAGATGCGTACAGCATGGCCTGCAGAAATGAAAAGTCCAATTACGGGAAAGACAAAGACATCTCTGCACCCGGAACAGATATCAGGATCACAGATGAAAACGGTGAAGAAGTTACAGGGACCAGTTCATCCTGCTCAGCTGCCATAGTCGCAGCCACAGCAGCAATGGTCATGCATACCGACACGAAGCTGAAACCGGCTGAGGTCAGGGAAACACTGGTCAAAACAGCAACAGACATCAGCGTGTCCGATTTTGACGTTTACACCGGATATGGCAATGTCAATGCGTATGAAGCGGTCGCGCTGGCTACGGGAGTCAAAACCAGCGCTGAAGAAAAAACACTCGGCAAAACTGTTGCTAAAGCAAAGGCCGAAAAAGAAGGCATAGCGATCAGCTGGTCATCGGTAAAGGACGCAAGCAATTACATCGTTTTCAGAAAAGGGCCGGAAGACGATTATTACATGCAGATTGCAGACCTCAATGAAGATGAAATGAAGTGGAGCGATACGGGCTGTGCCGTTGGCAAGGAGTACTCATACAAAGTCATGGCTGCGGCGACATCAGAAGACGGCAAGAAAATCAAAGGCGAAGGTAGCGATCCGATGACAGTGAAGTTTGGTGAGTAACTGAGTATATCAAAGTGGATGGGATGCGAAACGACAGAGTTTTAAGAATATATACAGACGGAGGATGCGCAGGGAACCAAAGCCAGGAGAATGTTGGCGGATGGGGAGCGATCCTTGAATACGGGAGCGCAGTCAAAGAGTTATATGGCGGTCAGAAGAACACCACCAATAACCGGATGGAAATGACGGCGCTTCTTGAAGCTTTCGGAGCAATTACGAAAGAAAACCAGAACATCCAGGTGTTTTCAGACAGCAGTTATCTGATGGACTGCTTCAGAAAAAAATGGTATGTCACCTGGCAAAAGAACGGATGGAAGAATGCTCAGAAAAAACCAGTCGAAAACAAAGATCTCTGGGAGCAGCTGATTCCTTATCTGGATAGGCACGACATCCGGTTTTTCCGCGTCAAGGGCCATGTGAATCTCAACAGCAAAGTGACGGATTTTGATAAGCTGTATGAGAAATTCTGCGAATGGAACGGAACGGAGTTTTCTTACGAAGAGTTCGAATATATTACAGAAAAAAACAACAGAGCTGATGAACTCGCCAATATAGGCATTGACGAGTTCAGAGAATAAAGCGCTGCGGAATGTTACATGTTTTCGAATTTCTTAGTTGCGTCTACGAACTTTTGCAACGTTCCCAGATGCACATAATAGTATGAGAAACGATCTTGTTTTTTTACCTGCAAAAGGTCCGCATCGACCAGCTTCTTTACGTGCTGGGAAATGGTTGCCTGCGAATAGTCGAATTCATTTACCAGATCCTTGTTGCAGACTGGGGTCCTGGTTTTATTTTGCTGCATAATGTAACGGAAAATCTTGATTCTGGCAGGGTGCGCCAGCGCGTCTGACACCTGCGCCATCAGCAATATTTCTTTTTCCTGCATTTCGTCATAATCTTTACGTAGTCTCATTTTGTCGGTCTCCTAAAAAGTGTGTCTGGTTGTTACCATTATACCATATCTCATCTATGCTGTATCCCACCACCGGCGCTATAAGCCCAGCGCCTCCCGGTTATCCTCCATGAACCTGATGATCTCACCCGCCATGAATAAGTGCGCGTTCGGCATCGGGTGGATGCCGTCCAGATAAACGAGATCGATATCGTCAAAGCCCTTTGCATATTCAGTAAAGGCCACATTCATGTCGACGTACAGTCTGCCCGACTTGCGTATCAACTCCGAGAACTCATCGACATCGCGGTTCACTGCCGGGTAAGAAACGCCGAAACCGGCCATCCACATACATTCGGCCTTCTCCGCGTCAACGCGTATCGGTGTGATATATATTGGCGTCACTCCGTTTGCTTCAGCCTCTTCCGACAGCGCTTCCAAATGAGCAAAAGCCTCTGCCGGTGTATATTCCCGAAAGATGAAGTCATTGGTTCCGGTCAGAAAATATACAAAGTCAGGATTGCTGTCAAGGACATCCGCCTGAAAGCGGCGGGCGATGCCCTCAGTAGTGTCGCCGTTTACTCCCTTGTTTATAATGTCGAAGCCGACATTCTTAGCGAAAACCGGCTGTTTTAGCATGACAGCTGTTGTGCCGTCCTCGGATGGGCTGCCTGAACTGTCAGGCGAGGGCGGATCACCCTTTATGGTCCGGCGCAGAGCGCCGACGAAGCTTTTGCCCTTGCTCCATGGATACCCGGCGACTATGCTGTTGCCTATAAAAACTATCTTCTGTTTCATGTCGATCCCCCTGTTTGTCGGATATAGTTGGATTCGTTAACGTATCGCCTAAAAGCAATAGTAATTATAGCATAGGGATGGGGACAATTTCCACCTGTTAGCACCAACGCGAGGAGCATTGCCGGAGCATGGCCGAAACATAGCCGATGTTGGGGCACTGTTGAAGCGATGCTGAGGCGAGGTGCGCACTGGTGAGGCTTCGCTGACTCGCTGACTGAAATCCGACCTGAGAACGATGACCCGCTGAATTCATTTCTAAGCGTCTTTTATCGTTCTTTGGGGCAATAGGTTATCGTTGAAAAACGCGCCTTAAATCGACGATTTCTTATTTTGGGTCCCATGACGAAAAAGCATAGGTCCCAGGGCATAAGGTCTCTTTTACAGGGGCATAAAACACCAACATAAAATAATAGAAGTTTAGGTCCCACAGCAGAAAAGCATAGGTCCCAGGGCATACGGTCTTTTTCACAGGGGCACAAATTGCTATGATCGATGGCTGTCTGCAGAGGTAATTCTCTTGCCTACAGCGAGATTTCTCTTGCCTGAAGGGAGACTTTGATTTCGCCACCGCGGATTATCTGCTGGCCGACTTCCTTAAAGCCCATTGCCTCGTGGAATTTCAGGCTCGGTTCATTATATGGAATAATATCGACTTCCAAAGTTACGACTGGAACACGTGTATCCTCAGCGTGTTTGAATACGCCCTCGTAGATTTTGCGTCCGAGGCCGGCTCCGCGGAATTCTTCTCCGATGACAATCCTGTCAACGTATAAAAACTCCCCGTAATTCTTGGAAAACCAAATGTAGTTCTCACTCGTGTAATCAGGAAGGCCCTCGCGAAGCGCGATCAGGAATGCCGCGGGTCTGCCGTCGACTTCGGCTATCTGGAACATCTCGCTATTTTCCTTGAAGTAACGGAATCTGGCCTCGTCCATGGGAGAGAGCACTTCAACGTTCACCTCGTTAAGATCGAGAACGAATGCGGCGTCATCATTTCTGACGTCACGTATAATAATATCCTTTTTACTATTCGCCATATGCATAAATCCCTTCTGTGATAGCAATATAGGGCTCTATTGGGTCGATTTCTTATTTGTCGTGGGTTCAATTATACCATACGGATGAAAGGAAGTGTTAAGAGCCGGCCAACCAGGACCAACAAGAGGCGTGCAAATATATTTGCATGCACCGCGCAAACGTGCTATAATCAGTATACGCGGTGCCGAGGCAGTGCACGGTACCGGGGACGCACACAGACAAGACAGACAATGAAGCAGAGGCTATTATGAGAGTTAAGGACTATCAGGCGATTTTGAAAGCCGCAGCCGAGGTGCTCGGCGGCGCTATCCACGTAGTCGACGCGGATGGCATTACGATACTGTATAACGAGGAAATGGCTACCCTCGAGAAGATCAACGTAAGCGACGCGCTGGGCAAACCGTTCAGAGAGATTTTCTCGTCAATTCCGGAGGAAGAGAGTACGCTTCTTGCGGCGCTTCGCTACAAGAAGCCGACGCTGAATCAGGAGCAGACATATCTCAACGCTTACGGCAAAGAAATCGCGGTCATCAATTCGACCGTACCGATTATAGTGGACGGCAAGGTCGTCGCGGCTATGGAAGTCGCGAAGGATATCACGGATATCAAGAACATGAGCGATACGATCCTCGATTTGCAGAGCGACCTGTTCACAGCAGAAGACGACGCGCAGGAGGACAGCGAGCAAAGGCCTCGGCGCAGCAAGAAGGCGGGTATCAAGAAGTATCATTTCGATGACATCGCAGGCAAAAGCATCGCCTTCGAGGAGGTTCTGGCCAGGGCCAAGAAGGCTTCGCGAAATGACGTAACCGTGCTGATAAACGGAGAAACGGGAACAGGCAAGGAGCTTTTCGCGCAGAGTATCCACTATGACGGATTGCGAAAAAAAGGCCCGTTCCTTGCCCAGAACTGCGCTGCCATTCCGGAGAGTCTGCTCGAAGGAATGCTGTTTGGAACAGCGAAAGGCGGATTCACGGGAGCAGAAGACAGAGCGGGGCTTTTTGAACAGGCAAACGGCGGAACACTGCTGCTTGACGAGGTCAGCGCAATGCCTTACGGGCTGCAGGGAAAGCTCCTAAGAGTACTTCAGGAAGAGTATATCAGGAGAGTCGGCGGCGACAGGGACATCCCGGTTGATGTGCGGATTATCGCGACCATCAACGAACCTGCGGAGAAGCTCATCGAAGAAGGTAGGCTAAGAAAAGACCTGTACTTCAGACTGGGTATCGTAAGGCTGCAGATTCCACCGCTCAGGGACCGCAAAAGCGATATCCCGATCCTGGTAGATGAATTCCTGAAGAAATACAACGACAGGTTCGACAAGCAAGTCTGGATGGTCTCGGACAAAGCCATGAGCAAGCTGATGGATTACGATTACCCGGGCAATATCAGGGAACTGGAGAATGTGATAATGGGCGCGGTTTCCATGGCAGATGATGAACACGTGTTGACGGAGGACGACATCAGTATCGGCGGCAGTTACAAAGGCGCCAATACAGGCATTGCGGGCTTTACGTCGGGAAACAGCAAGCTCGCCGACTATCTGGAGGATATAGAAAAAACGCTGATCGGGCAACAGCTGATGGCTAACGACGGAAACGTTTCACAGACCGCGCGGGACCTTGGCATGCTGAGGCAGAATTTGCAGCACAAAATCAGGAAATACGGTCTGTAAGCGCAAAAGCATCGGTCATGGCCATATCAGAAAACAGCAAACAGACCAGAAAAAGCAAATATATTTGCGGCACATATGCAAATATATTTGCTTTTTTGATGGCAAAAACTATTACAGAGTAAAGCATAGACGTACAAAAGCACAGAGAACCGTTGAAATTCCAATGATTCCGGAGGCTGTTCAAAAAAACAAAAAAGAAAAGGTTTTGGCACGCGATTTGCTCCTATGTATGAGTGCTGCACGCAACGAGGCATTTGCGAAATAAAAAAGGGCGATTTGGCTGAGAAGGCGGCGCAGTAAATACAATCGTTTATAATTTAATCTGATAACAAAAGATGAAAAGGAGAAAAACTATGGAAAACGTAAAAGTAATCATTTGGGGTCTTGGTGCTATGGGCGGCGGTATCGCTGATATGCTTCTTTCAAAGAAGGGCGTAGATATTGTTGGTGTTGCTGGTAGAGAACATAAGCAGGGACACTCAATGTATGAGTATATCAAGACTGAAAAGGGCGACAGAGAAGATGTTATCATCAAAGCTCCAGAAGAAATCATCAAGCCGGGTGCTGCTGACATCGTAATCCTCTGCACAGACTCCTTCACTAAGGAAGCATTCCCAAGACTTAAGTTCATCCTGGAACAGGGTCTCAACTGCATTACTTCCGCAGAAGAAATGGCATATCCTGCAGCTCAGAACCCAGAACTGGCAGCTGAACTGGACAAGATTGCTAAGGAAAACGGCGTTTCCGTACTGGGAACAGGCATCAACCCTGGCCACATCATGGACCTGCTCGTACTGGTTATGACTGGCTGCATGATCAACGTAGATCACATCCTGTCAAGAAGAGTTAACTCACTGTCACCGTTCGGACCAGTTGTTATGCATGAACAGGGTATCGGCGTTTCCGTTGAAGAATTCAATGAAAGAAAAGCTAACGGAACTATGTCAGGTCACGTTGGATTCGCAGAATCCGTTGGCATGATGGCTGAAGGTCTTGGACTGAAGGTTGAAGAATTCGCACAGGACATGAACCCAATCGTAACAGATGTTGACAGAAAGTCACCTCATGGCTTCGCAGCAGCTGGTTCATGCGCAGGCGTTGCTATGGAAGCAGACGCAACTCTGTCAAACGGCATGAAAGTTAGAATGGAACACCCACAGCAGATCGAACCAGAACAGGTTGGCGTTCAGACTGGTGACTATGTAATCCTCGAAGGAACTCCAGCAGTTAACATGGTTAACAGCCCAGAGGTTGAAGGTGGACTCGGAACTATCGCTATGTGCGCTAACATGATTCCACAGGTTATCAACGCAGAACCAGGACTCAAGACTATGATCGACCTGCCAATTCCTCGTTGCCTGATGGGTGATGTAAGAGACAGAATCGACCCAGCTAAGAAGATCGTTAAATAAGATAGTTAATTATTAAATAAGAAACCACATGGGGCACGACTGGCTACATAACAGGACGTGCCTCATGTTCACAAAAAGGAGTTAAAAAATGGCAAAAAAAGGCGATTGGGTACGCATCCACAGTGTTGTACTGAAAGCTGAAGAAAGAACAGCTAAGCTTCCTGAAGACACAAAGAAATGCGACCTCGAACAGTGGACAAAAGGCTTTCTGCTCGCAGATGCAGAAATTGGTGATGAAGTAGAAGTTGAAACCGTCGTTGGCAGAATCGAAAAAGGAACTCTGATTGATGATGCTCCTTATTATGATCACAGCTATGGCAAGTTCGTTCCAGAGCTGATCGAAGTAGACAAGGTTCTGAGAAAAGAAATGGCAGAAATAGGAGGTGTTAGATAATGGCACTGGCAAAAGATTATGCTTCCGTAATGGGAAGATCAAATGATATCCAGAAAGACGCTCTGGGTCTTGACTATGCAGAATTTGAAACATCCCCTATCGCATTCGACTATGACAAGCTCATGACTTCCACAGGCTACACTCTGGAAGAAGTTAACAGAGTACAGAGCCAGTTCGGAGTAGGTAACACTCCTCTGCTGGAAGCAAGAAACCTGACAAAGCTTGCTCGCAAGTATGCAAAGCCTGGATTCGGCGCTAGAATCTTCATCAAGGACGAAGCTGCTAACCCATCCGGTTCCTTCAAAGACAGACGTGCTGCTTGCGCTGTTTACCACGCAAAGAAGCTGGGATACAAAGGCGTTATGGCTGCAACATCCGGTAACTATGGTGCTGCAGTAGCTTCCCAGGCTGCAATTCAGGGCCTCAAGTGCATCATCGTTCAGGAATGCTACGACTCAAAGGGCGTAGGTCAGCCTGAAATCGTTGAAAAGGCTCGTAAGTGCGAAGCTCTCGGAGCAGAAGTTGTACAGCTGACAGTAGGACCGGAACTGTTCTACTCCTTCCTGTCAATCCTGGAGGACACTGGTTACTTCAATGCATCCCTGTACTCCCCATTTGGTATCGCTGGTGTTGACACACTGGGATATGAAATCGTAATGCAGTGCAGAGAAAAGCTGGGTAAGGATCCGGATATGGTAGTTTGCACAACTGCAGGCGGCGGCATGACAACTGGTACTGCTCGTGGCGTTAAGATGGCTGGCTGCGACGCTGAAATCGTTGGCGCATCCATCGACCTGAGCGGACTTTCCATGGCATCCGACGTCGACTTCAACAAGAAGTCCTGTACAACTGGCCACACTGGATTTGGTGTTCCTTACGCTACAGACCCAGACCACAGTGACGTTCCTAGATCAGCGGCAAGACCTCTGAGATACATGGATAGATACGTTACAATCACACAGGGCGAAATCATGGAAATGACAGAAATGCTGGCACAGCTGGAAGGTATCGAAAGAGGACCTGCTGGACAGACTTCACTGGCAGCTGCATTCTCACTGGCACAGGAACTTCCGGAAGATGCAATTCTGGTTGTATCCGAAACAGAATACACTGGCGCTGGCAAGCACGTACAGCCACAGCTCTGGTTTGCTAAGGAAAACGGCATCGACGTAAGACTTGGCGATCCTAAGGAAGAAGTTCCTGGAAAGAGCGTAGTACTGCCTTCAAGCCCTGCACTCTTTAAGTATAAAGAAGCTGACCTCAACCACTTCAGACAGTCCCTGATTAAGAAGGCTGTTAAGAAGGCTGGCGTTAAGCCTTCCGATTCCGACCTGGAATTCCTGGCTGTAGAAACAAAGACAGACGTTGAATTCGTTAAGAAGACTCTGGAAGAAAACGGATTACTGTAACGATAACCACACGATAAACGGTGACCTAAGAGCGCTCCAGTTCGGGAGCGCTCTCAGGCCAACTGTAAGAGCATAACCCATTATACGACTAGCGGCAGACCAATCGCACGCCCTAACGGTCGCGCTCTTGGGCCAGCCGCAAGACATCAACCCATTATACGACTAGCGGCAGGCCAATCGCACGCCCTAACGGTCGCGCTCTTGGGCCGCTAAAGCATAAGGAGTTTCATCCGCTCGCCGGACGGCTCGCGGTGACAACTCCATTAAGGAGAAAAAAGGATGAAAAGAGAAGACGATTTTGCAGAACGCAGAAAGCATATTGCTAATCTGACAGACGAGGAACTGTACAACAGATTCTGGGAACTGACAGACCAGATTGTTGATCCTCTGCTTGAATTAGGAAGAAAGAACACAACTCCTTCCGTAGAAAGAGCTGTTCTTCTGAGAATGGGCGTATCTTCCCTGGATACTCAGAAGGTAGTACAAGGCTGCATGGACAGAGGTCTCATGGGACACGGTGCTGGCCACGTAGTTTACAAAGTTATGAAAGCACACGACCTCTCAGCAAAGGAAGCAGCTGAAAAGCTTGTTGCCGGCGAATACTGGGACGAAGTAGTAGCAAGTTTCAAGTAAGGAGGTAACAGATGTCAGATTTAAAATTCGAACCTAATGAAAAATTAAACATAAAAGAGATTCTGAAGGATCTTGACAAGTATGAACCGAGAAGAAGAGGCTGGCACTGGAGAGAGCCTGCACCAGGACTCAAAATGGGACCGTTTGAATATCATGATTGTTCCAAGCCTTTGAAGAACAGCGTAGGACTTCCTCCTGCAAAGTACTTTGAAGACGTTGACCCACAGCCATTGCCTGTTATTACAACAGAAATCGCTTCTGGTAGATTCGAAGACGATATCAGAAGAATGAGAATGGGCGCATACCATGGTGCTGACCACCTGATGGTAATCAGACACATGGGACAGTCCCACATCGATGGTCTGATGGAAGGTACTCCACAGGGTATCGGCGGTGTTCCTATCACTCGTAAGCAGGTAAGAGCACAGAGAAAAGCATGTGATATCATCGAAGACGAAGTAGGTCGTCCGATCAACTATCACTCCTACGTATCCGGCGTAGCTGGTCCTGACGTTGCTGTAATGTTCGCAGAAGAAGGCGTAAACGGAGCCCACCAGGACCCTCAGTACAACGTACTGTATAGAGACATCAACGCAATCCGTTCATTCGTAGACGCATGCGAATCAAAGAAAATCATGGCATGGGCTGGAATGCTTCAGATCGATGGTGCTCATAATGCAAACGCTACAGCAAGAGATGCATGGAAAGTAATGCCGGAACTGATCGTTCAGCACTCCATCAACTCAAGATTTTCAGAAAAGGTCGGCATCAGCCCGGATCTGATTTCACTGTCAACCGTACCTCCAACGGCTGTTCCTGGTCCTCTGATGTACTATGACCTGCCGTATGCAGTTGCTTTGAGAGACATTTGCGGTAAATATAAGATGAGATGCCAGCAGAATACAAAGTATATCTGCTCCTCAGCAAGAGAAGCTACAGTAACTCACGTTTTGGATATGTTCATTTCCAAGCTGACTTCCGTAGACATTCAGTCAACCATCACTCCTGACGAAGGAAGAAACGTTCCATGGCACATCTACAACATCGAAGCCTGCGATAATGCAAAGCAGACTCTGATCGGCTTGGATGGTCTGATGGAAATGGTTGAACTGAAGAAAGACGGTCCGCTCAGAGAAAACGCCAGAGAGATCAAAGAAAGAGCTCTCCTGTTCATGGAAGAAATGGTTGAAGCCGGTGGATACTTCAACGCAGTTGAAGCAGGATTCTTCGTTGACTCCGGTAAATATCCTGAAAGAAACGGCGACGGAATCGCTCGTAAGCTGGACGGCGGCGTAGGCTATGGATACATCTTCGAAAGAGAAGACGACTACATGGCTCCTGTAACTGCACACTTCGGTTACAACAACGTTGAACAGTACGGTGGAGATCCGGAAGATCCTGCTGCACTGATCGGCGGATGTACTTTTGAAGACAGAAGCAAGATCGTTTACATCGACGAACTCGACGAAGAAGACAATGTAAACGTAAGACTTGAAAAGGTTGCAAAATATCACAACGGCGAAGCGATCATTCCAGAAGTTGAATGGTGCGGCGATGGTATCATCCTGCTGACAATGTGCATTCCTACTCACGCTAGAGCTGCTGAAGCAGTTGCTCTGGAAATCGGACACAGACTCGGCCTGGAAGATCCAGTTGTAATCAGTAAGGAAGTTCTCCAGCAGGCAGAAGGAACCAGAATTGAAATGAAGGGTAAAGTTCCATTTGATATCGATCCTTCAACACTCGAAATCCCTGCACCACCACATCACCAGCCGGATGCAGTTCTTTACAAAGAATTCGAAGAGCATCCAATGGTAGTTGTATGCGGAACCGTTGGAAACGACGAACACTCTGTAGGTCTGCGTGAGATCATCAACATCAAGCACGGCGGAATCGAAAAGTGGGGCGTAAAGGTTAACTACCTCGGCACATCCGTACCTGTTGAAAAACTGGTTGACGCTGCTGTAGAACTGAACGCAAACGCTATCCTGGCTTCCACGATCATCTCACATGATAATGTTCACTACAAGAACATGAAGAAGATCAATGAACTGGCAATCGAAAAGGGTATCCGTGACAAGGTTATCATCGCTGCAGGCGGAACACAGGTTATTCCTGAAGAAGCTCGTGAAACAGGCATCGATGAAGGCTTTGGCAGAGACTCCCACGGTATCGACGTTGCAACATTCCTTTGTGAAGAAGCAATGAGAAGACGTGGAGAAGAACCACCAGAAGTAGAAGCCGAGTAAGACGGCGAAGCAAAAGCCGACGAAACAAACGCAAAACGAAACCTGAAACTCGGGGCCGGCCATCTGGCCGGCCCTGTTTGTTACAGAAGATTACACTAGAAAGGATCAGAAATGAAAGTTGACGTATTAGTAGCAGAAATTGGCTCAACAACAACGGTCGTAAATGCCTTTAAGGATATCGACAGCGATAATCCAATCTTTTGGGCCCAGGGCCAGGCACCGACCTCTGTGCTGGAAGGCGATGTTCGAGTTGGTCTTCAGGGGGCAATCGATGACCTTTGTAAGAAAATGGGCATCGACAGCTTGGAGTACGACGAAATGCTTGCAACGTCATCCGCAGCTGGCGGCCTCAAAATGACAGTTCATGGGCTGGTCTATGATATGACGGCCAGAGCAGCCAAAGAAGCAGCTTTAGGCGCAGGCGGAATTATACACTACGTCACGGCGGGGAAGCTGAGAAGAACGGATCTGGCAAAGATCAAGGAAATTCAGCCGAACCTGATCCTTATCGCAGGCGGCGTCGACTACGGCGAACGAGACACCGCCATTGATAACGCAGAAAAAATCCGGAGTCTTGGACTCAGGACACCGATCATATATGCGGGCAACGTTGAAAACCAGGAAGAAATGGAACTGATTTTTGACGAAGAGTCCGGACAGAAATTATATAACGTAGAAAATGTATACCCGAAGATTGATGACATGAACGTGGAACCATGCCGTAAAGTCATTCAGGATGCCTTTGAAGACCACATCACAAACGCTCCGGGAATGGAACACGTCCGGGACATGGTCAACGGTCCGATCGTTCCGACGCCAGGTGCCGTAATGCAGTGCACGAAGCTTTTGAATGACTGTCTTGGAGAGGTAATGGTCATCGATGTTGGCGGAGCGACCACGGATGTTCATTCCGTCTGCAGGGAGTCCGACAATGTGGCAAGAATCCTGACGGCACCGGAACCGCTGGCGAAACGTACGGTAGAAGGCGATCTGGGTGTTTATGTCAATCGGATGAAAGTTATCGAATCCATTGGCGAAGAAGAGTTCCGTGAAAAAGCCGCAGAAGCCGGATTTGATCCAGACAAGACACTGGAAACTTACCGGGCAATTCCGAAAAACGAAGACGAGATCAAGATGGTCGAAATTCTGACGGAAGAAGCCGTTATGAAAGCGGTGGAACGCCATGCCGGACAAATCCGTTATATATACGGCCCAAGTGGCAGAAGCACAGTGGCGGAAGGTAAGGATCTGACGCCGGTTAAATACATCGTTGGAACCGGCGGCGCTCTGACGAGACTTCCTCACAGAGTCGATATTATGAGCCGGATCTGTGAGTATGACCAGACAGGAACGAAACTGTTCCCGACCAGCCATGCACGCATCGCGGTAGATAATGACTACATCATGGCATCTCTGGGAGTGCTCAGTGTAAAGCACAGGGAAGGCGCCATAAAGCTTCTCGAAAAATCCCTGGGCTTCAAATTCGTGAAGCCGGAAGAAAACGAATATGGCATCAAATCCACCGCCCAGCAGAGCGAACGGGCTGCAGGTCCTGCGATTTTGGCGGAAGTGGCCGATGAACTGGCCGAGAAGGACGCCAAGCGGGAAGAGCTCATTCAGCACATCAAGGAATGTGAGGAACAGGGCTACGACATGACGGCCTACAAGCTGGACCTTGGGCTGATTACCGAGGAAGAGGCAGAGGCAATCGAAGCAGCAAAAGCCGCGGAAGCGACCGAAAAGGAAGAAGAGCAGAGAGTGCTTCGTGACCGCGGTATGGTCAGAACCGATGATGTTCTGAAAATGAACAAAGAAGGTCTGCCAACCTGCAACCGCGAGTGTAAGCTTTGCATGCGTAAAAATTGCAAATTCCGAAAAGAGTGCTAAGCATGAAAATCGAATCGAATATAGCGAAAAGACCGGTCCCCTTTTAACCGGTCTTTTCTCTCGTCATAATCATATTTACTATTGTGAGGAGGTGTAATCATCTGCTGTGATGTTACACATAGATGGAAGGCTGATTGTAGGGAATGAGAAGAAGAAGTTTTTATTTGTTTTATCTTCAGCCTTCGATGATATAATAACCTCCGTTTATGTTCGCTTATTGCCGTTTATGTGATGATTGTATGAACATTCTAAATCACAGAAATCTTTTGAGGCGTCTCGCCAGAAGTGTGGCCGCAATGATTTTGAGCGCATCGCCAGGCAGAAACGGGATCACGCACATGGCCATGGAAGCCGCAAGACCAGTATGAGTTGAAATCATAAACCAAAGGGTTCCCAGGGCATAACAGGCAGCAAGTCCGCAAATCATGGCGAAAACGTAAACGCCGATACTGACCGCGCGAGACTTATCGCCCTCCCGCAAAAGCACCGCGATCAATAGGCCCGTGATCAGGGAAGCGACAATGTATCCGATGATGTATCCACCGGTCGGCCCTGCCAGAACGCCAAAACCGCCTTTAAACTGTGCGAAAACAGGGATGCCAACGGCGCCGGCCAGCGTATAAACGATCTGGCTGATGGGCCCGAATTTTGGACCCAGCAAAGCGCCGGAAAGGAACACCGCCAGCGTTGCCAGATTCACAGGAACGGGTGTGAATCCCAAAGGAATGGAGATCCAGGCGCAGACCGTCGTTAAGGCGGCAAACAGCCCGCACAGGGCCATCATGGTTGTTTTACTTTTTTGTACATACTGTGAGTTCATAATCGAATCGTTACCTCGCCGGTTGTAAGAGTCTCTCGCTCCCCACTCGTGTAAATCACCTGCAGGCCGCCATCATCATCGATGCCCAATGCTTTTGCGGCAACACCGCCAAGTTCGGAGTTCGGGTCCGAGCGGTATGCCCCCTTAAACACCTTGATCTCGCGACCGAGGACAAGGCTTTTATTACGATAAATGTCCAGAAATTCAGGTGATGCCTTACCGATTTGAGCGGTGTACGCCAGAGTATAACAAGTGATTCGGGAAGCCAGCAGCGAGATGGCGTTGGTTTTGCCGGGCACATTTCCCAGAGACGCAGCACGGTCCAGATCAACGGCTCCGGCCGTTTTCTTGAGTTCCTCAGGGAACCCTTCCAGACTGGTGTTCACGCCGATTCCAATCACTAGATTATCTATTTGACCAGACTCAAAATCTGTCATAGCCTCAGTCAGGATGCCGCATACTTTGCTGCTATCAATATAAATGTCATTTACCCATTTGATGCGGGCATCCTGACTGCAGACTTCTTCGATTGATTTTGCAACAGCCGCTGCAGCTGCAACTGTAACAAGTACGGATTTGCTGATATCAAAATCAGGCTTTATGATGATGCTCAGATACAGTCCGCTTTCGGGTGAAAAAAAGCTTCTGCCCAAACGCCCTCTGCCGGCCGTTTGGCGGTTGGCAATCACCACACAACCGCTGGATGCTTTTCCGTCAAGCAAAAGCCGTTTCGCCTCAAGATTGGTCGAATCCAGGGAGTCATATACGAAGCTTTTGCAAAAGCTTCGGCCGCTACTGCGCCGGTATTCCTGGGGCAGTGCGTACCGAAAGGATTCTTCGGTAATACTCTGCCGTTCTGCAGACAACCGGTACCCTTTGTTGGTGACAGCTTCAATGTTGAACCCTTCTTCCCGCAGAGCATTGATTGCCTTCCAAACGGCGGCTCTGGAAACACCCAGCGAGGCGGATAGCTCTTCGCCGGAAATGTAAGTTCCTCTATTTGAGGACAGGGTTTCTAATACGGTCTCCTTTACGGACATGATGCACCTCGTACATTCATTGGTCGTTTACAATTAAAGAGAAATTGTAAACTCGCTACAAATTATTGTAAACAATATAAGATGGTTCGTCAACCTTTGAAGGCCTCGTCATACCACTGCATGATATTTCTCAAGAGCGGTTCGTCCACATTATAGTGGATGTCGCCTACGCGGGAAATCGGCAGGACTTTCGGGGATGTTCCGCTGATGAAGGCCGCGTCAAAGGTGTTGATCTGGGAGGTATAGATCGGATCTTCGTGTACCTCGATGCCTTTGCTCTGCAGTATTTCGATGATCTTGCGGCGTGTGACGCCTGGCAGGACCTGATGCAGCGGCGAGGTGTAGATTTCCCCGTCACGGATAAAGAATATGTTGGAACGGCTTCCTTCCGTGATCTGCTCGCTTCGATCCACCAAAATCACTTCATATAGCTGCTTTGCTTTGATGGCTGCGTCTGTAGCATCCCGCAGAGACTGGTCCATCATTTTGATATGCGGATTCTTTCGTTCGCCCCGGAAGAGTTCGGTTGGGACGCCTTTTGCATACTGTTCTGCCGATGGATAGTGGGTCGGGTTTAAGTAAAGGGTCGAGTGGCCGCCAACATCAACCTCTAGTTTGAGGTTGTGATCAAGAATGCGTCCTTCTTCCGCGAGCTCGCGGATACCGTTTTCCAGTTGTTCGTAGGTAAACGGAACGCCCATGCCAATGCTGCCAAGAGAGTTCTCCAGACGTTCGAAGTGCTCTGGCAAAAACTGCGGTTTGCCGCCAATCAGCCGTACAACTTCATAGACAGAAGGCATATCAAGACCGCCCTTCATAATGACGGATTTGAAATCCTGTATCGTGTCTTTGACGGTTTCGTTGATTTCACCGAGTGGAATCTGGTCGTAGTTAAAAATCAGATAGATCTGTCCATCGTGGTTGAGCTGGCTGATGCCGCGAACTTTGATCCCCAGGGAAGCGGCAGAGTCAATCATTCGGTTGGTCATCTCTGCGTACAGTTCTGCCGTACGGGAGCTACCGCCAGCGCCTTCGTTGATGGTTCTGGCATGGGTGTCGATTTTCAGAATGACGTTTGTACCGGATTGGGCATTGAGAGCCGTCATAAAGTTGCCGCTTTCACCGTATTCCTGAATGGCGGAAAGGGTTTCGCGCAGCTTCTCTGCATATAGTTTTTTTACCCGCATCAGGTTGGCCTGATACCAGCCTTCCTTCATGAATCTGGCCAAGGTCAGCTGCTCTGTCTTGGAACAGGTCTGGTCGTATTCCATCTTAAAGGAATCAAAAAGCTTCACCATCGGTTCCGGCAATACCATGTAACTGATGCGGACGGCCGGGAAAAGGGTCGGACTAAAAGTGCCCAGGTAAATGACGCGTTTGCCCCGGTCCAGCCCCTGAACGGCCGGAGACGTGAGGTCCGCAGAACTGATGGCGCTGTTATAGTCGTCTTCAATAATCAGGCTATCGTTTGCATCCGCCCATTCCAAAAGCTGCTGCCGCCGCTTCGCAGGCATGACCGCGCCGGTCGGGAACTGATTCTGCGGACAGACGTAAGCAGCAGTACGGATATTGGTCGGTAGTTTTTCAATCTCGATTCCGGTATCGCGAACGGGGATGTTGCTGATGCTGAAACCCCAGTCCCGAAAGATATTTCGAACGGGAACATAACCGGGCTCCTCCGTGCAGACGTGTTCGATTCCCAGGGCTTTGAGAATTCGAGCCAGGTGATTGACCAGCTGCTGTGCGCCAGCACTGATGACCACTTGATTCTGCGTGCAGATCACGCCTCTGGCGCTGTAGAGATAGGAAGCGATTTCGCTCCTCAGATCCGGCTCGCCTTGACGGTCACTTTCTGTCAGAAGCAGGTCCGGCATCTCAGTCAGGACCTCGGTCATGCACTTTTTCCACTTGTCAAAGTCAAAGGATTCAGGGTCGGTTTTTAATGAAATCATTTGTTGCATACTCCGTTTCGATACTTGTTCTTATGTTAAAAATGGTTGTTGTTTCAGTCTAACGATATTATAGAACAAGGGGAAGTAATGGTCAATTTCACACAAGGAGAGCTTTGAAGGGGCAAATTATAATGTATACAAGGTTATTTAAGGTTGAAAACTGGCACTTTTTGAGATATATTATTTGTGGTATGTTATGATTTGATAAATTATTAACGAACCAATATCCAAAATACTAAGGAGGCTATTTTAATGAACAAGCTTGAACAGCTCCTCGAGAAAAAAGCACACCTTGCAATGGGTGGAGGAGAGAAAAGAATCGAGTCACAGCACAAGAAAGGCAAGCTGACAGCTCGAGAAAGATTGAACATTTTGTTCGACAAGGATACTTTCGTTGAAGTGGACACTTTCGTTAAAAACAGATGCCCGTTTTATGGAATGCCTGAGAAGGATATGCCTGGTGATGGCGTAGTAACAGGCTACGGACAGATAGACGGAAGACTGGTATTTGCCTTTGCACAGGACTTCACCGTTGGTGGAGGCTCTCTGGGTGAATATCACGGAGAAAAAATCGTTAAGGTTCAGGGACTGGCCCTGAAGATGGGTGCACCATTTGTTGGACTGCAGGATTCCGGCGGCGCCAGAATCGAAGAAGGCGTTGCTCCGCTTTCCGGATTTGGTAAGATCTTCCACAACAATACGATTTCATCCGGCGTTATTCCGCAGATTTCAGTTATCATGGGACCTTGCGCAGGCGGTGCAGTTTATTCACCGGCGATTACAGACTTTATCTTCATGGTCGACCAGACATCACAGATGTTCATTACAGGTCCGAACGTAATCAAGACCGTAACCGGTGAAATTGTTACATCAGAACAGCTCGGCGGAGCCAGAACACACAACACGATCAGTGGTGTTGCTCACTTCATGGGAGCAAACGATGAAGAAACACTGATGATGGTAAGAGAGCTTCTCACTTATCTGCCTTCCAACAATAAGGAGATGCCTCCGGCTTATGCATGCACGGATGATGTGAACAGACTGATTCCGGAATTTAACACGATTATTCCGGACAACCCGAATAAAGCTTACGACATGTATGACATTATCAGAGGAATTGCTGACGACGGCAAGTTCTTCGATGTAATGCCACTGTATGCGAAGAATATTATTACTTGCTTTATCAGAATGGCCGGATCAACGGTTGGCGTTATTGCGAACCAGCCGGCAGTTGGTGCAGGATGTCTTGACATCAACGCTTCCGATAAGGCTGCCAGATTCGTAAGAAGATGTGACGCATTCAACATTCCGGTACTGACACTGGAAGACGTTCCTGGATTCCTGCCTGGAACAAATCAGGAATACGGCGGAATCATCAGACACGGTGCGAAACTGCTTTATGCATACTGCGAAGCAACCGTTCCTAAGGTAACCATGATTCTGAGAAAAGCTTACGGCGGAGCATACATCGCAATGTGTAACAAGGAACTGGGATCCGATATGGTTCTGGCATGGCCATCCGCACAGATCGCAGTTATGGGCGCTGAAGGTGCAGTAAACATCATGTCATCGGTTAAGAAAGAGCTGAAGGAAGCAGAGGATCCGGAAGCCCTGAGAAAGCAGAGAATCGATGAATATGAAGAGCTGTTCAACAACCCTTACTATGCAGCAGGTCTCGGATATGTGGATGATGTTATCGAACCGGCAACGGCAAGACAGAGAATCATCAGCGCACTGGATATGCTCAAGACAAAGAGAGAAACATTGCCGCCTAAGAAGCATGGCGATATTCCACTCTAGGGAGGTGACGGCATGGATACAAGCAATATGAGCTTAATGGAGATCTTCTCGAACCCGGATACAATGCATTCCTTGTCCATGGGAGAGAAGATGCAGGCCTCTCTCATAACCATGATCATGGGTCTGGGAATCACATTTATGATTCTGATTCTCATCTGGATCTTTATCGCGATCATGGGTAAGGTCATGGGACTGGCAAGCAAACCTAAAACAAAAGCAGCAGAGCCGGCACCGGCAGCGGCTGCAGCAGCACCGGCACCTGTTGAAGCTGCAGAGGAATCAGACGAAAGTCTGGTCGCTGTTATCGCAGCTGCCATTGCAGCGTATGAGGGGGCAAATGCAAGCAACCTTGTGGTTAAGAAGATAACCAGACTTTCAGGAGAACAGACCCCTTGGGGTAATTTCGGACTGGAAGACAGGCTTGATACGAGGAAGTTTTAGCATAGAGTAGGAAATAATCGAAAGGAACGAAAACAAATGAAAAAATATAACATCACTGTAAACGGAACAACATATGCAGTAGAAGTTGAAGACTTAGGCGGAGCACCTGCACCAGCAGCAGCATCCTATGCAGCACCTGCACCAGCAGCAGCTCCAGCAGCACCTGCACCTGCAGCAGCTCCAGCTCCAGCACCTGCAGCAGCGGCAGCTCCAGCAGCAGCAGGCGGCGGCGCTAACGTAACGGCTCCAATGCCAGGAACCGTTCTGGATGTAAAAGTAACAGAAGGTCAGGCCGTTAAGGCTGGCGAAACAGTTCTCATTCTGGAAGCTATGAAGATGGAAAACGAAATCTCAGCACCAGCAGACGGAACAGTTGACAAGATCGTAGCAGCGAAGGGTTCATCGGTTAACTCAGGCGACGTTCTTATTACACTCAAATAGTGTATAGTATTTTGGATTTAAGGATATAGAAAGAGGATGGGACAACGGACAAGACCTTTGTCTCATCCTTTTGACGTTGAGCGAGGGCGACTGCAACGGACGCAGCGGCAAAGCGGAGGAAAGAAATGTTATTAGCTTTTGATGTAGGAAATACGAATATAGTTCTCGGCGTATTCAAAGATGGTAAAATGATCACCAACTGGAGAATGGAGACAGATAACCGAAAGAGCGCGGATGAATACGGAATGATCATCCATCAGCTGTTCGCCTATGAGAACCTGGATATTAGTGAAGTAAAAGATGTAATTATCTCTACGGTTGTCCCTTCGATATTGTACACACTGCAGCACTTGTCGCAGAAGTACTTTAACACCCGGGCAATCGTAATCGGACCAGGAATCAAAACCGGGCTGGTCGTAAAATACGATAATCCTAAGCAGGTCGGAGCAGATAGAATCGTAAATGCGGTTGCTGCCCACGCCAAGTATGGCGGTCCGCTTATTGTCATAGATCTTGGTACAGCGACAACCTTCTGTGCCATAACCGAAAATGCAGAATATATTGGCGGAACCATCGCACCGGGCCTTAAAATTTCCTCGGATGCGTTGTTTGAAAAGACTGCGAAACTGCCAAAAGTCGAACTGGAAGAACCCGGCCATGTAATCTGCCGGAATACCATCAACAGCATGCAGTCCGGTCTCGTGTACGGTCATATGGGACTGGTCGAGTTCATTGTCCGGAAGATGAAACAGGAACTCGTCGAATACTGCACGAAAAACGGCACAGACATTCGGGAGAGCGACATTAAGGTCATTGCTACCGGTGGACTGGCAACCCTGATCGACAAAGGGGTCGAGTGCATCAATGTGGTTGACAAACTGCTCACACTGGATGGCCTGGAGATCATCTATCGAAAAAACAAGAAGTGCAGAAAAAAGGCGTCCGAAGAAGAAATTCGTCAGGATGTTATGATGTACGAAGGGAAACTGTAAAGGAGAGATTGGTACCGTGACCCTGAGGATCGGAGATTTAGAACTGCAAAACCCATTTCTGCTGGCACCGCTGGCAGGAATCACAGATAAAACAATGAGAAGCCTCTGCAGCGAGCAAGGGGCTTCTTTGACATATACGGAAATGGTCAGCGCCAAAGGCCTTTGGTACGGGGACAGCAATACGGAGCGGCTTTTGGAAGTCGGCAATCAGGAAGGTCCCGTAGCAGTACAGCTCTTTGGCAGTGAACCGGAAATCATGGAGCGGGCGGTTTGGTGCCTTTGCAAAGGCAAACGCATGAAGCGAGGCGAGGTGATCGACGGACCGGAAGGAGCCGGTGCGCCTGCCCTGATCGATTTGAATGCGGGCTGTCCGGTTCCTAAAATTGTTCGCAATGGCGAGGGCTCTGCGCTGCTGAAAGATCTGGACAGACTGCACGATGTGGCAGCCGCCATGGTGCGTGGCGGGAGTGTGCCCATTACAGCTAAGATTCGCATCGGGTTTGCCCGCGAAGAAAATGTTGCCGTCGAAGCTGCAAAGGCTTTGGAAGCGGCCGGCGTATCGGCCGTGACCGTGCATGGCAGAACCCGGGAACAGTATTACGAAGGAAAAGCCGATTGGCAGACCATTGCGGACGTGAAGAAATCCGTTCATATTCCGGTTATCGGAAACGGTGACGTGAAATGCGGCGCGGATGCGATTCGGATGATGGACGAGACCGGATGCGACGGTGTGATGATTGCCCGTGGAGCTCTGGGAAATCCGTGGATCTTTGCGGATGCAGCCGCTCTGTGGCAAGAAAAAACCGGCCAGCACGGGCCGGAAACGAGCGCTTTCCCTTCGGCTGGGAGCACCTTCCTTCCGCCGACGAAGGAAGAACGCATGGTCATGCTGATTCGCCATCTCGACATGCTTGTTGCGGATAAAGGCGAGCGCATCGCAGTCCGTGAAATGCGCAAGCACATTGCCTGGTATACAAAAGGAATGCACGGCGCCACATCCGTGCGCCGTGCAGTTAATACCATGGAACATGCTGCAGATGTAAAACATCTTATAAAGAAATTTTAGAAGTATTCTTCCAGATACCCATCTTTTCTGCTTTTTTTATGAGTTCATCACGGAAGTCCGGATGAGCGATGTTGATCAGCAGTTCTGCTCTCTCCCAGGTGTTCTTACCCTTGAGGTTTGCAATGCCGTATTCCGTTACGACGAAGTTGGTCGCAGTTCTCGGCGTCGTGACGATACTTCCTGCCGGCAGAACCGGGCTGATGAGCGAAACTCTGGTTCCATCCTTGAGCGTTCTGGTGGACGGGGTGCAGAGGAAGCTCTTGCCGCCTTTCGAAGCATAGGCACCAAGAACGAAGTCCAGCTGACCGCCGGTACCGGAAATCTGCTGGGTTCCTGCGGATTCCGAGCAGACCTGTCCATAAAGGTCAACCTGAATACAACTGTTGATGGAAATAAAGTTTTTGATCTGGGCAACGGTTGTGATGCTGTTTACATAGTCAACCGGTGCGCTGCAGCAAATTGGGTTGTCATCGATAAAATCATACAGTCTCTTTGTTCCGCCTGCAAAGGTGTATACAGCCTTTCCTTTATCGACCGGCTTATTACCGGTGAGTTTCCCTGCATCAAAGAGATCCACATAAGCGTCTACAAACATCTCGGTATGGGCGTTGATGTTTCTGACATCCGAATCAGCAAGCATGGAGCCGATGCATCCTGGTAGGGCACCGATACCAAGCTGAAGCGTGCTGTGGGACTCGATTTGAGAAACAACGTATTCTGCAATGTATCTATCAACCTTTGTCGGTTCTTTGTTGATCAATTCGTCCATCGGAGGGTTGGTGCCCTCAACGACGTAGTCGATACCGTAAAGGTTCAGCTGTGTCTGGTGTCCATGAGCGATCGGCATGTTTTCGTTAACTTCTACGATGACCTTCTTGGCACTTTTGATAACGCCCCAGATATCCGCAACCTGCGGTCCGATGTTGAAGTTGCCGTGTTTATCCATCGGAGCAACCTGGAAAAATGCGATGTCTACGCCACTGTCATTGTGCTGCCAGTAAACCGGCAGCTCATTAAACATCATCGGGATGTACCAGCATCTGCCGGCCTTACTCATTTCTCTGTCAAAGGAACTGAAGTGGGCTGACGCGAAACGTACCTGGTCATTGGATTCCGTTGCGAGGAACGTTTCAAACGGGGTGCTTCTTACACCAACCGTGCTGACGATCTCAACATTTCTGAGTTCATGAGCCCGCTTAGCGAGGGCTTTGTCAATGTCTTTGACCGTACCGAGACCCAGCCCGAAATGGATTCTGCTGTTGTTTGGAACCATTTCGGCCGCGCGTTCAGCGGTAATCAGTTTCTTCTTATATTCTTGGTCGAGAAGTGATGTCTTATACATTATAAAACCTCCAACTTTGCATATAAAAATCACGTTGTTACCATTGTATCATGCATGGGAAAAATGTAAATAGAATTTTGTTATTTTTTTAACAACAATAAAATTCAAAAACATAGTTGACAAACAATATTATATGACGTATAGTATTAAACAAGAAATAACATTACCATACTGCAGAAGGTAACATCAACCAAATGAAAGGAGGCGCAAATGGCTTTTAAGATTGAATCCAGTCTGCTTGATGCATGCGCCCTCGCAATTCTACACAGAGGGGATACTTACGGGTATGAGATCACACAGGAGATGAAAAAGGCAATCGTTGTTTCGGAGTCAACCCTTTATCCGGTGCTCCGGCGGCTTCAGAAGGAAGGCCTTTGCAAGACATACGATCAGCCGTATCAGGGTAGAAACCGCAGGTATTATCAGATAACGCCCAAAGGGGAAGAAAAGCTGAGGGATTACAGAAAGCAATGGGATGATTACAGAAACGCGATACAGAAATTATTAGATGGTTCCGACGATAAGAAAGACAAAGGGGGTGTAGGCAGTGAATAGAGAAGAGTTCATCTTAACACTACGTAAAGAATTGTCGAAGCTGCCGCCAGAGGAAATCGTTGAAGCGACAGAATACTTCGAAGAAATATTTGCAGAAGCAACAGAAGGATTGGGAGAAGAGGAACGGCTGGCCGAGGAACAAAGGCTTGTCACGGAGTTTGGAAATCCAAAGCGAATTGCTGCCCAGATCAGAGCCGATTACGCGGCAAAAATTCTGGAAGGTGACGAGAGTCTGTTGGATCAGAAACCATCGGCTGGAAAGAAATTGTCGGCGGTATGGTGGATCATCATCGGGATCTGTTCGGCGCCGGTTTCGATTCCAATCGCAGGATGTCTTATCTGCCTGGCCATTGGCGTTATATGCTTCATGATCGGAATCTACGCCGGCATCATCGGCTGCGGATTCGGATCCCTGGCGGCGATCGTGGTAGGATGTGTATTTCTTTCCAGTTCGGTTTCGTCCGGTTTGATGACAATCGGCGCAGGTCTGGCCCTCCTCGCGATGTCGGCGGCGGCAGCGGTCGGGGCCTATATCGGAACAAGAGAAATGATCAAAGCCATCGCACGTTCCATCAAGGAGAGAAACGAAAAACGCAAGATGAACAAATACTCTAAGATGGCCGGTTCAGGAAATCCTGACGAGGAAGCCTGGGTCCGCACAGACGGTGAGGGGGCAAACGTCATAGAGGTCATGAAAGGGGGCACGGAGAAATGAGAAAGCTAAGGGTATTCTTTATAACATGTGCAGCTGTATTTGTAGTCGGGGTAGCGATGAGCATAGGTGGCGCGGCTGCAGGGGGCGTTCAGGGATTTGAAAAAGTCGCCGAAGACCGGGATTGGGTCACGACAGGTCCGGGAGCGCAGGCAACCGTCGAGCTGCAGGATCTGGACTTTGATGCTATCGAAGCCACCGGCGTTATGGACGTCGTTATCGTCGGCGAAAGCAGCTATAGTGAAGTCGTCCGCGATTACAATCTCGAAGGGGCGGCGGAACCAAAAGCAGGAACGGCAGTCTGCGTATTTGGATCAAACGTGGAGCCACCAGATGTGAAACTGGATGGCAAGACCTTGAAGCTTACCGGAGGGGCGGAGCAGGAGTTTCAGGGAATCAACTTGAACTTTTCTTCCGCCAGCGTATATCCGGCAGTGCTCGTATTCTGTTCGGACAAGGAGATCGATTCCATCAAGGTCAGCTCTGCGTTCAGCGATGTCACGCTCAAAGGCATTTCCGTTAAGCAGGCAGATATCCAATTAAATTATGGGGATGTAGAGACCGAAAACATTGTCAGTCAGGGGATTATGATTGATAACGAGTTCGGAGATGCGGCCCTTTCCGGAGACTTAAAAGGAACCACGGAAATCCAGCTGGAAGAAGGGGACATCGAGCTGGATACAAAAGCCGATCCAAAAGCTTATACCATGAAAATCAAAACACAGGCTGGCGACATCACCATTGGGGATAAGGAAAACGGTGAATCAAAGGCAGACGAAGAGGGGTATTCATATACACAAACTGGCGGCGAAGACACGCTGCTCCTGGAAACGATTAACGGCGACGTGAAAGTCAGACAGATTTCACAATAAGAACCGATTTGGAGGAACGAGATATGAAACAGATACGAATCGCCTTGATCGGATATGGAAACGTGGGCAAAGCCTTTGCGCGCATGCTGATTCGAAAAAAGAACTATATTATGGAGACCTTTGGATGCGAACCGGTCATCACGGCCATTTGCACAGGCAGCCGGGGCGGGATTCTTAGCGCGGCCGATCCTGCCGGCGCGTGTGGTACAGCCGCTGCTTGCGGAATCGATACGGAGCATCTGAGCGATGACCAATTTGACCGCGGACTGGATGCCTTTGCAATCATCGATTCCGGACAGTACGACGTTATGGTGGAACTGACACCGATCAACATTATGACTGGCATGCCGGCCACCGAACACGTCCGGCGGGCTCTGAATCTGGGAAAGCACGTCATTACCGCCAACAAAGGGCCGATTGCATGGGCCTACCGGGAACTGCGGGATCTGGCCCGGGAGAAAGGCGTGCAGTTCCTCTATGAGGCGACCGTTATGGACGGGGTTCCGGTCTACAATCTGGCTCGTGAAACGCTGATGGGCTGCCAGATTACGGAAGTCAGCGGCATATTCAACGCCACCACCAACTTCATCCTGACGGAAATGGAAAAGGGCTCCAGCTTCGAGGACGCCGTTGCGGAAGGCAGGCGGCAGGGCTTTGTGGAAGCGGATCCCAGCATGGATATCGATGGTTGGGACGCGGCAGCCAAGCTTACGGCACTCATGAATGTGTTGATGGACGTGCACATTACACCCCTCGACATTGACCGGACCGGCATCAGCGCGATTACAAAAGCCCAGATCGAGGAAGCGGCCGCCCAAGGCAAAAAAATCAAACTGATTTGCCGCGGCGTGCTGACAGAGGGAAAGGACGGCGGCCTTACTCCGGTGGGAAGCGTCAAACCAACTTTGGTGGATCAGGAGAGTCTCCCGGCAATTATGGATGCCACGTCCTCCTACGTGTCGGTCATGACGGATCTCATGGGCGGCGTGACGGTCATCGAGGAGCCTTTTGAACCGGAAATCGACCATACGGCCTACGGGGTGCTCAGCGACGTGCTTAGGATCCTGGCAAATGCCCATGCGAGATGAACTTGACAATCGTATAAAAGAAGATAAAATGTATATACAGACGTATATACATTTTATTTGATTGTGACAACGAAAAGTTACAGGGGGAAGACGATGCAAACAACCATTCGACAGTGGGGAAATAGTCAGGGATTATGCATTCCTAAAAACATGCTCCGTCAGCTGGGCTGGAGCGTCCAGGATGATGTTGAAGTCAACGTGTCCGGAGATAAAATCATCATTGAGCGTGTGCGCTTAAATCGTTCAAAAGAAGAAGCCTTTCATAAAATCCGGCAATTGAGAAAGACGGCTGCGGATTTTGATGGGGAGGCAGAACTGTACAGTTATTTGGAGGAGCGCTATGAAGGCAAGTAGAGTGCTTTTGGATACGAATGTGCTGCTGGATTACGTACTGGACCGAGGCGTGGCCAGTATCCATGCGGAGCGAATTTTTGAGAAATGTGTACGGGGAGAAATCGAGTGTCACATCGCGGCGCATACGATTGTGAATATGTTTTATATATTACGTAAGGTTTACTCCGTAAGCGAAAGAAAAACGATCTTGTCCAGTCTGAGCGCCCTTTGTTATGTGGAACCCGTGGACGACGATATGATTCAGAAGGCACTGACCGGAAATCACAAAGACATTGAAGATCACTTGCAGATTCTATGCGCAGAGGAAATCGGAGCAAAGTGCATCATCACCCGGGACATCCGAGGGTTTGAAGACAGTTCGGTACGCATATTGTCCCCAAAAGCTTTTTTGGAGCAAGGAATATAGAATCCATGATAAAAAAACCCGGATCGCGGCGTTTTCATTGCGGCGATCCGGTTTTTTTATTGAACGAGTATTTGTGAGTCTTGATTTGATTTCGCTTAGCTCAGAATTTCCGATGGCTTAGCCCCACAGTTCCTCTTCCGTTGGAACGTGGTTGTTCGGCATGAAGCGAGCGATTCTTGAAACGTTCATCAGGTGCGTGTAGTTCAGGTTTTCGGAAATGGAGTTGTGTCCCCAGGATCCGCAACCCAGCGTGTTGGTCGGGTTCAGACCGTTGAAGTAGGAACCGCCGGTACTGTTGGAGCTGCACTGATTGATGACGAATCTTGAAACGCAGAGGCTTTCGCCGATCTTGGCGATGTGTTCTTCGCTGTCGCTGTGGAAGGAAACGGAATGACCCTTGCCGTCTCGTTCCAGATTTTCGGAAGCGATGCGAATTGCGTCATCCAGATCTTTGTAGGCATAAGCGCTGATGACTGGTGCCATCTTTTCTCCGCCAAGGGAATCGGTTGCGCCGGTTCCGTCAGCTACAGCTACGATGACCTGTGTGTCTTCCGGAATGGTGATGCCAGCCAGTTCGGCAACTTTCTGGCAGGACTGTCCTACGGAATGACGGTTGGTCTTGCCATCTGCGAACAAAGCGCCACGAATCTTTTCCAGTTCGTCTTTATCTCTTACTACATAGCCGCCATTTGCTTCGAACTCCGCCAGGATCGCGTCAAAGTCCTTTTCAGGAGCAATGACGGACTGCTCTGCGGAACAAATAATGCCATAGTCATAAGCTCTGCCTTTGATGATCTTTGGAACGGCTTCTTTGTAGTCATAGCCTTCGTCAATGATGCACTGAACGTTTCCTGCGCCAACACCCAAAGCCGGACGGCCGGAGCTGTAAGCTGCATTGACCATTCCAGGGCCACCGGTCGCAACAACGACATCTGCGCTGGAGATCAGGTTCTTCGTGTTTTCTCTGGAATGCTCGTCGAGGATCTGGATCAGGTTTTCCGGCATTCCGATTTTTGCCAGTGCTTCGTTGATCAGTTCAACGGTTTTGGTGCTGCACTTTACAGATTTATGGTGCGGCGTGATGATGATCGCGTTGCCGCACTTGAGAGCAAACATGGAGTTGCTCATCGGAGTTACGATTGGATTCGTGCAAGGGGTGATTGCAGCAACAACGCCCATTGGCTTTGCAACTCTCGTGATTCCGGTTGTCTCGTCCGTATCGAGAATTCCACGGGACTTCTTGCCCTTCAGGTTGTTCCATACGATGCCGGCTTTCTGCTTGTTCTTGGCGATCTTGTCTGGAACGTTACCCATGCCGGTTTCTTCAACTGCGATTTCAGCCAGATACTCAGCGTTTTCGTAAACGACTCTTCCGATAGTCTGAACAGCTTTATCCACCTGTTCCTGACTCATTTTTTCGAATTCAGCCTGTGCCTTGCGGGCGCGCTGGATATAACCATCAATATATTCCTTGCTCTCCATTTAACATCCTCCTTAGCAACGATTTGCTTTTTGCAATTTTTAGTGTCGCAGCGTGCCCTTTGAGACTCGCTACAGAACCAATTATACAGCGGGAATCAAGGCGTTTCAAGGGTCGCAGGTCATGCAAAGGCTTCAGGGATTGCACAAAAAATGTATTTAAATAAGTACAATTGCGGTAGCACTTTAGCACCATAAACAGGGGATATTGCCGCGCGCACATAGAACTTGACAAAATGGAAATAAATGGTAAACTACTGTTATGATTACAACGACGACCATCATTAAAATAGGGGTTTCCATACTGGTCGGATTCTTCGCCGGTCCGGCAGCGGTTTACGTGTTTAACAAACTGCCGGCAAGCTGGCTGTGCGATTATGGCGAGCAGCCTTCTCAGGAGCTGACCGATCCTAACGTCAAGCGCATCAAAGAAAACCCGTGGCGCTGGGTGTACGCGGTGGGCTTTATTTGCCTTTGCCTGAGACTGTCTCTGGCGAACCTGACCCAGGCCTATATGCAGGGCGGACAGTTTCTTCCATCCGGTATGGAGCCGGAGCCCCTGACGGATCTGGACTGCGGACAGCTTGCGTTGGCAGGGCTGATTGTTTGCTGGATCCTGCTGCTGATTGCCCTTGCGGACATGAAATACATGATCATACCGGATCAGTTCGTAATGATCTTGGCGGTAGCGGCCATCGGCTTTGTGCCCTTCCGGGAAAACCTCTATCAGCCGCTATTAGGTCTGGCAATCGGCGGGGGAACCATGCTGATTCTGGCTGGCATCGGCGCGCTTATGAAAAAAGAATTCGTCGGATTTGGTGACGTGAAACTGTGCGCGGCCCTCGGCCTTGTCATGGGAACCCAGGGCATGATTGTGACGCTGGTACTGGCGGTGCTGGCTGCAGGCGTGTATGGGGCAGCCGGACTGGTTCGTGGATTCTTAAAGAAAACCGATCACCTTCCTTTCGGACCATTCTTGTGCGGCAGTGCTATGGCATATATCTTCATCGCTCTCTGGTAACGTGTCGTTGCTCGCTGGTAAAGCGTCATTCTATGGCAAAAGGACGAAAAATTATTCATTAAACCAAAAATATTTCAAAAACACTGTTGACAACGCACAAAATCAACGCTAAAATACACACATCGACGGAAATCGTCAGTGAAAAGAAACATTTTAATAGACAAAAGCTTTGATGGAGACAGTAACTGTGGAACGGAAGAGATGAGCGAGCCGGTTATGGTGAGAGTCCGGTGTCTGAGAAACCCACAAGTGAAAATCACTCCTGAGCTGGCAGGGTGAAATTATAGTAAGCCTGCTCGGGCCTCCTCGCCGTTATGAGGAAGCATATGATAGTATGTGGCAATATCGGGTGGTATAGCGAAGGAAAACCTTCGTCCTGTTATGGGCGAAGGTTTTATTTTTTAGGAAGAACTTGTTTTTAAGGAGAAGGAAGATGGCAGGAACACACGCAGTAGAAATCAGATGGCATGGCAGAGGCGGTCAGGGCGCCAAGACAGCTTGTTTGCTTTTGGCAGATGCGGCTTTTGATTCAGGAAAGTATGTACAAGGGTTTCCGGAATACGGTCCAGAACGACAGGGCGCACCGATTACAGCATACAACCGGATCACGGAGTCTCCTTGCAAAGTTCATTCGAATATTTACAAACCGGATTATGTCGTCGTCGTTGATGAAACACTGTTGAGTACGGTGGATGTAACAGCGGGTCTTTCCGAGGATGGCGCCATCATCATCAATACCGAAAAGAAAGCCGACGAGCTTCGACCAATGCTCCGCGGATATAAAGGACAGGTCTGCACCCTGGATGCGAAGCGGATCGCCGAAGAAAACCTGGGCAAGAATTATCCGAACACTCCAATGCTTGCAGCAGTCGTCAAGGTCAGCAAAGTCATCGAAGAAAGAAAGTTTGTCGAAGACATGAAGCATTCTTTCGAACATAAATTTCACAATAAACCGTCTGTTGTCACAGGCAACATGAACGCACTCAAGCAGACCCTCAGGGAGGTTAAAGTTGGCTAGAGAATTCAAACAAATCACAAAAGCATCCGAAATCACGGAGAATATATCTTGGCAGGAAATTACAACAGGCACTGAAATATACGAGCCGGCCACATCCCTTCTCGTACAGACAGGAGACTGGCGTGTCAACAAACCGGTAATGGTTTGGGACAAATGCAAGCAGTGCCTGCTTTGCTATCCATATTGTCCGGACAGTTCCATACCCGTCAGCAAAGATGGCAAGCGGCTGGATTTCGATTACGATCACTGCAAAGGCTGCGGGATCTGTGCCGAAGTCTGTCCATTTGATGCCATCGAGATGAAGAAGGAGGGTTAGTGATGGCAAAACAAGATCGAATGAGCGGCAACGAAGCGGTTGCTTACGCAATGAAACAAATCAATCCGGATGTTATGGGAGCATTCCCGATTACACCGTCAACCGAGATCCCTCAGTATTATTCCGAATACATTGCGGATGGTGAGGTGGATACGGAATTCATCACCGTGGAATCGGAACACAGCGCCATGGCGTCGGTCATAGGCTCCTCGGCGGCGGGTGCGCGTTCGGTTACAGCCACGTCATCCTGCGGGCTTGCCTATATGTGGGAACTTTTGTATGTGGCAGCTTCCATGCGCCTGCCAATTACCATGGCAGTGGTTAATCGGGCGCTGACAGGGCCGATCAACATCAACAATGACCACTCGGATTCCATGGGCGCCAGAGACAGTGGATGGATACAGATTTACGCAGAAACGAATCAGGAAGTGTATGACAACTTCATTCAGGCGATTCCGATCAGTGAGCGAATGCGTCTTCCGATCATGGTCTGTCAGGATGGGTTCATCACCAGTCACGGAGTTTCGAACATCGAGCTTTTGGATGATGAAGAGGTCAGAGATTTTGTCGGTGAGTATGAGCCGGAGCACTTCCTGCTCAATTCTGAGGAACCTTATGCGGTAGGTCCTTACGGCATCTCCGCCTATTATATGGAAGCAAAGAGAGCCCAGGCTCAGTCTATGAAGGACAGCATGGCCGTCATCATGGACGTGGCAAATGAATTCAAGGAGCTGACAGGACGGGACTACGGGTTCTTTGAAGAATACATGATGGGAGATGCGGAGGTCGCCCTCGTTGTGATCGGATCCTCTGCAGGAACCGGCAAGGAAGCCGTCGATCGGCTCAGAGGTGAAGGCAAGAAAGTGGGCCTGATCAAACTGCGGGTATTCCGGCCATTCCCTAGAAAGCCGCTGGCCTATGCGATGTGCAAGGTCAAAGCCGTTGCAGTCATGGATAAGGCCGAGAGCTTTTCCAACAGCGGCGGGCCCCTGTTCAATGAGGCGCGCAGTTCCCTGTACGATCTGCCGAATAAGCCGTTTGTGATCAACTATATCTACGGGTTAGGCGGCAGAGACATTACCGTAGAAGATTTCTACGAAATCTATCAGGACTTATTCGTTATTTACAGAACCGATGATCCGGAAGATGTGTACCGCTACATCGGTGTGCGCGATTCCAGATACCGTTACGAATAATCGTTCAAAAGACGTTACGAATCATCACATATATAAGGAAACAAATCATGGCATATAGTTTAAAAAAAGAAGCGACAAAGCCGGAACGTCTGGCCGGCGGACATAGACTTTGTTCGGGATGCGGCGCAGGTGTTGCAGTGAGAGGCGTGCTAAGAGCGCTGGACGAGGGCGACCGGGCGGTAGTGACCAATGCCACCAGCTGTTTGGAAGTCTCGACCTTTATTTATCCGAACACAGCTTACTATGACAGTTACGTTCACTCTGCTTTTGCATGCGCGGCGGCGACGTGCTCCGGTGTGGAGACGGCTTATCGCGCCCTCAAGAAGAAGGGGAAGGTGCAGGACAACTACAAATTCATTACCTTTGGCGGCGATGGCGGAACCTACGACATCGGGATCCAGTCTCTTTCGGGCGCCATGGAGCGTGGACACGATATGGTTTATGTCTGCTACGACAATGAAGCCTATATGAATACAGGCATTCAGCGGTCCTCGGCGACGCCTCGGTTTGCGAACGCAACCACATCCCCGGTTGGGACCCAGAGTGCTGGCAAGCGTCAGACCAAAAAAGATCTGACTTCGATCATGGCGGCCCACGGCCTGCCGTATCTGGCACAGACCACCTTTTTCAAAGACATGCGGGATCTGCATACAAAGGCTCATAGGGCGATTTATACGGAGGGACCATGTTTCTTAAATGTGCTCGCCCCATGTCCTCGTGGCTGGCGGTATGAGGAAGCGAAACTTCAGGAAGTATGCCGCCTGGCAGTGGAAAGCTGTGTGTGGCCTCTTTACGAAATCATTGAGGGTCAGTATGTGCTCAATTATGAGCCGAAAAAGAAACTGCCTGTTGTGGACTTCCTGAAGATGCAGGGACGATTCAGTCACATGTTCAAGAAGGGCAATGAGTGGATGATCGACGAAGCGCAGGAATACGTTGACCAGAAATGGGAAACCCTGCTGCGCGTCTGCCGAAATTGATGTTTGAATGAGCCGTTTTATGAAGCGATTCGTAGAACGGCTTTTGTATTATTTTAGAAATGCAAGAAATGCAAGAAATAGACAGAAAATTTCAATAATAAAACGAAATGATTCAAAAATCATTTCAAAAGTAAAACTTATAACGTTTATTCTTCTTTCCATTAAATTACAAAAGCTACAATTCCAACGTCCATAATGGTTCATTTATGATGGCATGGGATTTGCATTATTTTAAAGGTGAAGTTATATCCGAGGCGAAGAGGGAGGGCCGTATGTTATTCGAATATAAAGCAATGCGTTTCTTTGGAATGGGTGCGGTCATTTTCCTTGGGACGGCCTTTATCGGAAAAGTGGATGACAACCGATTGATTATTGCAGGTCTGGTCTTTGCTGCATTGGCGCTTTTGTTTGCCAACATTGGAAACATCAAGCAATCCAGAGAGAAAAACAAGACCAGACTAAAAAAACCGAAGGAAAAATCCGCTCGGTAGAGGTGAAAAGCTTCACGAAATTATAGCTCAATTATATGTTGTTTTACTATTAGAGGAAAGGAGTGTGGTGAATTGTGACTGAAAATGCTATTGATGCAAGATATCAGAGATTACCACAAAGTAAGGTATGGGGCTTCGCCATGGGAACCCTCGGCGAATACTTCGTGTACTATCTGTTCTATACGTACTTCTTGTACTATCTGACAGACTACGTTCTTGTTCCGGCTTCCGTTGCCGGCGTCATCATGACCATCGTAATGCTGTGGGATGCTTGTACAGACCCGATCGTTGGGTATCTGAATGACTGCAGTAAGAACCCGAAGGGTAGAAAACGTCCTTTGATGGCGAAGATTTTCATCCCGTTTGCTGTCATCTTTGCACTGTGCTTTATCAGGCCGGGAATTGAAGGTGGCGCTCTGTATGCATACTACTTCGTATGCGCTCTGGCATTCTGGCTTTGCTTCACCATGGAGCAGGTTCCATTCTATGGATTGCTTCCTGAAATCACACAGAATGACCAGGAAAGAATGCGTCTGAGAGCAGCGATGGGATTCATCGGAAACCTCGGTAACCTGGCGGTATCCATCGTACCGATTGCTCTGTCTGCAGTAATTGCTATGGGCGTCAGCGAATTAGGATCATGGTCCGTAGTAATGGGCATTTTGGGTGTCATCGGAACATTGGGATTCGTTGTTTGCTGGTACACGACCAGAGGCATGGAAACGCCGATCGATCAGGTTGTCAGACCGAAAGAAAATATCGTTAAGACTTATGCCAAGATCCTCAAACTCAAAGGATATATCCCGGTTGTTATCGTTTATATCCTCTGCACGATCAATCTCTGCGTATGCTTCAACACGATCATGTATGTTGCGGCAAATAAACTGGGACTGCCGCCACTTATGCAGACAATCGTTACAGCTTGCTACACCTTCTCAGGTGCTCTGTGGGTAGTCCTCGTAACTCCGTTGAACAAGAAGTATGGATCCTACAAGGCTCTCCAGATTGTCATGACGGTAATCACGATTCTGTTTATCATCTTCGCAATCATCGGAATCAACAACGGCACTATCCAGCTTGTACATGGACTGGTCGTTGGCGCTATGAACGCTCTGACGACAGCATTTATCTATGGACTGCTCTATCAGATTATCGATATTGCTTACCTCAAGAGTGATGAACAGGTTGAGGCATCTGTAATCAGCTTCGCTTGCTTCGGTTATAAGATCGGTGCTGCGGCGGCTGCTACCATCACATCCTTATTCCTGACGATCATCGGATATGATCCAAATCTGGACAATGCGGCTGGACTTGCTCATATCGATATCGTACTGACATGGATACCGGCAGCACTGCTGTTTATCTGCATACTCATTCTGAAGTTCTTCTATCCACTGAGAGAGCCTCTCTACAGAAAGATAATCGAACAGAAAGAAAGGAAGATGGAAGGCAAAGAATACGATTGTTCCGAGTTTGAACATCTGATGTAATCAGATATCATATAGTTTTGAAAGGAGAAAGATATGGCAGAAAAGTATCAAATGTACATCGACGGTGAATGGTGTGAAAGTAGTACAGGCGAAACATTTGAAGTCGTTTCCCCAGTAACTGGCGAAGTAATCGGTATTATGCCGAAAGCTTCTGAAGAAGACGTTGAACGTGCTATTAAGGCTGCTCACCGTGAAAAAGAAAACTACAAGTTCCTGTCTGATGAAGAAAGAGGCGCTCTGTGCGTACGCATTGCAGAAGAACTTGAAAAAGAAGCAGAACCTTTCGCTAAGGATCTGGTAATGGAACAGGGTAAGTCCTACTATCAGGAAGGTTATGGCGAAATCATCGAATCCGCTGAAAACCTGAGAAACGCTAGAGAAGACCTGTTCAGAATGCCGGGTGAAGTTCTTTACTCAAAGATCAACGGCAGAAAGATCTTCGTAAAGAGAGAGCCAGCTGGTGTATATGCATCCATTTGTCCGTGGAACTTCCCACTGGTAATGCCTGCAGAACACTTTGCACCTTGCTTCGCAGCAGGAAACACGCTCGTATTTAAGCCAGCATCCTATACACCGATTTCAGGATTCAACTTTGCAAAGGCTATCGAAAGAGCCGGCGTACCAAAGGGCGTATTCAACCTCGTATATGGCCCTGGTCCATCAGTAGGTATGCAGATGGTTAAGCACCCACTGGTTAATGGTATCGCATTTACAGGCGAAGACAAGACTGGTATCGAAATCCAGAACAATGCTGGACTGAAGCAGACTCTGATGGAAATGGGCGGCACTGGTCCTGAAATCGTAAGACCAGACGCTGACCTGAAGGCTGCTGCAGAAGGCGCTGCTTATGGCGCATGGATGAACGCTGGACAGGTTTGCTGCTCCACGCAGAGAATCCTGGTTCACAAGGATGTCAAGGAAGAATTCACGAAGTATCTGCTGGATACACTCAACGATGTTAAGCTCGGAAACCCAATGGACAAAGATGTAACCATGGGACCTATGAACAACGAGCCAACCATCCAGAAAGTTGAACTGCACATTGCAGAAGCTCTTGAAAAGGGCGCTAAGCTGCTTGCTGGTGGTAAGAGAGCATCTGGATTCCCTACAGACAAGTACTTCGAACCAACCATCCTGACAGATGTAGTTCCAGGCATGATGGTACATGACCTTGAAACATTTGGTCCAGTTCTGCCAATCATCGAATTCAGCGATGACGAAGAAGCTCTGAAGATCGCAAACAGCACTAAGCTGGGTCTGCAGATGTCACTGTACACTTCCAGCCTGAAGTGGGCTTACTGGTATCAGGAAAGACTGCGCACCGGAAACCTCTGTGTTAACGAATCCGCAGGCTTCTGGGAACCACATCAGCCATTCGGCGGATGCCCAGGAACAGAAACTGGTCACGGCAGCATCGGCGGCAGATACACAATCGAAGAAGTTACATTCAGAAAGACGATTACAGTAAACTTCAATAATTGTTATTAATTCGAATCTGTACAACGTAGCTGCAGGTAATGCTTAAAGATAAAAAGGCCGTTGGTTTCCTGCGGCCTTTTCTATGAGATACCGTGAGACCCCACATTTACCGTGGGGTTGGCTTTTGAAGGGGTTTGTAATACAACAACTACTATGAGAAACGTAACAACGAGAATTATCACACCGGAAGACAACGAAATCAAAAAAGCGAGAGATTTATACTACAGCGCTTTTCCGGAAGAGGAGCGGGTGGATGATGCACACATGCTCGCCTTGATGCAAACGGGCCGCGCGAAACTGCTGGCTATCGATGCATGGGAAGGCGAGGAATCGCTCTGTGCGGGTTATGCCTATCTGATCATTGGAGAAAGTGGAACGGGGTATCTGCTGTTCTTTGCCATATATGACGAGATGAGAGGCAAAGGCATTGGCGGCGGATTTCTCAATTGGCTTGCCGAAGCGGCTCTTTGCAGGCAGGTCGTTCTTGATATTGAAGACCCGCGGGATGAGAATGCACCGAATAAAGAGGAGCGAATCGGGAGAAAACGCTTTTATTTAGAGAGAGGATTCTACGAGACCTCGCAGCACATTATCTACGAAGGACAGATCTTTGAGGTGCTTTGCACAGCGCCGCAATTTAATATAGATGGATACACTGAAATCATCGAAGAAATGGGAAAATTAGGATCGATCATTAAGCTGATGAGCTGAGAAAACGATCCTGATGGATAAGAAAAGAATAATATAATAATAGGGATACTAGTAAGAAAATGAATAAAAAATACATATTGGAACATTATGATGAACTGATGGAACTGCTGAACTGCATCAAAGTTGGGATTTTTATTACCGACGGTGAGGGCAGGACGATTTTTGTAAATGATACATCGTGTACTGCAGGCGGATTGAACCGGGATGAAATCATCGGAAAGACTGTTTACGAACTCGTCGCATCCGGCTATATCGAAAATTCGATCACGGTCAGGGTCCTGCATTCCGGCAAACGTGAGGAAATGGTACAGAATCTGGGGGATGGCGGTCAGGTTTACGTAACGGGGATTCCATACAAAGATAAACACGGTAAAATCGATCTCATCATCTCAACGGAACGTGATATAACGGAGGCCATTAAGCTGCAGGAAATACTGGGGCAGCAGGAGAAAAAGTACGAAACAGAGCTGGAATATCTCAAGAAGCAGAACATTACAATGTGGGGCAATTTGATTGCAGAGGACGATGTCTCCAAACAGCTCGCGTCTTATGCTTTGAAAATTGCAAAACTGGACAACACGGTCCTGCTGACCGGTGAGTCCGGAACCGGCAAGGAAGTGTATGCAAACTTTTTGTATGAAAACGGAACCCGCGTCGGGAAGCCGTTTATAAAAATCAATTGCGCCACGATTCCGGAGAGTCTGATCGAATCCGAACTCTTCGG
Source organism: uncultured Eubacteriales bacterium (assembly GCA_902795135.1). GTDB lineage: Bacteria > Bacillota > Clostridia > Peptostreptococcales > Anaerovoracaceae > Lentihominibacter. Next base: position 44,218 of record CADBJW010000004.1, read on the forward strand.
ATACGAAGAGGGAACCTTTACCGGAGCGAACAAAGGCGGTAAGGCGGGAATCTTTGAAATGGCGAACCATGGGACCCTGTTCCTGGATGAAATCGGAGAATTACCGATGCACTTGCAGCCAAAGCTTTTGCGTGTGCTTCAGGAAAAAGAAATCATGCGAATCGGCGGCAGCAAGACGATACCCCTCGACATACGTCTCATTACGGCGACAAACCGGGATTTGAAAAAGCAGATCGAAGACGGGAAGTTCAGAGAGGATCTCTATTACAGATTAAACGTTATGCCGATTGAAATACCTCCACTGCGGGGCAGAAAGAAAGACATCGAACAGCTGGCAAAATACTTCCTGGAGTTTTTTAACAAGGAATACAGTCAGAAAAAGTCTATCAGCGAGGGAGCCATTCACCTGCTTCAAAACGGCAGATGGCGGGGCAATGTCCGGGAACTGGAGAATCTGATCGAGCGGTTGGTCATTACGACCGAAAAGGCCGTTATCACAGAGAGCGATGTCAGTTCACTGATCGGTGAGGTGATTGGCAATACCAACGGCGCCGAGCACAACTATCAGGGAAGAAGCTATCGGGAATTAATGGACGACTACGAGAAAAATATGCTTGAAACCATGCTGGAGAAGTACGGCAGGGCGAGTATTGTTTCCAAAGAGCTTCAAATCGACAAGGCGACGCTTCACAGAAGGTTGAAGAAGTATGGCCTTCTGAAGGGTCAATAATGAAAGTGAGTAATTTCACAAATGAAACAACTCATACTTCATAGATGAAAATAACCGATTCACAATCAGAAGAAACCCTTGAAATTCAACGATTTCAAGGGTTTTATTTTTATAACACCAATATGGCACGAGTTTTGCTGTAATATATGGGCGATAAGCGAATTAATTATTAACAGATTGATAATATAAGGAGGTTCGAATGAAAGTATTAATCGTAGGCGCTGGCGGACAGGGCGGGTCATGCGCATCCATTTTAGCAAGACAGGATTCCGTTGAAGAAATCAGACTGGCTGACTTAAAAGAAGAAACAGCAAAAGCGATCGCTGATGAAATCAATAGTCCAAAGGTAAAGACTTTTGCCGTTAATGCAACAGACCCTGATGATGTTGCACGCATTGCAGAAGGCGTTGACGTTGTAATCGATATGGTTATGCCTTGGATGGTTCCTTACGTACTGGAAGGCGCTTATAAGGCAAAAGCAAATTATATCAATACAGCATTTGATGTACCTTACTGGGAAAAGTTCGTAGCAGGCGTCAAGATCGAAGATATGCCGTTCTGCAAGGAAATGAAGGAAGCCGGACTGACAGCACTGTTTGGCTGCGGATTTGCTCCAGGCTGGACCAACGTTCTGGCAAGAAGACTGGCAAACAGACTCGACACTGTTGACAGCATCAAGATGAGAATCGGTAAAGCAACACACCTTCCTGGTGAACATGAATACGATTGGGTTCTGAGACCTTGGAATCCTGGTTGGTCACCAAAACAGGCACTGGTTGACTGTGCATCCCCAACTTATGCGCTGGAAGACGGCAAATATGTTGAATATCCACCATTTGGCGGACTGGAAATGTGGGACTTCCCAGAACCAGTAGGAACTCTGCCGGTAACACACCACTCACACGAAGAAATCTACAGCATGCCTGCAACCTTCAAGGGTGTAAAGGACATCGACTTCAAATATTACTTGATGTATCAGCCAGCAATCTTCTATGCACTGGGTCTGACTTCACAGGAAAAGGTAAAGGTTGGCGATGTTGAAGTAGCACCAATCGATGTTGTAACTGCAATGGTACCACCTCCACAGAACAACGTATTCGGAGCTACCGAAGAACAGCTTGAATATGCAGACAAGACTGCATTCATCGAACTGGTTGTAGAAGTATCCGGAACGAAGGATGGCAAGAAGGTAACATGGACTGCAAATTGTCCTAAGATGAACGCACCTGGACCAGCTCTGAAGAAGCTTTATGGTACAGCTCTCGTTTATGTATCACTGCCACTGGCAACTGGTACAATGCTGATCGATGAACTGGATCTGCCAAAGGGCATCATCTTCGCAGATGAAATTGATCCGGAAGTATTCATCGAAAAGATGATGGGTACAGGATATCCATACGAATGGAAAGAAACTTGTGTTGAAGGATAATGAAGAAAAACATAGTAATTTGAATTAGGTTTTACCTCCGCACAATGAAGGCCGGCGTCACGAGACGCCGGCCTTCATTTTTTGCCCATGGTCACTACATGTTGAGCCGCCGGAGGGGACAGGATCCATTTGAGCCTGGAATACAATTTTTATACTTACAATTTGTTAACAAAATAACATTCTGTCTGTTTCTGAATCGTGAAAGAGAGTATAATAAAATATGTATAAGTATAATTAAATCCTTATGATGGCTTACATGTTTAGGGGAAAGTTCCATGAAAGAGATCATAAAACATTTTGTTGTTTTTACGTTGTCCATATGCATGGTTTTTACCATGATGCCTTTTAATGTGCTGAATGCTTCAGCAGAGAAAACCGTGCAGGAAGGGCAATCGGTCACAGAAGAAAGCGCACCCGGCCAAGAGCAGGAAACAGAAGGCGATCTTCAAAAGCTCATCGATCCAGAGCAGGAGAGTGAATCCGTAGATTCCATAAACAATGACAGTGACGACGCCAGCGTCGAGGAGTCCGAGGATGCAACCGATGCAGAGGATGCTCAGGACGATGGAGTGGAAGAAGATACCGAAGAGCTCCAGGAAGAGGAGATGATCGAGGAAGAAACCGAACCGGCCGCTGAGGAATCCACTGCCGATTACGTTAGTAAGAAAGGCAATGAAGGCGCGGATGTCAGCGGTCCGGCATCAGAGAATCGAGAGGAAGCCGCAGAAGTTCTGTCCGACCAGACGGAATTAAGTGACGGAAAGGCAGAAAAAATCGCCAAAAAGTTATTTGCCGCCGATGCGGAGGATGGAGCCGATGCCCAGGAGGAGCCCGGTCTTTCACCTTCCGGGGACGGCAGCAACATCGATGTTATGACTGCGAAATGGCTGACGACGGACACCATCGATAACGACGATGACAATCTTCTTTACGTGAAACCAGGAAACTCGACGGAACGCGTCAGATTGCAGGTCAACTACTCTTTGTCCGGTGAGCATCGTTATGATCCGGGCGACATTACCATAACTTTCCCAGCCAATATGTTCAAAACCAGAGACGGTAAAAACGCGGGAAGCATTATTGTACCGTATCCGGAAGACCCATCTAAAAAATCCGATTACAACTGGAAGCAGGTTGGAGATACGATCGTTCTAACCAATACAAAAGCCATGAGTGCTGCAACGAAAGGATTTTTCCAAATCGAGTTCGATGAGATCAATCCTGCCTTGCTTAAGGACATGGCACTTTCGGAAGCTTTTGTGGCGACCATGGAAATCACGACCCATAAAGGGAACGTCATTGGACGCAGCACCGAAGCGCTGACCGCCCAATTTGACACGGAAGCGTCCCTAACAGACGTCAGGAAGAGGAACCGGTCTGTTACGCGGATCAAAGCCAGTCAAGTCCCGGAAGCCCAGCGTGTGGAAGGGGAAACGGAATACATTAAAGTCGATTGGTATGTTTGGGGTACAACCAATGCCAATACGTATTATACGATCGACCAGGTCGATTTTATTCCTCAGTCAAAAGCCGTTGAAACCAGAAAAGTTGTTGCAGACGGTGAAGTAACCAATCCAAAGGCGCAAATCTCCCTCACGGATGCCAAAGAGTATGATAGCAATGCACAGGTCGGTCAGGATGTAACAATCCGGACCGAGGCGGATGTCAAGGGTTTTGTACTGGGCGGCTCGTCGGCCGATACAACGGAACTGGAAAAGAAAAAAGTCTATACCGGTGCGATGGATGGCAGAGGCAATGACTACAGCTTTTCCACGATTTATCCGGCAAGCCAGTTTGAAACAGATGTCAACTACACCTTCTATAACACGATCCGATATACGGTAACAGAGGTGGACCCGGATGTTACCGAACACACCAACCCGAATGTCAACAACGGAGATCCAGACCTGAAAAAGGTAACGACCAAAGAGGTGACCGCCTCCGTCGGTTGGTCCTATACGGATCCGAAGTGGATCAATCCGGGTGGCCATTACATGGTGCACAAAAACGGGAATGACGATAGAACCAGAAGCAACCAGACACACAGATCGACCTACACATACGGCGATCTGCATCTGGGCGACGATGGCTACTACGGCATTTATCCGTCCGCGATCAATGAGTTGCAGGATGAGTATGAAGCCCACGGAGCAGATGGCAGCGTGCGGCTTTCCTATACGATCAATACCCTAGGATGGACGCTCCCATGGATGTATGACGGAGGGTACGCAGAGTTCCGTCAGGGAGAACTGCCGGCCAGGATCATCGGTAACTACAACCGTCCCGTTACGATGACCACGACCGATACCGGTGTCAGCATCGGCAGAAATGGAGCGAAGCTTCAGGTCGGGACGGATTATACCTATGCGGAAATCGAATTCCCGAATGAGCCATACGTCTACAAAGGCAGCCCGCAGAACATCAATCCGGATGGTACCTGGACGGCGCTGACAGCCGGAGACGGAACCTTCAAGTATACGAGAGATTATGACAAATCCCATTGGCCGGATATTACGCTGCAGCTCCAGCGCAATGGTCAGTGGGAAGACTTTGCAGTGGTCAGCTGGAAGAGTGGCAAGCGTGTCATCCGGTTGACCAGCGGACCGGTGCTTACAGATACCGGCATCGTTAGCGTACCGGAAGACACGCAGAATTTCCGTACCGTTGTAACGACCCAGAACACGGTTGGCGGACCGGATGCGACGGAAGCGCTGCAGGCAGGGATCGATTACGATATCCGCCCGGTCATCAATCTCAAAAGCACGGCGGAGTTGGTCAGCCGCTTTGACAGTCTGTTTGAACAGACCCATCTGCCGTCACTGGCGATCTACAATGGCACAAACATGCTGGTTGAACGAAGTGACGTAGATACCAGCAATGAGGATCGCGTGATCCTCTCCCTTAATCGTGACGGCTACGACAGCATTCGCGGATACACCACAGACACATCGGTTTATCCATATAAAAAGGCAACCCAAAAGCTTCGCGAAGTGGATTATGAGAACCGAAATATTCTGATTCATTACGAAGCTTATGTGGAAGAACGTAGCATCATCAACGATCGAAAGACCTGGCAGGAAGCGGTTGACGAAGGAAGACTGCTTTCCGAAGAATCCTGTGTTTGGAGAGATCTTTTGCCAAAGGGCGTAACGCCGGATCTTTCGACGATCACCCTTCGTGAAAAAGACAAACTCGTACGTGCGGACACCTATGAAAACTACAAAGGGTCCGGGCGCACTTTGCTTGTCGTTGAAGCGAAGCTTACACCGGTTCCTGCGACATACCGGTCCGGTGATATGACCTATTACATGGACGTGCCGAGGATCAAATTCGACGCGAATTACGACTTTGAATCCTGGAAGGACTACGGCAACGAGATCCACAATGTCATTGCCTTCGAAAGTGGCAATGAGTCGCTGGGAACCATCGACGGATACAAAGGCGAGGCGGATAATCCGAAGGGCACCAACAACGTTTCGACGCCGAAGGCTTTCCTGAATAACGAAGAAAAGGGCTACATGGACAATCTGGACAAAGATCGGGATGATCCGGCCTTTGTATATGCAGGAACGACTACGAAGATCGATATTCTTGCCGCTGCCCGTACATCCCTCTATAAGGACGTACAGGTCAACAATGACGGCATTTGGTCAGAAGGGACGTACTACGAAGACATTTACGGACCGCCGGTGGAAGCGACAGAGGGCGGCCAGATGCGGACCGTCTACGAGGGCGGTCAGTACACCTACAGGCTGCGCGTCATGTCCGACCCGGATACGGTCTCCGAAGGGATGATCATTTACGATGCGTTGGAAGACTTCCAGGCAAAGGGCAATGATAACGACGCCATCGACCGGGATGCGGTAGAGGCAAAGGCCCTTTGGAAGGGACGTTTGCGGGAAGTCGACGTTAGCCAGCTCAAAGAGATGGGCTGTCTGCCAGTTGTCTACTACAGCACAAAAGCCAAGAACTATAACACCCCGGAAGATGCATCGGTGGCTTTGACAGATGGAAATTCGGAGGTCCCTAACAATCAGGTCGTCAACTTGTCAAATTCCGAAATCTGGACAAAAGCCGAGGACTTCACAGGAAATCTGAGCGATGTTACAGCCATTGCCATCGACTGCCGGTATGCGGATAAAAACAAGGCGAAGCCGAGAAACTATAACGAAGTAACCAATCAAGACGGATCCAAGACCTGTTACTTCCGTCTGCAGCCAATGGAATCTGCCGTTGTGCTTGTCCGGATGAAAGCACCGTCTGGAGACAAGGCCAGAGAGCTGATCGCGAAAGAAGGCACTTGGGGCAAAAGCGCTATGGCCTACAACAATGCCTACCTGCTTGCAGCATCCTTTGACGTAAATGATCCATCCGGAGCCTATTACGAAGATGGCGACGCGCTGGGCGATTTCATCCGCAAGGACTATACAAAGGTCGGCATGAAGGAGTACTCGCTCTATGCAGACAAAAAATGGAGCGATGATGATGACCGTGACGGAATCCGCCCGGACAAAATCACATTCCGCCTGTATGAAAACGGCAAAGCAACGGATTGGACCGAGACCATGAACCTGGCAGAGGGTGAGACGTCGGTCAAGTTCGAACATGTTCCATATACGGATGATGACGGCGAGAAAATCCACTATACGATTGTGGAAGAAGAGGTCGAAGGCTACAACGGAACCTACACGATGGAGGACAATCAGTTCCATTACACCAACACCCATGAGCCGGAGAAAATCAACATTCCAGGTGAAAAGACCTGGGAGGGTGATGAAGAAGACAACCGTCCGGAATCCATCGATGTGGAGCTCTACGCAAATGGCGAGAAGGTCAAAACCCTTACCGTAAAACCGGATGCTGAAGGCAACTGGAAGTACGAATTCCTCAACGTTTTCAAGTACGAAAACGGGAAAGAGATCAAATACACCGTTAAAGAGGTTAAGACACCGAGAACCGGTGATAAGTTGGATTCCTACACACCGGACTATGACGAAAACAACAACATTCTGAATACGTACCACCCTTACGGCGAGCTGAAAGTTAGCAAGACAGTCAAGGACACGACAAAAGCTTCAAGGGATAAAGAATTCACCTTTACCTTCGTGTTCAACGAACTGCGAAAGGGAGAAGACGGCAACAATGAGGAAGTGCCGGTATTCGATGATTTTGATTATGAAATACTGGATGCGGACGGAAACCCGGTGACCGATGAGGATGGAAACGCCGTCACCGGAAAGATACAAACCAACGGAACCGTATCCATCAAAGGTGGTCAGACGATCCATGTCAAGGAACTTCCAGAAGGCCTTTTGTATAAGGTCACAGAGACGGAAGTGCCTGGCTTTAAGCTGACCGAAAAGACCGGAGACAGCGGAACGATCAAGCCGAACGCGGCGGCAGAAGCCAACTTCATTAACACCTATGCAGCAAGCGGCCAGATCAATCTGGAAGCGGAAAAAGTACTGGAAAACAGAAAACTGGTCAAGAATCAGTTTGTCTTTGAGCTGTTCGAAGTAACGAAGGATGAAGAGGGCAACGAAGTCCTGAAGCAAAAGCCATCCGCAACCAACGGGGCGCCCGACGAGGAGAGTTCCGATGGGGATGCTGTGGAATCCACTGCACCGGTAACCTTTGGCGCGATCCGGTTTACCCACGAGGACGACGGCAAGACCTTTACCTACCGGATGAACGAAGTCAACCGTGGAAAGCCGGGTTACGAATATTCCACTTTGATTTATGAAGTGGATGTTTCCGTTGTCGACAACGGTGACGGAACCCTGACCATTACGCCGGTCTACAAGAATCAAAAAGGTGAAACCGTGGACAAGGCTTCCTTCCGGAACAAATACAAAGCCAGCGGCAAAACGACACTGCTGGCATGGAAGGAGCTGCCGGGTCGAAACCTGAAGGACGAAGAGTTCGAATTTGAGCTGCTGGACAAGACCGGACAGCCGATTATGAATCAGGCGACGGCCTCATCTGAGGAGGGCGATACTGAGGCGACCGAAGCAAAAGCCGTAACCGCAACGAATAAGAAAGACGGAACGGTAACCTTCGATCCGAAAGACGTGGAGGCACTGAACTACACCGAAGCGGACATTGGCAAGACGTACTATTACGCCATTCGGGAAATCGCCGGCGATGATGATACGGTAACCTATGACGAACACGTTTACGGTTACGCCATTACAATCTCGGATAACGGCGATGGAACATTGTTTGCGGAACAAGCCCCTGCGACACCAGTCTTTGACAAACAGGATCCGACGAAAATTGTCGATTGGAAAACCGAAGGAGCGGTACTGCCGGTCTTCAAGAATACGCTGGAAGACGGCGGTCTTGCGATACAAAAAACCGTGACCGACTCCCCGGACGCAGATCCGGCTCAGGCCTTCAAGTTCAAAGTCCGTCTCACCGGGGACAATATCCCGGAAGGCGAGAAGGCTTATACGATTGCAGAAGCCGGCGAAATGAATAGCGGAAGCAGTTCCTCCGGAGCAGACCAGAACGCCGATGGAGGAAAGTCTTCACGCGCTTTGGCGAAGGCGTCCGCAGCATCCGAAGAAGGAGCCTCCCTGCCAAAGACAGGCGGCGAGGCGCCGGAAGGTGCAGAGCTGTCCCAGCCAAAAGCTGGCAGCAGTTCTTCCAAAAACCTGAAGGCGGCAGCGAATGATATATTCTATACTTCCGGAGCAACAAACGCATGGGGTGTAGACGTTCGAATTACAGCCGATGGTGAGATGATCATCGGCAATGGGTCGACCCAGACCTTCAACATGGGAAGTGGTCACGAATACGTTTACGCTCCGTGGGACGGTGAAAACTATGGACGTGGACGCACCTACTATACAAGCAGAGTAAAATCGATCAAAGTCAATGGAACCGTATTGGCACGAGGTTCTTTCCGGATGGCCTTTGATATGCGCGACTTTACTGCTTGTGAGACATTAGACCTTACAGGAATGGATTTCAGTGGAGTGTCAAATATGTCTTATATGATAGCAGGTGATCAGTACCAGGGCTCAAAGCTGACAAAGGTAATTTTCGGCGAAACGGGGACTGCTTCAAATGCCACCATCTATATGATGTTTGTTAATTGCTTTGATATTAAAGAAATCGATATGTCAGGGTTCGATACAAGTAAAGTCTCGAACATGTCAGCACTGTTTGTGCATACCAGTAAACTTGAAACGATACACCTTTCCCCGTCATTCCAGTTTAAGAATGGCACAACCTTAAATACACCGCCGAACAACAGCAAATATTCCGGCAAGTGGATTCGTGATGATGCAGCCTATGGCCCTTATACACCAGCTGAACTGGCAAGCAATTACAACGCTTCCATGGCCGGCACATGGGTATGGGACGAAAAGGGAACAGAGTACACGATCAAGTTCACAGCCGATGCGCCGGTTGCTGGGTCCATGGATTCTGTCAATGTCCGTGAAGTGGCAACTGCGACGCTGCCGGCGAACAAGTTCCTCAAGCACGGCGCGGAATTTGATCACTGGATTGTCGTCGAAAAGAACGGATCTGCTGTTGAAACCGGAACGGAATATAAGGATAAAGCGACCATACCGGGCAATACCTATAAGAAGGGTGATGTCATTACCCTGAAGGCAGTCTTTAAGCCGGTAGAAACGACGGTTAACATCGAGAACGGTGAATTTGAGATCACCTTATACGCTGGAGAGAAGGCAATCTTTGACAAGCTTCCTGCCGGAACGACCTATCAGGTTTACGAAGAAACGCCGGCGGGTTGGGTGCTCGTTGATCAGAGCAACGTCTCTGGCACCATCGAACCGACGGTTACATCCGTTGCAAACTTTGTCAACAAGTACGAACCAGGTGTGGCAACGGCACAGCTCTATGGAACCAAGTCACTGGATCGAAAGGCTGCAAAAGCTGGTGCCTTCAAGTTTACCTTAAAGGAAAACGGAGAAACACTTCAGACCGTATCTACATTGGATGGCGGATTCATTCAGTTCGCTCCGATCATTTATCGTGAAGCGGGGAATCATACCTACACGATTGAAGAAACGGCAATGACCGATGATACGATCGAGTACGACACCCATGCAGAAACCGTGCGCGTCGAGGTCACTGCAGACGGAGAAGATCTGTCTACAAAAGTAATCTACGATGATGACGGTGTGAAGTTTGCCAACACCACGAAACCGGGCAATCTCAAGCTGACCAAGAAAGCAAACGGCGCGACGGATGCCAACGATGATGTGGAATTCACCTTCCGAATCAAATTCAACAATGCCGACGGCATGCCGTTAGGAAAAGAAGATAAAATCTATTGGTTTACGGAGCCGAACACGGAAAACAGCACGGCGAAGAAACTGCTGTTTAAGGCCTTTGGAGTCGGAAAAGATGACAATGAATCCGAAATCCAGGGCAACATCTCCAAGCAGGATGCGGTCATCGCACAGAACGAAGCACAAGCCAGCGCGGCCGGTTCGTCAGCTGCAAAAGCACCGGCCAGGGTCTCCTTAAAGGCTGCGGCAGCGGATGACATCGCGTCAGGAACCTTTAGAGGTGCAGACTGGCGTATCACATCCGATGGCACGCTGATCATCGGAAATGGCGGAACCCAGACGTTGAGTGGTAATGGGAACAAGGACAATCCTGCAGGATGGCCGTGGTACAATTACAGATCGAGGATCAAAGCAGTCAAATTTGACGGAACGGTGAACATGACGGGAAGCGCCGCAGGCATGTTCAAAAACGAAACTAATCTTGTCACATTTGATTCAACAGGATTTAATCCGTCAACGGCAAATAATTTCTGTCATATGTTCTACGGCTGCAGGAATCTAACGTCAGTAGACGCGAGGGGTTGGGTAACCTCAAGAGTTGCGTATATCGACGGTATGTTTATGAACTGTTATGCCCTGAAAAAGGTAGTTACCAGTGAATGGGATGTATCCAGTGTAGTCACCATATATCAGTTGTTTGAGAATTGCAATAACCTTGAGGAAGTAGATACCAGCAGCTGGAAGACATACAAGGCGAATGCGTTCCATTGGATGAATGACATCTTTTCCGATTGTCATAAGCTCAAGGATGTCGATACAAGTGGATGGGTGATTCAGGATACAATCGAAGGCTGGCAGTGGTTTAATAATGACGAAAAAATACGTCGATTGGATTTAACAGGAATAACAAGGCCGACAAACGCACAATATCAGACAAATTGTTTTGTGAATATGAAAAATCTTTCCATATTCAAAGTCGGATCCAAAACCTTTGACAATAACGTGGCACGATTCCAGCCAGGTACATGGAAGAATCTTGCGACTGGAGTAACGTATGACGGAGACTGGCTGAATCGAAACTGGAAGTCCACGATGGCAGGAACCTATGCACGGTTAACGGCAACGTTCTATAAGAACGGTGAAATGATCATTGATTGGGGCTACGATGAAAGCAGGAACAGCGAGGTGGATGAAGTTTTCTACATTTCTAACAACACGGGAAGCACGCCGCCGTGGAACGATTATAGCGGTAAATCAAGGGTCACTAAGGTGACGATCAACACTGATATATCGCCGGTTTCAACTGCAGCATGGTTCAGCGGCATGAGCAACTTAAAGGACGTCAACGGGCTTGATCATCTGAAAATGACCAACCTTACGAACATGAAGAACATGTTCCAGGGATGTACGAGCCTTGAACAGATTTATCTCCCGGAAAACTTCAGCTTTAAGGGGAATAATATCACAACGGTAAATCTGCAGGCACTTCTTCCGACACCGCCATCCAGTGATGGATTCATGGGTCAGTGGGTGAGAGATGACGAGGCCTTTGGTCCTTGGACTCCGGACCAGCTACGTGACCAGTTCAGTCCGGCAGCAGCAGGTGTCTGGGTTTGGGCGGTGGATACCAACACGGCGATGATCACCTTTAACGGAAATGGTGGATATCCACTTTCGACGCGACATAAGACAAATGACACGTCCGAGACGGTGACCATGCCGGATGACCAGACCATGACGCGGTCCCACTACCGGCTCACCGGGTGGAATACGAAGGCGGACGGATCCGGAACATCCTATGAACCGGGTGAAGAAGTCAGCGGTCTTTTGGAACTTGGCAAGAATAAGGTACTTTACGCGCAGTGGGAGACTACGGATCTGCGATCCTACAAGGTCGAGCACTATCAGCAAAAGGCAGACGGTTCCGGATATAATCTGGTGGATTCTGAACGGCCGCCAATGGTAGCCGCAGGAACGGAAGTCACGCCGGATGTAAAGACCTATGCCGGATTCCTGTCACCGGATCCGCAGACGGCGACCGTGTTGGACGATGACTCTCTGGTCATCAAATACTACTATGACAAGCTGACCTACAAAGTACAGTTTGACGGAAACGGCGCAACCTCCGGAAGTATGAGCGAGCAGACCATACAAGGTGGAACCATGACTCCGCTCTCGGCAAACCAGTATAAGAGAGACGAATATCTCTTTGTTGGCTGGAATACAGAATCGGATGGAACGGGCAAATATTTCATCGACCAGCAAAAGGTCAGAGACCTCACGAAGGTAAACGGGGATACGGTCACACTGTATGCACAGTGGCTGTCGAAGGACGACCAGGCGCTGGAACCAACCAACGGTGAAATCATCGTCAAGTGCAAGGCCGGTGAAAGTATTGTGATACCGGAACTTCCGGCTGGCACAACCTATACCATCGAAGAAATCAACGTTCCGGATGGATGGTCCCAGAGCGGCGAAATCGACGGCAACAATGAAGCCATTGCGGCGAACGTTACGAAGTACGCAACGGCGACCAACGTTTACAAAGCCACTGGTGAAGCGCAGATCAACGCCCACAAGACATTGGAGGGTGCGGATATCGAAGAAGGTCAGTTCACCTTTGAACTGTATGATGACGAGGCGCTCACCGAGCTCAGAGATACCGCGACGAACGGAGCCGTCGATACAGACGCCAATAATACCGGCGGACAAGGCGGCAGCAATCCATATTACCAGACATCCCTCGTTGCGTTTACGCCAATCGAGTACACTCAGGAAGATATCGGCAAGACCTTCACCTACTACATCCGTGAAACGGGAAGCGTGAACGGAATCAAGCTGGACGAGAATGTTTATGAAGCGACCGTAGCAGTAGAAGATGCTGGAAGCGGTATGTTGGATACAACCGTTACATACAAGAATACCGCAAGACCGGAGGCGGAAGGCACCGCACAGGAACCGATTTTCGTCAACAAGGTGAAACCGGCAGAGCTGGATATTTCCAAGACGATCACCGGCGCTACAGAAGGTCTTGAAGATACGGAATTTGTCTTTACCGTCGATTTGTTCGACGCAGCGGGCAATACGCTGGAGGGCAAATACGAAACGAAGAAGGGCGACGCCATCAGCAACATCGGATCCGGAGAGACGGTGAAGCTGAAAGGCGGAGAAACGATCCGGATTCTCGGCCTGCCGCATGGTACGACCTACAAGGTCACTGAGCAGGAGAGGGATAATTGGAACCAGACTGAGGCAATGGGAACCGAAGGCACATTGCAGCCAGATACCGTTTCCACAGCGTCCTTTACCAACAACTACACACCGCCAGATAAATATACTGCAAAAGGCTCCGTGCAGCTTACCGCAGAAAAGGATGTCGAAGGGGGAACGATTCTGGAAAGCGACAACTTCACCTTTGAGTTAACCGATCCGGAAGGAAACGTTCAGACGAAGTCCTGCGACAAGGTCAGCACAGAGACCGATCCGGTAACCCATAGCACGGTCACCTTCGATCCGATTCGCTATACGCTGGATGATCTGGCTTACACGGACGACGATCAGGAGGCAATCGATCAATACGTTTCGCAGCATTTGAAGCAATATCAGGATCAGTACGATGCCGCAAAGGCAGCTTATGAAACCGAGCATGCAGGTGACGATCCTCCTGCAGCGAAGTTTATGGACTACAGCGCATATATCAAGCAGGAAACAGGCTTAACAGTCAACCAGCTGAACGATAAGCTGACGGAAGACGCGGAGAGTCAGTTCAAGAAGGAAAACACCTTCATCTATTACGTTCGTGAAGTAGCGGGCGATGATGAAAATGTCAAGTACGACCCGACGCGGTACTGTTACGAAGTCCATGCTGTGGATAAAGGTGACGGAACGATTGAAACAACGGTAACCAAGAAACAGCTCGGATTCGACGAAGACACGCAGGAGCCGAAGGATACGGAGGTGGATGATATCGTATTCGTCAATTCGAAGCTGACCAATATCAAGGTGTACAAGAAGTGGGTCGACAATGACAATATCGATGGTGTCCGTCCGGATAAAGATACCTTTGTATCGAAACTGCATCTGCTGAAAAACGGAACGGAAATAGAAGTCGATCCGAAGCAGATCAAGGTTACGGAAGACGAAAACGGAAATCTGACCGTCGCATACATAGACCTGCCGGCCTATGATGAAGACGGTGAAATCACCTATACGGTCAAGGAAGACAACATCGATTACTACACGCCGAAGGACGGCAAGGATGAGGTTGCGGACGGCGAGACGCTAATGAACGTGCACACTCCGGGAACGACCGATCTTGTCATCGTGAAATCTCTCGATGGATATTACGATGGCGGAGCCCAGTCCAACGTCACATTGGCATTTAAGGTCGAGGCAAAAGACAAGAACGGCAAGGTGATATTCACAGGGTACGCAGGCCTGACCTTCAAGAAGGGTGACGAGCTCTCTAAGCAGGCAGTGGTCAAGAACGTACCAGAAAAGGCAACCGAGATTCTTGTAAGCGAGGAATATTCGGGAGCATATAAAAAGGCAGATGCCGCCAAGGCTGTCTTCAATGAAAACAGTGGCATATGGGAAGTGAAAATGACAAACACCCATAAGGACGAGCCGCACGAAGGAAGCGGTATCGTGAACGAGTACGATGACGGGCAGTATCATAAACCGGGCGAGACGCCGATGCAGCCCAAATAAGGACAGGAGGAGAGCGAAATGAAAAAGAAAAAAGTCTTAGCAACAGCAGCGCTGCTCCTGTGCCTGATCGTAAGCATCGGGACTGCCGCCGCCTACTTCACGGACTATGAATCGGCCAAAGGCGGAGCAGTGGTCCATCTGAAAGGGCAAACGGAGATGACCGAGGAGATGGACGGAAACCATAAGATCCTGAAGATCACCAATACGGGCGAGACGGACATGATCGTGCGCGCCATCATCATCGGAGATGCCGGAAGGATCCAGAGCATCGCAGGAGACGGCTGGAGCGAAGGAGCGGACGGAGCCTACTACTACGGCAAAGTCCTGCATCCGGGAGAAGGCGGAAACGGCGATGCGACGACGCAGCTGCGGGTCAATGTGCGCGGCGGTGACAGCGATACGGACGACTTTGAGATCATCGTAGTCCACGAAGGAAGCCGGGCCGTCTACGCGGGAAGCGGCAAGCCCGGTGAAGAAGGACAGAAGCTGACGGCACCGGACGGCTGGGACGCAGACGCAGTCGCAAAGATAAGGACCAAGTAAAGGAGGCAGGGCATGAAAGAAACGAAACGAATGTCAAAAAAAACACTGGCCCTGCTGGCCGCCGCGGTGATGCTGCTGTGCGGAAGCGGCATCCTGGGGACGAGAGCGAGCCTGGCGGTCTTCAGCGAGGACTACACGGCGAGCTTTTATCTGAACCACCTGCAGGTGCACCTTCTGGAAAACGGAAAGGATGTGTGCGGGGAGCAGAACACCCTGGCCGGGCAGAGCAAAGTCACCGGACAGCTTGCCACCAGCCTGGGCTACAGCAAGGGAGAGGACGGGGAAGTCCTCGGAAGCGTGGAGCCGGGCAAGGTCTACCGGGAAGAGATCGCAGCCCGCAACGGACAGGACATCCCCCAGTATGTGCGGATGACCGTGCGAAAGTACTGGGTGGAAACGGATGAGGACGGAACTGTAAAGACCGATGATTCCGGAAATCCGGTCAAGATCACCACCCTCTCACCGGACCAGATTCGTCTGACCTACGGAAAAGACGTAAAGGGATCCAAAGCCAAAGACCAATACAACAAAGACGCCTGGATCATCAATGAAGAAGAGACCACGACGGAAAGCACGACCTACTATCTGAAAGAGGCACTCGGAGACAGCGCCGACAGCGCGCTGCTGTTCGACCGGGTGGCCATCGACGGGACGGTAGCGAAGATGGGCGGCGTGGACAAGACGGAAGAAAATGGCAAGACCATCTTCACCTACCGCTATGACTATGACGGAGCGGCCTTCTTCATCGAAGCGGACGTGCAGGCGATCCAGACCCACAATGCTCAGGATGCCATCCGGAGCCAGTGGGGCGTATACAACGTGAGCGTGAGCGGCGGAACGCTGCAGGTAAAGTAGGGAGGTGCCGGAGATGAAAAGAATCAAGAAACTGAGCATCCTGGCCCTTGCGGTGATCACCGCTCTTGCCATGACGGGCATCAGCGCCTCCGCTGTGAGCAGTGACCTTTACGGAAGCTGCCACTTTGACGGAAGCAGCATCGTAGCGGACTTCGATTCGGGACAGATCGCCCAGGCGGTGACGGACCTGCAGCCGGGGGATGATGTGAGCTTTACGGTGGAGTACACCAACGAGTGCGAAGAATCGACGGACTGGTACATGTCCAATGAAGTGATCCGGACTCTGGAGAAAGCGAATGAATCCAAGCGTGTGGCAGGGACCGGGACGGCGGAAAACGGCGGTTACAGCTATGAGCTGGTCCATGAGGATAAAGACGGAAAGGAAAACGTGCTGTTCAGCAGCGATGAAGTGGGCGGAGAGGCAAAGCCTGCGGATATGGAAGGTCTGGAACAGGCCACCAACGCTCTGGACGAATGGTTCTACATCCAGACCCTGGGAAAGGGAGAATCGGGGACGGTCCGTCTGAACGTGTCCCTTGACGGAGAGACGGAAGTCAACGACTACATGGATACCAGCGGGAGCGTCATGGTGAAGTTTGCCGTGGAGCTGACGCCAAAGAACGTAGAGAAGAGCAAGAAGAAATACAGCGGCAAGGGAGTCACCACGGGAGACCGGGCGAACCTGATGCCGTGGATCATCGCCATGCTGGCGGCAGGGATCCTGCTTTTGCTGCTGGCGCTGAGAAGCCGCAGAAAAGACAGAGAGATGCAGACGGGAGGCGATGAATGATGAAGAAGATACAGACCCTCATTCGGATATCGCTGATCGCCTTTGCGATGGTTTTGACCGCAGGATGCGCGCAGATCATCGGCGCGGCAGGAGCGCAGGACAGCGACGGGACTTTCCCTGGAGCGGAGAAGGCCTTTGCCGCATCGGACTATACGTATACGGTGAGCATCTACTCGGGCAAGGAAGGCTACTTTGACGGAGATGAAAACAAGCACGTCATCCGGGTAAAGGGGCTGGAATACGGCCAGACTTACACGCTGGATCTGAGCAGCCTGGACCTTACCGTATCGGACAAAGACAAGTACTATCCGAGAGGCCTGAAGATCTCGGGGCACGACAACGATGAGATCTCGCAGATGGAGTATCAGTCCTATACCTTTACGGTGACGCGGGACGAAGCTTTCTCAGTGGCCTACGGCATGAAGGGCGGCATGGTGCAGTATACGGTGCGCTATGTGGACGAGAGCGGCGGCGTGCTGCTTTCGCCGAAGACCTATTACGGCATGGCGGGAGACAAGCCGGTCCTTTCCTTCAAGTACGTGGAAGGGTATCTGCCGGATGATTACAATCTCACCAAGACCCTGTCGACCGATGAGGCGGAGAACGTCTTCACCTTTACCTATCACAGGGAACAAGGCGTGACCGTCGAGGGAAGTGAGCAAGAGGAAGGAGAAGTCACGGACGGTGACGACGGCAACGCGAACGGAAATGGCAATGCCAATGCCGGGAACGGGAACGGAACGCTGACCGCGGGAAGCGGAGACAACATTCCGGGCACCAACATCCGGGACCTGGATGAAAACAAAACACCGAAGGCAACTGCGCCGATCGAGGACAACCAGACGCCGGGAGGGATCCTGAGCGGAGCCAATGCACTGATAGCGGGCATTGCGGCTGCAGGTGTCCTGATCGCGCTGGCACTCCTGTACTTCATCCTGAGAAAACGGCGGGAGGAAGAAGAGGAGCCAATCGATACAGACGAATAAAAACATAGAAGGATTGTCATGCGAATCAATGAGCGCGGCAATCCTTTTTTCATGGGACGACCAGTGGACAGTGGCTGAGCAGGAACCTACAGCGATGGGATTCTTAGAAATCATGAGAAGCAAATGATTTTTTAGAGCGAAGTCTCAAATTCTGACGAATCAAAAAGATTCTGAGAATCCCCCCGCAGAATCTCAGCAGAGTCGCTACAAAAACACCCTTCCACCCAGTTGCCCCCTTTGCCCGGTTGACATAGAACGTTGCCCATTTTTGCCGAATCATGTATAATCAAATGGAATATGACCAAAAACATACTTCTGACAATTGCATATGATGGGTCGCGGTTTCATGGCTGGCAAAAGCAGCCGGCGGAGGTTACGGTACAGGGTCATTTGGAGCGTGTCATGTCCAGGCTGTTCAAACGGCCGGTGCTTTTGAGCGGGACCAGCCGGACGGATGCCGGTGTCCACGCGCTAGACCAGAAAGCCAGTTTCGTAACGGACCTGGGGATTCCCACAGAGAAACTGCCCCTCGTCATCAACAACGCCCTTTGCGCGGAAGAAGCAGGGCCCTTTGCAAAGGCACCGGTTCGAATCCTGGATGCCTGCGAAATGCCGGCCGATTTTCACGCGCGATTCAGCTGCAAAGGCAAGAAGTATATATATAAAATCAAAGCAGGCTGCGGATCCAACGGCGTATCGGACAGCCGGGAGACAGCGCATTCACTGGTATTTGACCGGAATTACGTGTATCACGTAGGCGAATCCCTCAATATAGAAGCCATGCAGCAGGCGGCAAAGTATTTGATCGGCGAACACGACTTCAAGTCCTTTGAAAGCTCCGGCGGCAACCCGAGAGAAACAACGGTCCGAAGGATTTTTGATGCGGAGGTGATTGACCTTAGCAGTGAGGCCGTCAACGCGGGCAGTACATCAGAGGTCCTACCGCAGGACATGGAAATCCATATCAGCGGAGACGGTTTTTTGTATAACATGGTCCGGATCATTACCGGCACGCTGGTCGAAACGGGTCAGGGCAAACGCAAACCGGAAGACATCATAGAAATCATGGAAGCCAAGGACAGAGCAAAGGCCGGGCACACGGCTCCGCCGTACGGTCTGTACCTGGCAGAAGTTTATTATTAAGGCAGAAGTTTAATTATTAAGATCGAAAAGATCGGAGATGCAGAGAATGAAAATCAAAGTCGATGACAGACCTACATGGGATGAATACTTCATGGAAATGGCTGAAGTCACAGCCAAACGGTCCACATGTCTGCGCAGACACGTGGGAGCAGTAATCGTACAGGATAAGCACATTATCGCTACAGGTTACAATGGCGCGCCGCGGGGAATCGAGCACTGCGGAGAGCGGGAAGGCGGATGCCTTAGAGAGCAGCTGGGCATACCGTCAGGAGAAAAGCACGAACTCTGCAGAGCACTCCACGCTGAGCAGAACGCCATCATACAGGCAGCTACCTTGGGCCAGAGTGTAGAAGGAGCCACCATTTACGTGACGAATCAGCCTTGTGTGATTTGCGCGAAAATGCTGATCAATGCAGGGATCGAAAAGATCATTGTCAAAGAAGGTTACCCGGATGAGCTAGCCGTTGAAATACTCGAAGAAGCGGGTATCAAGATTGTAATGTTAGGAGAATAACTTGACAGCGACCAGTTTTGATTTATGGGCACCCCTTGTCGTCGCAGGAATTATTTCGGCGTTCTTAACGCCCTTTGCCATTTGGATTGCTCCAAAGATCGGAGCCATGGATATTCCGAAGGACAACCGGCGGGTGCACAACAAACCTATGCCGCGGTTTGGCGGCATAGCAATATTCGCGGGAATGATGATTTCCTGGGGGCTGTTCGCAGGCGATGCGCCGGCCATCAAAGGTGCCATGGCTGGCACCACGATCATTTACATTCTCGGAGCTGTTGACGACCTCAAAAATGTCAGACCGATCATCAAGTTTTCGGGGCAGGTTCTTGGAGCGGCCGTAGCTTTTGCTATGGGATTAAGGATTCAGTTCATTACCAACTGGTTCAGTGGCGGCCATATGATTTTTGGCGACGTTGCTTGCTGCGTGATCACGATTCTCTGGCTCGTGGCCATTACAAATGCTGTAAACCTGATTGACGGGCTGGATGGTCTGGCGGCCGGTATCGCGGCGATTTCGGCCCTTTGTTTGGCATACGTTGCGTACATTCACGGCCAGTACATGTCGACCATCGCCATGATGGTGGTTGCCGGTGCTGCGCTGGGTTTTTTGCCGTACAATTTCAATCCGGCCAAGATTTTTATGGGGGACGGCGGATCACAGGTTTTGGGATTTGCCATTGCATCGATATCGATCATCGGCGCGGTCAAGAGTGCGACGTTGGTCGTCGTTCTGATACCGGCGCTCGTATTGGGTCTTCCAATCTTTGATACACTGATGGCGATCATTCGCAGGACCGCGCGTCATCAGTCCATCAGCACCGCCGACAAAGAGCATTTGCATCACAAAATCCTCAAAGCGGGCTTCGGACAGAGACGGGCCGTTATGCTTATGTACAGCGTCAGCGGCGTCATGGGGATCATCGCCGTGCTGTACAGCAGAGAATTGTATGTGGAGTGCGTCGGCCTGCTTGCCGTTGTTGTCATGATCGTCGGGGTTATCCTGACGGATACGGGAAGCAATAAAGTCAGCATCCGAGGTATGCGGTTGATCCGGGAAGACCTATCTGAAGCGGATCGAATTCGGAACAAGAAAAACAAAAAGTGAGTCTAAAAAAACAAAAAGTAAGTTTAAATAGAAAAACATGAGTTATAGCAGTGAAACCTTAAACACGATCGACAACAAAAGGCTCTTAAAGAGCGTCCTGGTTGTTGCCGGTCCCATTGCCCTTCAAAGTCTCATTGCATCCAGTTTGAATCTTGTAGACAACCTTATGATAGGTGCCCTAGGGGAGTTGGCACTGAACGCAGTAGGTGTATCAGTACAGCTCTTTTTTATATACTGGATGTTTGTCTTTGGGTTTGCAAGCGGAGGCGCCACCTTCATGGCGCAGTTTTATGGTACCCATGATTATGCCAACATTCGCAGAACAACAGGGTTCATCCTGACGGTAGCCTTTGGAATGGGGCTGGTGTTTTTCTTAGTGGCGATGATTTTCCCCCAGTACGTGCTCCGGGTCTTTACCAAATATCCGGAAGTCATTGAAACCGGCATTCCTTATGTCCGGACCGGGGCCTTTACATTTCTTCTGATTCCAATCACCCAGTCATTTACCGTAGCACTTAGGGCATCCCAGCAAACCCATCTGCCGCTGATCGCCAGCGTCATCGGGCTTTGCACGAACACGGTTATGAACTACTGCCTCATATATGGCCACTTCGGACTACCGCGCATGGAAGTGCAGGGCGCCGCTTTAGCAACGGTCATTTCCAGAATTGTGGAACTCTCGATCCTGCTGTTCTTTATCTTCGGACGGAACAACATCATCCGCGGACCGCTCCGCGAGTTCTTTGGTTACGGCAAAGACCTTGCCGGCAGAATATTCCGGAACGCCTTGCCGACAACGATCAACGAAACCATGTGGAGCCTGGGTAATTCCATGTACATCGCAGCTTTTGCGAGAATAAGCATCACAGCAGGCGCGGCGGTACAGGCTTGTAATACGATTAATAGCATTTTCTCTATGGCGGCCTTCAGCATCGGAGATGCGGTTCTCATCCTCGTCGGGCAAAAACTGGGCGAGCGAAAACAGAGCGAGGCCTTTGAAATGGCGAAAAGAATGCTCGTCATGGGTGTTGCCGCCGGCATTGTTTTAGGCGGGCTGACCATAATCTTTGGCAAGCCGATACTCAGCCTGTTTGATTTTTCGGAAGAAGGAGCCACGGACGCATGGAGAATCTTGGTCGTCTATGCTGCCTCTCTTTGGCTTGCGGTGTATAACGGCGTCATCGTCACCGGTGTACTGCGCTGCGGAGGCGATACCCGGTTTGCCATGTTTACGGAAGTGGGAACCGTATGGCTCATCGGAGTTCCCATGGCCTTTGTGACGTCTCTGTTCTTAAAATGGCCAATCTTTCTGGCAGTGCTGGCTGTAAAACTGGAAGACGTGGTCAAGCTCTTCTTCCTGACGTGGAGATTCAAAAGCCGCAAGTGGGTCAACAACGTCATTGACGGGTTATAAAAAACCTGAAATCAGTTCATTTTTGAAATAATTAATTTGCGGTTAAATTCACAAAAGATTCAGAAAACTAATCATATTCTAACTAATTAGCCCATCAAAATATATAAAAAGTAATTAGTTTGCGCGTTTTTTGTAATAAATATGCCAACAACGTTTTAATACGTTGAAACAATGATGCGCAATATTGTATTATCTCTCTGTGAGTATTATTCAGTAATTCCATAGAGAGGGTGGACTTGGTGTTATTCTACATTGAGAGCGTTGTAGTAGGTCTTGCATACGGTTTTGTAGTAGGATGCTTGAAGTATGCCCTTCTTTGGAGAAAACTAAAAAAATCAGATAAAAAAATGGAAAGCAGCGCGCTGTATATTCGTATGGGCATCGGATATGCCATTAATGTGGCGGCGCTTCTTTTTGTGTTTTTGATGAGAAATATCATGCCTTTGGATTTTGTATTTACGATTGTAGCGACGGCGGTGGCCATGAGCCTGACGGGTAAGCTGGCACCGATACGGCAAATCGTCAGCCATGTGGAGGAAAAAGAAAGATGATCCAAGCCTTGCATTCAATAGGAATGACAAACACAATGATCACGAGCAGCGTAATTACGATTGTAATCTGCATCGTTTCCATTCTCGTCAGCCGCGACCTCAAAATGATGCCGAGCGGTGTGCAGAATATGATCGAGATGGGAATTGAAAAACTTCATAAATTCTTTAGCGGAGTTATGGGAGAAGATCTCTGCAGAAAGTATTTCCCGCTCGTTGGAACGCTGTTTATCTATATTCTGATCTGCAATTATTCGGGGCTTTTGCCTTTTGCAGGACACGCGGACGGATTTCAGGCGCCGACCAGCGACATCAACTTCCCGGCCGGAATGGCGATTCTGGTCATCATTTTGGTCCAGGTCATTGGATTCAGAGAGCTGGGCGTGAAGAAAGTCTATAAGCGGATGATCAGCCCATTCGTATTCATGCTCCCTCTGATGATTATGGACGAGCTGGCGAAGCCGATTTCCCTGACCTTCCGACTTTACGGAAACACCTTTGGGGATGAAAAGGTCGTGGAAGTGCTGTTTGGACTTTGCCCGGCGATCATTCCGGCTATCATGCAGATGCTCGTCGTCCTGCTGGCATTGATCCAGGCACTCGTATTCTCGCTTCTGACCGCGATCTATATCGGAGAAGCCTGTGAAGATCACGAGCTGGAAGCACACTGATCCTTTGATGGATTCGTAGTTATTGGTTAATGATAAAGTTATATATAAAGCAAAATTTTGTCGAAAGGAGAAACAACAAATGACGACAGGGTTAATCGCAATTGCAGTAGCAATTACAATCAGTGTATCAACGATCGGTCCGGCCCTTGGTATGGGTAATGCCGGAGGAAAGGCATTGGAAGGCATGTCACGTCAGCCGGAAATGATGGGACAGCTGCGTACGAACATGATTCTGGCCTTTGCGTTTATGGAATCACTGACGATTTACGGGCTGGTTCTCGCGTTTATGCTACTGGCAAAGATGTAAGAGCTTACGGAAATTGTAAAGGAGAAACGAAGCATGTTTGAAGCATTAGGCTTAAACCTGACAGAAATCATATTTGTAATCGTGAATTTTCTTATTCTGGTTTTCGTGCTCAGCAAATTCATTTACAAACCGTTTCTGGCAGCTTTGGACAACAGAAGGAAGAAAATCCAGGAGACATTTGACGCGGCTGATGCAGTAAGCAGGCGGGCAGATGCCAAGCTGGCCAAGTACGAACGGCGTATCGCCCATGTAGAGGAAGAAAGCCGGGCCATCATGAGAGAATCGAAGAAACGTGCAGAGGCTCAGGCTCAGCAGATCATTGACGATGCGACGAAGCAGGCCGGTGAAATCATTGCCCGGGCAGAACGGGCCGTTGAAATGGAGCGCGTAAAGGCACTCGAAGATATGCGGCAGGAAATTGCAGAACTGGCTTTGCTGGCTGCAGAACAAATTGTTGAAAAGGAAGTTGATAAGACCGGACAGGAAGCGATCATCGATGACGTGATCGGTAACGCAAGGAGGACGACATGGCAGACAGTTTCGAATTAAGAGTTGCAACGCCGTCGAATCTCTTTTACCGCGGAGAAGTGGAACAGGTCATCGTGAACACGCCTGTCGGCCACGAAGGCTTTATGGCCCATCATATGTGGACGTGTAAGCTGCTTGACGCAGGGAAACTTTGGATCAAAGAAAAAGGTTCCCAGGAAGACGAGTGGAAAATCGCTTCCGCAGCAGGTGGATTCATTGACATCAAAGATGACATCGTTATTTACACCGATGTTGTTGAGTGGGATAAGGGGCCTGACAAGCGAAAAGCACGTATTATCAGAACGAAGTAAAAGAAATCGAACTACGTTTAGAAGGAGGATGGCGTATGTATAGATGGCTAGACATTACGGCCGCTATGCCTGAGGAAGCAAAAATCTCGATCTTGGGGATTCCTTTTGACGGAGGACAGAGCCAGGAGCTGGGAGCGGCCAAAGGACCTGCCAAAATCAGAGAGTTTGCAGAAGAATTCATGCCGGCATCGACCGACGACTGGCATTTGCTGGAGTTTCAGCCTCTCGTCTATGATTTTGGCGATGTAGATATGCGGGGAACCTGGGGCGAAAGCTTTGAGCGAGTCGAGGAAGAAGCGCTCCGGATTATGGGTTACAACAATTTCAATCTGTTTCTTGGCGGAGACCATTCGGTTACCATTCCTCTCCAGAGAGCTTTTGGGAGAGCGAATTTCGGAAAGAAGGTCGGAATCATCCATTTTGATGCCCATTTTGAGCTGTGTGACTGCTATGACGGCAAAATTTGGTCTCATGCCAACACCGCCAAGCGCGCTCTCGATGATGTAATCCAGCCGGAAGATTTGCTGTTTTTAGGAATCCGTGCCGCGGAGGCAGAAGAACTGGAACTGATCCGGAGAAACAGAGATATCACCGTGATTTCCGCCACGGATATGTTCCACGCAGGATTTGCGGAATGCGCGAAGATCATATATGACAAATTCAAAGACTACGACAGTCTGTACTTCACATTGGATATAGGAGTGCTGGACCCGGCCTTTGCACCGGCGGTCGGAACTCCGGTATCAGGCGGACTGACGTCCAGAGAGTTGATTGAGTTTGTCCGGTATATTGTTAAAAAGCTGCCGGTTACGAGTATGGATATTGTCGAAATGGCACCACCGCTGGATGTAAATGACGCAACTTGCTGGGCGGCTTTGAGAATCATTGAAGAAGTTCTTTCTATCATCGATCAGAAAGTGCCGGATAAAGACCCTATCGATTTTGAATTTGACCTATAAGGACAAGTTCGACAACAAAAACCGCAAACTAGTTACAAAAGTGAGGTGTTTCAAAAAAATAATAATTAATTCTGTACAACTGAAAAACCTTGGAAATCCTTGAAATCAGCCGATTTACCAATTCGCTAATTATTCTGAAATTAGTTGCAAAAAAAGCAAAAAGGTGTATAATTTATCTCAAAATAATAACAATTTTTTGAGAAAAGATATGACAAAATTCAGAAATGAGATAATCGTTTATGCATGCATAATGGCCTTAGTGGCCGAAATCGTTTCACTCTTTGTAATTGGCCCAGATCCATTCTTCGTTCTAGGGTTGGTTATAGGAACGGCGGTAACGATACTCGGTTTTATCATTCTGGTAAAAACCGGACAAATGCTCATGGACGATAAGAAGAAAAAGCCTGTTGTATTGGGCTATGTGCTCCGAATCTTTCTGTATGGAATATCTTTTCTTTTCTGCATCAAGCTCAGCCTTCGTGCCGGCGCTGGATGCGGGTGCGGTTTTATCACCGTACATTTCGGAATATTGTTACTATACGGCATTGTGTATAGATTCATCAAAAAGAAGAAAAACCCACTCAATGACTGGATTGGTCCAAAGGAGTGGAACGATCTTAGTGTATATGATGATGAGGACGATGACTGGTAAGGAGGTGACAGGATGGAATTAGGACCACGAGTCATATTCTCAATTGGGTCTGTCAATTTCACAGAAACAGTTTGTTTCGCGTGGATTTTGAGCATTCTCATATTAATCTTTGCATTCGTGGCTACCCGAAACATGCAAAAGATACCCCATGGGGCTCAAAATGTAGCGGAGTTCATCGTAGGCTTCATCTATAACATGGTAAAAGATGTTATGGGGGATGTCAGCGAAAGGTTTGCTCCGTACATGGGGACTCTGATCTCGTTCCTGGCAATCGGAAGTATGCTGGGGTTGCTTGATCTGAGACCTATCACAGCCGATTTGAACTGTACTGTTCCGCTGGCGATAGTGACGTTCATTATGATTCACTACAATGCGGTGCGTGCACAGACTGCGAAAGGTTACATTAAGGAACTGTCTTCGCCATATGCGTTCATGTTGCCGCTGAATATCATCAGTGACTGCATGTTCCCGGTAACACTGGCGTGCC
The DNA here is from genome assembly GCA_902795135.1 of uncultured Eubacteriales bacterium. Lineage (GTDB taxonomy): Bacteria > Bacillota > Clostridia > Peptostreptococcales > Anaerovoracaceae > Lentihominibacter. Next base: position 71,167 of record CADBJW010000004.1, read on the forward strand.
GAATTTTCGGCAACATACTCGCTGGAGTTATCATTATGACGTTGGTATACGGAGGCCTGAAGACATTGTCAACGATGATGATCCCGGTTCCGTTCCTGCAGATAGCTTTTCCGCTGCCGCTGAATTTCTGGTTCGATATGTTTGAACCGATTCTGCAGGCCTATATATTTACCATGCTGACAATGGTATTTATCGACAACGGCAGACATCCAGTCGAAAGCGACTGATTACAGACGAACAATAGAGACATAGCATGATTTGTAAACCAATTTTAAGGAGGAAATTAAAATGACAGGATTCACAGGTACAGAATTGATTGCTGCTTTTTCAGCACTTGGAGCAGGCTTAGCCATGATTGCCATGACAGGCGTAGGAATCGGTATCGGTTACAATGCAGGTAAAACAGTAGAAAGTACAGCCCGGCAGCCGGAAGCTCAGGGTACACTTCTGAAGCTGATGCTGATTGGTGTAGCGCTTACAGAAACTGCAGGTATCTTCGCGCTGATCATAGCCATCATGCTGTTATTTGCAAATCCACTTATTTAAAACCCGGAAGTTAGTGCTTATCGTATGACTTAAGAAAGGAGGATGAACATGGAGCTGCATACAGGGCTTATCGAGATGAATTTAACATCGTTAATGATTCTCATAAACATTTTCATCTTATATATCATACTCAAGAAATACTTCTGGGAAAAAATCAAAGCATTTATGGATGACAGATCCAACGCTATCAAGGATGCGATCGATGGTGCGGAAGCGATGAACAAGCGTGCCGATGCAAAGATGGCAAACTACAGTAAGCGTATCGCGAATATCGAAGAAGAAGGCCGTGTGATTATTAAAGAGGCCAGACAGCAGGCGGACTTGCAGGCACAGCAGATTATTGCAGATGCCCGGGCACAAGCAGCTGAAATCATCGAGAAAGCGGAACGTACAATTGAGCTTGAGCGCACAAAGGCAATGGACGATATGCGTCAGGAAATTGCCAGCATCGGTCTGATGGTAGCAGAGCAAATTGTAGAGAAGGAAGTAGAAAAGACAGGGCAGGAAGCCATAGTTGACGAAGTTATTAATAACGCGAGGAGTACACAATGGCAGAACTAGCAGTAGATCTGACTTATGGAACTGCGCTTATGGAAGCTGCAGAAGACGTAGGAAAACAGCAGGAGATACTGGAAGAGGGCCAGCAGATCGTAGAGATCCTGAAAGCTGAGCCCGATCTTAAGGCGTTCATTGACTACCCGGCTATATCGGCAGACGAAAAAAAGAAGGTCCTGACAGAGATCTTTGACGGAAAGATTTGTCAGGAACTCCTGAACTTTATGTATGTTCTGATTGATAAGCGGAGAGCAGGGCGTTTTGAGAGAATCATTAAAGTATATAGGGACTTGCTGGAGAAAGAAGAGGGAGTATCCTACGGAGTAGTATACTCTGTGGAAAAGTTGAGTGCAGAAAGACTTGCACAGCTTGAAGAACAGACATCTAGACTGCTGCAGATGAATGTTAAACTTGAGAATGAAATAGATCCCAAGCTGATTGCCGGAGTCAAGATCCTGGTAGAAGGCAAGATTATCGATGCCTCTTACAGGAAGAGATTCGAAGAAATGGCAAGTCAGTTAAAAATATCCTAGGGAGGAAAAGAAATGAATCTAAGACCAGAAGAGATCAGTTCGGTCATAAAGGAACAAATCAAGAACTACAAAGGGAAGTTAGACGTTTCTGATTTCGGGACTGTTATTCAGGTAGGTGACGGTATTGCGAGAGTATATGGCCTCGAGCACTGCATGGCCGGTGAGCTTTTGCAGTTTGGCGAGGACACTTACGGAATGGCACAGAACCTGGAAGAGGACAACGTAGGTGCTGTAATTCTGGGATCAGACAGAGAGATAAAAGAAGGAGATATCGTAAAGCCGACAGGTGCTGTTGTTGAGGTACCGGTTGGCGATGAAATGGTCGGCAGAGTTGTAAACGCGCTGGGACAGCCACTGGATGGTAAAGGCCCGATCAAAACAACAGAGAGAAGACCAATCGAATCTCCGGCACCGGGCGTACTGCAGAGGAGATCGGTATATGAGCCTTTGCAGACCGGAATCAAAGCAATTGACTCCATGATCCCAATCGGCAGAGGACAGCGTGAGCTGATTATCGGAGACAGACAGACTGGTAAGACCGCGATTGCGATCGATACGATCCTGAACCAAAAGGGCGAAGATGTTATTTGTATCTACGTTGCAATCGGACAAAAGGCATCGACCGTTGCCCAGCTGACACAGACACTGGAAGACAAAGGTGCCATGGAATACAGCATTATCGTTAGTGCGACAGCTTCGGATGCTGCACCGCTGCAGTATATCGCTCCATATGCCGGATGCGCGATGGGTGAATTCTTTAGAGATCAGGGCAGACACGTACTGATTATCTACGACGATCTGTCTAAGCATGCGGTTGCATACAGAGCCATGTCACTGCTGCTGAGAAGACCACCTGGACGTGAAGCATATCCTGGTGACGTTTTCTACCTGCATTCCAGATTGCTGGAAAGAGCAGCCAAGCTCAGCGATGCAGAAGGCGGCGGATCACTGACGGCACTGCCGATCATTGAAACCCAGGCAGGCGATGTATCCGCATACATTCCGACCAATGTAATTTCCATTACAGATGGACAGATTTATCTCGAAAGCGAACTCTTCTTCTCCGGACAGAGACCGGCGGTAAATGCTGGTATCTCCGTATCCCGAGTAGGAGGTAACGCACAGATCAAGGCCATGAAGCAGGTTGCCAGCAAGATCAAGCTGGAACTGGCTCAGTATAGAGAACTGGCCAGCTTCTCACAGTTTGGTTCCGATATCGACGCCGAAACAAAGGCCAGATTGGAACATGGACAGATCCTCATGGAAATCCTGAAACAGCCGCAATATCAGCCACTTCCGGTTGAGCAGCAGGTTATGATCATTTATGCTGCAATCAACCATCACCTGGCAACCGTCGGCGTAGAGAATGTAAAGGACTTCGAGAAGGGATTCCTGGAATACATGGCAGGAATGTATCCTGAGGTTGGAGAAGATATTAAAAAGCAAGGCAAGCTGACAGAAGATACAGAAGAGAAGCTTAAGGAAGCAATCGGCAAGTTCAAGGATTCATATCTGAGAAAGATCGGTGCATCAACGATCCAGCCGGATCTTGAGCTGACAGAAGCAGAAGAACTGTAGGAGGTGCAATATGGCAACCGAATCCATACAGGACATAAAGCGTAGAATCAAGTCAGTCTCGAGTACAGAGAGAATAACGAACTCGATGAAGCTGGTGTCAGCGGGGAAACTGCGAAAAGCAAAAGCCATATTCGAAAAGACAAATGAAAATTCACATTATATAACCAATACGATCGGTGAGCTGTTCAATACAGGCAAGGACGTACCAAAGGATTATCTGGAGGGATCCAGAGAAGTCAAGACGACGGCGTACATCGTTGTTACCAGCGGCCGGGGCCTTTGCGGTGGATTCAACACGAATATCATCAAAGAGGCACAGCGTGAAATTGATACGGACTGGGAACCGCCTGTAATCATAGCGATCGGAAGTAAGGGTAAGGAATACTTCGAAAAACATGGCTACAACGTTCACAGCTCTTATCTGGCGCCTCCGGAAAGCATTTCATTCCTGGAAGCAAAGGAACTCGTAAAGCCAATCCTGGAAATGTACGATAAGAAGGAAATTGATGAGGTCATTTTGATTTACACTTCCTTTATCAGTACACTGGAACAGGAAGTCAAGAATGAAACCCTGCTGCCATTCAAAATTGAGAATGACCCTGAATTGTTAACGGATACTAAGTTCATCGAATACGAACCTTCTGTGGAAGCGGTATTTAACTACCTGATCCCAAAGTATGTTGAGATGAAGATCTATTCAGCAGTCGTAGAATCAGCGACCTGCGAGCATGCGGCAAGAAGAATGGCTATGGAAAATGCTACGGATAATGCGCGTGAAATGCTTGACACGCTGAATCTGAACTACAATAGAGCAAGACAATCCGCTATAACCGATGAAATCATCGAGATCGTTGCCGGATCTGAGGCACAAAACTAGGAGGCGAAAATGAACAAGGGAAGTATACACCAAGTTATAGGGCCTGTAATCGATATTAAATTCAAAGAAGATGAAATGCCGGAACTGCTGAACGCGGTAGAAATAGAGTTCGAAGGCAGAAGAATCGTGACAGAGGTTGCGCAGCATATGGGCGATGACGTTGCCAGATGCGTAGCATTGTCTTCCACCGACGGGCTGCAGAGAGGCATGGAAGCAGTCGATACAGGTGCTCCAATCACAATTTCGGTTGGTAAAGAAGTGCTTGGAAGAATGTTCAATGTACTTGGAGAGCCAATCGATGACAAACCAGCGATTGAAACAGAACTGAAGGCATCGATCCATAGAGCTGCACCTACTTTTGAAGAGCAGGACACGTCAGCACAGATATTTGAAACAGGTATCAAGGTTATCGACCTGATTGCACCGTACACAAGAGGTGGTAAGGTTGGTCTGTTCGGAGGAGCCGGCGTAGGCAAGACGGTTCTGATTCAGGAACTGATCAGTAATATCGCCAGAGAACATGGTGGTATCTCCGTATTTGCAGGTGTAGGGGAAAGAACCAGAGAAGGAAATGACCTTTATTACGAAATGATCGAATCCGGCGTTATCGAAAAGACCGCCATGGTATTCGGACAGATGAACGAACCACCTGGAGCGAGAATGAGAGTAGCTCTGACCGGTCTGACTATGGCAGAGTACTTCAGAGATCAGGAAAAGCAGGACGTACTTCTGTTTATCGATAACATTTTCCGATTCACCCAGGCAGGTTCCGAGGTATCGGCACTGCTCGGACGCGTACCATCGGCAGTAGGTTATCAGCCAACACTGGCTACAGAAATGGGCGCACTGCAGGAAAGAATCACTTCCACGAAGAAGGGTTCCATCACATCCGTACAGGCAGTATATGTACCTGCCGACGACCTGACTGACCCGGCGCCGGCTACTACATTTGCTCACTTGGACGCTACGACAGTACTTTCGAGAGCCATCACGGAGCTCGGTATCTACCCGGCGGTTGACCCTCTCGAATCCACATCGAGAATCATGGATCCGCTGATTTTGGGCGAAGAACACTATACTACCGCCAGAGGCGTACAGGAAGTTCTCCAGAGATATAAGGAACTGCAGGATATCATTGCGATCCTCGGTATGGATGAATTGGGCGACGACGATAAGATGATCGTAAACAGAGCCAGAAAGATTCAGAGATTCCTGTCCCAGCCATTCAGCGTAGCAGAAGCATTTACCGGCATGGAAGGAAAATATCTGCCGCTTAAGGAAACGGTTCGAGGCTTTAAGGAAATCCTCGAAGGTAAACACGACGCGATTCCTGAGCACATGTTCCTGTTTGCGGGCGGTATCGACGAAGTTGTTGAAAAATACGAAGCCAGCAAGGCAGAAGCAAGCGTTCATATAAGTCAGGAAGCAAACCAGAAAGAGGTTGAAGAAGATGGCGAATAGTTTTAGATTGGAAGTCATGACTCCATCAAAACTCTTTTATCGCGGTGAGGTTGAACTTGTAATCGTAACCACACTGGATGGCGATGAAGGCTATATGGCAGGACACATCTGGGGTTGCAAACTCTTAGAGGTTGGCGAGCTTTGGATCAAAGAAAAGGATGCAGGCAAGGACGACTGGCGTGTTGCTGCCGTTGCTGGTGGATTCATCGATGCAAAAGACAGCGTCGTTATCTACACCGACGCGGTGGAATGGTCCGAAGACATTGATATGGAACGAGTTCTCAGCGAAAAAGCAAAAGCCGAGGACTGGATCGCTGCGCATAAGGACGCAGATGAACAGTCTGAAGAAATGCAGAACGCCAAGTTGATTCTGGCAAAAGCAGAGACCAGAAGCAATGTTGCAGAGGGCGGCAAGAGACACTGATGTAACATGTGACGCATAGAGCCTAAATAAAAGCGATTGACTAAAAAATGGGAATCACGGTGCTGAAAGTGTATCGGCACGGGATTCCCTTTTTGCTTTCCATTACAACTTAACGTGCCTTATGTTACAAATCGAAACAAGAGGTAGACATTCTGAATATGGTCGTTGCAGTACAGGGATAGATTAGGAGCTATGAACATGAAAGACGCAATCACATCTTTTGTAAAAGAGTATGTTGACAAATACCCGGCGGAGACGGAGTGGAGAACACCGCTTGTAGGGTTTGCGGAAGCAAATGGCGAGTATTTGAGCAAAATCCGCCAAATCACAGATGCCAACCATGCAGAACCGCGGCAGGTGATTCCGGATGCGGAGACAGTGATCGCCTTTTTTCTTCCTTTTACCGAGGAACTATGCATGGGGAATGCGAAGCCCGGGGCGGAAAGTCAGGCCTGGGCCGTTGCGTACGAAGAAACCAATAATCTAATCAAAGATTTAAGTTGTGCGATTGTGGAATTTCTAAAAAAGCAAGGGTGGCATGCTGCTCTGCCGGATCCCTATACGAATTATGAAGAAGAAGTACTGCGCAGCCGCTGGTCTCACAGACACATGGCTGCTGCGGCAGGGCTTGGAACCTTTGGCATCAATCAAATGCTGATTACCAAAGAAGGTTGTTGCGGACGATATGGTTCGGTCGTTACGAATCTGCCTGTAGAATGGGATAAGCCGCTGCAAAGGGAACTTTGTCTGTATAAACGCCTCGGAACATGCTTGCGCTGCGCCAGCGTATGTCCTACCGGCGCGCTGCGTCCGGATGGATACGATCGATTTCTTTGCAACGAAGCCCTTTGCAGAAATGAGGAACTGTATAATCAGGAGCCTCATGTCTATAAAGGACTGGTCCCGCAGGACACAGATCTATGTGGAAAATGTTCCTCCGGCATGCCTTGCTCGCTACGCGCTCCAATATAGCGTATTGCGATAGAATATAAAAACCATTTGTCATCTCACCGACATGTGTGTTAAAATTGGTCTCAGTGATGAGCGCCCGTAGCTCAGCCGGATAGAGTAGCACACTCCGAATGTGAAGGTCGGGGGTTCAAGTCCCTTCGGGCGCGCCATAAGAGAAAGACAGGCTTGGCCTGTCTTTTTCTTATGGTATGAATTGAGGGACTTGAGCCCTTGAAGCTGTTTGTTGACCATTTCTTTACGTATGATAGAATAGGCATGAAGGAGGAAGGACCCTTGACGAACCGAGCGAACACCCCTGAAAACAACAATGAAATCATAATACGACTTGTCTTGTCGCTTGTTTTTGTCGTGCCGCTGGCAGCCATTTCTTTCATTGGTCCAAAGACACTCCTCTATTTAGTAATCCGATTTGTTTTTTTGATTCCAATCGTAATTGCGAATCGTCGCCTTCTTGGCAAAGGATTTAGGCAAATCGCCCGCAAAGCACCTTCTGCAGAAAGCCGTCTCGCAATTGCCGTGACTGCATCGATTCTCATTATCAGACCAGACGTCGCGGGCATGATTCTCACACTGGCTGCGCTCAGCGAAGGCATAGATTCCAAAATTGCAGCCAGAACTGGCGAAACCTTAGAAACGCTTTTGCATGAAAACGAGACCCTCGATGCAGACATATCGATCGTTTCGGAAAGAATAGACCGACTGTTTGTGCCGGTCGTTGTGGCCTGTGCGGCAGCGACATTTTTAATTTGGTGCATCGCGTCCCACAGCATGATTACGGCGGCGCTGTTAGGCATATCCGTGCTGGTGGTAGCTTGTCCGGGAACGTTGGAACTTGCCGCCCCTGCGGCGTTCACCGTTGGAATGGAAAAGGGCGCTGAAAACGGAATCCTGATCAATCACGCCAAAGCATTGGAGCAGGCTCAAAAAATCGAAACGGTAGTTTTAGATAAAACCGGGACCATCACGATTGGCCATCCGGAAGTGACGGATATCCTCCCCTTTACCGACGAGTTCGATTTGTTTCTGGCCGCCGGTATCGAGAAGTACTCCAATCATCCAATTGCAAAAGCCATCGTATCCGCGGCGCTGGACCGTCCGGGAATCATCCAGGAACCGATTCGCTTCAAAGATGTGCCGGGTCGAGGCGTACAGAGCGTGATTCGGCAGCGAACCTTTATTGCCGGAAACGAAGCGTATATGGAATCAGTGGGCGTTGAACCAGACTTTGAGGAAGGAAATGAACTGGCGTCCAGAGGTAAAATCGTCGTATATTTTGCGGAACTTGAAACGGACGAGACCGGGAGAATCATCGGCGGCGAATTGATCGGGGTCATAGCATTAAGAGATGGTCCGAAACCGACCAGCCTGCGAGCTGTATCAATGCTGGAAAACATGGGAATCGACGTAATCATGCTCACCGGCGACAATTACGCGACGGCAGAAGCAATCAAAAAAGAAGTCGGGATCGACCATGCCATCGCCCAGGTTTTGCCCCAGGACAAAGACAAGGTCATCGCCAATCTGCAAGATCGGGGAGGGCTGGTCGCCATGGTGGGTGACAGTGTCAACGACGCAGGTGCCATTGCAAAAGCAGATATCGGTATGGCGCTCGGCACGGAAACGGATCCAGCATGCGAATTTGCGGATATCATATTGTCACAGGATGACCTGACTTACGTTGCCAGAACGGTTATCCTCAGCAAGTCCGTTATGACGAATATAAAACAGAATTTCATGTGGGCAATCGGGTACAATATTGTTGGTATTTTAATTGCTGCCGGAGTACTCTTTCCGGTCTTTGATTGGGCTCCCGGACCGGTCATTTCTATGGTACTAATGTGCTTAAGCCCTCTGCTTTTGATGTTCAATGCACTCCGTTTGAGGAACACAAAACTGTATCAGAAATAAGACCGTGTTTCAGACGCGAAACACAAAAACAGTCCAAATTCTTGAAAATAGGGTATCGTTCTCATTTGTATTTTCCTTATCTAAAAAAATAATATGAAAAAGTTGGCAAGATAACCATTGAAAAATGGGAATTTTCAGCATATTTGTTATTAACAATAGTGCTTTAATAAGCTATAATATAGATGTTGGCATAGAATTTGGATATTCTATGTGATAGAAGTTATACCGATTGCTGTCACTCCGGACAGCAAACTAATTAACCAAACAAGGGAGGTCATAAAATGACTGAAAGAAACATGGCAAAAGCTTTAGAAGAAGCTAAAAGAGTCGTTGGCTTGATCGCTAACTTTAACGAAAACGTTAACCCTGGATGGCTGGAATACAGAAAATCCGTATCAACGGATGCTGCATTCATCGAATGGGAAGACGAAGGCGACGTATTCAGAGATCTTCACGGAACTGAATTCATCGACTGCCTCGGCGGATTTGGTATCTTCGCTTGTGGACACGGCAACCCTGAAATCAAGAAGACTGTAATGGCTCAGTTAGACAGATATTCACTCCACTCTCAGGAACTGGTTGACCCACTCAGAGGTTATCTGGCTCACCTGCTTGGACTGATTACTCCTGGCGATCTGCAGTACTGCTTCTTCACAAACGGTGGTGCTGAAGCTGTTGAAATGGCTCTGAAGCTGGCTAGACTGGCAACAGGCGGCAGATGGTACATCTCAACTGTTGGAGCATTCCACGGCAAGTCCATGGGTGCTATCTCAATGGGCGGCAAGGGCGCTTACAGAGAAGACTATATCCCTATGATTCAGCAGGTACAGCACGTTAAGTATGGCGATGCTGATGCAGCAAGAGTAGCTATCGAAAACCTGGAAGCTGTAGGCGAAAAGGTTGCTGGACTGATCGTAGAACCAATCCAGGGCGAAGCTGGCGTTATCATTCCACCTGATGGATACCTCAAGGCTCTGAGAGAGATCTGCGACGAACACGGCGTAGCTCTGATCTTCGACGAAATCCAGACTGGTCTTGGACGTACTGGTACTCTGTGGAGATGTGACCATGAAGGCGTTTGCCCAGACATCATGACTTATGGTAAGGCATCATCCGGTGGTCTGGTACCTATTACTGGTATCATCGCTAGACCTTGGACTTATGAAAAGTCCGGTTGCGGCACTGGCGCAGAAGGCAAGATGTTTGAAAATCCATGGATCCTTGGATCACCGACATTTGGTGGTAACCCTCTGGCTTGCGCAGCATTTATCTCAACAATCAGATACATGCTCGAAAACGATCTTCCAGCTATGTCAAAGGCTAAGGGAGACAAGTACCTGGCTGGACTGCAGAAACTGCATGACAAGTATCCAACAGTCCTGACTACATTCAGAGGATCCGGTATGCTGATCTGCATGGAATTCCCTACAGACGAAATCGGCCACGAAGTAACTAAGGCTCTGTTTGCTAGAAACGTTATGACAGCTGGTACTCTGAGACAATCGAAAAGGTTCTGGCTGCTCTGGACGAAGCACTGGCAGAAGTTAAGGCTGCATACAATCTGTAATTAGTAGAAATACAGAATCGGTGTAAATTCATCAAATATCGGAAGGACCCCACTTTAGTGGGGTTTCTTCTTTTTTTGAGGAAAACCCGCGTTCGACGCGGGGTTGGGTTTCTTTCGTTATTGACTTTAATCGTACGAATATTCTATAATAATCGTATGAAATATGAAATAAACCCGTGCGATTTGAATACAAGGAGGGAGTTCCTTTGACCATTACTGCAACAGAATTAAAGAACAATTTGGGGAAATATATGCAGCTTGCTGCAAATGAGGATATCTACATCACGAAAAACGGTCATGTTATCGTAAAACTCAGCAATCCGAACAAAGATAAAGTGGAAATTTTAGATAGCCTTGTAGGCGCTGCCGGGGATGTCAAAGATTCACTGGAAGATATCAGGGAAGGAAGACTGGCAAGGCAATGAGAATTATGCTCGATACGAATGTCATGATCGATATTTTGGAACGAAGAGAACCTTTCTTCACAGATTCTTATCTAGTTTTGAGAAATGCACTTCTAAATGGCGATCTTTGCATGATGCCGGTATCTGTTACAACGGATATTGCCTATCTTCTTCGAAAGAATCCGAACGTGAAAACAAAACTGTTAGAAATCTCAGATATGGTGACACTGACAGATGTATTGCCAACCGATTTTCAGGAAGCGCTGAATAGTGAGATAACGGACTTTGAAGATGCTTTGCTCGTGGCAAATGCAAAACGGAACAAGGCAGACTGTATCGTGACAAGAAATGCGAAGGATTTTGTAGGGTCACAAGTAAATGCAGTGACACCCAAGGAATTACTAAGGGAATGGTGAGAAACCCTGCCGCGGAGCTTTTGAAAATCAGTAAATCGACCATGTCGAAGAAGATGAGCAAATATGATATTCCTCTATTTGGAAAAGGATTGAGAGCACTGAGTAGAGGAACGGATGGGAATAAAAAAGCGGACGGTATCCTTCACGGTACCGTCCGCTTCCATTCTTCACTTACAATAAGTACAGGGCTATTCGATCACAATTATCCGATTATTTCACCCATGCAAAAGCTTTTGGTTTCGCAACGCGCAGCCCATTTGTCGAATCGGGCGTTTTGCGATATAATGCAAAGGCAATGAAAGAGCGCAACTACTTATTCGACAACTTAAAAGCCCTTTTGATTTTCTGCGTTGTCTTCTCGCACTTCCTGCGCGTTGGCGGACACTTTGGCGTTTGCTCGCCGTCCAGAATCATCTACATCATCTGTTTTTCCTTTATGATGCAAGGGTTCTTTTTTGTGTCCGGGTTCTTCTCCAAGAATCTGGACAAATGCCGTGCAAAGGCTTTTGAAACCTTTATCATCCCTTACGTGGTGTTTATGATTCTCTGCTATTTCGAACGGTACGCCCTCTTTGGAATCGCGCATCTTTATCTGTATTTGCCGACTCACGCCATGTGGTTCCTGCTCGTCATGTTCTATCTTCGATTCGGCATCAAAACCCTGTCGAAGATTCCGTATATCCTGCCTCTCAGCGCCCTGCTGTATTTTCTGGCGGGAGCGATTCCATTCTGCGGTGTGGAAATGGCCTTTGGGCGGGCTTGTTCCTTCCTGGTGTTCTTTATGCTTGGTTATTGCTGCAACTGGGATCACATCAAACGTCTGCGGAATATACCAAAGAAAGCCACCATTTTGCCGATTGCTTTATTGCTCGCATTCTCCATCTGGTTCGGCTGCCAAAAGCAGTTTGACGTGGAACTCCTGCTGCTCAAAGACAGTGACGCACACCTGGGGATTGGATTTGTAGAAGGGCTGATCGCCAGAGCAGTCGTGGTTTTGGTTTCACTGGGCTGGCTTGGGGTATGCATTGTACTTTTGCCAGACCGGAAGCTTCCAACCAAAGGAGGCTTGATCACCCAGATCGGACAGAATACCATGACCGTCTTTTTGCTGCATGTTTTTGTCCGGCAGCTCATCAAGTGGGCCAACCGGATGGAACTGCCGATCCTGCAGCCGGGAGGCGCGATTCACGTGCTTTTGATGCTCGCAGTGGCCCTGGCCTGCCTCTATTTATTCTCGCGGCCGCCGGTGGTCAAGGCGTACGATAAAGCCATGGCATTCCTGTACAAACCTTTTGGAAAGCTATATTCAATTGTGGTAAAATAATCCCATGAGTTACAGAGTGAAATTAAACGTCTTCGAAGGGCCATTTGATCTTCTGGTGTATCTGATCGAGCATGCCAGAATGAGCATCTATGATATTCAGGTCTCGGAGATTACAACTCAATATATTGATTACGTGAAAGAGATGAAAGAGGCCGACGTGACTCTTTCGTCTGAATTTATGGTGCTCGCAGCAGAGCTTTTGGAAATCAAGTCCAAGATGCTGTTGCCAAGAACGGTCATGGACGAAGTCGGCAGCGAAGTTTATGAAGACCCGCGGACGGAACTGGTCGCCAAGCTGCAGGAATACAAACGATTCAAATCCATTTCGGCCATGCTGGAAGAACGGGCAGCAGACGCCGCGGCGGCACTGGAAAAACCCCAGGAAGATCTGGCGGAATTTACGGGCGAGCCGGATGAGTACTTGCTGCTGGATACGGAGCAATTCCGGGCTGCCTTCGAACTGTTTCTCCAACGGAAAAAGCGGATGGAGGAACTGCGGGAACACCATATTCGTACGGAAAAAGAGCGCATCACAACGGAAGTGCGTATGGCGGGAATCCGGGAGTTCTTCAAGGCGGAAGGGCTGCGTGAGACGGATTTTCGCAGGCTGGTCCCGAACATCGAAGACAAATACGATATTTCGGTCACCTTCTCATCGGTGCTCGAAATGATGAAAGAACGAACCCTTGACGCAGAGCAGAAAAAATTATTTGGAGACATTTTGGTCAAGGCGACGGATCAACTGTTTGAAGAGGGAGAATCAAATGGCAGGGAATAAGACAATCAAATCGGCAATCGAATCGATGATGTTTGTGTGGGGGGAACCCTTGAGCGTCAAAGCCGTGGCTGATATATTCAATACAGATAAAAAAGAAATCTATGACTGCTTCAAAGAACTTCAGGAGGAGTACGAGCAGGAAGGCAGAGGCATTGTGATCCGGGAAGTCAACAAAAGCTTCCAGTTCGTCACGAGAAAAGAAAACCTCGATTACATCGAACGGCTTTGCACACCGGTCAGAAAGCGCCGCCTGTCTCAGTCCGCACTGGAGACACTGGCCATCGTGGCCTACAAGCAACCGGTCACCAAGGGCGAAATTGAAGCGATCCGAGGCATTCGGTGCGACCGCGTTATGGATGGCCTCATTAAAAAGAGACTCGTCGATGAAGTGGGAAGAGCCGACTCAGTTGGCCGGCCGATCCTTTACGGAACAACGGATGAGTTTCTCAAACAGTTTGGTTTTGAGACCCTTAAGGACCTGCCGGAAATCGAAGATATCGAAGGGGCGCTGATAGAGGAAGACGAAGACGCTCCGGTCATAGACGGTGTATTGGGGCAGATGAGTCTGGAGGACCTTTAGGGAATGGGCACCAATCAAACGAGGAAATTCATTGCAGGGGCACTGCTGATATGCATGGTGCTTTTCAGCATCTGCCTTGTTTCCTGTAAACCTGGCAATGATGCGGAGGATACCGCACAAAGCGAGTCCCAGCTGTCGTCGTTAGAGCCTCTGGAACAACCGGATGCAGAAACAGAAACGACGGCAGAGCCGAGGGGACCGGTTGCCGGGATTTTTTTTGCGTCCGACTACCAGATCCAGTCGGGATGGGATACGCCCGGGGAACAGTTAAGCGGTATTTTGCAGGCGGTTGCAAAGGATCAAAAACAACTGGATGAAATGGTCCTTTGCGGGGACTACACCAACGATGGGCACCTGAACAATTATCAACTGAGCCCGGAAGACAGCATTCGGGAAATCAAGGATATTGCCGCTTCCTATTATCCGAACATCACACCGGAGCAGATGATTTTCGTGCAGGGAAATCACGATAAGCTTACGGAGTCCATCGCATCATCCGGGCTGCACGAATACGACGATTATTTGATTTACGTTTTGAATACGCAGAAAGAATTCCCATGGAAACAAGGGACGACCAGCGGCAGTCTGAAAAAGGTCCAAGGGGCATCGGCGGAAATGAAGTCCTGTTTCGATGAATTGATCAAGCAGGGAGAAACAAGGCCGGTCTTTATTGTGGGACATGTGCCTTTGCATTATACGGCGCGGACATCGTCCCTTCACAAGACGGGAGACAACCTGTATGCGTCCCTGATTTTTGATGTGGTCAATGAGGCCGGCGAGTCTTTAGATATTGTTTACGTGTTCGGGCACAATCATTCCAAAGGCTGGGATTGCTACATGGGCGGCAGCAGCGTGTACAAGGCGAAAGGGGATAGGGTCCTGATTCCCGAATTCAAGAAAAGTGACCGCTGGACGAACCGGTTTTCGGAGCAGACGCTGGCCTTTACCTATCTGAATGCAGGCTATGTGGGGTACTATTCCAATTACGGGCCGGGCGAATCGGGATCTGCCGAAGCCGACCAGATTGTAGACCAGACGCTGACGGGCACTGTTTGTGAGATTTATGCGGACAAACTGGTTCTTTCCAGATACGATGCGGAGGGGCTGCATCCCATTGGAGGAAATGGTGCCGCAGATCCATACCAGGGCGGCATCGATAAAGACTTGATTGATGGGAGCTATTACAGTCACAAAACCGACAGTCCGCAGACCGTCAGCCGCAAGGCGCGAAAGGCGCCAGCAGATGAATCACAATAAAAGTGAAAATCCCAGAAAGCGCGTCCATTCTATGACGCAGTTCACTCGGTTTCCGACCGGCATAATCGAAGCTTTTGCGCGCGGGAAAGGCGCTTGATGGCGTACTCCCGGCTCATGGCTTCTTTTTTTGTATCGAAATACTCGATGTGAACGAGTTTGACGGGCGTGCGGGTGCGGGTGTACTTGCCGCCCTGGCCGCTGTTGTGGGAAGCCAGCCGCCGGCGGATGTCGTTGGTCCAGCCCGTGTACAGGGTTCCATCGGAACATTTCAAAATGTAGGTGCAGTTGCCCTTTTGTAAAGAATCGGTTTGGTATTTCATGCTTGGATTATACCACAGGCACAAAGGCTTTGCTTATTGATAAAATAATGATATTATAGTGATAGCAATATAACCAAGTGAATAGGAGAAAAAACATGAATATTCGACCGGTTTCGGATTTGAGAAACAGATATCCAGAAGTGGAAGCGGAACTGAAAAGAGCGGGCGCCGTTTACCTTACGAAAAACGGATATGGCACAGCGGTGCTGATTGAAATCAGCAAGTATCTGGAGCTGACGGGGGAAGCACTTCAGGAGTCCGTTCCAGCAACCCCTACCGAACATTATCGCGGATTGCTTCATAAATACGCGGATGCAAATCTGGCGGCAAAAGAAAAGCAAGCAGGGAAGCTGCATGCGAAAAAGAAGTATGGCGGGAAAGAGGAGAATCGCAGATGAAGGGGTGTTTTATTGATACGAATGTCATCATGAGGTATCTTCTGGATGACAACGAGGAACAGGCATTGATTGCAGAGCACTTGATTGATGGAGGCGCATGGACCACGCCGGAAGTCCTGGCAGAAGTAACCTATGTACTGGATAGCGTGTACGAGGTGAAACGGGATGAAATCACTACGGCACTGGAAATGATGGCAAATGTGTTGACCTTTCAGCCGGATGCGGTAACAAGAAGCGCCATTGGAGAATTTGGGCGGACAAAACTGGACTTTGTGGACTGCATGGCCGTTGCGTACGGGTTGCATGGAGAACGGGTTTTTACGTTCGATAAAGAGGTAAATAAGCAACTTCTACAACGGTGAATTCGTTTGACACAATCGCCCTGACTAGTATAATGAAATAGGTAGAACCAATACATATTGCTATAACAAATGCATTTTAGCGAATAAGGGAAAAGGAGACATACGTATGAACTCAAAAGTTACAGAATCGATTATTTACATCGGCGCCAACGATCATGATATAGATCTGTTTGAAGGTCAGTATATCGTACCAAATGGCATGGCATATAATTCCTATGCCGTAATCGGCGAGAAGGTAGCCATCATGGACACGATCGATCAGAGCAAGACTGGCGAATGGCTGCAGAACATCGACGCAGCAATCAAGTGCGAAGCACCGGATTATCTGGTCGTTCAGCACATGGAACCAGACCACTCCGCATCGATCCAGGCCTTTGTAGAAAAGTATCCAAATGCCATCGTAGTGGGCAACAAGAAAACCTTCAAGATGATTGGTCAGTTCTTCCCTGATATGGAACTGAAAAACGTCCTGGAGGTTGAAAACGGTGACACTCTGGATCTGGGCGGACATGTTCTGAATTTCGTGTTTGCACCGATGGTTCACTGGCCGGAAGTTATGATGACTTATGATTCCACAGAGAAAGTTCTTTTCTCCGCAGACGGATTTGGTAAATTCGGCGCTTTGGATGTGGAGGAAGATTGGGCATGTGAAGCCAGAAGATACTACTTCGGTATCGTCGGCAAGTATGGTCCGCAGGTACAGAACGTTCTCAAAAAAGCAGCAGCCCTCGAGATCGAGATCATTTGTCCGCTTCACGGACCGGTTCTCACAGAAGATCTGGGATACTACATTGGACTGTATGACACATGGTCCAGCTACCTGGCAGAATCCGACGGAATCTTCATCGCCTACACTTCCGTTTATGGTCACACAAAGGCAGCAGCAGAACTGTTGCAGCAGGAACTCTTAGACAGAGGTGTTCCGACGGTTGAAATCACGGATCTGGCCAGAGACGACTGGGCAGAAGCGGTTGAAGATGCCTTCCGATATGACAAGCTGGTTCTGGCAACCACGACCTACAATTCAGAAATCTTCCCGTTCATGAGACAGTTCATCGATCATCTGGTTGAGAGAAACTTCCAGAAGAAGACCGTAGCCTTTATCGAGAACGGATCCTGGGCACCGACAGCGGCCAAGGTAATGAAGGGCATGTTCGAGAAGAGCAAAGACATTGAATTTGCAAAGAACACCGTAACCATTCTTTCCGCTATGAACGATGAAAACAAAGAACAGATCAAGGCACTTGCCGACGAACTGGCAGCAGATTACATCAAGCCGGAAGTCGAGGAAGAAGAAAAGAAGATCGATCCAAGCGCTCTGTTCAAGATTGGATATGGTCTTTACGTCATCACAAGTAACGATGGCAAGAAGGACAATGGTATGATCGGCAATACGGTTGCGCAGGTCAGCAACGATCCAAGCAGACTGATCGTAGGCGTTAACAAGGCAAATTACTCCTGCGAGACCATTGCAAAGACTGGCGTGCTGAATGTATGTACCCTGAACGAACAGGCACCGTTCCAGATTTTCCAGCACTTTGGATTCCAGTCCGGCAGAGATGTGGATAAGTTCGCTGACTTCGAACACTTCGATAAGTCAGGAAACGGACTGCCATATCTGAACAAATATGCCAACGGATACATGTCACTGAAGGTCTTTAATACCGTTGACACAGGAAGTCACCTGATGTTCTTCTGCGACATTACGGAAAGTGCGGTTCTCAACGCCGTTGACACAATGACTTATACATTCTATCAGAAAAATGTAAAACCTCGTCCACAGGAAGAGGTCAAAGGCTGGGTTTGCGACGTATGCGGATACGTCTATGAAGGCGAAGATTTGCCAGAAGACTTCGTTTGTCCGCTTTGTAAACACGGCGCAAGCGATTTTTCCAAGATGGGTTAACGTGATTATCAGAGTTGGGCGGCAATGCTGCCCAACTCTTTTAATATAATCATTTTTTTATCTCGTTGATTGACTAAAGTGTAATGACTAGAAAGGGGGAGAAAGAAATGTCACTCAAAGAGCAAAATGAAATTATTTCTAAGGAAATAGCTACATTTAATGCCCGCAAGTCTTTAGTAGTTGCTGCAATTATTATTATCGCTGCTTTTATTCTTAATTTCTTCCTGCCGGAAGATCCTGCAGACTTCGGCGTTTTATGTACAATTCCGGCGCTCTTGATGATTGTGTACATTTTCGTCACGAAGCGTATCATTGAGGCGCTGACTATCGGAGCGGTGGTTGGCTTTATCATGTGTTCAGAGCCTGGCTCTAACGTCATGTGGACATTCAGCGATTCTTTGCTGAATACAATGATGTCCGAAGATATCGCATGGCTGATTATCGTTTGCGGTTTGATGGGCGGTATCATTTCGTTGATTGAACGATCCGGAGGCGCCTATGCTTTTGGTGTATGGGCTTCCAAACGTGCGAAATCCGAAAAAGCAGCTCTCATATGGGCATGGATTTTGGGTTGTATCATCTTCATCGATGATTATTTGAATTCCATGACCGTTGGATCCTGCATGGCTCCGCTGACCGATAAGCACAAAACGCCTAGAGAAATGCTGGCCTATGTTTGCGACTCCACGGCAGCACCGCTCTGCGTGTTGATTCCGATTACGACCTGGTCCGTATTCTGCGGCAGAATCCTCGTAAAGAATGGATGGCAGGATGGGGATGCCAGCGAGATTGCTATGTTTGTCAAGACGATTCCATTCAACTTCTACGCCTGGATCGCAGCGTTGATCGTTCCATTGGTCATCGTTGGTATAGTGCCAAAGATCTTTGGTATGAAGAAAGCATATCAGAGAGTGGCCGATGGTGGTAATCTGGCGCCGGAAGGATCGGAGAAAATTTCCATTCTGGCAAGTGATAAAGAAGGGGAAATGAATATCCCGGACAATCCAAAAATGTTCAACTTCTTTATTCCGATCGTTGTTTTGGTTGTTGCGACTATCTTCTTCGATACAGATATGGAAATGGGTGTTCTGTCAACGCTGCTCGTCATGTTCGTCATGTATATGGCGCAGAACATTATGCCCGCATCCGAGTTTTGGGATATTATCATTAAGGGAATCCAGAATATGATTCTCCCGCTTATGCTCATGGTTATGGCCTTTGTATTTGCGGACATGAATGAACAGATCGGATTCACCAAGTGGTGCATCGAGTCTGCAACGACGGTTATGACGCCGGCAACAGCGCCGATGATCATCTTCCTGGTACTGGCCTGTACGGAATTCATCACAGGTACGAACTGGGGCATGTACGTTATCGCACTGCCAATCATCATTCCGCTCGCCATGAATATTGGTGTATCCATGCCGCTGGCCGTAGGAGCATGTATCTCCGCCGGCGTATTTGGATCCCATATCTGTTTCTACTCCGACGCGACCGTCCTCACATCAGCAGCCTGCGGATGTGACAACTTCCGCCACGCTTTGACCCAGATGCCATATGGTATTATTGCGGCCCTTTGCTCCTTTATCATGTACGGCGTCATCGGATTCATCATGGCCTAGGTCAAGGTGATATTCCCTGCGACACGTACTTCGAGTGCGGGGCAACCTCATGGAACACAAGAACGGGCCGTTCCACGAATCAATTCGCGGAGCGGCCCGTTTTCTGTATAACTGCGACAGAACCAAAGTGTGAAGTTTTCTTGACTTTACCAGAATTACTTCAAACAGAGGTGCTAATCGTGCGCTTTATTCCATGTTTCTTGGCTTCTTTTGAAGTAAAACATTATTTGTCGAGAAAACTGCACATTAACCCGCATCATAGGCGCGGAGCAATTGGATTTCGCGTTTGTAGCCTTCGAAGTCATTGGGCGTTTCCAGAATGCACGGAAGGCCTGCCAATGCAGGATGGTTGATGAAGCGGCCAATCGCATCCAGGCCCAGAGTTCCCTCCCCGATGCATGCATGGCGGTCTTTGTGAGATCCGAGCGGATTCTTACTGTCGTTGATGTGCAGCGCTTTGAGTTTGTCCAATCCCACAATCCGGTCAAAAGCATCCAGCACGCCATCCAGGTCTCCTGCAATATCGTAACCAGCGTCGTGCACATGACAGGTGTCCATGCAGACTCCGATGTGGTCCTTTTGTTTTACCCCGTCCAGGATGGCAGCCAGCTCCTCAAAAGTGCCGCCGATCTCACTGCCTTTGCCGGACATGGTTTCCAGAAGAAGGATCGTGTTTTGGGACGGCGAGATAATATCGTTCAGCAAGTCGACGATCATGGTAATGCCTGCATCGACGCCTTGCCCTACGTGACTTCCCGGATGGAAATTGTAATAGTTGCCCGGTAGATATTCCATGCGTTCCAGATCTTCGACCATACAGATATGGGCAAATTCCCGGACGTTTGGTTTATCCGAGCACGGGTTCAGCGTGTAAGGGGCGTGGGCGACCAGGGGTCCAAAGGCATTTTCCACCATGGAACGAAGGGCCTTTGCATCATCGGGATCGATGTCTTTTGCCTTACCACCCCGCGGGTTGCGTGTAAAAAACGCGAAGGTATTGGCACCTGCCGATATGGCTTCGCGGCCCATGGCCTCAAAACCGTTGGCCGAGGACAGGTGGTATCCGAGGTAAAGGGTCTTGGCCATTTCTATGCACCGCGTTCCTGGGCCAGAGCCTGATTGATGGCGATGGTCAGCTGATCGGCACAGGAGGTTTTTTTGAAACCGCAGGTGTTGCCGGCCAGTTTTTCGGTGATTTCATCGACGGTCCATCCGTCCACCAGAGCCGCAATGGCTTTGAGATTGCCGTTGCATCCGCCGGTAAACTGAATGTTGCTGACCCGGTCATCATCCAGATCAAACTCAAGCTTCATCGGGCAAACACCCTTTGGGAAGTATTCATATCTCATTGATTGTCTCCTATCATTCTGTAGATTATCAAAAGCCACAGAACTCTCACATTAACACATTGTAAGAGAGTTTGCCGTGGCTCTTATGCTATAATATGACGTAGTGACAGTATATCACATTGAAATATCAGAAGGGAAGAGAAGGCTATGAAAACGAAAAACAAGAAATTTTCGGCAATCATTACCATTGCATTAGCGATCATATTGGCACTTGGCACGCTGGCACTGACGGGATGCGGCGGCAGCGGCACGGATACGGCAGCACCTGAAGAGGAAGGTCCTGAAATCAATCCGCTCACAGGAATTGAGGCAGAAGGGGAACTCCCGGCCAGACCGGTCATTGTGTCGATACCAAACGCACCGGACGGAGCCATTCCGCAGTCCAACATTTCCTATGCGGATATGATTTATGAATTCCCGGTGGAAGGTCAGCTGACGAGAATCCAGGCGATCTACATGACAGAATTCCCGGATAAAGTCGGCCCGATCCGAAGTGTCAGATACTATTTCGTCGACCTTTGCAGAGAATACAAGGCTGCCCATGTAGGCTATGGATGGGGCAAGAAGGCGCATAAGTATATGGATAAATGCAACATCCCGCACATCAACGGCATGCAGGATACGCAGCTGTTCTACAGAGTCGAGGATAAATCAGCACCAAACGATGCATACATCAACTGGGAAGACATCCAGAAGAGAGCAGACTCCGAAGGCTGGTTCAAAGAAAAACAGAATATCAAGCCGTTTAAGTTCCGCGACGAAGAGTGGGAAGCTGCAAAAGCTGAAGCACAGAAAGTCATCGATGAGAAGAGCGAGTCTACCGACGAAGCAGATATGAAGGAAGTCGAAAAAGCAAAGACTCTGCTTGCAGAACCAAAGAAGGCATCCTCCGTCAAAGTATCTTCAACCGGCTGCAACAGTGAATGCAAATACAACGAAGAAACCGGTCTGTATGACAGATACTGGTATGGCGAACCGTATGTGGACAAGGAAACGGGCAAACAGCTTTCCTTCTCCAATGTTATCGTTCAGTACGTAACCAGTGACATTATGGTAGATGAGGACACAGGTCTGCAGGACGAAAAGGGCAGACTCGAGATCAACATGGCAGAAGGCGGCAAGGCTGTTCTGTTCACAAACGGTGAATGCATCGAAGGAACATGGTCCAGAGAAGATCTCGGTTCCAGAACCATTTACAAAGACAGCAACGGCAGACAGTTCAGACTGACTCCGGGCAAGACCTGGGTCTACATTGTAGATCAGAACTTAAGCTGCTCTTATGAATAAGCGACACGCAAACGTAAAAAACGCGTGAGAACGCGTAAGCGAAACGAAGCAGATCATTGCAAATAAAAAATCGCACCGTGGAATCCAAACGTGATTCGCGGTGCGAGTTTTTTTATCCAATCAACCGACCCGGATCCAATCAATCGACCCGATCCTATTTAGTCTACCAGATCCTGCAGCACCCGGTTCGCAACGGATCCGGCGGCGTCCACGCCATAGCCGCCTTCTTCGACGAGAACGACGAAGGCGTATGGGTTGGATTCATCATCCAGGAAGCCCACAAACCAGGAGTTCGGAGCGGATTGCCCTTCCACTTCTGCGGTACCGGTCTTGGCACAAAGGGCTAGGCCAGGGAACGCGTTCTCACCACCGTAATGGCTTTCCACGTTGTTGCGCATCATGCTTTTGAGAGAGGATGCCGTGGCAGGATCAATCATGTCCTTGGTCTTTGTAGAAGTCACTTCTTTGATCTTTTCGTCAACGATATTATCCGGTTTCATAATGGTCGGCATGACAGCGGTGCCGTCACTGGCGATGGCTCCCATGTACACCATCATGGCACAAGGATTGACCATATCGTGGTATTGGCCGATACCGGTCCAAGCCAAATCGACGCCGGAATCCGGATAATCAAAGGTTCCTTCTTTCGTTTCGATGCCATCGAAATGAATGCTTTCATCCAGCCCGGTTTTCTCAACGTATTCCTCCAGAACATCCGGACCAAGCTTTTCGGCCAGTTTGCCGAAGTAGCAGTTACAGGAAACCTCGAGAGCCTCTTCCAGATCTACGGTTCCGTGTACGGAGACATCAGTAACTTCATCGTCATGTCCGTAATCTACCGAACCGGAGCAGTCTACTGTATACGAGTAGGCATCCGACAGGTTCTCAATGGAAGCTGCCGCCGTAACAAGCTTAAAGGTAGATCCCGGTGCAAAGACCGCCGATGTGAAGCGGTTAATGTAAGAACCGTCTGGGGGATCCGAAGGCGGATCTGCCGGGTCAAAGGTCGGCGTGCTGACCATGCAAATCATCTGACCGGTCTGATAGTTGTATACCCCGACGGTGCCTTTGCGGCCGGAAAGGGCTTCGTAAGCCGTGGCGCAGACATCGGCGTCCAGGGTCAGATACACATCTTCCCCGTCGTTATTCAGGGTGTAGATGCCGTTGATAAAATCGAATCCGATCATTCGGTCCAGAAAGATTCGGTTGGCACCCGTCGCAATGTTATTGTCTTCATCTCCCGTCAAGTGCATCAAAGCGCACCGGATGTCGTAATCCTCGTTGAATTCCATTCCATCAGCCGTGTTCTTCATCAAAAGCTGACCTTCTCGATCATAGAGGGCGCCCTTCGCAAGCTTTCCCTCTGCAAAGACATCCCGGTTTCCCTCGTAGATGGCCCATTTATTTCCTTCGTGCCAATCCTCATATACGAAATAGCAAAGTCCTCCGAGAAGAACCAACGCTAACAGGAGGCACATGATTGCACGTTTTTCAATTTTTTTCATGTTCGGCCTCCTTTAGCGGTCTTTCTTCCCAAAGATATCATCCAGTGTCAACGGCGAATCGTCCTCGATGCGTGTCGTTTGCGGTTCGGCATCGACCGCATCAAACTTGCCAAAGAATTCATCGTCGGAGAATTCTTTATATTGTATGGATTTTGCTCTGCCCGGTGCAGGTGGCTTGTAGCCGTCGTATCCCTTGTAATCGCTTCGCAGATCGTCCTCGGTGAACACTTCGTATTCGCTCTCGATCCATTCCGAATCCCGCTTTGGCGGCCGGATCGGTTCCGGTTTCGGTTTCGGCTTCGATGGCTGGGTCGGTTTCGGCTTTGATGGCTGGGTCGGCTTTGGCTTTGATGGCTGAACCGGTTGCGGCGTTGGTTTCGGTTCCGGTTTCGGTTTTCGAACCGGCAATTTATCACGCAAAGGCTTTGCGCCGCGGAACGGGTTCGTCCGGCTCTTCCGAGGCTCGGTACGCATGGAGCTGTCTTCACGGACCGGTTTCATGTACTGGGTTGCATCGGAGTAGCCAGCAGGTGCATCATAGGATTCCGGTCTTGCGACCGATGAGGAATCAAGTTCCGATTCATGCCGCCCGGCATTCTTTTCCACGTCATCAAACAGTTCTTCCGGCTCCTGGTAATCGCCATCGGAAAGGTTGTCCTTAAAGTCGCTCTTTCGATCCAGGCGGATGGCAAAGCTGGCGTTCTGCCGCGTGTCGGCGGCTTTTACAAAGGCCAATAGTCCCCAACAGGTAATCATGCTGGTGCCGCCCGATGAGACGAATGGGAAGGTAACGCCTGTCAGCGGCAGCAAGTCAACGGATCCAAAGACATTGAGAATGGTCTGGAAAATAAACAGTGAGGTTGCCGCACAGGCAGCGATGGAATAGTAGGTGGATCTGCCGGCGATGATCGCTCTCTGTGCAAATACACCCATGGTGATGATACAAAGTACCGCCAGAACGGCAATCACCAGACCCCATTCTTCACTGAGCAGTCCAAAGACAAGGTCCGTGCTGGCAGCAGCCACGTCGCTCAGATTTCCTTCTCCGGCGCCAAGCCCCGGTAGGCCTCCGCTGGCAATGGACGTCAGGGTCTGAACCTGCTGGAAACCGCCGCCGGTCGGATCGTCCCAAACATGGCCCCAGGTTGCAAACCGGGAGGCGACATAAGGTCGGAACCGCAGGACCATCATGCCCATCAGTCCGGCAGCGCCGAGAATCAGAGCCAGTTTCGTGAAGTCACCGGACCGCAGGAAGGAAATGATGAGGAAGGTCACAAAGAAGATGATGGCCGTTCCGAAGTCACCCATGAGGGCCAGGCATCCCAGACAAAAAACGCTGAAGGCCATGAAGATCATCAGATTCCTTCTTTGCTGCAATTCATCCAGTGTAGCAGCTCCGATATATATGAATACGATTTTTACAAGTTCCGAAGGTTGGAAGGACAGACTTCCGATGTGGATCCAGTTTTGAGATCCGTTCACCACCGAGCCAAAGATCAGATTCGCCAAAAGCAGTACCACACTGATACCGAGCAATAGGATCGTGAGCTTCTTAGACCGATTGAGGTCTCTTAAAAACCAGCAAATGGCAATGAACAAAATCACACCGAGAAGAACGCAGATGGACTGCTTCAACACCGTTCCCGGATAGGCAGAGGCCGTGACTGCCAAACTAAGAGTCGACAGGAAAAAGGCCATGATTTCCAGTTCGAAGCCTTTGCGCCGGAACGCCCGCATGAGGAGCGTATAAGCCCACATGACGACACACAGCAGAACGTAAGCCACCGTCAGCTGGGTCGGATAATCCTCTCCTAAAGATACGTGAAACTGAAGCACCGTCAGGAGCTGGAACAGGGTAATCGCAAAGAGCGAAAACCACGGAGATGTGGTGGATGTGTTGAGCTTCCTGTTTTTGACGTTCTGCATGCGTTCCTGCAGACTGAGTGGATAGAGTTCGAAATCCGATCCGCCAATGGTCAGAACATCGCCGCCCTTAAGAACCGTTGGTTCGTGGACGGGTTTTCCGTTGATTTTCGAACCGTTTTTAGAGTTGAGATCGTTGTAGATCCAAACGCCCTGGGAGTCGCGCATTAGCGTCGCGTGGCTCCTGGAAACGCTGCTCAGATTCAGCTTGATGTCGCATCCTCTGGACCGGCCAACCAGGTTCTCCCAGTGGGTGAGTGGTACACTGCTGCCGTCTGGGCACCGTAAATATGCCCAGATCTCAGACGGATTTCTCATTTTGAGAAGCCCGAGTATCTGATGCAGCAGGATGAGAATGGCAAGCCCTACAAAGACCCACCGGACGCCGGTGGTAAAGTAGAGATGCACAAAATCCATAGTTCCTTCGTAATTCAAATCCTTTGTTCCCCTTTACCGTTTTATGAAAGCTATATTAAATGTATTGCAATGTAATAGCAACGATTGGAATCGTAATCATACAGAGAATGGTCGTAAGCATGACGCCTTTCGTAGCAAACTGTACGTCCGCCTTGTAGCGTTCACTCAGGATGACGCTGAGCATGGCGCACGGCATCGCTGCCTCCATGATGATGACGGTTCCGAACAGCGTCCCTCCGCCAATGATCAGTTTGACCAGCAAAAGCGCCACAGCCGGAGCGACCAAAAGCTTGAGCAAGCATACCAGGTAGGCCGGTCCAGTGGTGAACATATCCTTGAATTTGATTCTGGCCAGATGTGACCCTACCACGATCATCGCTAGCGGGCTGGTGGATGAGCCGACTGCGTCCATAGGTCCGCTAAGGATTTCCGGAATTTGTATTCCACAAATAAACAGGACCAGACCGAGCAGTGATCCGATGAAACAAGGATTGATCAGCCCTTTCATCGTTTCTCCCAGGCTCATTTTGGTCTCGCCTTTTGCCGCCTGACGTATGAGCGTTACTCCGATGGAGAACATGAGCACGTCGAAGGAAGAGTCGCACAAAGCACCATAAAAGACGGCTTCTTTACCAAACAACCCGTCGAGGACAGGCAGACCCAGGAATCCGGTGTTTCCAAAAACCATCATAAATGCCATAATGCCGGTCTGTTCAGGCGGGAGTTTAACGATCATCGTAAGCAATTTGGAAATGATCATCGCGATGATAACCACTCCGATAAAGATCAGGACAACGTACTTGCAGTTGTTCAGAATCTCCCAGGAGAAATCCATCTGCATGGCCATAATGACCAGGCAAGGATAGGTAATATGCGTGATTATGCTTGAAACTCCTTCAGTATGCTGCTTGTTTATTAAATTCATCTTTGTCAGCACATAGCCTGGCAGGATCATGATAAATACTTTCGCCAGAGCCAGAATGACATCGACTGCTCCCATATGCTAAAACTCCGTATAATATGCAGATTGCTCTTAATTTACTTTTATACAAAAAACCAATATAATTATAACGTGTAATGACGGCTAGTACAAGAATTCAGCGGGTTTAAGTATGTTAAGGTCTATTAAGGTTTTCACCCAAAGGAAATAAAAAAATGAACGAAAAAAAACAGATCGATTTGGAGAACAAAACCATACTCGTGACCGGCTCCCCGGGGTTTATCGGAGCCAATCTGGTCATGCGATTGCTTCACGTGATGGACTCCGGAAGCGTCATCAGTTTTGACAACATGAATGCATACTACGACCCGGCACTCAAAGAGTATCGGTTAAGCAAAATCGAGGAAGAAGCCGCAACCGTTGCAAATCAGGCGGCCCGGGACGGGACGTCCTGCCCGAAGCATGTCTTTATCCAAGGCGATCTGTCCGACAGGGCCGCCGTTGATAAAGCCTTTGCACAGTGGCAGCCGGATATCGTCATTAACCTGGCGGCCCAGGCAGGGGTGCGGTATTCCATCGACCACCCGCAGACCTACATCCAGTCCAACATCATGGGCTTTATGAACGTGCTGGAGGCTTGCCGGAATCACCCGGTGGAACATCTGGTCTATGCATCGTCCAGTTCGGTCTACGGAAATAATAACGCCACGCCCTTTAGTACCGAAGACAAGACCGATACGCCCGTTTCCCTTTATGCGGCGACGAAAAAGTCCAACGAACTGCTCGCTTACAGTTACGCCAAACTCTATAACATCCCGTGTACGGGCCTTCGATTCTTTACGGTTTACGGACCTGCAGGGCGTCCGGATATGTTCTATTATTCCGCCACTGAGAAATTGTTGAGAGGGGATAGCATCAAGCTGTTTAATTACGGCAACTGTGCCCGGGACTTTACCTATGTGGATGATATTGTAGAAGGGATTCTCCGCATCATGCAGGGCGCACCGAAACAGGAGGACGGTCTGGATGGCCTGCCGATCGCGCCTTTTGCACTCTACAATATTGGCGCTGGGGCGCCTGTGGATCTGATGGGATTTGTTCAGATTTTGCAGGAAGAACTGGTGGGAGCGGAGCTGCTCCCGGCAGATTACGATTTTCAGGCGCACCAGGAACTAGTACCGATGCAGCCCGGCGATGTGGCCGTGACCTATGCGGATACAAAGGCTTTAGAGGCGGATTTTGGATATGCACCGTCCACCGGCCTCCGGGAAGGACTGCGCCGGTTTGTGGCTTGGTATAAGGAATGGCAGTATCATTTTAGGTGATTCATTATGGACAACCGCTCTATTTGATTTAAACGGTATCAATGAAAGTGCGTTCGACTCTGTTGAAAATCAGCGAGCCAACGAGTAGGGCAAAGGCAGCGAAAACGAGCGTGGTAATCACAGAAACGAGTTCAAGCTGTCCCTGACCCAGCATGATTTTGCGGAACAATTCCATAGGGGCCGTCATCGGATTGAACAGCATAATCCGGTACATCCAGCCCATAGGATCCAGTTGGGAAATAGGGTACACAACGGGTGTTGCGTACATCCATAGAGAAACGCCGAAATCAACGAGCAATGTTAAATCCCGGTATTTTGTAGTCAAGGCTGAAATCAAAACGCCAAGGCCCAAACCCATCAGTCCAGTTATAAGGATGACGACGGGAAGCAACACAAAGAGTGCCCAGTCCGGATGTGCTTCTCCCCGTGCAATGTAATATAGCAGCAGGATAAAAATCATTGCAAATTCAATCAGGAATTCAACCAAAGCAGTCAACATGGTTGAGAATGATATGGTCAGGCGGGGAAAGTACACCTTGCCAAAAATATTTGCATTGCTCAGGAAGGTCGTGGAGTTTCGTTTCAAGGATGAAGCGTAAAAGGCCCAGAGCCCATGGCTACAAAGGTAAAAGAGGAGGGCAGGTACGCCGTTTGTGCTGATTCCCGCAATGCCCTGAAAGACGGCGGCATAAACCACACTGGTAAGCAGGGGTGTTAAGATCAGCCAAAGGGGTCCGAGAATCGTCTGTTTATAGGTGAGAGTCATAGTTCGCTTCGTAAACAGGATGATTAAATCTCGGTATTGCCACACATCTTTGATATTCAGTGACCAGCGATTCACGTCACCGTCGATATGTACATGATAGTTTTTGTTATTGTTGCTCATGATTCATTCCCTCAATGCCTAGGGTTTCAATTTTATCCAGTCTCACATTGCCCCAGGTTCGTACGCGCCATGGTCTGCCAAAGTAAATCGCTTTCTCAGAGATGCAGAAAGACATGACTTTACTGAGAAAATCATGTTTGATCTCATAGCCATCGGAATAATCGATGACGGCAATGTCACAGACATAATTTCCGGCTGCCAGATTACCCGTCGGGAAAGCGTAGGTGATCCAATTCGTTCCACATTCGATATTTTGTGGATCAGAGTAGGTCATGCCGACCAGCTCCCCTATACTATTGCAAACAAGCAAACGAATCGAAACATTGGACAAATCCCGATTCGATTGGAGGCAAATACGAAATCCTAGTGTTCCGCCGGAAGACACCGTATCATCACAAGAGAGATCAGCTATTTTGCATTGCCCCGTCAGAGTTAGATCACGGCGTTTTTTTGCAATCAACAGGCTCGATTCGTCCTTTGCGGTTTGGAGGTATTGTGTGTAATAAGATATCGCTCTTTCCACCTCACCGTCATAGATGATTTTGCCTTCCGAAAGTACCAGACAGCGATCGCAGAGATTGCGGACCGTTTCCATGTTGTGACTGACATACAAAACCGTTCGGCTTTCATCCCGGGCCGCTTGCCGCATCTTATCAATGCACTTCTTCTGGAACGCAATATCCCCAACTGCGAGAACCTCGTCCATAATGACGATTTCACTATCAAGATGGGAGGCAACCGCAAAAGCCAGCTTGACATACATGCCGCTGGAATATCGTTTGACTGGCGTATCGATAAATTCACGTACTTCCGAAAAATCGATGATTTGTTCCAATTTCTCGTTAATCTCGGCTTTCGTCATTCCGAGAATGGCACCGTTGAGATAAATGTTCTCTCTGCCCGTCATTTCACCGTGAAAGCCGGTCCCAACTTCCAGCATGGATGTGACGCGACCATACAGATCGATCGTGCCGCTCGTTGGGGAAGCAACTCTGGAAATCAGTTTGAGCAAGGTGCTTTTGCCCGCACCATTCCCACCGATAATGCCCAAGCATTCCCCCTGATGAACGGTAAGATCAACGCCGTTGAGCGCTTGCAGGATGTCACCCTGCAGGCGGTCTTCCTGACCGATTTTGCTGTTCGGATCGATCTTATTTCGGCGCTTTGCCCACCAACTTTGCAGATCCCTTTGGAGGGTTCCATGACCGATTTGACCCAGACGATATTCTTTTTTCAGACCCTTGATTTGGATCATCACTTTTTTTTCATCCATATTACATATCTGTACATATTGTTTGTAAGTTCGTTGACAAACAATTTATTCGGCAATAACTTTTTCAATCATTGCTTCCCATTCAGGGATCACATTTTCTATGCGGAATTTTTCACCGGTTTTCTTTCCGGCTCGGCGAATCGATTCATATAATGCATCATCGTCTGCAATTCTGCACATGGCATGGTAGAGTGCGGATTCGTTTCCAATGGGAACCAATAGTCCGTTCTCCTCCGATTGTATCACATCTATGGAACCCTCGCAGTCTGTTGATATACACGGCAACCCCATCATCAAAGCTTCCAGAAGCGCATTTGAAAGTCCCTCATAGTTTGATGGAAGGACAAACATTTTGGCGTCGGCTATCAGCGAGTGGATATTTCGCACATTTCCATGGAAGAAGACACTGTCGTTTATGCCAAGCTGACAAGCCAGTTCCATGAGTTTTTCTTTTAAGGGACCGTCCCCATAGAGGGACAGTTCATAGTCTGGGTGGGTCGTGTGAAATTTGGCAAATGCACGGATCAACATCGCCTGATTTTTTTGTTCATGCAGTCTGCCCACGGTGACGATCCTGTTGTTCGGCTTTTCAGATGCGTTTACGGTAACGGTTACAGGATTTGGTAATATAGAACTGTGATCCTGTATTTCCTTGGGGTACAACTGTTTTACTGATTCCGACTGAAACACTACGTGGTCGGCTTTCCGGTATTGTTTTACGGTCTTGTTGAAACGCAACGGAGCTTTCTTTATAGGATTATTTCTTTCAGAACATATAACTTTTCCATGTCCCTTACTCGATAAGTTCAGCTGATTGCCATCGTAAAGGAAAGAAATTACGGCGGCAGGGTGTCGAAACCATCGGAGAAGGAATAGTTGCATTATGCGAACCATGGTTCTATCTGCCAGTTCTATCCATTCAATTTGCTCGCTGACAGGATACTCGACGGCGCGTGGATAGAATGTAATGACAGACACATTATAAGTTTCATTTAAGCCAGTTGCCAATATGGAGGCAACTCTCTGGGCACCGCCGCCACCAAGTGAGTTAACCAAAATGAAAATCCGGGGATGATCATTGGGATAATCGCGCTTGAACTTAATCTGACGAAAATTCTGTATTAGAGCTCTGTCGATTTTAAATTGTTTGAGTATTCTACGTATCATGATTCGTTACCTGCTTGATCACATCTTCGTACTGACGGAATACGCATTCCCAAGTAAAACGATCTATTACGATTTGTCGGCTTCTTTCTCCCATGGATTTGAGTTCAGGGGATGTTCTGTGAATCAGGTCTTTTAAGTCTCTGATAAAGTTTTCATCGGAAGAGATCCCGTTATTATGAATGAGCTCGAAGGATCCCTGACAATCTTTCCGCATGATGACAGGCAGTCCTGATGCCATGGCTTCCAGGACAGCGTTCGGCATGCCTTCCCGGTGGGATGGAAATACGAATAAATCAGCATCATGATAGAGGTGGGGCAATTCTGACTGTGCCCTCTCACCAAGAAATTTGATTTTTTCATGGCAAACCCATTCAACCGCCAGTTTTTCCAAATCCTCTCGGTAGGGACCGTCGCCGACGATCGTCCACCGGATGCTTTTCCCGGTATCCTGTTCAAGGGGCTTGATAAAAGGAATCACATCCTGTAACCCTTTTCTCTTTATGAGCCTGCAAACTGTCAGGAGACGGAAGGTGTCTCCTTTGAGGGATTCATCTATAGGTGAGAATCGTTCTGTATCAACGCCATTTGGGATAACTTTCACTGGAAATTTGGAGCAATAATCCAAAGCGTATTTTTGCAGACCGACACTATTGGCAATCAGTGCATCTGCACTCTTCCAAATGCGCTGAATCTGTGGAGACAATAGTTTATAAAGGACTGCAAATCTGTCCTGAAAACCTGGAATATCGCCTCCACCAAATCGTATAATATATGGCACCCCGTATTTCTTTTTCAGATGCAGGGCCAATGGTCCGCTCGGTATGCCGAAGAAGCAAAGGCAGATGTCAAAGTGCTGCATCCATGTGGCAGAATCAAGCAATCGGTAAGCCTTATGCAGGTAATCAAGCATCTCGGATGCTTTGCTATGATCACAATTCTTGCGTTTGGCCTTAACACGATCGATAATGATTTTGCCGCCCTCTAAGCATTCTCTTTCAGGTAAATTGCCATAACCTGAAGTTACAATATGAACCGTATGACCATGTTTGGCAAATTGGAGAGCCAGATTCCTGCATGCATTGGCGCCTCCCCCGCCTAAAGGTGGGTACTCGTGTGACAGAAACAAAATGTTCATCAGACGTACCTCTTTTCACAAACAAAAAGGACGGAATGTTTTGCGATGCGTTCCACCAACAAGGGTTTCAATCCGGCAGCCAGCAGCATTTTTTGAAGCTGACGGCTGGAATACTTTTTCACGTCACCTTTTTTGTGGTTCATAAGAGTAAGCATCAGGTTTGCTCTTATGCGGTTCAGATGGCGAAAATCATTTTCCACAAAGTAAAGAACCCCGTCATCTTTCAAGATGCGTTTTATCTCGGAAAGGGCATGAATAGGCCTAGGATAATGATGAAAACTATGCATGTTAAGGACGACATCCATGGAAGCGTCTTCCAATGGAATAGACTCAACATCACCGACCAGAAGTGTTGCATGTCCATCAAGTTTCGCTTTCGCGACCTCGACGGATTTAGGGGAAAGATCTACTCCGTAAAGAGAAAGATCCTTTGGATGTGAGTCAGAAATCAGCTTTAGCATGTTTCCGGTTCCACAGCTGATATCAGCAAGACATCCATGAAGGGGCACAGATTGTAAGTATTGCATTAAGATATCATAGCAAAGGGCCGGCTCCTGTATCGTTCTGTTCTGCAGTGCGACTTTATTGAAATATTTTGTAGATTTTGATTTGAATTTATCGGGATTCATGATTTATTCCTTCCTTCATGCTCTTTTATCGCCGTCATACCTTCTATGAGAGAAATCCATTGGTTTGTGACGGCAGAGGTACAAAAACGAGCGGAAGAAGCTTTCCCCGCTGCCGCAATTCTAGATCTGAATTCGGCGTTTTCGGAAAACAAACACATTGCTGCAGCCATCGCATCGGAATTTCCGACCAGTGTAAGCAATCCATTCACTCCATCTTGTATCACTTCGTCAGATCCCGCGCAATCCGTGGATATGCATGGGAGCCCCATCATCATTGCCTCCAGCAAAGCATTGCTCAAACCCTCGTAATCGGAGGATAACACAAACATTTCTGCATTTCTGATTTCGTTATGCAAATCTGTTGAAAAATCCAAAATTGAAACACTCTGTTCCAATCCTGAACTTCGAATTTCTTGTTCCAAATCAGCCCTCAGCGGACCATTGCCAAAGATGTCCATCTTATATTCCGGATGTCGTTGGTAAAACTTATGAAAGGCCTGTATAAGCATCCGGTGATTCTTTTGGTTTGTCAGCCTGCCTGCAGTCACGATTCGTTTGGAAGGGGCATGGACTGCCTCACATTTGACCGAAACCGGATTCAGAATAATACTGCTCTTTGCAATAACGTGTTCAGGGAACATACGTTGTACACGATGGGATTGAAATACAACGTGATCGGCTCTTCCTAGTGAAAACCGTGCGTATTTGTAATATTTACCGCCGATTTTCTGAGGGTCTGCTCGTTCAGACACGATTTTCAAATCATCACCGCACAGGACATTGAGCAAATTTGGCAAGGATAACATGCTGACTGTGATTTGCGGATCGTATTGCTGTTTGATTTTTTTGAGCCACAATAGCCGCAGGAAATGACCGGGCAGTTTGCGCAGCTTTTGTGCGGGAAATGGAAGGCAGTCTAAGTAATCACTGAAGCGAAATCGCTGAACCTCGTCATGAAGGCTGTACACTTCTTCACGCCCAAATAGCGTCACCAGGCAAATCTGATATTTATTGCAAAGCGCGTTGCAGAGATTCGCTGCAACACGTTCCGCTCCGCCTCCGGAAAGGCTGGATATCAAAAACATGATTTTTGTTGTGTCGTTGTTGTTCATTGTATCGATTCTTTTTTCAGGAATCCTATTATGATTCTTCGATTAGTTTAATCCACTGTTTAACAATTATTAGAAGGTCCAGTTCCTGGTCCTGCCTTCCTATAATGTTTGTTCCGTTCCTGATCGGTCAGAACCGTTTCGATGGCTTTTGCCAGAGTATTCTCTTCAGCAGTAAGCGGCCTCTCTGCATCCTCAAGGCAATCCCCGATAGGCAGCATACTCACCGGGACAAGGATGCCGTATCTTGCGTACTCCACATGATCAAAGTTTTTGATTCGGTAATCGGTATCCGGTGCCAACAGTTCCCGTGCACCCGTTTTATGGTCTGTGGAAATACACGGCACGCCGCAGGCAAGCGCTTCCAAAATCGCATTGCTAAACCCTTCGAACAGGGAAGGGAAGACCGCCACATCTGCCGTCGCGAGGTACGGATATGGATTGGAAACGCGTCCTGGCATCTGGACATAGTCCTGAATGTCCAAATCCGCACACATGGCTTCCAGCTTCGCCTGAAGGGGTCCATCTCCCAAAATCACAAGTTCCACGTCTTGTCCCCGCTCCCGCAAAGCCTTAAGCACCCGCAGCAAATGCCACTGACCCTTTTGCCGGGTCATCCGGCCCATGGTAAGGATACGCTTTCTTTCGGAATCCTTATGCGGACTGCTGGCAAGGGCCTCTTCGACCAGGTCAAGATCGACGCCGTTATAAATCACCTTTGCCTTAGCTGGATTCAGTCCGTGATGTGCAATCAGGTCATCGGCAATTTCCATGGAGCAGCTCACGACCAGGTCTGCAGCCTTGCAGCAGATATCCAGAACTCTGCGGTTTAACACAAAATGTGTTCCGTAGGTTTCTTCCATGCCAGCCAGGGAGTTGCGTATCGAAATGATAGTCTTGCAGCCCTTCACTTTACTAAGCACATTGGAAAGATTCGTGTTATCCGAAAAGGAAATCGCGGCAATGTAGCGACGCGTGCGTTTCAGCTCACGCAGCCTTTTCGTGCGTTGGGCGAGTGCTTTTAGCTGATACTGCCGGCTGCTGCGGTCTGCATCGGCCGGCAGACCCAAAGACTGAATCGTGCCGCTGTATGCATATTCTATATTCTTATCATCATTTAAAATGATGTCGACATCATAGTTCTTTGATAGTTCCCGGCTGAGATTCGCTGCCACATGCTCCGCACCTCCTGAAGAAAGAGTATTGACGATGAGAGCAATGGACTTGCGTTCTTCGATGCCGGCAACCGAATAGGTAGTTCGGGACATCCGTTTGTAGTACCCATTGATGAGAGTTCGCCGCAATCCGTGGGTCTTTGCGGGCGCGCTACGTTCCAGGTGTATTTCGGACAGATCCCGTATTCCCCGGAACACCCGGGTGAAATTGTATTTGCTTTTACCGTGCTGCCGTGGACGGTGATGGACTTCCAGTTCTCCGATTTGAAAACCACGGTTTTTGAGGAGGGCCGGAATGAAGCGGTGCTGATCTCCGTAGAGAGTCAGGTCCTCAAAACACGCGCGGCGATACACTTTCAGCGTACAGCCGCTGTCATGGATTCCGTCGCGCACCATAGCTTGACGCAGCAGGTTTGCAAGGCGGGAATCCAGTCGTTTCCGGAAGGTGTCCTGACGGTCTTTCCGCCATCCGCTGACCACATCCAGACCTTGATCCAGCAGATATTGAAGCATGTATGGAATGTCCGCGGGATCGTTCTGGCCGTCGCCATCCAACGCCGCGATATAATCTCCCGTGGCCGCCTTGAATCCGCAGTCCAGCGCCGCCGTCTGCCCATAATTTCCATCCAGCCGGATGTAGCGCAGCGGATGGAGATCCCCGCAGATCCTCCGGGTTTCATCCACCGACCCATCGTCGATGAAGAGAATTTCCCAATCAAAAGGCACGCTGCAACCGATGGGCGCTTTGCACATCTGGACGATTTCCCGGTGCAACTCGCGCAGATTGGCCGCTTCATTATAGATCGGTACGACGACCGATAGTTTTATCGTTTCTGCTTCAGTCATATGCGTCCTATTTTTTCTCACAAAGATAGATATAATTCATATGCGTTGCCCCTAATGGGGTAATTTCGTAATCAGAACCGTCCATCAGCCTTTTCATACGGTTGTCGCCGCCCGACCAGAAGCACCAGGCAAGAAACCGATCCGGAGGGTCGATTTCCTTAAGACTTCCTGTGCGGAGCGGATCCATGACATAGACCTTTGCATTAAATCCGGTATGGCAAATGCAGTCATAGAAGGCATGCCGTTCCAGTCCCAGATCATAGTTTTCTTCCGTCGCACCTTGGAAGAAGACGCAATCCAGATCCTCATATTGTTTGACAGCCGTTGTCACTTCCTTGCTTTTTGGATATAGGTAGGCGAAGTGATCCGCCTGCTGCCCCATGACAGCCCCCCAGAGAGTAATCGCTGCGATGGCGGCAAGGAAGACCGGGCGCCACTTGAAGTCATAGCGGCACAGCTGCCCGATTCCATACCAAAAGCAGATCATAAGCAAGACAACTTCAAAACTGCTGTAACGATTGGAATACATATCCGTTAAAACGTTGAAGGTCAGCCCGATCAGTGCCGTAAGAAGGATCAAAAGCACCAATCCGGAATAGCGGTTCCGGTCCGCTCCGGAAAAGACCTTTTGGTCCGCCTTCTTGCGCTGAACGACGAATAGAATGAAATATCCAAGACCCGCGGCAGCAAAAACGATGAAAACCGCCATTCCGCCAAACCACTTGTCGTATACGCAATCCCATAGCGTAGCAATCGTACCGGAAGCCCGTTCCCAGGTAACCGTCATAAGGTTGTAGGCGATGGTGCCTTTGCCATAATCATCCGGCTGTACAAAGGCCGAAGGGTGTAACACCATTTCGATCAGGTAGGTCTTGCGATAAACGAACCAATAGGTTCCTGCAAGCAGAGGAAGGGCATAAATCAATGATGCGCGGAACTGTTTGCGGATGAGCAACGAGAAGAAAAACAGGCAGAAGAAGGTTCCGCAAAGCATAAACATCAACTCAGAGTGCTTCATTCCGTAATAAGCGGCAAGGAATGCCAACAGTTCCCACCCAACAAAACGCACGTGATCCCGGGTGTCCCAAAGTTTTATGTGGCATGCGATCACAATCAAAAGAAGCATGATTGCCAGCATATAGAAACGGATATACGTGCACATGCTCATGATGATCCCGCTGAAACCAAACATGATGATACTCAGCAGAGCAATCTCCTTGCGACCGGTCAGCGTTTTTATGCAATAAAACAGTAGAAGTTCCGCGAGGAAGAAAAATACCATATTTAAGATCAACGACCCCGTGGCGTAACCGTCAAAGGGCGTCGTAGCGGACATGATGAGATTCATCATGCCCATATATGTGCGTTTTGTCAGCAGCAGATGCAAAGACTCTGTGAACGGCAAAGAACGCAGACCCTCGCCCTGCGCGACAGTCAGATGAGACAGCATACCATCCGCATCCATCCATGTTTCATATTGCCAGGATGGATCGCTCATAAAGTAAACATCCTCATCGAAGGTGTAGTTGCGAGCGTGCTCAAAGGTATACAGTTCGTCCAGAAAATAGTTTCCCTTTTGTCCGTGCCAGTAAACCAAGACCATGCACTGTGCGATCATTACGATAAGAAGCCCAATGACGATGGTCTGCCGGCTTTTTAAACGAGTCAATTTGTTATTTTCTAGTATGCCAGTGTTGTGAAACATGATATCTAATTCGTATGGAACTGATCACGAGTGTATACTTTCTCTTTTACATCTTCCAAACACGACTCAAACCGATTGGCCAAAATGATCTGGCAATCGCTCTTGAAGCGGTCTAAGTCATTTTGTATTTCACATTCGGGGAACATGTCGAAGTTGTCCAAATCAACGAAAGGTTCGTAGATTTCGATTGGAAAACCTTTTCCGGAAATGCGTTTCAGTACTTCCAGCGTGGCACTGTGCCGATAATTGTCACTTCCCGCTTTCATATTGAGACGGTATACGCCAATAACAGGGCTTTGGGAAGACGACGAGTCATGCGATATTTTTTTGGCTCTCGAAAGAATCTGAGCTGAAATGTGGTCCATACGCGTCTGATTGCTTTCGACGATGGCACTAATTATATTCTGCGGAATACCGGAAAACTGTGCCAACAACTGCCGCGTGTCTTTTGGCAGGCAATTGCCACCGTACCCGAAGCTTGGATTGTTATAGTCCTGTCCGATACGAGGATCCAGTCCCATGCCCCGAATGATTTCCCCGGCATTGAGCCCGGACAACTCTGCAAAGCAATCCAACTCGTTAAAGAAAGAAACCCTCAAGGCGAGGTAAGCATTGGAAAACAGTTTGATAGCCTCGGCTTCAGAACTGTTGACAATCAGGGATGGACATTCATAACCGCTGCATCCTTCGAGCATCAGGTCACAAACCAGAGAGGCATCCTGCATTAGGGCAGGATCATCCATATCCGTTCCGGCGATGATGCGATTCGGATGCAGGCAATCGTATAACGCTTTGCCTTCCCGCAAGAATTCTGGACAAAACAAAAGCCTGCGATATCCGGTTTCGGATCGCATTCTTTCTGTAAACCCAACAGGTACCGTGGATTTGATGACAATAATTGGTTGCCTTTGAGGACAGTATTGTATTACACTCTTGATAACGCCTTCGACAACAGAAGTATCAAACGCATTTCTCGATTCACTAAAATCGGTAGGGACTGCAACGAACACAATATCGGGGTCGTTATAAGCTTCA
The DNA here is from genome assembly GCA_902795135.1 of uncultured Eubacteriales bacterium. Classification (GTDB taxonomy): domain Bacteria; phylum Bacillota; class Clostridia; order Peptostreptococcales; family Anaerovoracaceae; genus Lentihominibacter. The sequence goes on from CADBJW010000004.1 coordinate 110,661, forward strand.
GCAGGTCTTATCGTCGCGGAAAGAGATAAATCGACATGATTTTCAAGCCAATTGGTAATGTGCTCGTCTTCAATCGGTGATGCATGACGATTGATCTCTTCAACCCGTGCCCGATCAACGTCGAGTAGAATGACGTTATGGTTTACCGACAGCATGCAAGAAAGTGAAAATCCAACATACCCGCCTCCAACTACGGTGATGTTGTAAATATTTTTCGCCTCTAACATATGTTATAAAAATGAATTCTCCAACTATAAAGGACAAGATTATTATACTATAATGATTACAAAAGAACAAATATAAGTGATAAATTTGAAGTAGAGAGAAGCATAACATGAAGCAAAAATTGATCTATATAGAGAACGATTCTACGGACCCACATTACAACCTGGCCTTCGAAGAATACGTCTTCCAGAATCATGGAGGTTCAGGCGGCGAAGGAGAGACCGAAGCAAAGGCAGTGCCGGTGCTTTTGCTGTGGCAAAATGAGCCTTCGGTCATTATCGGAAAATTTCAGAACACCATTGAGGAAATCAACTACGACTATATAAAGGAAAAGGGCATCCACGTTGTGCGCAGAAACACAGGCGGCGGCGCCGTCTACCACGATCTGGGGAATCTGAACTATTCGTTTATTATTCCGGGGGCAGAAACCAAGGTGGATTTCAAAACCTTCACGATTCCCATCATCAAAGCCCTCAACAGTTACGGAATCCCCGCGGAGCAAACCGGACGAAACGACATCCTCGTGGATGGGAAAAAGTTTTCCGGAAACGCCCAGCAGTTTTCGAAACACAGCCTGCTGCATCATGGAACGATCATGTTCGATGTGGATGTGGCGGCTGTGGGAAATGCCTTGCGGGTTAAACCAGGCAAATTCAAATCCAAAGCCACGAAATCGGTACGAAGCCGGGTCACCAATCTGAAACCCTTCTTTGAAGAGGCGGCGGCAAGTCATCCAGCACTGGGTCATCCGGCACTAGATGAGTGCGTAGAGAACGCGGCTGATTTGAAGGCGCTTCTTTTGGAGTGGTTCAAGCGGGAGTACGACGTCACAGAACTTCATCTCAACGCGTCGCAGCGGTCTGACATCGAGAGGTTGAAACGAGAAAAATATGACACCCGTGAGTGGAATTTCGGCAAATCGCCAAAAGCCGATGTAGTGCGAGGCGACTTTTTCCCATGCGGGCAAGTGGAGTTTCACTTTACCATCAAGGAACACAAAATCCGCAGCGTCCGAATCACCGGTGATTTCTTCGCGGCAAAGGACATTCGGGAACTGGAACGGGCCTTTGAGAATTGTGAATATACAAAAGCCGCCCTCGGGGAAGTGCTGCGCGGCGCAGACCTGACGGGATATCTGGGCGATGTTACGGCGGAGGAACTTCTGGAAGTGATCGTTTGATAAAAATGCCGCCCTAAGCAGTTCATAAAATGATTAAGGAAATGATTGAGGCAATTCTTCGAACGTGCTAAACTGTAAAAAATGGAGGTTACAAGAATGTTAAAATTTGCTTTTTTGATTAACGTTCCGGGACAGAATCCGGACACATTCGCAGGAACTTATGAGAACAGCGAGAGCTTTAATATCGTAGCTGGAACGGACAACATGGAAATGGCCAAAGAATATGTTGCCAAGCTGGTTGCCGACGGTTATACCCTGTTCAATCTCTGTGGTGACTTTGATGACGAAATCACAGGTGCGATGCAGGAAGCTGCCGGTCCAGATGTGAAGATCCGTCACGCGGATTATTTCCCTGCGGAGCTTGCGAAAGTCGAGGCACTGCCGGAATTTACGAAATACGGCATGGTCATCGTCATGAGAGGCGTTGAGGAACCTTCGGAAGTAGCTCTGAGCTGCGAAGGATTTGACGCGAAAGCCATCTTCGTCAAGGATCAGGCACAGGCCAATGAAGCAGCTAAAAAGCTGGCCGCAGAAGGAATGCACGACATTGAGCTTTGCAGCTGGTTTACAGAAGAAAAAACCCAGGAAGTCATTGACGCCATTGGCGGGGCAGTACCGGTAGGTAGCTGTGGACTTTAATACATCGAGACTGACAATCTTTCTGCGCTATTTTAAGCCGCATATCGGGCTGTTTATTCTGGACTTGTCCTGCGCATTGGTGGCATCGCTCATTGATATTGCGTTTCCACTGATCGCGCGGCATTCCATGTATCACATGCTCCCGGATCAGGAATACGCCGTTTTCTTTCACGTGATGATCATCGTGGCTGTCGCATTCCTGCTCCGAGCCAGCCTGAACTATATCATTACTTATTGGGGTCACATGTTTGGTGTGCGGGTCGAGGCGGACCTGCGTGATGACCTCTTTTCGCATATGCAGACTCTGGATTTTGGATTCTTTAACAAGAATCGTACGGGGCAGCTCCTGTCAAGAATCACAGGGGATCTTTTTGAGATCACAGAAATGGCGCACCACGGACCGGAAGATTTATTCATTGCCCTTGTCACGATTATTGGGGCGATTATTGTCATGTTCACGGTGCAGTGGAAACTGGCGCTGCTCATATTGATCATATTGCCCATTGCGATCTTTATCGTCATGCTCAACCGGCGCAGAATGATTCGGACCTCCAGGAAGGTCAAAGAGCGACTGGCTGAGATCAACGGCGAAATCGAATCCGGCATCTCCGGAGTCAGAACCAGCAAAGCCTTTGCAAACGAAGAAACGGATTATGCGAAATTTGCAAAGGCAAACGAACAGTTCAAAACCTCAAAATGCGATAACTACAAAGCCTTTGGATTGTTCAATTCGTCGCTGGAATTCTTCCTGTGCATCATGCCGGTCTTGATCCTGGCAGTGGGCGGCTGGCTGATCATGCGGGATGAAATGAACTATGTGGATCTGATTACGTTCTATCTGTATATCAGCACCTTCATTACGCCAATCCGAAAGCTGGCGACCTTTATGGAGACCTTTATGAACGGCTGGGCCGGCCTGACGCGATTTGTGGACATCATGCGGCAGGAGCCGGAGATTCGGGATAAGCCGGATGCGGTTCGTCTGGGAGAAGATGAAAGCGGCCGTCCGGTTCCGGTGAAGGGCGATATTGAAATCGATCAGGTATCCTTCGCTTACGACAACGAGGACATGGACGTAATCCGCAACGTCAGCCTGAACATCCGTCCGGGAGAGACCGTTGCCATTGTCGGCCCATCGGGTGGCGGCAAGACCACTCTTTGTCAATTGATTCCGCGGTTCTTTGACGTGGACGAGGGCGCGATCCGAATCGACGGTACCGATATTCGGGATATCAATCTGCAGACGCTGCGGAAGCACATTGGAATCGTCCAGCAGGATGTATTCCTCTTTGCCGATACCATTGCGGAGAATATCCGCTACGGCAGACCGGATGCAACGGATGAGGAAGTCCGTGAAGCGGCCCAAAAGGCCGAAATCTATGAGGACATTATGGCTATGCCGCAGCAATTTGATTCCTATGCGGGAGAACGGGGCGTGCTGCTTTCCGGTGGACAAAAGCAGAGAGTTTCCATTGCCAGAATATTTCTCAAGAACCCGCCGATCCTGATTCTGGATGAGGCGACTTCGGCTCTGGATACCATTACAGAGTCCCGTATTCAGGGTGCTTTTGACAAGCTGGCTGTGGGCAGAACGACCATCATCATCGCACATCGCTTATCAACGATACGAAGTGCAGACCGGATCGTTCTGATTGATGAAGGCGAAATCAAAGAAGAAGGAACCCATGAAGCATTGATGCAGGCGGACGGCAAGTACGCCGAGCTTTACCGATACAGCGAGGGATAAAAAGGGGAACAAAGGAAATGGAAGAAAAACGACGACAAAAGAGAGTGTTGATTTTGGCCGTACGGGCGGGCGAAATCATGATGAAAGCCGGTGCGGAGATTTACCGCGTCGAAGACACCATCGAACGGATCTGCAAAGCCTGCGGGATGGATTACGTCGACGTATTTGCTATGCCGACGGGAATTTTTATTACCGTAGACAAAGGCTTTGAAGAAGATGATACCTATACGTATATCCGAAGAATCAGATCTTCAGAGACTGATTTGAACAAGATCTCAAGGGTCAATGATTTTTCGAGAACCTTCACGACGACCGACATGACCGTGGAAGAGGGCATGGACGAGCTGGACGAAATCGAAAAAGAAAAGAAGTATCCGATTACAGTTCGGCTCCTGTGCGCCAGCATTGCGGCGGCGTGCTTCAGCGTGCTGTTTGGCGGAAACGCCATGGATTTCATCATTGCGTTTCTGATCGGTTCCGTTTGCTACGCTTTCTCGCGGATTCTATCCCATGCCGGCGTCAACTTCTTTATCCATGGCCTTTGCTGCTGCGCCATGGCAGCCTTTTTCGCTCTCATTGCAGCGACATCCATACCGGGTGCGCATTATGGCATGATCATCGCTGGATGTCTCATGCTGTTCGTACCCGGCGTGGCGATCACCAATTCCATCCGAGATTTTCTGTCAGGGGATATGGTTTCCGGACTTGGCAGGATGGCGGAGGCGTTTCTGACGGCCGTTTCTCTGGCGGCAGGCGCTGGTATCGTAATCAAACTATGGGATATGATAGGAGGGATCACACTATGATGAATCTCCTGCTGCAATTTGTGCTGGCCCTGTTTGCTACACTCGGCTTCAGCGTCATATTCAGAGTTCCCGTAAAAAAAATCCCAGCATGCATTTTGATTGGCGCGCTGGGATGGGTTACGTATGAAATTGCTGTTTTCTATATGCAGTCACCTGTCTTTGGCTGCTTCGCAGGAGCATGCATAGTCGGCATGCTCAGTTCGATCTGTGCCAGATTTCTCAAAGAGGCGTCGACCGTCTTCATCGTTCCGGGAATACTCTGTCTGGTTCCCGGCTACAAAATCTACAGCACCATGGAAGCCTTGCTGTTGCATAATTACGGGAATACTGCCTCCATCGGAATCGAAACACTGATGATGGCAGGGGCAATCGCCATAGGGCTTCTCGTTATGGGCGTAGCCGTGGGTCTTGTCCGGATGGCCTTCCGGAAGATCCGCTCCTTTTAGAGATCCAGTTTGTAATCACCGTCTTTGATCAGACCCATTTTACGCATGATTCGGTCGATGATAAAGGCGAGGATCGCTGGCAAAACAATCTGGAGAAGGAGCACTTTCCAGAGCACATCACCCGTAAATCCCATATCTGTAAAAGTACCGATTTGACCAACGAATCCGCAGGTTCCCATTCCGGCACCGACCGGGATATTTGTCATTTTGAAAACACATGTTGCCAGGGGTCCTATAATAGCAGCGGTAAGCGTCGGCGGAACTAAAATCCACGGATGCTTTATGATGTTTGAAACCTGCAGCATGGATGTGCCGATTCCCTGGGCGACGAGTCCGCCCACACCGTTTTCCCGGAAGCTGGCAACGGCAAATCCAACCATCTGCGCACAGCATCCAACGGTTGCAGCACCTGCGGCAAGGCCCGACAAATCAAGCATAATGCAAAGGGCCGCGCTGGAGATCGGAGCGGTCAGCGCCAGTCCGACGACAACGGAGATAAAGATTCCAAAGAAGAACGGCTGCCATACGGTTGCGGCCATGATGGCGTCACCAAGCCGGAACAGGCACCAGCCGACACCCGGGCCGACGAGTTTGGCGGCGATTCCGCCGATGATGATCGTAACGGCAGGGGTTACCAGAATATCCACTTTGGTTTCCTTAGATACCATTTTCCCGAATTCAGCACCAAGAGCAGCTGCCACAAAGGCTCCGGCAGGGCCACCGGCCAACGTGATTCCAAAGCCGGTCAGCGTGGCGCCCATCATACCGGTAACGGCACTGGAGAACAGAACCAAAGGAGGTGCCTTAAGACTCCAGGCGACCGCTACGCCAATGCCGGCTCCCATCATGCTTTTGGCAACGCCGCCGATTTCAACGAGAAATGCGGAAATCGCGTTGTCACCAAACAGCACAGCGGTCTGCGCTCCCAGAACGTCCAGAATCGTTCCCATAAGCAAGGTGGCAAACAGCCCTAAAGCCATTGCGGACAAGGCGTCCTGAACGTATCTTTTAAAACTGATTTCGATGTCTTTTTTCTTAAAAAACTCTTTCATCTTATTTTTTCTACACTTTCTAAATAAAATCTATCACCAATGGAGACGATTATATCATGTAGCAAGGGGAGATTCAACGCAGCCAGAAAAAATGTCTGTTTTTAACAAAGAAATACACAAAATTTGTTGACAAGAAACTAAAATCGCGTTATATTGTCATTGTGACTTGTGAAAAATCACAAAAAAGAATTAAATATTGCGTGCGATGAACGGAATAAATCCTGCTAAAGCATTCCAGAGAGCGGTGTTTGGTGCGAGGCCGTATGTGGAAGCTGGACGTCTCACCCGGGAGCACGAAATCTTAAGCGGACATGTAGTTCTTCGCGAAAGCGGAGCGGCCATTGGGGCGAAACGCATGTCAATAAGAGTGGTACCGCGGAGTATAAACTTCGTCTCTTAGTGAGGCGAGGTTTTTTTGTATCAAAGGAGCGGCCACTCGAAGAAACAGGAGGAAACATGAAAAATTTTGAAAAGTATCGTACCGGTTATTTCCCTGTAGGAAACGAGTACATGGAATGGACGAAAAGAGACCACATCGAAGAAGCGCCGAGATGGTGCAGTGTAGACCTGAGAGACGGAAATCAGGCGTTGATCGTTCCCATGACCTTGGAGGAAAAGATTGAATTCTTCAAGTATCTCGTGAAAATAGGATTTAAGGAAATCGAAGTCGGTTTTCCGGCGGCATCAGCAACCGAATATAAATTCTTGAGAACACTGATCGATCAAAAAATCGTACCCGATGATGTGACCTTACAGGTTCTGACCCAGTCAAGACGCCACATTATACGAAAAACCTTTGATGCGATCAAAGGCGCGCCGAAGGCCGTGGTTCACCTTTACAATTCCACTTCCGTGGCCCAGCGGGAGCAGGTGTTCAAGAAGAGCAAAGAAGAAATCATCAAAATCGCAACCGACGGAGCTGAGTTGATCAAGGAATATGCCGCAAAAGCTTCGGAAACGGAAGGAACGGAATTCACCTTTGAGTACTCTCCGGAAAGTTTTACGGGGACGGAAATGGATTACGCGGCGGAAATCTGCAATGCGGTCATCGACATTTGGGAACCGACGCCGCAGCAAAAGGTCATCATCAATCTGCCGGCAACGGTAGCCATGTCCATGCCACACGTTTATGCCTCACAGATCGAATATATGTGTAAGCATTTGCATAACCGGGAAAACGTAATCGTCTCCCTGCACCCTCACAATGACCGTGGAACGGCGGTTGCTGACGCAGAGCTGGGAATTCTGGCAGGCGGTGACCGGATCGAAGGAACCTTGTTCGGCAATGGAGAACGGACCGGAAACGTGGATATCGTAACCCTCGCCATGAATATGTATTCCCACGGCGTCGATCCGAAGCTGGATTTCAGCAACATGCCGGAATGTGTGGAGATGTATGAGAAATTCACAGACATCAAAGTGCATCCGAGACAGCCGTACGGCGGGCAGCTGGTCTTTGCAGCATTCTCCGGGTCGCATCAGGACGCCATTGCCAAGGGCATGAAATGCTACGCGGAACGGGAAAGCAATTATTGGAATTGTCCGTATTTGCCGGTGGATCCGGAAGATCTGGGACGGGAGTACGAAGCCGATGTCATCCGGATCAACAGTCAGTCCGGCAAGGGCGGCGTAGCTTACATCATGGAACAGAATTTCGGGTACATCATACCGCAGGCCATGCGGGAAGAACTGGGATATCTGGTCAAAGACATATCAGACCGGAAGCACAAAGAACTGGTTCCTTCGGAGGTATTCGATGTGTTCAGTAAAGAATACATCAACGTGTTTGACCCACTGGACATTACGGAAGCTGAGTTCATGCGGCCATCCGATTCGAAATCGAAGCAGGGCGTTCGAACGAAGATGAAAGTTACCATCAACGGAAGCAAGTATGAATTTGAAGCAGAAGGGAACGGCCATCTGGATGCCATCAGCAATGCGCTCAAAAAAACGCCGTATACCTTTGACTATAAATTTATCACCTATTCCGAAAACGCCCTTTCTGCGGATTCCCATTCAAAGGCAGGTGCTTTTGTATGTATCGAGAGTCCGGAAGGGGAGAAATACTGGGGCGTAGGGACCCATGAAGACATTATTCTGGCGTCCGTCAACGCATTGGTAAGTGCCATCAACAGAGAAAATAAAGATCGGCATTTCTTAGGCAGAAGCACATATTAAAGGAGAAAATAAAAATGGGAATGACAATGACACAAAAAATTCTGGCAGCCCATGCGGGACTGGACCAGGTCGTGGCCGGCCAGCTGATCCGGGCAAATCTGGATATGGTATTGGGCAACGATATCACAACTCCGGTGGCCGTCAATGAATTTGAAAAAGCCGGATTCGACAGTATCTGTGACAGAAGCAAGATTTCTCTGGTCATGGATCACTTCACTCCAAACAAGGATATCAAAGCCGCACAGCAGTGCATGCAGTGCAGGGCTTTTGCAAAACGTTTTGATATTGAACATTTCTACGATGTTGGAAGAATGGGAATCGAACACGCGCTGCTTCCGGAACAGGGAATCGTAAAGGCCGGAGACTGCATCATCGGTGCGGATTCACATACGTGCACATACGGAGCACTGGGAGCTTTCTCCACTGGCGTAGGAAGTACGGATATGGCGGCCGGAATGGCAACCGGGCAGGCATGGTTCAAAGTGCCGGAAGCCATCCGGTTCAATCTGACCGGCAAGCTGCAGGAAAATGTAACGGGAAAAGACGTGATCCTCCACATCATCGGGATGATCGGTGTAGACGGAGCACTGTATAAATCCATGGAATTTACCGGGGAAGGCATCCAGAGCCTTTCCATGGATGACCGCCTTTGCATCGCCAACATGGCCATCGAAGCCGGCGGGAAAAACGGCATTTTCCCGGTGGATGAAATCACGACGAGCTACATGGAAGGCCGAGTCAAAGGCCAGTGGCAAGCCTTTGAGGCAGATGAAGACGCCGAGTACGCAGCGACTTACGACATCGATCTGAGCAGCCTGAAGCCGACGGTTTCCTTCCCGCATTTGCCGGAAAACACGAAAACCATTGATGAGGTAGGAGACATTCCGATCCATCAGGTGGTCATCGGTTCCTGTACAAACGGCAGACTGGAAGATATGGAGCTGGCCGCAAAGATCATGGAAGGGAAAACCGTTCATGAGGACGTTCGAGCCATCATCATCCCGGCGACCCAAACCATCTATAAGGAATGCATCGCTCGCGGTTACATCGATACGTTTATTGACGCAGGGTGCGTGGTTTCAACGCCGACTTGCGGACCATGCCTGGGCGGCCACATGGGCATTCTGGCAGAAGGGGAGCGGTGCGTTGCAACGACGAACCGTAACTTCGTCGGCAGGATGGGACATGTGAAATCAGAAGTTTACCTGGCAAGCCCGGCGGTAGCGGCTGCATCGGCAATTGCCGGCAGAATCGCCGGACCGGATGAGATATAGGAGGGACAATCATGAAAGCAAAAGGCACAGTACATAAATATGGTGATAATGTAGATACAGACGTTATCATTCCAGCTCGTCATCTCAATACAGCAGACCACAAAGAACTGGCATCCCACTGCATGGAAGATATCGATGCAGATTTTGTAAACAAGGTGAAGCAGGGCGACATCATGGTTGGCGGTGAGAACTTCGGCTGCGGATCATCGCGGGAGCATGCTCCCATCGCCATTAAAACCAGCGGCATCGACTGCGTCATCGCGAAGACCTTTGCCAGAATCTTTTACAGAAACGCCATCAATATCGGGTTGCCGATTCTGGAATGTCCGGAAGCGGGAGAAAAGATCCAGGCAGGCGATGTGGTTTCCATTGATTTTGATACGGGCGTGATTACCAACGAAACGAGAAACGAAACCTATCAGGCGCTGCCGTTTCCAGAGTTTATCAAGGACATCATGGCAAGCGGTGGGCTGATGAACAGTCTTAGAGGGAAATAAGAAAGAACAGGAGTATTGAAATGAACTATAACATTGCAGTAATTCGAGGGGATGGAATCGGTCCGGAAGTCATGGACCAGGCAATCCGCGTTTTGGACAGAGTCGGCGAGGTTTACGGTCATAGTTTCAACTATGAATACATGCTGGCCGGCGGATGCGCCATCGATGAAACAGGAAGCTGTTTGCCGCAGGCGACCATTGATGTGTGCAAAAACAGCGATGCGGTTATGCTAGGAGCTGTCGGCGGTCCGAAATGGGACCATGTTCCGGGAGATCAGCGACCGGAACGAGCGCTTTTGGGCCTGCGAAAGGAATTGGGTCTGTTTGCGAATCTGAGACCTGCCATGCTGTTTGAAGAGCTGGCAGATGCGTGCCCGCTGAAACCGGAACTGGTGCGGGGCGGCATGGATTTGCTGGTAGTCCGGGAACTGACCGGAGGCATTTACTTTGGAAAAAAAGGAACCCGGTCTACTGAATTAGGACCTGCAGCCTACGATGTGGAACAGTATTCCGAAGGCGAAGTCCGGAGAATCGCGAAAGTGGCTTTTGAGATGGCCGAAAAGCGTGGCATGAACGGAACCGCAGGTAAGGTTACCAGTGTGGATAAGGCCAATGTACTTGAAAGCTCCCGGCTTTGGCGGCGGGTCGTAACGGAAGTCGCTGAGGATTATCCGAGCATCGAACTGAATCACCTCTATGTGGATAACGCAGCCATGCAGTTGGTGCGGGAACCAAAGCAGTTTGATGTCATTGTGACCAGCAATATTTTTGGTGATATTCTCTCGGATGAAGCCAGCCAGGTCACCGGATCCATTGGAATGCTTCCTTCCGCTAGCCTGGCAGAAGGGGATTTCGGCATGTATGAACCGGTTCACGGCTCAGCGCCGGACATTGCGGGGACCAACCAGGCAAATCCGATGGCAACGATCCTCTCGGCGGCCATGATGCTGCGCTATTCCTTTGGTCTGGCAGATGAAGCCAATGCCATCGAAGGGGCAGTCAAGAAAGTGCTGGCAGACGGATACCGCACGGCGGATATCGCAAAGGCAGGAGAGACGGTCACGGGAACCATTGAGATTGGAGAGAAAATCATGGAAGCCATTGGCTAAATGCGTTATAATGGGTCCATGGCTAATAAACGGGGGACAACGAATCAGCGTAAAACGAGCAGCAGACGTCGTCGTATGAAGCGCACAAAACGCGTGATAACGAGGCGTACTGTTCGTTTTTTTGCGTTGGTTGGAGTGGGCCTTGCGATTCTGGTGATCATCTTTGGAATCACCCAGAGCACGAACAAAATCCATATGCCCCTCAGCCCGAGCGTCAAAAGTTACGATGAGACGATCCTGAAGTTATCCAAGAAATACGGCATTGAATCCTACGCGCCGCTGGTCAGCGCGGTGATGATGCAGGAGTCCCACGGCAGGGGCAATGACCCCATGCAGTCTTCCGAAGGAAACTACAATACGAGATTCCCTCAAGAGCCCCATGGCATTACGGACCCGCGGTATTCCATCGAATGCGGCGTCCACCAGCTTGCAGATGATTTGAAAATGGCAGGCTGCAAAGGCCCGACAGATATCAAGGGCATCAGCCTGGCCATTCAGGGATATAATTTCGGCGATGGATATATTAAATGGGCGCTCAAAAAATATGGCGAGTATTCCGAGAAAAACGCCAAAGAATTCTCGGAAATGATGGCCAAGAAACTAGGCATGTCCGGATATGGGGACATTCATTACGTCAAACACGTGCTGCGATATTATCCCTACTCGTAAAGGGGTTTCTATTGCAGCGTCTATGGCTACAGCGTCTATGGCTGGTCGCTTTCCAGAAACCGCTGCAGCCACCGGGAAAAGCGGTATTCATTCTTAATCTCATCGGGAACCGGAACAAAAGGCTCCTCCATGAAGTCTTTGAGGCTCCGGTCTTCGTGTCCAATGACATAAATGTTATGGCTGTCGTAAAAATCGTATTCCATCAGGGATGGATTGTCCGTCACGAGTTTTTTGCCAAAGAACATGGATTCCAAGGGACGGAGAGAGCATCCCGCCGTATCGGAACCGTAACAGTCGATCAGAATATCCGCGTCGGCAGTCATCTTGAGCACGTCTCTATAAGGAATCAGATTCTCACGTGTAACATACTTGAGGATACCATGTCGGTCCAGCTTCTTTACCAGATGTTTTTCGACGACGGCCCCGCTGGCTTCAAGTTCAGAAAAGATTCTTTCCAGCATTTCCGCGCGCTTGGACTTCTCACGACCGATGAACAATGCCTTTGGAGCAGAACCGGATGCTTTCGGTTCGTCCGCACCAGGGGCATGGTCCGGAATCAAGCTGTCAAAAAAGAACTGGGTGTTGTATTTCATCCCGTAAAGTTTGCAATCCGCAGGGGAATAGGACCAGACCGGCACGACGTTTCCAATCTGACGAAAGGTTTCTTTATTTTTTTTGTTAATCGGGTTCCAGCACCAACAGACGATCTGTTTATCTGGGTATTTCTTTTTTAGCCGAACGATATATTGCAGATTCAGATACGTGTCAAACACAATCAGAAGAGGATCATCATCAGCCACCTTAGGCAGGCGACAAACCCACTGCTTGATTGCTCTGATTTTGCATAGAAACATACCAAACTCTCCGGGAACCAAAGGAGGGTAATGCCATCCCTGGCCGTTTTCCCGGATGATATTGCCAAAGAGTTTTCCACCGCTGTCGTAGTAAATAATCAAAATAATCTCCTATAGTCGTCAATCAATCTAGTTGTGCGGGAATGTTACAAACAAGTCGCATTTTCGGAAATCATCGCCCAGGGTGGCGAGGGTGTCCGTTGGTATTCCCAGATCCCATAGGGCTTCCGGCAAAGCCACCTGATCGCGGCGGCAGCCGTTGCAGAAGTTTTTCCACCAAACATCCATGAGCCGGACGCAGGCTTCGTCATGGTGCTTTCGTACAATGACAGGGGCTTCCAAAAGGCCGTATTGTTCAGGGAGACCTTTTTTCAGCAGTGCCTCTCTGTGTGCCAGCAGGCGGTCTTTTTTGTCCTTTTGAATCTCGATGCACCGGTCGATCTCGTCGTAGACACAGCTGCGGTCTTTGTGGCGGAACAGAGCCGCCGGGAAATCCGCCATCTGGTTGACGAGAGCGGTTAGATCCGAAGTGATCAGATAATTGCTGTCGACATAGATGGAATACTCGTATTCTGGAAACAGTTTGTGAGGATGCAGTTTGCACCAGCGGTTGGCCATGACCGGATCGCCAGCATAAGGCTCCGGAATCAAGGCCCGAAAATCCAGAGGGCGCCAGCTGCTGTCTGCGTCCATCTCCTGATCGGTCAGGATATAATAGTCGATATTATCCGGGCGGCAGACCGGTTCTCGGACCGTATCGTATTTCCCGAACAGGGCCGTATAGACCGCGATCTTTTCATCGCTGAAATAATCGCACGCAGGCGCCGAGGCATCCTGCACGGAAGGCTTTCTTAGTTTGCGGCGCGCGTATCCCAGCAGCGACCTGAACCCGCCTTTTCGCAGCTTTTTAAGAGCCCGCAATTTTTTACGCAAAGGCTTTGCAGCCGATTCATTATGGGTTTTATATAGATGCGTCATCTCGGTAAGAGCATCCAGCAGTTCGCGTATTTGTTCTTCGTTTTGTGTATGTTTCATTTTAATACTCGTTCAAAAGCTTTTGACAAAGCAGTTCTTTGTCAAATTCAGGGTCGTGATCCGTTTTAAAATGGATCACGACTTTCTCAGGAAGTTGCCGTGTACCAGTATAGTAAAACCGCATGCTCCCTTTCTGATTGTTCCGTGCTGTGCAGTTGATCAGCCGAATGGATGGGTTCGAATTGCTTGTAAAACCACAGTCTTTATTGCCTTCGGCGACACAGTTTCTGACCAGATGCCGTACTCTGACGCCGCTACCGCCAAGCTTGAAGCCGGTTCCGTGGCCTTTTGCCTGAACAAGCCCTTCTTCCTCCGAATACCGATATCCATTTAAGGCGCTTTTGCAGGATGTGAGTTTGACTTTGCCAATGGCTCTGTTTTTCGTAAATAAATCGAAGCCATCATCCGAATTCAGGAAGGAAACGCACCGTATAAACTCGTTTCCCGCGCCTGCCGTTACCTTGCAGGCGAATCCGTCGGCATTGCGTTCTGAATCATCGCAATTCAGACACGACACACAATCCGCGATTTTGTTAAAGGATGGCCAATCCTGCCGGTTGGCATTGTTGTCAGGGTGCCGGATCAAGATACCGGTCTCTTTGTGCCGCGATGATAGGCAATGGGTCAGACGATTATGGCTGCCGGAAATCTGTATTCCCATTCCATTTGTAACGGTAAGGTTCTTTAGCGCCCAGTAGTCGCCTGTAATTTTCAGCGCATGGTCACTGCCAGCAAAGTCGATGACCGTGGCCGATGGGTTCTCAGGATCTCCGGTTATAATGCGCATGCTGTCTGCGTGTACATACCGCTCCCCGAGTATCAGATCGGATTCCGGGACGTATCTTCCGGGCAGCAGATGGATCGTATCAGCGGAAGAATTGGTGATCGCGGTGGTCAGATCCACAGGATGTTCCCGGTCGCCTGCAGCGAGAGGATCACCATTCGGTGATGCGTAGAGGACCGATCCGCGATTTGCTGCAGCGGGCTTGAGCATCAGCTCGATGGAACTTTTATCGATGGACAGACTCGTGTTTCCGGCTGCCAGAAATCCAACGTAGAGATGTTTTTTATCCCGGGCGGTAAACCCTTTCCGGTCCAAAGCAAAGCGGTAGATGTTGCCGCTTTTGGTAAATGCGGAATGGGAATCGGCGGAATTTCCCATACATTCGGATTCCTGCGCGAGCAAATCCCTGCCTTCCGCATCGGTCATTTCGGCGCGGAACTGTTGTCCGTCCATTTGGATCCGGATCTTGCATCGGAGAGGTTCGCCGGACACCCGAAGAATATGATCGGGAGACCGGTCTTTCAGACTGACGTTTTGTATGTCGTCGTGGTCAGTTTCTGTAACACCGCTGCGGATGAATAGGTTTGCATTGCCCAAACAGCCGCCGGCAAGAGCCATGTTTGAGTATGGATAACCGGTGGTCGGGTCCAAATCCATATTGTCCCGGACAAAAAGTCCGAAGCCTTCCTGAAACACAGGCGCGCCATCCGCCAGAAAACGATCAACGGTGACAAGCGCCCCAAGCTCAAAATCACAATCTGCAGGCAGAGCTGTGTAGCAGCAGGCAATCATATCATAGCCACAGTCCGCTATTTTGGTTGTCGTGTTTCCACCCTGCAAGATGATATTTTCATCCGTTTCCCGAGCCGTATCCGGATTATTTGCGATCCTGCGTCGCCGTTTTTTTAAATGAAACGTATCGCGGAAACGGTACAAACTCAAAGGACCGAGATATTCTGTTTTCCATACCAGATCTTCAAACGTAAAGACCGGTTTGTTATCGTGATTCATCTTAGTCATGTTCAATCAGTGCCCTCCATTGCGTCAGGACTCTATCTTTATGGAATTGTTCCGATCTCGTCATAGCATTGCTGCCGAGCGTTTCACGGAGCGCCGGATCCTCTGCCAGTATAGTCATCGCTTCGGCGAGAGCTTTTGCATTACCTGCTTCGGTCAATATGCCGTTCTCGTAGTTTGTAATCAATTCAGAGGCACTTTCGTAGGCAGTCGAAATGCATGGGATCCCCATCATCATGCACTCCAGCATGGCGTTTGGCAGGCCTTCAAAATCGCTTGATAAGACGAACATTTCCGCATCCGATATAGCCTCGTGAATGTGGTCGATGTTGCCATGAAGGGTTACCACTCCGTCAAGATCCAGCTCCTGGATCAGTGCCTCAAGCCGTTGCCGTTCGCCGCCCTCTCCGTAAATCGAAAGGCGATACTCCGGGTGGTCTTTATGAAACATATGGAACGCCCGAATCAGCAGCGCCTGGTTTTTCTGTGGGTGCAGTCGGCCGATGTTTACGATTCTATGGGAGCATTCCTGTTTTCGTTTTACGTGGACTTCGATTGGATTCAGTATGATACTGCTGTGTTGCTGGACACGTTCCGAAAACAGGTCCCGGACAAACTGCGACTGAAACACTACATGGCCCGCGTCTTCATAGAGCTGCCGTATTTCATTCAGCTTCTCAGGCTCTCTCCGAAGGGGATTGTTCCGCTCACTGCAGATGGTTTTTTCCCCATGGCAGCTGTTTACGTTTAGGCGATTCATGGGAAAGAGAAACGAGATGGAGACGTCGATTCCCAATCGCTGCTTGAGTTTTCGCACGAAGCAGGTCTCAAAATAGTCCCGTTCACTCCATCTGCCTTCAAAGTGAGGCATATATATGATTTTGACCCGATCTGAAATCGGATACTCGGCATCGCTTTTTTTATTGCAAAGGGCTGTGACACTGTAATTCCCGGACAAGTCGTTTGCCAGAATCGAGGCGACTCTCTGAGCGCCTTCCCGGTAAAAGGAGTCGATCATGATAAGAATGGATTTTTCGTCTCGGGCCGTGAGAACCGGCAATTTACGAATCTCAGCGCGTAGCTTTCGCGTGTTTTTGATGCGTCGGATATTTTTTTTAATTGTTTTTCGTATATTAACCATTGTGATCGGATGGATGGATTCATCCTACTCAAAAGGTGATAACATCCTTTAAGCGTGGTTGTTTCTGATCCTTTTCGCTCAAGATCAACGGAGACCCGTCTTCCAGGGCGAACTCCAGACGGCTTTCTTTGCCCAGATAATCACCGGCAACTTCCGGCCACTGGATTCCGATATCCGAATCGTTCCAGATGATTCCGCCTTCATCGTCCGGATGATAAAAATCGTCACATTTGTAGCAGAACTCCGCCGTATCGGAGAGGACCAGATACCCGTGGGCGAACCCCCGCGGAATCAGGTATTGCTTTCGGTTGTCGCCGGAAAGGATCAGTCCGTAATGCTTGCCAAAAGTCGGCGAGCCGATTCTCAGATCCACCGCTACGTCATAGACCCTTCCGCTGATGACCCGGACAAGTTTGGTTTGCGGAAAGTTCTTCTGGAAATGCAGTCCCCGAAGCACGCCTTTTGTGCTCATACACTGGTTATCCTGGACAAATGAAAAATAAAGACCAGCTTCGTACATGTCCTTTTGGTTGAATGTTTCCATGAAATATCCACGTGCGTCCAGATGAATCGTTGACTCGATGACACAGAGGCCTTCGATTCCTCCCAGGTCGCGTGTTACACTGATTTGACCCACTATAATTCAACCCCCTTTAGATATCTGGCAAGAGCGTCTTGCCAGTCCGGAAGAGGCGCAAACCGCGCCTCAGACAGTTTGGTTTTATCCAATCTGGAATTAAATGGCCGAACCGCTTTGTTCAGACCATACTCCTCGGTGGTTACAGGCAGGACTTCTGCCTCGATGTGAGCCTGACGGTAGATCTCTTTCGTGAAATCGCACCAGCTGATATAATCGCCTTCATTGGCAGCATGGTAAAACCCATACCGGTCGGTTTCCGCCATATCCACCAAAAGCCGGGCAAGATCCAGGGTATACGTTGGCGAACCGATCTGATCGTTTACCACACGAACGGTGGTGTGAGATTTCGCTACATTGAGCATGGTCCGGACAAAGTTCTTGCCATTGGAACCAAAAACCCAGGAAGTGCGAACGATAAAGAATCGATCCGTAAGTTCGGTTACAGCAAATTCGCCTTCCAGCTTCGTTTGTCCGTAATGATTCAGCGGCTCGAAACATTGATCATCCGGCCGCCATGGCGTTTCTCCCTGACCATCAAAGACATAGTCGGTGGATACGTAGACGATTTTGGCACTGGTGGCCTTTGCGGCTTCCGCCAGATTTCTGGTACCATCTGCGTTGATTTTGCGGACGTCGGCCTTGTTTGCCGGATCTTCCGCTCCGTCCACATCGGTCCATGCGGCGCAGTGAAAGATTACATCAGGCTGTACCTTGCTAATGGCCGCGCAAACCGCGCCTTTGTCCGTGATGTCCAAAGGCACACAGGAAGACCCGGGCGACAGGTCGGAGCCGATCGCCTCATGGTGTCTTCGTGCCAGTTCCTTCATGATGTCGTGGCCAAGCTGGCCGGCGACGCCGGTAACAAACGCTTTCATAATTCGGATTCCCTCCCCCAGATAATCCTTTAGTTCTCGATCACCGGCGTCCAGTACTGATTGCCGTAGATGTCGGTGAAGCGGTACATAATGTTGGCGCCGCCATCACCGATTTTTTCGTTGGTCAGTTCGAGGGCGTCAGGATCATCCACCGTAAGCTCGCCCATGGTGTACTCTTCGTCGTACTTTCCATCGTAGTCGTAGAATTTGAAAACAAACTGGATTTTATCGCCCTCTTTGAGGGATGGCAGGGCTTTTGCAGCCGTTTCTGTGACGGCCTCGTCGTAGTCGTAGCTGACGCCAGCCACGTAGCCCTGTTCGTTGTCGTTGTCAAAAACGAGAATCAGGTGGGCGTCTTCCCCGTTGAGAAGAACCGGAACGTATCCGGTGATCGAGTAACGGTCATCGCCCTTTTCGACGGTTTCCGTGTGGTAGTATTCCACAAGCCGGCCGTTGATGGAAAGCCACGTCCGGTCAAGATTCGGAAGCAAATTGCCGTCATCGTCGAACTCGAAAATGTTATCAAGGCCCAGATCTGCATATCCACGGCCCGTGTCGTAGAACATCTGCATGTCCACGGTCTGGATCAGATCCCACTGGTCTTCCGAAAGCATAATGGCCAGTTTCCCCTCGCTGTTTTCCTGCCACTTGAGGGCCGATGGGTCAAATTGGTTATTGACGATATAAGATGCCGCCGTTTCAGCATCGAGAGGGCCTTTGGTCAGGAACTCGGTGTTGGACTTGTCCAGATCGCTGATGCCGGCCTTGCCGAATCCGGAATATCCGCCGGAGAGCAAGGAACCAATCAGCTGCTGGATGGCCTGTCCGCTGACATTATTGCCGGAGTTGCCGGAATTGCCAGTGAGCTGACCGAATGGTGATGTTCCACCTGCAACGACCTGTCCGCTGACTTCCATCTGCGCAAACTCACGAATGCAGGAGGTGTAGTCTTCGTCCATGCCGATGTCCGCGTAGGTATTGGACATGGCATCGACTTTATTCAGTGTTTTGTATGGGAAATAGATCGAAAGTCCATAAGCGTTGGTCGTGGATTTCGATGTCCGGTTGTATTTGATAGCATCGAGCAGGGTGGCTGCCAGATCCTTGCTGGCACCTGTGTCAAGGCGCTTTGCAAAGTGCACCAGGTCGATTTGATCGAGCCGGTTGCTCTGGGCGAACTCTTTGGTTCCGCTACGGGCAACGGCTACGTCTTTGTATTCGTTGTTGCTGATTTTATTGCTTGCGTCTTCTGCAAAAGCATTGAGCTTGGACGGCAGGGTCTGGGACAGTTCGGCCAGATCCACAACGGAGAGGGTCGTCGATTGTCCTGGACAAGAGCTGGCGCACTTAGACGTGAAGTCATCGACGATTGCCTTCCCGATTTCCAGGGTCGGCGTTGAGGTGTCCGCGTTCAGATTGCCCAGCCAGTCCGTGTAGTACCAGCCGATGCCCGGCTCGGTTTCTTCGCTGGCGATCATGTAGTCGGCGAAATCACTGAGCATCAGGGCCGTTTCTGTTGTAGCCATGAGGCAGGTATCAAAGCCGATAAAGTCAAACTTTAATCCCGAGTCTTTGAGTGCGGTCTGGATGCCGCCGAGAGACATGGATCCGTTCCGCGGGTATTTCTCATCGTAACCATAGCCGCCAATGGAGCCGCCGCCATGATCCCAGAAAATCAAAGCCATTCGGTTGGCCGGGAATTTCTTGGCGCCCCACTTCAGGAAGGATGAAAGGGTGGAAGCCTTCGTCATTGGCGGATTGCCTGCGTTTTCTTCCAGGCACTTGATGCCGCCGTCCCGAATCTGCCAGATCTGGTTGCGGGAACTGCTGATGACGTCATTGCGCCACCGCTTGCTGCCACCGGTATAGACGATCAGGTTGAGATTCGTATTGTTGACCGTGGCATTGATCATTTCGTTCAGGTCTTTGGTCGCAGCTGCGGCGTTGGATTCCAGATCCGCTCCGCACATGTAGACCATGATGGTAAATACGTCGTTGCCATTGCCTTTGATGGTGGTGAATTTTTCACGCGCTTCTGAGGAGACTTCGGTGTTGAGCTTGCCGTTGTTGGAGTCTTCGTCGTACCAACCGTCGTAGGTGCCGCCTCCGGAGAAAATGTTTTCCTGGTAGGAATCACCGCCGCCGAGGATTCCGCTCAGACCCAGTCCGCCGCCTCCAAAAACCAAAACCGCTATAATAAAGATGGCGATGAGGCATCCGCCCGGGGATCGTGATCCGCCGCCGCCTCCGCTAAAGAATCCGCCGCCGGACCCGCTGTTAAAGAATCCGCCGCCACCACCGGAGCTTCCGCCGGAATAACCGCCGCCGGAGTGCCCGCCACCGCCGGAGTAGCTGTGCCCGCCGCCGCTGGAGTGGCCGCCGCCTGTAAATATTTTTCTCGCCCTTGGTCTTTTTCTATCCATAATCGACCTCTCATTATCTTACGTTCAATAAGTTACTGTTATTATACTATATGCTTTATGCTTAACCAATTTAAATGTTCAAATTCTTGAAATCCACATAGAATAATGGGATAATATGGCCATGAATATGAACAAAGAAAAAGACACAACGGTCTGGAAACCAAAGGGCAACCAGAAAATAACCCGTCCCAGCGGTCCGGCCCCGAAAAAGCGCAAACCACGGAAGTCTGATCACCGCATGAATCGTGAGGGCAGATCCGAGAGTTTTGATGCGCCGAAAAGCGGATTCGGGAAATTGGGATTGTTCATCGGAGCAGGCGCGGTGATTGCTGCCTTGGTAAGAGGCTTTAGAAACAGCGATTACAGCGACGTTTACGATGATACCAAAGACAAGGATTGAGAAGAAAGAAAGGGGATTCTCATGAAACATATCAATCAAAGAAGGGGAGCAGCGATCACAGCTGTTGTTTTTGCTGTGTCTATGCTCCTGTCAACAGTTACAGCTTTTGCATCAGGGGATCAGGGATATCTGGCGCTCGGAGCGGACCTGTCCGATTCGGAGAAAGCCACGGTGCTGGATCTCATGGACGTCAGCAATCCGGACGACTACAACGTGATCACGGTCACAAATTCCGAAGAACACAAATACCTGGACAGCTACATCAGTTCCTCGGAAATTGGAACCAAAGCGCTTTCGTCGGTTCTGATCAAAGAAAACGGCGGCAATGACATTCACGTGGAAACGCAGAATATCAATTACTGCACGACGGGAATGTACCGGAATGCATTGGCCACCGCCGGAGTCAGCGGCGCGGATGTTACCGTGGCGGGGCCTTTTGAAATCTCCGGAACGGCGGCTCTGGTCGGCACGATCAAAGCCTACGAGCAGATGTCAGGGGAAACCGTCAGCGACGATGTCATTGAGAGCAGCGTTGACGAGCTGACGACGACCGGTCAGGTTGGCGAGGACATCGGAGATACGGAAAAGGCCGAGGCCATTATCGCTTCGGTAAAGGAAGATATGGCAGAAAATCCGGACATGTCCGATTCGGAAATCGAAGAATCGATTCAGGAAGCGGCCCAGCAGGCAGACGTCGACATCTCAGATGAAAACGTGGAAGAGATTTCGGAGATGCTCCAGAACCTACAGGATTCGGATATTGACTGGGATAACGTCAGAGAACAGTCCAAATCCATCATGGAAAACTTCAAAGGCATTTTTGATTCGGATGAAGCAAAGGGCCTGTTTGCCCGGTTCATCGCCTGGCTCAAGAGTCTTTTGTAAGTACGATTATATAGTTACGAGGAGATAGGTACGAAGAAGAGTTACGAGGAGACAAAGGATGTTGGAAACATTAAATCAGTTAGCGGCAAATCCCATCATCATGAAATGGGCAGGAGCCATCGTCCTGTCCCTGTTGGGATTCGGCTTTATGCGGCTGCGTAGACATTCCATGAAAAACAGCCTTGCCTTTGCAGGCGGCATTTTGGGTGTGATCGTAGTTCTGAGTCTGATCAAATACTTTCTGTTCGATTGAACGAGAGCTTGAACGTGGAGATTGAACGTAAGGAGAATAGAATATGTTATACCAAAATCACAAAATGAAACTATTGATAACATCCATACTGTTTCTGCTGTTGGGAATCGCCATTATGGTTTACCCGGCAAATTCCATGATCATTCTGGTCAGAATTACCGGAGCATTCCTGATTTTGCTTGGCGGACTGCTTTTTATCCCGACCTACCGGGATCGGAAAGAACTGGGAATTCGGTTTGGATTGCTCATGGCGGTGATCATTATCATTGCAGTCTTCGGCATTATATTGCTGGTGATGCCGGATGTCTTTGTCAAAGTGTTCTGGATTACCATGGGAATCATTTTGATTCTTGACGGTATCAAGAATTTCATGTACCTCAGCGCGGTTCCGTACAAAGCGGCGACCATTATCATGGCCGTTCTTTCCGTCATCTGCGGCGTGCTGATCCTCATCAATCCCTTTGGAACAGGCCTCGCCTACACGATTCTGATCGGAGCGTTCTACGCATACAGCGGCGCGTCCGGAGTCTTCCTCAACATCGCGGGAAGGATCATGAAGAAGCACGGCGACGAAGACTTCCAGGTTGTGGGTGAGAGTGAAGCGGATGCCGAAGATCCTGACGCAGACGTGATCATGATCGACACGACGGCGACTGTCGAAGAAGCGGAACCGTCCGACCAGGCGAATTCGGATAAGGACGCGTCTGCCGAAGACGCAAAGCCAGCTGAGAAAGAAATCAAACCGGCGGATAAAGAAATCAAACTGACTTTGGACGAAGACGCAGACACCTCGGATGAGGGTTAAATGTTTCTGAATGAAGGTTAACGTCCCCGGACGAAGGATAGGATCGATTCGCAGGTCTCGTCTTGCTGAACCCGTGGCGAAATCGTCGCAGTTCCATCATTCTTTTGCGGACCATAGTTTCCAAACTGGGCGTGATTTCCGCCCTCAATCACATAAGTAACAGAATCTGGCGGCAGGTGATTCCTGCCGTCTTTTAGTTTTTGCATATTCAGAACCCGATCCTCCGTCCCGTAAATCGTCAGCGCTCGCAGGTGTTCGTCCAAAGGCTCCGTCGAATAGGACGCCAGAAAGATGATGCCTCTTACGCCCGGTCCGTTTGCCGGCCCGCCGGCGACCGCGTCCCCGGCAGATTCCGTTGCATCCGCCAGATAAAAGGCCGCGGCGGCACCACCCAGGGAGTGCCCGCCAAGATACCAGTTTTCGTAATTGTATTGCTGCATCACCCCATCGGCCCGATTCTTACCGAGGAGGGCGAAGCGCAAAGGCATTTTCACCAGGCAGACATCTAGGCCTTTGTCCGCCAGCTGATGAAGCAACGGCGCATAGGCCGTCTCCTCCACCTTGGCACCGGGGTAAAAAATCAGTGCATCCCGATCCGACGGACCATCAAAGAACCAGCCGTAATCCGTCTGGCTGATTTGGACCTGCTCGTCGGATTTCAATGCCGTGAACGCCTCCTTGGTGGCATGGTAATAGATGCTGAAGTAAGCAAGCAGAGCTCCGAAAAGGATGAGCAACAGGATTATAAAGGTGAGAACAAGCCGTCGAAGTATGGTCATAGGAAAACCTTTGTGCTTGAAAAGCAACATATCTGATGAATCCGTGAAATTTTTATACTATAATCTTAGTGTAATTCCATAGGGCAGTCAACGGCTCAGAATTTCGAGTGATAGACCTTTCTCTGAGTCTGAAGACTCAGAATTTAGGATGATATAGGAGAAACTGAGTCTGGAACAAGTGAAGCAGTGCATCATGGAAGGGAATCATGAGGATACTTGTAATTTAGTGATTAAAATCGTGCACAAAGTTACATATTCGCGAGAGCAATGCCTTTGCAATATCCTCCATGGACGCCAGGACACTCAGAAATTGATCTGACAACCGAAAATCCGAGTCCGAAGACTCAGATTTCGGGCAACTTGCCAAGAAAATGAGTCTGGCGCGGGAGCGATGAAATGAGTCTGGCGCGGGAGCGACGGACGCAGCTCTGACCGCACACGCCAGCGCATCAAAAGGAAAACGAAAGGAAGCAGAATGAAGTACAGAACACATAAGAAAACAGGCGACAAAATCAGCGAAATCGGGATGGGGACAGCCTATCTCTTTGAAGCGGGCATGGCAGAAGGCGTCCGCGCACTGCAACGGGCCTACGAAGGCGGCATCAACTACTTTGATCTGGCTGCCGGCCACGGAGACGCCTATCCGATCTTTGGCGAGGCTTTTGGGGGTGCAGGCGGCGTAAGAAACAACGTCTTGTACCAGATCCATTTTGGAACAGAATATACCAAGGGCGAGTACGGATGGACGCTGGATCTGGACATGATCAAGCGGTCCATTGACGAGCAGCTCGCTCTGCTAAAGACCGATTACATCGATTACGGGTTTATTCACTGCCTCGATACGATCGCCGACTGGAACACCTATCAGGAAAACGGCATTTTGGAATACATTCTGGAGCTAAAAAAAGCCGGCGTGGTAAAACACATCGCCCATTCTTCCCACACACCGGAGGTCGCACAGAAAGTTTTGGATGACACGGACGCGGAGACTTTGATGTTCTCCATCAATCCGGCCTTTGACAACGGGGAGGGGGATTATGCCAACGGCGAGCTGGACGAGCGTGCGGCGCTCTATGAGCGATGCCAGAAAGAAGGCATCGGCGTAACCGTGATGAAGCCTTTTGCGGGCGGCCAGCTCTTGGATGCGGCCCAGTCACCTTTTGGAACGGCGCTGACCATCGAGCAGTGTATCCACTATGCCCTGGACCGGCCCGGCGTTCTCAGCGTGATTGCCGGCGCGCGAAATGAGGAAGACGTGCAGCGGCTTCTGGCGTACCATGAAAAGACCGAGGAGGAACTGGACTACTCCATCATCGGGACTTTTGATGCCGTCGATACGGAAGGCCGGTGCACCTACTGCAATCACTGCAAACCGTGTCCGGTTGGAATCGACATCGGGCTGGTAAACAAGTACTACGATCTCGCAAAAGCCGGGGACGCCATGGCGCGGGAGCATTATATGAACCTGGATGTGACAGCATCCACATGCATTGGCTGCGGGCATTGCAACTTCCGGTGCCCGTTCAAAGTGTTCCAAAGCGAAAAAATGGGCGAAATCTACAAATATTTCGGTAAATAGTAGGGGCTCTACGCAGTCTCTGCCTCTTGTATTTTTTTCGGTAAGAAGATATCATATAAATGTAGTTAACGGGATTAGAACGATTCAATATAGAGGTGCGAAATGAACGACTTTAACAATCATCAGAGTAATGGTTTTAACCAGTACCATAACGAACATGATAATGATTATTACGACAACATGGAACACCAGACGGATTTTAGCGAACAGGCCATGATAAGGCCGTTTTATGAGGAAGTTTGGTTCATCATTCTCATGTTAATCTTTTTCTGGCCGGCAGGGCTCATGTGTGCTCTGTGGAGATTTCTGCACGACCGGCAGATCAAGGCCTTTGATCCAAACCAGACAACGCCGCCCCTTTACCAGGGTGCCGAAGGCGAGAACGGACAGGGGCAAACCCAAAGGCCGCGGAACGTTTCCAACGTATCTGCCAAGCGTTCTTGCAGAGGCATGCGAGTCGGCGGCTGGATTTTAGTTGTCCTCGGAGCATGCTTCGTTCTGTCAGGAATCTATCAGGAAACGGTCATGGACCTGATCACAACACTGGCAACGGCCATCGGGTTCCTGATTGCGGGCGGCCTTTTGCTGCTGGGAGCGAAGAAAACCGTTGCGAAATGGGACCGGTACGAATCCTTCATCAACAAGAAGGGCAACACATCCATTCCTTGGCTGGCGGATAAAATGGGACTGCCGGAGAAAAACGTCAGAGTGGACGTTCAGTCCATGATCAACAAGGGCTTCTTTGACAAACCGAGCAAAGGCATTTCGGCTTACATCAACGGAGAATACGATTTGATCGTTATGACGAAATACGATGAAGTCATGGAGCCTTTGAGAAAGGCGAAACCGGTCAAGAAAGAAGAGCAGGCTCCGGCCAATTCCTATCTGGGCAAGCTGCAGGAAGAAATCGACCGGACGACCGATCAGGAACTGCTGGCAACCCTTCGTGACATAGAAGGATCCATCAAGAAAATCGAAGCCAAGATCCAGGAAGAGCCATCCCTCAAAAACATGACTGCCATTCGGAAACTCAAAGAAACCTATCTGCCGCAGACGCTGGAACTGATCCGGAAGTTCAACGACGGCGAAGGCTCCGACGAGACCCGGTGGGAAATCAAGGCAATGCTTGCCACATGCGCAAAGGCCTTTAAGAATATCCAGGCCAAGGTGTATGAACGAGATGATATAGATACGAAAGTTGACATGGAAGTCCTGAAAAAGACATTGGAACGGGAAGGACTTCTGGGCTCTGATTTTAATATCGAGACGTAAGAGAGGAGAAAGAAGATGTCAGATGATCTGAAAATGGGAATGGAAGCAGCACCGGAAGCACCGGAGCTTACCCTGGAGGTACCTGAAGCAAAGGTAGAACCAGTTGAATTGACACTGGAATCGCTGGTTCCGCAGCCGGATGAAGCCAATCTGGCCAAAATCGAGGCAGTCGGGAAACAAGAAGACGCAGAGATGTTCCGGATGCAGAACTTCACGGAAGAAGAACAGAAGCAGATCACCGATTTTGCGGAAAAAATAGATCTGCATGATACGAACGTGATCGTATCCTACGGAGCCGGAGCACAGAAACGGCTGTCCGAGTTCTCCGATTCAGCACTGGAGCATGTCAGAAACAAGGACATCGATCAGGTCGGAGATCTGATCAGCGATCTGATTGCGGACCTCAAGTACGATCCGGATGAGAAAAAGGGCCTCTTTGGCAAACTGTTCAACCGGGGCGCCAACAAGGTCGAAAACGTAAAGGCATATTATTCCAAGGTTCAAAACAGCGTGGAAGAAGTAGCAAAGACCCTCGAAGGACATCAGCAGACCTTGCTGAAGGATATCGCGATTCTGGATATGCTCTTTGATAACAACAAGGCATATTTCAAAGAACTGACCATGTACATCGCAGCCGGTAAACTGGCCCTGCAAAAGGCTCAGAACGAAGAACTGCCGGCACTGAAGGCAAAGGCTGCGGAGACAGGACTTTCAGAAATAGCCCAGGAAGTCAAAGACTATGCATCTCTTTGCGAGCGGTTTGAAAAGAAGCTCCACGATCTGGAACTGACTAGAGCCATCTGTTTGCAGAATGCACCGCAGATCCGGCTGATCCAGAACAACGCAGTAATCCTGTCCGACAAGATCCAGTCGACCCTGGTCAATACGCTGCCGCTTTGGAAGAACCAGATGATCATCACCATGGGAGTCGCCCACGCTAAGGAAGCTGTTGAGGCACAGAACATGGTTACCAATACAACCAATGAACTGCTGGCAAAGAACGCAGAAATGCTCCACTCCGAATCCGTTGCCATCGCCAAAGAAAACGAACGCGGCATCGTGGACATGGAGACCTTGCAGCATGCCAACAACGAGCTGATCAATACGCTGGATGACCTGATGAAGGTTCAGGAAGAAGGCAGAGCGAAGCGCAGAGAAGCCGAAAAGGAACTGGCTGCCATTGAAGCTCAGCTGAAAGCGAAGATGCTCGAAATGAGCAAGTAATGAAGTACAAGTAAGAAACACAAGTAAGAAACGAAAGTCCAGGTAATACAGTGGATGACGATAAGAAGAAAAAAGCGGCCGCTGCAGCAGCGGTCGCAACCATTATAGGTGCTTCGAGTACGGCCATTGGTGCGACCTTTGATGATCCTGCTGAGCTGTTGCAATCTACGGCAGTGGAACCAAAAGTCCAGCACATCGATCTCGGAGATACGCAGGACGATGGAACCGTCCAGGATGACGAGGATAAGCAAAAAGACAAGGAAAGCAAAAGCACATTCCGCGGCTTTATCCTCGACCTTCCGTTGGCGGTCCGCGTCCTTTTCGTGTTGCCTCAGTGGGCCATCGGCAATGGAATCCTGTATCTTGGCGGGCTGCTGTTCGGGACTCTGTCGCCCGTCCTTCACGGCATCCTGAGTTTCGTTCTCCTGGCTTTGATTTTGGCCGGAGCCTTTGTACTGACTGCAAAAGCCATGTTCCCGGATCTGCCTCTTAGCAAGATTCTGAACCGGCATTCCATCAAATGGATCTTGATTGCCGCTGCGGCAGTCTACGTGGCGGATCTGATCTTAGGCGTGTTCTGGGCAGGCTATGCCCACTTCAAAACCGTGATCACCGGCGGACTGACGCTGGCAGCGTTGGCTTTGATCGCCATATGGTTTGCGCGCCGGGAAAGCAGGAGGCGCCGGCGTCTTGCAGAAAAGGAACAGGCCCGCCTGGAAGACGAGCCTGAAAGCAATGAACTGGTTTACGAATCTCTCGGCGAGACATTTGTAATCCGGAAATAACGAGAGCGGTTAATGACTGCCCATTAACATTAATGGTGGCCCATCAATCTGGACGCCTTCGGCCGCGGAAGATTCACATCGATCCCGGTGAGCAGTTTGATGATCCAGATGTAGAATGCCAGGACAGCCAGCGGTATCGCGCAGGATGTGACGATCAGAACTGCAGTCGACTCTACGTAACCGTTGAGTATGGTTCTGAATTCTTCGACCTTTGCGGCCACACCGCCTTTTACATTATCAAAGATTTTTTTCGCGGCGTTTTCGTCGCTTTTTTCATTGGATTTGTTCTGAAGATCATCAGAACTGCTTTTAGCATCCTGAATGGTCTGTTCGATGGTCGCCTGATAGTTTGCGTAAATCATATCGGACAGCACGACACTGGTCGGAACCAGTGCGAAGGCGATCAGCGCGAAACAGATCAGCTTTATTAAAATACCCCTTAGTGATTCATTGGCGAAGATGATGACCGCTGCCAGACCCAGCAGACAAACCGGAATAATGTATTTGAATGCCACCAGTCCGGTAATGGTCACAAGCCATTTTTCAACATAGATAGCCGCCAGTATAAATACGAAATAACCGCTTATATCAGCCAGCTCCTCAGCAATCGGCGTTCCCACATCTCCAGGAATCAGTGTAATGGCTGCGGACAATGCCGTCGAGCCGGCTGTCAGTTCCAGGACCGTTTCGCTTTTGTCCTCGAGAGAACCGATGGTGCCCTGGAAGTTATCCGGATTCGATGCGTACCCGGAGATCCAGAGGAAGGACACAAGAGCGAGGATAACGAGTATTGCAGCGATAAGCGCCGTTTTCTTGGTGAGTTTTTCAGTTTTTTCAGCCATATCAACACCTCCCTTCGTTCTTCTTTCGCCTATATGATATAATCAATATGCAAAGGCAAAAATCGCAGGAAATGCGGAATCACATTTTGGTTTACCGCGGCTTTTGCGAGAAGCGCAATAGGTGGGAGAGAGTTGAAATGGATAAAAAGGAAGAAAACAGATACAAAAGCCTGCGCAGAGAGATGAAGTGGTCCAGAGAGGCAGCGGCTTCGGAACTGGGAATGTCGGACGACAAGCTTGAGCGCATCGAAAACGGCAAGCAGAACCCGAATCCCCAGGACGTGCTGCTCATGGCAAAGGCCTATCAATCACCGGAGCTGTGCAACTACTATTGTCACTACGACTGCGAAATCGGAATGAAATACGTGCCGGAGGTGCCTGACGCCAGCCTGCCAAAGATCATTCTCAATCTGCTGAAAGCGGCCAACGAGTTTGAAGATATGGAGAAAAAACTGATCCATATTACGGCCGATGAGGCCATCGATAACGATGAAATACCAGAAATGGTTCAGATACAACAGACCCTCGAGCAGCTGTCGCTTATGATCGAGGCGCTGCAGCTTTGCGTGGAGAAAAAGATTGACAAAGGGGAAATCGATCGCAAAGCCTACGAACGGGCAGTGGAACTTGCAGGAGGACTGAAATGAATGAAGAATTAAAAAAGCTCACCAAGGAGCAGCTCATAGAACTGGCGGAAATCTATTCCAAAGACTGGCTGGCCTGTGACGGACTCTGGTTTCAGGCCGTAGAAAAGCGCCATGGCATGGATGGCGCGATGGATTGTGATAAGGAAATATGGAGATCCTTTACGGTCATTGAGGCAAAACGCATCAAAGAATTCTTGAAGCTGCCGGACCGGGCTGGTCTCGAAGGCCTGGAAAAGGCTATGCGTTTCCGACTTTACGCCAACCTCAACGACGAAGAATACATCATCGATGGAAATACCATGACATACCGCACCCTCAATTGCCGTGTGCAGAGAGCCAGAAGCCGCAAAGGCATGGAGTGGCATCCCTGCAAAGCAATTGGTGAAATCGAATATGCGGATTTTGCAAAGGTCATCGATGACCGAATCAGCTGTGAATGTATCAGCTGCTACCCGGACATTACAGAAAGTGAACGGGACGGCTGCTGTGCCTGGAAATTCACGCTGGATCAGGATTGATCTTAAAATCTGATTTTATAAATCAAAAGCTTTTGTGACCTGCTTCAGCTCTTCGACGATGGAAATCCGCTGCGGACAAGCCTCTTCGCAGGCCCCGCACTGGATACATTCGTTGGCGCGTTTTCGGTTTTGTCCGTCAACGGCCCAGTACATTTTGTTGTCGGCGAACTCCCGGTTGCCGTAGAGCGTTAAAAGATTCATTGCGGTGAAGGATCCGGCGATGCCGATGTTGTTTGGACAGACCTTGTTGCAGTAGTCACAGGACGTGCATGGAATGATCGGAATCTTGTCCAGCTCTTCACGTGCTTTTGCGATGGTATCCTTCTGGCTGTCCGTCAGGCTGGTGAATTGGCCCATGACGGCCAGGTTGTCTTCCATTTGTGCCACGTTGCTCATACCCGAAAGGACGGTAATGATGCCCTCCAGATCTGCGGCAAAGCGCATGGCCCAGGATGCAAAGGAGCTGTCCGGTTCTGCCGCTTTAAGTACGGTCTGTACGGTCTCCGGCGGATCTGCCAGAAGGCCGCCTTTAACCGGCTCCATAATGATGATCGGTTTGTTGTGTTTGCGCGCGACTTCATAACATAATCTTGACTGTATGGAAGGACTTTCCCAGTCGGCATAATTGATCTGCAGCTGAACGAATTCCATTTCCGGATGCTCGTTCAGAATGGTTTCCAGTTCGTCCGCCGTAGAGTGGAAGGAGAAGCCCAGATGTTTGATCAGGCCGGCTTCTTTTTTTGCCTGCAGCCAGTTCCACAGATCAAAATCATCAAAGGATTTCGTTCTGGTTTCCCCCAGATTGTGGAGTAAATAATAATCGAAATATCCGGCGCCGGTCAGTTCTAAAGATCGTTCGAACTGCGCATAGGCGTCTTCTTTGGTTTCGCATTTGATCCAGGCGGCGTTTTTTGTTGCCAGCTGGAAGCTGTCTCTCGGATAGCGCTCGACGAGGGCCTGGCGAATCGCGGCCTCACTGCCTTCGTAAGCCCAGGCGGTGTCAAAGTAGGTGAAGCCTGCGTCCATGAACAGGTCCACCATCTGCTTTGTCTGTTCGATATCGATGGTTTTGTCTTCCTTTTGCGGCAGTCGCATCAGACCGAAGCCCAGCTTGCCGATTTCTTCTCCTAACGATTTATTACATTATAGCATAAAATTCCCGGTTCATTGGCATCGCGATTATGTTATCGATAGCTAACAGTTATTCGTATCTTTAAAACCTTTTAAAATACACAATTATGTGCTATCACAGGCAAATAATATCGGTCAAAGGTTAGACAAAGCTAACCAAATGGTGTATACTATGATTCTGGAAAATAGGGAAAGGAGAACTTATAGATATGTCAACGATCATTATTATTTGCGCGATTTTGCTGGTTGCTTTTGCAGTATATCGAACGGTGCAGAAGTTCCGTGGCAAGGCGAAATCCAGTTGCTGTGGGACACCGGAAGTCAAGACGGTCAAGAAGGTGGAGGACACGGATGAGTCTCATTACCCGTATCAGTACAAACTGGCCATCGATGGGATGCATTGCTCCAATTGCGCACGGACCGTGGAAAACGAGCTGAACGGCATGGACGGCGTCTGGGGTCATGTGGATCTCGGCCGAAATGAGGCGAAGGTGCTTGCGAAGACGGCGAGAACCATGGAGGAATTTGCGGCGGTACTGGACGCAAAAGGTTATTCTGTTACTCAATTCAATGAACTATAAATGGAGGTATTAATATGTTTAATTTCATCAACAAAGATCTGGGGTTATTCGTTGGCGGTGTTGCGGCAGCCACTGCAGGATTGAGGATCCTGACCAGCAGAGACGCAAAGAAGGCGTATACGCACATTACGGCAGCCGTTCTTCGCGGACGTGACGAAGTCATGACGACGGCGACGACCCTCAGAGAAAACTGTGATGACATTTATGCTGACGCAGTGGAAATCAATAAGAAGAGAGCGGAAGAAGCGGCGGCAGAAGTGATCGAAGATGCGGCGACAGCTTAGGAATCGGACAATTTGGAGTAGACAATTATGAAATGTATCATCAAAGCGGAGAGCCGGGGCCGCATGCGAATCCATGCGGCTGTCATGAACATGTCTCTTAGGGAAGCAGATATTTTGGAATACTACCTACGTTCGGTCAATGGGGTAAGTAAAGTCCGGGTCTTTGACCGGACCTGTGACGCGATCATTGACTATACGGGGAGCAGAACCGATGTGATCCGCGCCCTGGCAGCCTTTTGCTTCACCGATGAAAAAGCCGTGGCGCTGGTTCCGGAGCATACGAGCCGGGAAATGAGCCGGCACTATGAAAACCGCCTGATCGGCATGATTGCACGGCGGTATGCGAGACGCTGGTTTTTGCCTCATGATCTCAGGCTGCTGTATTCGATGTGGAGTGCGGCTGGGTATATCAAGGAAGGACTTCATGCGCTTTTGAGAATGCGCAAACTGAACGTTTCGGTTCTGGATGCGACGGCCATCACCGTATCGATGCTTCGCAATGACCACGATACGGCTTCGTCGATCATGTTCCTGCTAGGTGTCGGCGAGTTGCTGGAGGAATGGGTCCGCAAGAAATCCGTGGGCGATCTGGCAGGCATGATGTCCCTGAACGTGGATAAAGTCTGGCTGTGCGCGGAAGATGGGGACGTTCTGGTGCCGGTGTCCGAAGTTCGGGCTGGCGATACGATCGTCGTACGGACCGGTAATCTGATACCGCTGGATGGCAAGGTTTCCGGTGGAGAGGCTATGGTCAATCAGTCCGCCATGACGGGAGAATCCATGCCGGTGCGCAAGGTGGAAGGCAGTTATGTCTACAGCGGAACCGTTGTGGAGGAAGGCGAGTGCTGTATTCTGGTCGATAAGGCGACCGGAAGCGGCCGGTACGACCGGATCGTCAAGATGATCGAAGAATCCGAGAAGTTAAAATCCGCCACCGAGGCAAAAGCTTCGAATCTGGCCGATAAACTCGTTCCATACAGTTTGGCGGGAACGGTCCTGTCCTATGCGCTGACGCGAAATCCGCAAACCGCGCTGGCCTTTCTGATGGTGGATTATTCCTGCGCGCTCAAGCTTACGATGCCTTTGGCCGTCATGTCGGCTATGAAGGAGTGCAGCCGGTACAATATCACCGTAAAGGGCGGCAAATTCCTGGAAGCCATTTCGGAAGCGGATACCATCGTATTCGATAAGACGGGAACTCTGACCCATGCGCAGCCGACCGTTGCCAAGGTGATTCCATTTGGAGGCAATGACGAAAAGGAAATGCTGCGTCTGGCGGCCTGTCTCGAGGAGCATTATCCGCATTCGATTGCGAACGCAGTCGTCGCGGCTGCAAAGGAGCGGGATCTGCATCACGAGGAACGTCATACATCCGTAGAATACGTTGTGGCCCACGGCATTACGAGCATGATTGATGGGCAAAAGGCATCCATCGGAAGCTACCACTTTATTTTTGAAGATGAAAAGGTGGAAGTGAAAGAAGAAGACCAGGAGGTCTTTGACCGCTTGCCGGATGAGTATTCGCTTCTCTATCTGGCAATCGACGGTACGCTGGCTGCGGTTTTGTGCATCGAAGACCCGCTTCGGCAGAATGCGGGCGATGTGATCAAGAAGCTTCGAAAAGCCGGTTTCCGAAATATCGTCATGATGACCGGCGACAATGAAAAGGCAGCCGCTTATGTGGCCCGTCAGGCTGGCGTCGATCATTTCGTGGCGGAGGTTTTGCCGGAAGACAAAGCCCGGTTTGTCAAAGAACAGCGGGCAGCCGGACACAAGGTCATTATGATCGGTGACGGAGTCAACGATTCACCGGCGCTGTCCGAAGCAGATGTGGGAATTGCGGTCAATTCCGGAGCGGCAATCGCCAGAGAAATCGCGGATATCACCATTGAAGCGGACGACCTGGAAGTACTGCTTTTGCTGAAGACCATTGCAGATGCGCTGATGGAGCGGATCCACAGAGACTACCGGATCATCATCGGATTCAATTCGATCCTCATCGCGCTAGGCGTCATGGGAACGATTACACCGCAGACGTCTGCACTGCTGCACAACATATCAACCATTGCAATCAGCATGTACAATATGACAGAAGTACTGGGTAGAAAGAGTGATTTGGAGGACTACACAAATGAAGAATCATAAATTTTTCGCATGGGCAACCGTATTTTGTTTCCTGATGACCATGTACACCGGCTACAAAAAAGCCTAACCAGAAAATGTGCCAAAAGGGACGGTTCCTTTTGGCACATTTTGACTTCTATTCCATTGGACAGGAAATCTCCATGATTTCCTCGACGGCGTGGTGCAGTTTCTGCGCAATGTCCGTATCAGCGGCCTTGTAATACATTTCTTTGCCCTCACGGCGGGAAACAATCAGGCCGGTTGTTTTTAGTATGCGGAGGTGGTGGGATACGGCAGGACTCGACATATCGGTCATTGCGGCAATGTCAATAACGCATTCTTCCACATGACAAAGGATCCAGAAGATTCGCAGCCGGCTGGGATCGTTCAGCTGCTTCATCAGATTCGCCACCGTCTGAAAATGTTCTTCCTCCGGCATACGCTCAACTAATTTCTCAGAATCCACATCGTGGTCGTGTGGAAGTTTGATTCCGTTACTCACTATTCCTACCTCCGTTCAATTCAATGCTATTGTAATGCAAAGGCTTTTGCATTTCAAGGTGCGCGAACATGTCAAAAAGAACCGTCCCTATTGACACATTTGTCGGTGGTGTGGTATTATACAATCAAACAATTAAACAATCGTTTAATCGAAGTAGAGATCTTCATATAAACAGGAGGAATACAAAAGATGAAAAAGACTTATAAGATCGACGTGGATTGTGCAAACTGTGCAAACAAGATGGAGGTTGCGGCAAACAAGAC
>CADBJW010000005.1 GCA_902795135.1 uncultured Eubacteriales bacterium
GCCATCGGAGCGATCGCAGCCTTCATCCTCACCGAGAATATGGCAAACCCGATGATCCTCACAGACAGATGGACGGTAATGATGATCGTCATCCTGGCAGTCCAGACCGGCGTAGCCCTTCTGGTAGGAAAGAAAGAACACAACGAAGAAACCCTCAATGCATAACTCCCTCACACAACCTTTCAACAAATAGATTCCCTGCTTACAACCGGCAGGAAAAAGAACAGGATCGGCGCCGCCGATCCTGTTCTTATTATGAAAGGTGTTATGTCGTCCCGAACTTAGCTAGAGTGTCCGGTGTATGGCTGTCGCTGGATTGCACGAACTGCCCGCCGTGGGCCTCAATGTATTCTCGAATCGGCCGGGATGGGTACGGTTCCGTACGCCTTCCTCGGTGCATTGCTCCGTAATTGATTTCAAAGAGGGCGCCGGTCCGGAGAAGAGTATCTGCGGCCTTTTGCCACGCCGCAACATAGCGCGGATGGCTCTCATCAAAATAAACGCCTTTGCCGCCAAACTCTCCACCCTTATTAAACTTGCAAAACAGATCAAAATGGCCGATGATGTCCGCACCCGTTTTGTGAACGACCGCCGCGACTACTTCAAAATATTTTTCCGCAAACGCATACACATCGCCGCCGAAAAAGTGCTCGATGGCGTATTCAAACTTCTCCGGTGTATCGTCCACCGAAGGATATGCAAATTCACCATTCATGGCGCATAGGGCCGGATCTGGAGGCTCTGCTGCATCCAGAGGAATTTCCACATAATGCACGGATCCGATTACGTAGTCCCACCGATCTGGTTTCTGGTCGGAATAATAGTCCTGCTCGATGCCGCACAGCACTTTGATCTGGCCAGCATATTTTCTTGCCGCTTCATGCACGGCCTTTTCGTATTCATCCGTTTCTTCCACGGACATGCAGACTTCCTCATCAAAGGGTGTGTGGCTGTGCCCGGAAAACCCGAGGACATGGATTCCTTTCGCAATGGCCGCACGGACGATTTCGTCCGGCGTGCCGGTGCCGTCACAATATTGCGTATGCACATGCAAATCTTTTATCATTTCGTCATTTTCTCCTGCTTGACCTTGTGGTCTATAACATGGCGGGATGCCAGTTCTTCTGTAATATCGTCGAGGCTAATGCCGGCTTCCACCATGAGAACCATGACGTGATATGCCAGGTCTGCGATTTCATAAATCGTTTCCGCCTTATCCTCTGCCTTGGCTGCGATAATGACTTCCGTCGATTCTTCGCCGACTTTTTTCAGGATTTTATCCAGCCCTTTTTCGAAGAGATAGGTCGTATAAGAACCTTCCTTTTTCTCGATTTTCCGGCCTTCGATCAGGTTCATGAGTCCTTCGTAAGAGAAGGTACCGTCGCCTTCCGGTAGATCCGCGCCTTCTGCTTCCAATACCGGATACTCAAAGCACGATTCTGTTCCCAGATGGCAGGCCGGTCCGTCCGGCACCACTTCCACCACCAGTGCATCCCGGTCACAATCCGCCGTGATCGAAACGATGTGCTGGTAATTGCCACTGGTTTCTCCTTTTAGCCAGAGTTCCTGCCGGGAGCGACTCCAAAAGCAGGTCAGTTTCTTTTCCAATGAGATGCTCAGGCTCTCTTTATTCATATATGCCAAGGTCAGTACCCGTTTCGTATTTGTATCCACAACGATTGCCGGGATCAAACCTTTTTCATCAAATTTCAGCTCCTCAATCTTAACCATTTTCTGTCTCCTTTTTTATAACCTTGCCGGGATTCCGGCATCTGCCATGGCCTTCTTCAAATCGTTGATCGCTACTTCTCCGAAGTGGAAGATCGATGCCGCCAGTCCTGCATCGATATCCGGAATTGCTTCGAACAGATCGATGAAATCCTGAACGCATCCCGCACCGCCCGATGCGATAACCGGAACATTGACCGCTTCACAAACGGCCTTGAGCATTGGAATGTCAAAGCCCTGCTTCACACCATCGGTGTCGATGGAGTTGACCACGATCTCACCGGCTCCATCGGCTACGCCGCGCCGGATCCAGTCAATGGCTTCCATCCCCGTATTTTCTCTTCCGCCTTTGGCAAAGACCCGGTAGACGCCATCGATTTTCGCAATGTCCACGGACAGCACCACGCACTGATCGCCATAGAGCTTCGCCGCTTCTCCGATGATTCCCGGATTCCGGATCGCACCGGAGTTGACGCTTACTTTATCTGCGCCGCACTTGAGCACCCGGTCAAAATCTTCGATGGTTCCGATTCCGCCACCCACGGTCAGGGGTATGAACACCTTACTCGCTGTCTCCGTCAATATATCCGTAAAGATTTTCCGTCCTTCATTGGACGCCGTAATATCATAAAAGACCAATTCGTCGGCACCGGCCTTTGTATAATATTCCGCCAGGGCGACCGGTGATGAAACATCAGCCAGTCCTTTGAAATTAACACCCTTGACGACTCTTCCGTCCTTCACGTCCAAACAAGGTATGATTCTTTTTGTTATCATTTCGTTCCTCCAATGGTTTTGCATTTATTCCGCAGCTGCGATGGCTTCCGTTAGGTCGATGGCGCCCGTGTAGTAGGCCTTGCCTATGATCGCGCCGTAAATGTTCTGCGCGGCCAGCCGCTTCACATCGTCTATCGTCGATACGCCGCCGGAAGCAACGATCTGCATATCAAAAGCGCCGGCCAGCTCTTCATAGAGGGAATGGTTCGTCCCTTTCATGGCCCCGTCTTTGGAGATGTCTGTAACGATAATGGTCTTTACACCCATCTCCTGCATCTTCCGGCAGAACTCCATGGCGGTCTCCTGCGACTGTTCGGTCCAGCCTTTGATCGCTACATAACCGTCCCGCAGATCGATGCCAATGGCGATTTTCTCACCGTACTTTGCGACGGCTGCTTTTGCAAAATCCCGGTCGGTCACTGCCGCCGTTCCCAGAATCACCCGGTCCAAACCGGCTTCGATATATCGATCGACCACATCCATATCCCGGATGCCGCCGCCGATTTCACAAAAGAGTCCGCTCTCTTCTTTAATGCGACGGACCGTTTCAAAATTCGGGGTAGTTCCATCACGCGCCCCTTCCAAATCGACAATATGGATGAACTCCGCCCCCGCCGCCGCAAAGGCTTTGCCAATTTCAGGCGGGTTCTCGCTGTAAATGGTCATGTCTTCGTATCTGCCTTTTAGCAGCCGCACTGCTTTCCCGTCGTACAGGTCAATGGCCGGAAAGATTTTCATTTGCCAGCCTCCTCTCCTGTCTGCCCTTCGCAATCGGTCTGGATCTCGCAAAAGGCTTTGAGAATGCGCATTCCCACATCCCCGCTTTTTTCCGGATGGAATTGACATCCATAAACATTTCCGTTTGCCACGGCCGCCGTCAGCATGGCGCCGTATTCCGTATCGGCAATGACCGATGCCGCGCAATCGGTTGCGTAATAGGAATGAACGAAATATACGTAATCCCCGTCGTTGATGTATTTGAATAACTTATCGGCACGGCCGCTTTCGTCGCGTTTCAGCTGCAGGGCGTTCCATCCAATATGAGGAATCTTGTATCCCTTTGGTGCTGCGCCCTCGATCGGTACAACCGTTCCTTTGATCAGTCCGAGGCCTTCGTGCTCACCGTACTCATAGCTTTTTTCCAGCAAAAGCTGCATGCCCAGACAAATGCCCATAAGCGGCTTGCCGGTCTTCGCCTGTTCCATAACGATCTCTGCCATTCCGGAACTTCGGAGTTTTGCCGCCGCGTCCTCGTAGGCACCAACGCCGGGCAGGATGATGCGGTCTGCCTTTCTGATTTTATCCGGATCCGATGTTACTTCCACATCTTCCCCTAAATACCGTAGTGAACTTTGGAGGGAAAACAGATTCCCTACGCCGTAGTCAATGATTGCTATCACTATAAAACTCCTTTCGTTGAAGGCACTTCATCTGCAAAGGCTTCTTCCACTTTTACTGCCGCCCCAATGGCACGTGCAGCGGACTTAAACATTCCTTCGATAATGTGGTGGGCGTTTCTGCCGGCCAGCTGCTTGATGTGCAGCGTGCACTGTGCATTCCTGACAAAGGCCTGCCAGAATTCTTCCGACAATTCCGTATCAAAGGTCCCGACCTTTTGGGCCCAAATATCCGCTTCATAGGCCAGGTAACTCCGGCCGGAAAAATCGATGGCCGTCAGAATGAGCGCCTCATCCATCGGCAGAATCATACTGCCGTACCGGACGATTCCCTTCTTATCCCCCAGTGCCTCTGCAAAGGCCTGGCCAAGGGCGATTCCTATATCTTCGGTGGTGTGGTGGTCATCCACCTCCGTATCACCGGTTGCCTGGATCTGCAAATCGAACCGGCCGTGCCGCGCAAAGAGCGTCAGCATGTGATCTAAAAAACCTACGCCCGTCTGAATCTCGCTCTTGCCGCTTCCGTCCAGCTCCAGGGTCAGCTTGATATCCGTCTCTCCGGTTTTTCTGTTTACTTCTGCTGTCCTCATTTGTTACCTCCATCGCCTATCAGCGATTTACTATTTCCTTTAGTTTTTCTATGAAAATTTCCATTTGCTGCCTGCTGCCAATGGTCACTCTGTTATACTGGCAGATGCGTGCTTTGGTAAAGTGTCTTACTAAAACGCCCCGTGCCTTTAAGGTTTCGTAGATGTATTCCCCATCTACCTGCGGGTGCTTCATGAAGATAAAATTCCCTACGGAATTCGTCAGCTCAAAGCCCAATTTGCGGAGTTCCCCCACCGTATATTCCCGGGTCTTTATGACCGCTTCACAGTTGTCCTGAGTGTAGTCCTCGTCTTCCAAAACCCCGACTGCCGCCGCCATGGTCATGGCATTGATGTTGTACGGATTGGTGGAATTCCTGAGAGTATTCATATCGCAGATCAAATCCCTGCAGGCGATTCCGTATCCTAATCTGGCCCCGGCAAGGGAGCGGGATTTGGACATGGTCTGCACGACGATCACATTATCGTATTTCTTCGTGAGCTCCACGCAGCTCTCTGCTCCGAAATCCACATAGGCTTCATCGATTACCACCACGTTATCCGGATTGCTCCTTACGATGCCTTCCAGATCTGCCCGGGAAAGGGCCACGCCTGTATGCGCGTTTGGGTTGGCGATAAAAATCGTTCCTCCGGCCTTTGTATAATCCTTTACATCGATGGTGAAGTCCTCACGCAATGGCATCTCAACGTATGGAATCTGTCCGGCCTGAGAAAACACCGGGTAAAACCCATAGGTAACATCCGGGAATATGGCCGGCGTCTCTTTATCGCAAAAGGCCAGGAAGGCAAAGTTCAGTATCTCGTCCGATCCGTTTCCCGCAATGATATTTTCCGGTGCCACGTCGAACTTCTCTGCCAGCTTCCGGATCAGAACTCTGGCGTCCGGATCGGAATAAAGCTGCAGGCGCTTCGCCGCCTCTGAGGCTTTTGCGATTGCCTTTGGGGAAGGCGGAAAGGGCGATTCGTTGGTATTTAACTTGATGTATTGCTGATCTTGTGGCTGTTCACCCGGTACGTAGGGCGTCAGCTGGGCATATTTGCTGCTAAAAAATCTACTCATTGTTTCCTCTGCTTTCGACAACGCGGCTCAGACCTTCCATGACCCGTTCGATCTCCTGGTTCTGGAACTTGAAACTGGATTTGTTGGAAATGAATCTGGCGCTGATCTGGTCGATGACCTGGACGACTTCCAGGTTGTTTTCTCTTAAGGTGGTTCCTGTTTCGACAAGATCGACGATCACGTCCGACAGGCCTAGTATCGGTGCCAGCTCTATGGAACCGTTCAGTTTGATGATGTCAATGTCTCTGCCAGTTGACGCATAAAACTGTCTGGCTACGTTTACAAATTTTGTTGCCACACGGAGGGTGGACTGGACGTCGTCCTGAAATCCCTTTGGCGCCGCGACCGCCATTCTGCATTTGCCGGTTTCCAGATCCAGAAGTTCGTAAACTTCCGGTCGCGATTCCATCAGTATATCTTTGCCGACGACACCGATGTCTGCTGCGCCCCGCTCAACGTATATGGCAACATCGGAGGGTTTGACCCAAAAGTATCGGACGCCTTTTTCTTCGTTTTCGAAGATGAGCTTGCGGTTCTTCTCTTTGATGGAAGGACATTCATATCCGGCCTCCTCAAACATGTCGTAGACCCGTTCGCCGAGTCTGCCCTTTGGAAGCGCTACGTTTAACATTTTAGCCACGTATCACAACCTCCTCTCCATCGAACTTGGACAGCTTCCCCAGATAGTCCATGTAGACGGCGAATCCGATGGCTCTGGATGTCCGGTTCATATTGTCCATTAATTTATCGTACTGCCCGCCGGAAAGCACTCCGTCCGGAACGCCTTCCACAAAGCCCTTAAAAATGATGCCGTTGTAGTAGTTCAGATCGCTGACCACGGAGAAGTCGATCCGGAGCATATCCTCCAGGCCGGTTCCTTCAAAGGCATCCATGATGGTGACAAGCCGTTTGATGCTGTCGCTGTAGATCTTTCTTGACTCTTCGGACAGATCATCTCCCAGGTCGTAGAAGACTTCTTCCAACTCGCTGATGACTTCCTCCGGATCACCGTACAACGTGATGAGCTTTTGCAAAAGCTCTTTTTTCTGGCCGTCGATGCCGTTCTCGTCGCAGATGCGCGACAGACTGTGGAGGTTCTTTTCTCCGATGCAGCCGGTGATCTTGGCTTCCACCTCTTCGGAAACATCACAGGCTTCTATGATTCTGGAGAGAATGTCCAGATTGGAAATGTCCAGAACGGCGTTTTCCGACAAGACCTTGAGGCTTTCTGCCGCCATCAGCAAAACCTCACAGATGCATTCTTCGTCGACTTTCCCCAGACACTCCAGACCCACCTGCATGATTTCTTTGAAATAGTGGGTTTTCGGTGAGACCCGGTAGATGTTCTCGTTATAGTAAAGTTTGCGGATGTCATTTCCAATGTGGCGGTTGTTTTTTACAATCGACAAGGTTACGTCCGGTTTCAATGCCATGAGCATGCCGTCTGTATCCGTAAAGGTAATGATCGATGCCGAATCCATAAAATCGCGGTTTCTGGCATAAAGATCAAACTCCTCAAATTTACTCATTCTATATAAAGAAAAACCATGACTGCTGTACAACGCACGTAAAGCAAACATGGCCTTTTCCCTATTATTAAGATCTGCGCCCTCAATAATCATAGGTTCACTCCATTTCTTCGCTTCCATTGCTCAAATCGATTCTGTTCTATTCCGCTGCTATGATGCAGATGATCGTGTAAATGCTTCATTTTCGTTCCTCTTCTGTCCGGTTTTATACCGGTCTTCGCTGGGGCATTTCGCCGCTCCCAAAACCATTTATTACTCTATCAGTTTATCACGCGAAAGTCAAGAAGATTTATTATATTCTCTTGCAATGAAATAGCCGCCCGATTGTCCGGGCGGCCCATATCTCGAATGGTTCCCTATTTCATTGTACCCCGCTCCCTCCAGCGTTCCACGGCGCGGCGGGCGGATCCTTCCAGATGTTCGCCGATTTCGGCCTTTGCGCGTTCCTTGTCGCGATCGCGAATCGCTTCGTAAATACGCACGTGCTCTTTGTAGATCTCCGGGAGGTTTTCCTCTTTCGAGAGTGTGCTTCTTCGGGCAAGGTGCACGTAATCCTGATAGGACCTGAGCACTTGCACGATGAACCGGCTCCCGGTCATCTGGTAGATCATGTTGTGAAAAACTTCGTTCGCCTGAAGCAGTTTCTCACAAAACCCATGCTCCGTATAGAAGTTCATCAGATCCAACTGTTCTCTGAGACCGTCCAGACTCTCATCGTCAGCATTTTCGATGGCCCAGATCACAGCCAATTCTTCAACCGCCTTGCGGACGGCATAGATATCCGACATATCCTTTTGGCTGAACCCTTTTGCAAAACAACCTTTATTCGGTATGTATTCAATAAGCTGTTCTTTGACCAGTTGTTTAAACGCATCTCGTACAGGAGTTCTGCTTACTTTCAGCTCCTTTGCGATTTTGTTTTCAACTAGTTTCTCGCCCATCTCATACTCGCCGGTAAGGATCCTGTTTCGGAGGATTTCCGCAACCTCGTCAGCGAGAGACGATTCTCCGGTAATAACCTGTTGCTGCACGATTTTCGCTTCCTTTCCTTAAAGCAGGTGGTTTTCGATAACCTGTACATCAGGGTTGAAGTCTTCGATCTGCAGATAGTATTCCGCAGCGTCGAGAAATGCCTGCATTGGTGCCAGACCGATAACCTCTGTTCCGATTACGTTGACGCCGTATCTTGCGGCTTCTCTTCTTACGAGCTCCAGTACTCTGTGGAGTGGTGTTACGTTAAAGTTTGTCATGTTGATGGATACCTGCGCAACATTTCTGTCTTCCAGCAAAAGTCCCATAGCTTTAACGCACTTAAATCCGCCTTTTACTTCTCTGATAATATTTGCAATCTTCTTCGCGATCTCGACATTGTCTGTTGCCAGGTTGATGTTAAACGCGATAAGTGGAGGTCTGGCGCCTACTGCAACAACGCCGCCTGTTGGGTGGATTCTCTGTCCACCGAAATCCGGGATCCACTTGTCTTCCTTGACCTTTTCGGCCATTCCTTCAAACTGGCCTTTTCTGATCTTTGCCAGATTCTTTCTGTGTTTTGCTGTTGCGGAGTCTTCATAAAGAAATACCGGCAGATCTGCCTCTTCGGCAATTCTTGCTCCGACTTTCTTTGAAAGCTCAATGCAATCTTCTGTCGTTGCTTCTTTGATTGGAATGAACGGCATTACGTCAACACAACCCATTCTTGGGTGTCCGCCTTCATGCTTCGTCAGGTCGATCAGCTCAACGGCTTTCTTTGCCAGCTTTATACTTGCTTCTTCGACCGCTTCCGGACTTCCCATGTAGGTAATAACGGACCGGTTATGCGTCTCATCGGATGAGTAGTCAAGAAGTGTACATCCTGCAGTGTTTCGAATCTGGTCTACACATGCTTCGATGACTTCCTGGTTTCTGCCTTCACTGATGTTTGGTACACTTTCAATAATTTTTGCCATAGCTTCCTCCTATAAACTTCCCTCTATTTCTGCATATAAACGTCTTGCGATTTCCTCGCCTTCCGCCAGCATTTTCTTACCATCTTCTTCGCATTTTGCTGCAAAAGCTTCGTCCTTGACTCCCGGCAGATTGATTTTGACGTTGAGCCATGCGCCTCTCATGCAGGTCATGAAATTGAGCACGCCTACGCCATAGTCACTGGCACAGTTTGTGTTGAAGTGACCCTGAAGTCTGTCTGCCAGTTTCAGGCCTTTGTATGAATACTCCATCACGCTGAATGGAACTTTTGTCGCTTCCAGAGTTCCATCTGCGATTGCCTTTTTACGGAGTGCCTTTTCGTCCGGCGTTTCTTTTGGCATCTTGAACGCGGCCGCAATGAGATTGTACGCATCTGTATCCCGGTCGATGGATGCAGCCAGCTCTTCATAAAGTGCAACGGCTTCTTCTTTGATTGCCGCACAATATTCATGCTCATCCGCA
Source organism: uncultured Eubacteriales bacterium (assembly GCA_902795135.1). GTDB lineage: Bacteria > Bacillota > Clostridia > Peptostreptococcales > Anaerovoracaceae > Lentihominibacter. The sequence goes on from CADBJW010000005.1 coordinate 9,527, forward strand.
TACTTTTTCTTTGATGTGGTCAGATCGCACACCATTGCCATAAGCGCTGCTCCCTGTGCGCCTGCAAGAGCGCTTACGGAACCGCCGCCTGGTGCCGGTGCATCAGATAACAGAACGTCCAGATATTCGTTGAGTTTCAAATCGATTAATTTCATTATACTAATTCTCCTTTTTTGATAACCTTTTCTGCAAGGTTGGATCCAAATCGGTAACAAACCATTTCAAAGTCCGGTGCGTTCCAAATTACCATATCGGCCTGTTTGCCTGGTTCAATGGTTCCCACCAGATCGCCCCGGTTGATCGCGCATGCCGGATTGATGGTCACAGCAGTAAGAACTTCTTCCGGTGTAAGTCTGTACTTCAGACATCCCAGATTCATGGCGAGCTGCAGATTCAGGGATGGACAGGAACCCGGGTTAAAGTCACTGGCAATGGCAACCGGAATGCCCTTCTCAATCATAGCCTTTGCCGGCGCATAGGTCGCACCGAGGTAGAAGGATGTAGCCGGAAGACACATGGCGGTCGTTCCTCCTGCAGCCATGGCGTCCATGCCGCTTTCTTTGATCGCAATCAGGTGTTCTGCGGAAGTCGCTTCCATTTCTCCTGCCAGCTCCGTTCCACCGATGGCTTCGATTTCATCGGCATGGATTTTCAGATCAAATCCGGCTTCTCTGGCAGCCTGCATGTACTTTCTGCTCTGCGCTGCGTCAAACACGGCTTCTTCACAGAAAATATCGCAAAACTCTGCCAGGCCCTGCTTCTTGACTTCCGGAATCATTTCCTTGCAAAGGAACTCGATATATTCGTCGCCTTTGTCTTCGTATTCCGGCGGAATCGCATGGGCTCCCATAAAGGTCGGAACGACATCCATCTTATGGTTCTCTTTCATGGAGTTGATGACGCGGAGCATCTTGAGTTCGCTGTCCATGGTCAGGCCGTAGCCGCTTTTTACTTCACAGGTCGTTACGCCGAAGCCCAGCATTTCATCCAGAAACGCCGCACTCTTCTCATACAGTGCCTCTTCGGAAGCGTCTCTCGTTTTTCTTACTGTGTCCAAAATGCCGCCGCCGGCTCTGAGAATATCCAGATATCCGGCTCCGGCGATCTTCATAGCCAGTTCATGCTGTCTGTATCCGCCGAAAACCAAATGGGTATGTCCGTCTACGAGACCCGGCGTAACGAGTTTGCCTTCTGCATCGATCACCTGATCGAATGCGCTCCCATCGCTTTTGCCGTTTGCAACGATCTCTTTGACGATCCCGTCCTCGATGACGACTTCCACGTTATTGTATTTTTCGTTTAATCCCTGCTTACTGCCTTTGTGGCTGTAGCTGCCCACAGGTGTCTGCAGGCAGCCGATATTGGTTACAAGTGTTTTCATGTTTCTCTCACATCCCTTTAGGCTTTTCTATTTTACGTATTTGTCGACAACTTCTGCTACGAGATCGTCGGATGCAATGTAAGGAATGGTAATGTGTCCCTTACCCGCATAGTTGGCGTTGTATTCTACGGATGTTTCTACCGCGTGTTCGTTTCTCGCCCAGTTTCTTCTGGCAACGCCGCCCATAACGTCCCACATCATTGCGGAGTGCAGGATCTTGTCAACTCTTTCACTTCCATCCAGAAGCAATCCGAAGCCGCCGTTGATGGCTTTGCCGATTCCTACGCCGCCGCCGTTATGAAGTGCACAAAGGCTCATGCCTCTGGCTGCGTTTCCTGCATAGCACTGAACGGCCATATCTGCCATTACATTGGAACCATCCTTGATGTTGGATGTTTCTCTGAATGGGGAGTCGGTTCCGGATACGTCGTGGTGGTCTCTTCCCATCATGACCGGACCGATCTTGCCTTCTCTTACCAGCTTATTGAATGCGAGACCGATGTCTCTTCTGCCTTCTGCATCCTGATAAAGGATTCTTGCCTGTGTTCCTACGACCAGCTTGTTCTTCTCTGCGTCGCGGATCCAGATCCAGTTGTCTCTGTCCTGACCGCGTCTGTTTGGATCGATGACATCCATAGCCGCCTGGTCTGTGGCTCTAAGGTCTTCCGGTTTGCCGGACAGGCATACCCATCTAAATGGACCGTAGCCATAGTCAAAGAGTACCGGACCCATAATGTCTTCTACGTAGGACGGCCAGATAAATCCGTCTTTATCATCGATGCCGTTCTTGGAGATTTCCTTAACGCCGGCATCATACATTGCCTTCATGAAGGAGTTGCCGTAGTCGAAGAAGTAGGTTCCTCTCTCTGTGAGGGTCTTGATTGCGGCATAATGTCTGTGCAATGTCTTATCAACTTCCTGACAGAACTTGTCTCTGTCTTCGTGAAGCATTTTAGTTCTTTCTTCGAAAGTATATCCAACCGGGCAGTATCCGCCGTTGTATACGTTATGGCAGGAAGTCTGGTCGGAAAGCAGATCGATGTGGAAGTTTCTCTTTACAGCGTCTTCCAGCAGGTCAACGATGTTTCCGTGGTAAGCGATGGATACGCTTTCCTTTGCAGCCAGCTTTTCTTCTGCCAGCTTGAATACTTCGTCAAGGTCTTCGCAGACAACGTCTACCCAGCCCTGATCATGTCTGGTTTCAATTCTGGATTTGTCAACTTCTGCGAAAATGCCGACTGCATTTGCAATGTTTGCTGCCTTTGGCTGTGCACCACTCATACCACCAAGGCCGGATGATACAAATGTATGTCCTGCCAGATCGCCGTCTTCCGGAACGCCCAGTTCCTTACGGCCTGCATTAAGAATTGTGTTGAATGTACCGTGAACGATGCCCTGCGGTCCGATGTACATCCAGCCGCCTGCTGTCATCTGTCCATAGTTTGCAACGCCCATTTCCTCAGCAACTTCCCAGTCTTCCAGATTGTCATACATACCAATCATAATGGAGTTTGTAATAATGACTCTCGGTGCTTCCGGCTTGGATGGGAACAATCCCAGAGGATGTCCGGATTCAACAACCAGTGTCTGTTCGTCGGTCATCTCTTCCAGATACTTTTTGATCAGTCTGTACTGGAGCCAGTTCTGACAAACCTGTCCGGTCTCACCATACGTAACCAGTTCATACGGATAAAGCGCTACCTCGAAGTCCAGATTGTTGTCGATCATGACCTGGAATGCTTTTCCTGCCAGGCAATTGCCTTTGTATTCATCAATCGGCTTGCCATAGATTCTGCCTTCCGGTCTGTAACGATATGCGTAAACTCTTCCCAGAGTTGTGAGCTCTTCCATGAATTCCGGTGCCAGCTTTTCGTGAAGTTCTTCCGGAACGTATCTGAGGGCATTCTTCAGAGCAATCTTTGCCTGTGCATTGGTCAGTCTGAATCCTCTGTCCGGTGCTCTACGGATTCCTTCCTGGAATTTCGGATAATCCGGATATTCGTTATCGAGCTTGATCGTCATTGCCTTTGCAATATCTTTGTTTTCTAACATTCGTATCCTCCTTTTTCACCAAAGTAGCTTCTGTCTGTTGTCCGATTTTTATTATCTGAGTTTGATAATCTTTTCAACAGCGTCGTTGATTGAAAAGTCTTTCACCATTTTATCAAACTTAGCCAGTTCTGGCTGCATAATAATGTCTTCTTCGATTGGATCAGAAACCGTTCGGATGTATTCATAAGCAGCTCTCGTTGCTGGTGCCAGGTTGTCGATACCACCTTCGCCCTGTTCCTGTCTGAGCCAAATTGCCTGTGCTGCTGCACTCAATTCAATGCCGATGATCTTCTGAACATTGTCCAATACCATGGCAGATGTTCTGGCGGATGTCGTTCCCATTGATACATGGTCTTCCTGGTTTGCGGAAGTCGGAATGGAATCCACACATGCCGGGTGATCGTAAACTTTGTTTTCGGATGCCATGGATGCTGCCGCATACTGCGCGATCATGTATCCGGAGTTCAGGCCTCCGTTCTTTACGAGGAATGCAGGCAGTCCTTCGGAAAGCTGTGAGTTAACCAGTCTCTCGATTCTTCGTTCAGAAACGCTTCCCAGTTCGGAGATGGCGATCTTCAGGAAGTCAAAGGCCAATGCCATTGGCTGTCCGTGGAAGTTACCACCGGAAATGACTTCGTCGCTGACTGCAAATACCAGTGGGTTATCCGTTACGGCATTGATTTCCAGCGATACTTTGTCATATACATATGCGATCGCATCTCTGGATGCACCATGGATCTGCGGTACGCATCTCTGTGAATACGGATCCTGTACTTTTACTTCATGAAGCCACTTGGCGTTGTCGGATCCATCCAGAAGGTCTCTCATGTTGGCAGCTTCTGTGATCTGTCCAACCTGACCACGAATGGCGTGGACTTTTGGATCGTATGCTTTACGGATCGCATGGAGCGCTTCGCCGGTCATTGCTGCTGCAATATCTGCGGTCTTCAGAAGTTGCATGGCATCATACAGTACGTTTACGCCAACGGCGGTCATCATCTGTGTACCGTTGTTCAGTGCCAGACCTTCCTTCGCTGCCAGTTCTACCGGAACAAGTCCTTCTGCCGCAAAGGCTTCTTTCGCATCTACGATTCTATCTTTGTATTCTACCTTACCAAGTCCGATCAGTCCCAATGCAATACAGGAAAGCGGTGCCAAGTCACCAGAGGATCCTACCGATCCCTTTTCTGGAACGACCGGAACGATGTCAGCATTGAGCATGTCAATCAGAGTCTGTACGGTTGAGAGTCTGATTCCGGAATACCCGCTTGCCAAAGCATTACATCTCAGCAGCATCGCAGCTCTTACATAGTGCTTCGGGTATTTTTCTCCCATGGCGCAGGTGTGACTCATAATCAGGTTCTTTTGAAGCTGAGCAGTTTCTTCTTGTGAAATCTTTACGCTTGCAAATCTTCCAAATCCCGTTGTAAGTCCATAGATGACTGCGTCTTTCGCAAGTTTGTCTTCTACGTAATCGCGAGCTCTTTTGATATCGATTTTCGCGCCTTCTGTTAATTCGACTTTCTCTCCGTTTCTGCACACTTTGATGATGTCTTCTACAGTAAGATTATGTCCGTCAATTTTAATAGTCATAACTCCATCTCCTCTTCTTAAACCATAACGTATTATTTTTATTTTTTTCAAATAGTCTGTTAACAACTTACATATTATAGACTGTTTGTCGGTGATGTTTTCACCGTGTGATAATTATACCCAAACTATTCTGAAAATACTATAGGTTTGACAAAAATTGGTAGTCTTGTAAAACGTTGTTGTTCTACCTTGTTAAAGCGCTATCGCTTAGCATTTGCAATGGTCTCAGCCTTTTTTCGGCCCATATATGGTGTGGCGGGAACCCTCTTCCCGCTGCCTGCCACTTGATGTATGTCCACCGGATCCGCCGCAACAGAAAAAGGCAGAAGACCTGCATGGTTTTCTGCCTTTTTTTCATCTAAAAATATTTTTTCATTTACTTCGTTTTCACGGTCTTTTTCGCGGACCACTTGGAGTAGAAAGTCGTGCCGCCGGACTTGGTATAAGTCCTTACCTGAACGTAGTACTTGGTCTTCTTGGCCAGGCCTTTGATCTTCTTGGACTTGGATTTCTTGCCTGCCGTCGCGTACTTCGCGCCGCTCATATTCGCCTTTGTGGAATAACGGATCTGGTAGCCGTTGAATTTCTTCAGATTTTTCTTGCAAGGAACATAATTTTTTCTTCCCGCAGCCGCCCTATGTGAACGGGGCGGCAAAAGACAGAAAAACCCCAGACACGGTCCGAGCTGCATGTGCCGCAGGGTTGTCTGGGGTTTGGTTTCTTCTGAATATTCCTTTGATGATTATTCGCTTGTGTAATTGTCGAAGTATCCCTGGATGTGGATGATCGGTGTTCCTTTGTCCCCAGATCCGCTGGTCAAGTCACAGAGGGAACCGATCAGATCTGTCAGCTGTCTTGGCGTCGTTCCTTCGGATTCCATCTTGCCAACAAGACTTCCGTCCTTTTCCTTGATTCTGCCCTGAATAGCTTCCTTCAGTGCATCGCCGCTCAGATCAGCAAAATCATTGTCCGCCAGATACTTGAGCTTCAGTTCGTTTGGTGTTCCTTCCAAGCCCGGTGTATAGGCTACGCCAACCTGTGGGTCGGCCAATTCCCAAATTTTTCCAACCGGGTCCTTAAATGCACCGTCTCCGTAGATCATGGCTTCGATGTGCTTGCCGGTTTTTTCGTTGATCCGCTTCTGGATCTCATCAACGACATACTGGCAATCGTCCGGGAACAGCTTGATGGAATCTTCCGTTGCCTTGTTGGATCCCAGAAGACCGAACTTGGAATTGAATCCGCTTCCATCCACGGAAGCGTTCAGAATATCGTCCATACCAAGAACGACTTCCGCGCCCTTTGCCTTAAGGATTCTCTTGCTTCTTTCTCTTGTGTGGATATCGCAGGTGATGACTGTCTTTGTATAGTTCAGAATCTCTTCTGGATGGTTTGCAAAGATTACCTCAACTTCTGCGCCTTCGCCGGTGATGATATCGCTATAATACTGTACATAGTCTACGCCGGTGAACTGGTGCTTGTTTTCACCAAACAGCTCTCTGTATTTCTCGAGGGTGAGAACATCACTGTATGGGTTGATTCCCGCTTCGTCGACCTGATCCATTGTGATCAGCGCGTTACCAACCTCATCACTCGGATAAGTCAGCATAAGAACAATCTTTTCTGCGCCCTTTGCAATTCCTTTCAGACAGATTGCGAAACGGTTTCTGGACAGGATCGGCTGAATGACGCCAATGGTCTTTCCGCCGGTCTTGGCTTTTACATCGCTGGCGATGGCATCAATGGACGCATAGTTTCCCTGCGCTCTGGCGACGACAGATTCTGTGACGCACACGATGTCTCTGTCGCGGATCTCAAAGCCATCGGTTGATGCTGCTTTCAGCACGCTCTCAACCACGATGTTCGCAATGTTGTCCCCTTCACGGATGATCGGTCCGCGAATTCCTCTTGATACGGTTCCTACATTTCTTTCCATTTTCTTTCTCCTTATATGTTAACTTACTATATTTACTAAATATTACGGCCGTCTGCTTTTACGACCAACTCATATGTTTCACGTGAAACAGTTTCCAGTCAATTCCCTCTACTCAAGTGATTTCAATAGTTCTATCAGTCTTTCGAGTTCCTCTTTGCTGTAAAATTCGATTTCTATTTTGCCTCGTCTTCCGTTCCGGAGCAGATTGACTCTCGTTCCGAGAACGTTCTTAAGATCTTCCTCTACACGCTTTTCGTCTGCTGTCTTTCTCTTTTTTTTGGCCGGTTTTTTCTTAGATGCCGTCCTATTTCCTTTTGCCAGAGTTTCGGTCTGCCTTACGGATAAGCCCTCTTCTGCAATTCTTTCTGCCAGGGCAATTTGTTTTTCTTCATCTTCGATGGCTGCCAGTGCTCTGGCATGTCCCATCGAAATGATTGTCTGCGCCGTCAACTCCTGCACACGCGGTGCCAGTTTCAAGAGCCTCAGGCTATTCGTAATATATGGACGGCTTTTACCGACACTTATAGATACCTGTTCCTGGGTCAGACCGTAAGTTTCGATCATCTGCTGGATTCCCTCGGCTTCCTCAATAGGGTTCAGGTCCTCTCGCTGCATGTTTTCGATGATTGCCAAAAGCATGTTTTCTTCATCGGTCAGCTCCTTCACGATGGATGGGATTTCTTTGAGCCCTATAATTCTCGCGGCTCTCCACCGTCTTTCACCGGCAACGATTTCATATCCTATTTCGGCTTTTCTGAGGACAATCGGCTGGATCAGGCCATGCTGCCGAATGGATTCAGCCAGTTCCTGAAGTTTTTCTTCGTCGAACATCTTTCTCGGCTGTGACGTGTTCGGCATGATGTCATTTATATCAACATAAATAACTCCGCCTTCCGACGGAGCTTTTTCTTGGTCATTTGTTTCTTTCTTGTCGCTTCTTTCCGCCCTATTATTCTTTGCTCTTTGTTCTGATGCTGCCGGTGTGACTTCCGCATCACCAAATAATGCGTCCAGACCTCTGCCCAGACCCTTCGTCTTCTTTTGTGCTGCCATTTAATTCTCCCCCTCAGCTTCAAGAAACTCTTCTGCAAATTCCATATATGCTCTGGCTCCTGTTGATCTTGGGTCATATTGAATGACAGGCATGCCATGACTTGGTGCTTCAGCCAGTCTGACGTTTCTAGGAATTACTGTAGTGTATACTTTTTCTTTGAAGTACTTCTTGACTTCTTCAACTACCTGGATGGAAAGATTTGTTCTTCCATCGAACATGCTCAGAATGACACCTTCAATTTCCAAAGATGGATTCAGATTCTTTTTTACAATTTCTATTGTACTCATAAGCTGACTTACGCCTTCAAGTGCATAAAACTCACATTGGATCGGAATCAAAACGGAATCCACGGCAGTAAGTGAATTTATGGTCAGAATGCCCAATGAAGGAGGACAGTCTACAAAGATATAATCGTACCTCGGTTTAAGAATGTCAATAGCCATCTTCAGACGTTTTTCTCTGCCGGCTTTATTGATTAACTCAACCTCTGCACCGGCTAGCTGTACGCTGGCAGGCATGATATCAAGATTCTCTATACCCGTTGGAATTACTGCCTCTTCAGGGTGATGATTGTCTTCTATCAGAATCTCATGCGTTGTAATATTGAGACCTCGTTTGGAAATACCCATTCCGCTTGTGGTATTCCCCTGCGGGTCGATATCCAGAATCAAAACTTTCTTGCCTTTGATTGCCAGACAAGCAGCAAGGTTTATGTTTGTAGTTGTTTTTCCTACTCCACCTTTTTGATTAAAGATAGCGATTGCTTTTCCCATTTATATTCCTCCTTACCCATTTCACAAAACATATTATATACCCCTTAAGCTTAATAAGCTACTGTTTTGTTTTATCTTTTTTCTTAATAATAAAAAAGGTATGTTTCACGTGAAACATACCCCTTTCGGCTCTCTATGATATAACAATGGGTTTCCATATATTACCATTTATGCAATTGGTTTTTTACTTGGCGTACCGGCTTTTCGCGGATAGGTTTTCGGGGTCTTTCCCTCTTTTTTTACTTTGACAAAGGTATGCTCAAAAGGCAGCTGCCCTGCTTTTGGTTTATAAATCATCGCCGTTCCTCCGCCCAGCAGTTTGATTGCTTTGGCGGCCGCTGTGACTTCCTCTTCGCAGTCTGGTCCTTTGTATGCGATAAACATTCCTCCAACCGAAACAAACGGAAGACAGTACTCCGAGAGCGTGCTCATATTGGCAACCGCCCGCGATACGCAAAGATCAAATTTCTCGCGATAGGATTTATTTCGCGCAAGTTCTTCCGCTCTACCGTGAACCGCGGTCACATTGTCAATTCCCAGCTTTTCGCACAGCTCCTGAATAATGCGAATCCGTTTGTTCAGTGAGTCCATCAAAACAAACTGTTTCTCCGGAAATACGACAGCCAAAGGAATTCCCGGAAAGCCTGCCCCGGTTCCCAGATCCAGAACCCGGTCAAATTCCTTGCCCGCAATATCTCCTGCACAAAGAAGAGAGTCCACGTAATGCTTTTGGATGAACTCATCTCGATCCGTAATGGCCGTCAGGTTAATGCTCTCGTTCATCCTCAGGATTTCTTCCATGTACTGCTCGAGGGTGGCGCGTGCCGTTTCTGACAAGTCGATGTTTTGTTGTTTTAATACGTCTATCACTCTGTCCATTTGATTACTGTCCGTTCCTTTGCTTTAGCCGTTTTTCCTTTTCCAGATATATCAAAAGCACATTGATATCGGCTGGCGAAACGCCGGAAATTCTTGAAGCCTGTCCCACCGATACCGGTTTGAACTGACTCAGCTTCTGCCGTGCTTCGATCCGAAGACCATCGATGCTCTCATACTCTAAATCCGGATCCAGTTTCTTGTTTTCCAGCCGCTTGAACTTCTCGATCTGCTGCTTTTGCTTCTCGATGTACCCTTCGTATTTGATTTGCACTTCCATCATCGTCTTCTGATGACGCGACAATTCCGGCCGTGGATCGTCGATTGCGGAAACTGCGTCGTAAGTGACTTCCGGTCTGCGCAAAAGCTCGATCAGCGGCGCTGCCGCCTTAAGGGGTGCTGTCCCAAGGCTCTCCAGCAACGGATTGGCAACTTCCGGACTTACGACTTTTCTGCGCAGCCGGTTGGTTTCTGCCTCAACGATTTTTTTCTTTTCCAAAAGCCGTTCGTATCGTTCCTTCGTTACAAGCCCCGCTTCATATCCCTTTTCGGTAAGACGAAGATCCGCATTATCCTGCCGCAGCATGAGACGGTATTCCGCTCTGCTGGTCATGATTCGATATGGTTCATTCGTACCTTTCGTTACAAGATCATCAATCAAAACCCCGATGTAGGCTTCACTTCGGTCAAGGATAAAAGGTTCTCTGCCATCCAGTTTGAAAACAGCGTTGATTCCGGCCATAAGTCCCTGGGCTGCCGCTTCCTCGTACCCGGAACTGCCGTTAAACTGCCCGGCACAAAACAGGTTCTCGATGGTTCGGTTTTCCAGGCTTGTCTTCAGGTCCAGTGGATCAATACAGTCGTACTCAATGGCATAGGCAGGCCGGACGATTTTGAGATGTTCCAGGCCTTCAATGGTTTTATAAAACTGCTCCTGTACATCTTCCGGCAGACTGGACGACATCCCTTGAATGTACATTTCATCCGTATATAATCCTTCCGGTTCGATAAAGAGCTGGTGCCTCTTACGGTCCGCAAAGCGATTGACCTTATCCTCGATGGATGGACAATATCTCGGTCCTACGCCCTCGATCTGCCCGCCAAATAAGGCCGACCGATGGAAATTGGCGCGGATCACATCATGGGTCTTTTCATTCGTATAGGTGAGCCAGCATTTAATCTGCTCTTTCTCAAGGTCATCATTCATAAAGGAAAATGGTACGACCTCTTCATCTCCTTCCTGAGGAATCATTTTTTCATAATCCAGACTGTCCGCCAAAGCCCTGGCTGGAGTCCCTGTCTTGAACCGTCTCATTGGAAGGCCATATTCCCGCAGCTTTTGCGCCAGTTCACTGGATGGAGCCAGTCCGTTTGGTCCGCTATCAAAGACACTGTCGCCAATAAATATTTTACCGGCCAAAAACGTTCCGGTTGCCAATATGACGATCTTGCTTCGATACATGGCGCCGGTTTTTAGAACGACGCCGCAGGCTTTCCCATCCTCCATTATGATGTCGATGGCTTCTCCCTGTTTCAAATCCAGATTTGGCTCTTTTTCCAGCGTCCTTTTCATCTCAATGTGATACTGATTTTTATCAGCCTGCGCCCTGAGTGAATGTACCGCTGGACCTTTGGCCGTGTTCAACATGCGACTCTGAATAAAGGTCTTATCGATATTGAGCCCCATCTCTCCACCAAGGGCGTCGATTTCCCGGACCAGATGTCCCTTGCCGGTTCCTCCAATCGACGGGTTGCATGCCATCATCGCCACGGCCTCCAGATTGATGGAAAGCATCAACGTTTTCTTTCCCATTCTGGCCGCAGCAAGACCGGCCTCACAGCCGGCATGGCCCGCTCCCACAACTATGATGTCGTATGTATCCATTAAAAATTTTTCCATGCTATTTACCCAAACAGAATCTCGAGAATACCTCGTTCAATATTTCGTCGGTTACGGTATCGCCCGTAATTTCTCCCAAATCATCATAGGCATTTCTCACGTCAATTTCAATAATATCCAAAGGCTCCCGGCGCAGCACCATTTCCATCGCATCCGAAACAGCTTCTTTGCTTTTGCGCAAAAGCTCTGTATGACGCACGTTGCTGACCATAACACTCTCTTCCTGAGAGATTTCTCCTCCGTAAACGAGCTCTTCGATCTTGTCCTCGATTTCTTCAATACCTTCCCCTCGGATCAGAGAGGTATATATTATATCGCTATTAGGCGATTTATTAGCTATATCCGTTGCAATTACTTGATTTCCCTTATCCTGCTTATTCAATAAAATCAGTGACTTCCTGCCATTCACGTAGCTGAGAATTTCCAAATCTTCCTCATTGAGCGGCTGGCTGGCATCGATGATAAATATGATATAATCCGCCGTATTAAAGGCCTCTTTTGCCTTCTCGATTCCGATTTGTTCAATCACATCTCCCGTCTGTCTGATTCCAGCCGTATCGATGAGATAAACGGGGATGCCTCGAATCGTAAGCGCCTCTTCGATCGTATCTCTGGTCGTTCCCGGAATCTCCGTAACAATGGCCCGGGATTCTTTAAGAAGAAGGTTCATCAAAGAGGATTTTCCTACGTTCGGTCTGCCCACGATCGCAATACGGATTCCCTCTCGAATCATACGCCCAGTATCAGCTGTAGACAGCAGTTTTTCAATCATTTCGCCTATTAGCGATAGACTAGTTTGAAGCTGATCATAGGTCATTTCTTCGATGTCTTCATCGGGGTAATCGATGTTCACTGTAATGTCGACGAGAAGGTCCAGAATGTGATGTCTGATTTCGTTGATTTTACCTGACAATGAACCTTCCAGCTGTGAAATCGCCACATCAAAGGTCCGATCGGTTTTCGCTTTCACCACATCCATGACCGCTTCTGCCTGGGACAAATCAATTCGCCCATTTAAGAAGGCTCGCTTTGTGAATTCCCCCGGTTCGCTGAGTCTGGCGCCCATTTTAAGGACAAGTGCCAGAATCTTTCTTAAGGAAACCACGCTGCCGTGACACTGTATCTCCACAACGTCTTCGGCCGTATAAGATGCCGGTGCCTTCATGTAAATGGCCAGGGCCTCATCGATCATAACACCATCTTCCGGATCAACAACGCTGCCATAGGTTGCATACCTTGGCTGGATGTTCCCGTTTCCTTTGTGAACGAAAATTTTATTCAATATTTCAAGGGCATCCGGACCACTGATTCGAATGATTCCTATTCCGCCTTCTCCGTATGGGGTGGCGATTGCTGCAATCGTGTCTACCATTGTTACTTCCTTCACCTTCAAAAGCAAAAAGGTCCGCAAAAGCGCGGACCTAGAATGTTACTTTTTTAATTCAATTACAACTCTTCTGTATGGCTCTTCGCCTTCACTTCTTGTCGTTATATCAGGATTTTTCTGCAGAGTTGCGTGAATTACTTTTCTTTCATATGGATTCATTGGCTCAAGTCTAACGTGTTTCTTCGTCTTCACAACTTTTGCCGCCAGTCTGTTTGCAAGCTGCTCCAAAGTCTTCTGTCTCTTTGCTCTATAATTTTCTGCATCCACAACGACCTTGATATACTTTTCTCTGTCTTTGTTTACAACCAGACTCGTAAGATACTGAATCGCATCGAGAGTTTGTCCTCTCTTACCAATTACAGTTCTGGAATCCTGTCCTGACATTTCCAGATAAACGAGATCCTCACCAACTCTTGCCTTGAAATCAAGGGATAATCCCATTTTTTCGGTAATGTCTTTTAAGAAAGTCAGTGCTTCATGTTCCTGAACTTCCTGCAAACTCTCAATATCAACATTATCGAGAGCTATATTCGCTGTTTTGGCTTTTGCCTTATTATTCTTATTTTTATTCTCCGTTGACTTTTTATTTTGAGGCTTCTTTTCCTGTTTCTTCTCCGTCTTTTTATCGGCCTTCTTTTTGTGTGATGGCTTTGTTTCTGATGCTTTTGGTGCTGCCGGTTTTACTTCTTTTACTGGTTCCGGTTTTTCCTCAACGATTGGCTTTTTCTTTTCAACTCTTACTTTTGCGAGTTTTTTCCCTACACCAAAGAATCCTCTGGAAGGTTGTTCAAGTACTGTAACCTCAACTTCGTCTCTGGAAAGTTTAAGATCTTTTAGGGCCAGATTCACTGCTTCTTCAATATCAGCGCCCCATTTTTCTGAATAATCCATTTAACTTTCTCCTCCAATTTTGAGACTATTTCATTCTGTTTTTCTTTTCTATTTTTTCTCTGATTCTCTTTTCCTGCTGCTCTCTCTTGATTTTCTTTCTCAATGACTGCATGTGAATATTAAAGAAAATCTGGATGATCTGGCTGACTGCCCAATAAAGAGCAAGTCCGGATGGAAATGATCTGGCCATCCACAGAATCATGATTGGGAAGATGTACTGCATCATCTTCATCATTGCTTCTGACTGTCCAGCTGTACCACCTGTCATACCTGTACTTGCAAGTGCCCGGTTCATTGTAAATGCGAAGAACGTAGCAACACCAGCAATGATTGGCAGAATCCACGGGTCTGGCTGGCTAAGATCATTGATCCATAAGAACGGTTCATGGAACGCGAAAACCATAGAATCCTCTGTGACATAACGAATAGGATTTCTGAGCAACGCGAACAGACCCATGATGATTGGCATCTGAATAAGCATAGGAAGACATCCACCCATTGGATTGAACTTCTCTTCCTTATAAAGCTCCTGCATCTTTATATTCATCATTTCCTGATCATTGCCGTATTTTGTCTGGATTGCTTTTATCTTTGGCTGAATTTCAGACATCATCGCTGTTGATTTTGTCTGTTTGATATACAGCGGATAAAGGCAAAGCTTTACAAATACAGTAAATATGATAATGGAAATTCCATAATTACCGATGAAGTCATAAAGCACATTGAGCAAAAGCCCCATTGGTTTTGCTATTACGCCTAATACCGTATACATTAATTAATTTCCTCCTATTTTAAAGGATCATACCCACCTTCATGAAAGGGATGACATTTAAGAATCCTTCTGATTCCGAGGTAGCTTCCTTTAAAAAATCCATACTTTTCAAGTGCTTGAATAAAATATGCTGAACAAGTAGGATAAAACCTGCATTTAGCCGGAAATAGCGGAGATATGAATTTCTGATAAAATCTGATAAGCAGAATCATGATCTGTTTCATAAAATCACCTATTACTGATAAAGATTTGCTTTATGCAAAGCGCATCGAATCGATTTAGAAACTTCATCGTATTTCCTGTGATTGATTGTATTCCTGGCTATTATGATAATATCAAAGCCCTTCTTAATGTCGGTGCATATATGCCTGTAAGTTTCCTTCATTAACCGTTTGGCTCTGTTTCTTTGTACACTGTTTCCTACTTTTTTACTTGCTAAAAACGATATTCTGTTATATGGAAGATTATTTTTCTTATAAAAAACGACCACATATCTGTCTGGAACAGATTTCCCTTTTTTATATATCGCTGAAAAATCTTCTTTTCTTCTCAGTATTTCCTTTTTTAGCATACTTCTTTTATAAGAGGTGGTTTCTCATAACAAAAAGACCACATTTTGCGGTCTCTATGCTGATAAAACTTTTCTTCCTCTTTGTCTTCTTCTCTTCAGTACGTTTCTACCATTCTTTGTTTTCATTCTTTTTCTAAAGCCATGCTCTTTTTTTCTCTGCCTTTTCTTAGGCTGATATGTCATTTTCATAGTCTTTGTATCCTCCTTACTATTCGCATAAATCTAAATTTCAAAATATGCACATATGCTTTAGTATTATACCTCTGCCAAAAAAGCATGTCAATTTATAAAGAGCCCGTTTTTACCTAATCCAAAGGCTTTTCATAAAAAAAATTAAAAAAAATCTTACTTTACACAATATATTGGTGCTCCTGTGAAATCTTTGCACAATTTTATCCACAAGTAGTGGAAAACTCTATTTTCTCCCATAAAACAAGAATTTATTTCAAACTATTGCCTGTGGATAACTATTTTTGATATGATATATCTATCATTATTTATGAAGGAATTTTTATGGGTAAAAAGATCGAAGAATCAAAATGGAGGGACCTCCTTTACGAAATTGAACAAAATGTACCACCAGTAAGTTATCGGACATGGTTTTTGCCGCTGACTCCTCTCGAATATGATGAGAAGGCCAAAACCATTTCTTTTGCTTGCAGCGAAAGTTTTAAAATAGATGTCCTCAGGAAGCGGTATATTCCTGTCTTTGAAAAGTGCGTTGCAAAAGTCTTTGAAAAACCTATGAAGGTTATGCTTTTGGATAAATCAGCAGATGAAATCAAAGAAACACTGGCATCAAAATCCAAACCTTTTAATCCGGTTATAAACGATGATGATGATACCAATGATTTTAAGGAAGAATTCTATCTGAATCCTCGGCAAAACTTTGAAAACTTCGTTGTTGGAGATAATAACAGCTATGCCCATGCTGTTTCTCTGGCCGTAGCAGAAAGTCCGGCAAAAGTTTATAATCCTCTTTTTCTTTATGGAGGATCAGGACTGGGAAAAACACACTTGATGCATGCCATCGGTCACTATATATTGAAGCATAATCCTGACATGAAGGTTCTTTATGTATCTTCCGAGATGTTCACCAGTGAACTGCTGGATGCCATCCGAGATCAGAGTTCCGCAGAAAAAATCAATAAGTTCAAACAGAAATACAGAAGTGTTGATGTTTTGATGATCGACGATATACAGTTCATCGAAGGAAAAGAAGCAACACAAAATGAATTTTTCTTTACCTTTAATACACTCTATGAATTAAACAAACAAATCGTTATCTCCAGTGACCGGCCGCCAAACAAATTGACGGATCTTGATGAAAGACTGAGATCAAGATTCGGATGGAGTATGGTTACGGATATCAAGCCTCCGGATTTTGAAACCAGAGTGGCGATTCTGATGAACAAAGCCGAGGATCAGCAGGTAACGATGGATGAAGATTTCATTGAGGCAATTGATCTTATCGCTGAAAAAATCAAATTCAATATCAGAGACCTGGAAAGTGCCCTTAATAGAACCATCAGTTTATCAGCGCATAAAAACCAAAAGCCTACTGCGAAATTTGTCCGGGAAAATCTGACGGATCTGTTTCCTGTAAAAGATATTGATATTACTTGCGAAACAGTGAAAAAGGCTGTCTGCAAGAAATTCAACATTAAAATCACAGACATTGAATCCAAAAAGAGAAAACGTGAATTTTCCTATCCAAGACAAATTGCCATGTATCTCTGCAGAGAATTGACCGATCTGTCCCTTCCTAAAATAGGGGATTCCTTTGGAAGAGACCATACCACAGTTCTTCATGCATGTGATAAGATAAGTAAGGAAATAAAAACAAACCAAAACCTGGCTGATGAAATAAGAGAGCTTAAAGAAACGATATAATTTAGTTATCAACATGGCGTGTTGATTTTTAAATACATTCTATCAACACATTTTAAATAATAACTTTTGTTGATATTTCAATTTGGAAGATAGTTATCAACAGAATCAACAGGCCCTACTACTACTATTACTATATATATAAATAAATAATAAGGAGATCGAATTATGAAATTCAGATGTTCACAGCAGGCTCTTTCAAAAGCACTGAACACAGTTTCAAAAGCTGTATCAAACAGAACAACTCTTCCTGTATTAAAAGGAATTTTGTTAAATGCTACTGTCGATGGGAAAATCATCATCACAGCATCTGATTTGGAAATAAGCATTAAGAAGGAAATCGAAGCAACCGTTGAAGAAGAAGGATCTGCAGTCGTTGTATCGAAACTGTTTAGTGACATTATCCGTAAACTTCCAAATGAAGAAATATTAATTGAAAAAGAAGATACGAATTCTGTAAAAATACAGACAAACTACTCAGAATTTGAAGTCGTTTGTCTTCCTGTTGAAGAATTTCCTAAAATTGGAGAACGAGAAGAAGGAAGTAAAAAAATCATCTTTGATAAAAACATTTTCAGAGATATGGTAAGAAAGACTTCCTTTGCTGCAAGCATTGATGAATCAAAGGGCGTCCTGACCGGACTTTACACAGAAATCAATGAAAACGATATTAATATGGTAGCCCTGGATGGATTCAGACTCGCTCTTGTCAATGAAAAAATCACCAGTGAAGCAGCAAGCAGCTTCATTATTTCTTCCAAAGGCATGAATGAAATCAGTAAGATCGCTTCCGAAGAAGAGGACGAAAGTGATATTGAAATCTATCTTGGAGTCAAAAAGGCAGTCTTTATGATTGGCAAAACAGAAGTGATTCTGAGAATCATGGAAGGCGAATACATTAAATACAGAGATATCATTCCTTCAGATCAACTTACCAGTGCGGTGGTAGGAAGAGATGTTTTCGTAGAAAGTATCGAACGGGCATCCCTGCTGGCAAAGGAAGGAAAAAATAATCTGATCAAAATGAGTATCAAAGAAGATATCATGACGATTACTTCCAGATCTGAAGAGGGTAACGTAAAAGAAGAAATTGCCATCGAAAAGAACGGCAACGATTTAGATATAGGATTTAATTCAAAATATGTCATCGATGTATTAAAGGCAATCGATGATGAAAAAATATGCCTGAATTTTAAGACAGGAATTTCTCCATGTGTTGTGAAAC
This sequence comes from uncultured Eubacteriales bacterium, assembly GCA_902795135.1. Taxonomy (GTDB): domain Bacteria; phylum Bacillota; class Clostridia; order Peptostreptococcales; family Anaerovoracaceae; genus Lentihominibacter. The sequence goes on from CADBJW010000005.1 coordinate 27,828, forward strand.
CTGTAGAAGGAGATTCCTATGAATATCTGATTCTTCCTGTCCGGATTCCAACGATGTAAATCATTATGTATATAAAGGAAATCGAATTAAATAATTTCAGAAACTATCAAAAACAAAAAATATCCTTCAGTGATAAAGTCAATATTTTTATGGGAAATAACGCCCAGGGAAAGACGAATCTATTGGAGGGTATTTATTTAAATGCTTTTGGAAAATCGTTCAAAAGCGTAAAGGATAAGGAATTGATTCGATTTGGAGAAGAATTTTGCAGAATCAAAACGATTATTTGCAAAAACGGTGAAGAGGAAGTTGTTGAAATCGTCATTACAAAAGACGGAAGAAAGGGAATCAAAAGAGAAGGCGTTAAATTAAAGAAAGCTTCCGAGCTTTTGGAAGAATACTATATGATCGTATTTTCTCCGGAAGATATGAAAATTGTAAAAGAAGAACCGGAAAAAAGAAGGCGTTTTATAAACCGGGAATTAAGCCAGATAAGAAAAGGATACTTATCGGATCTGAATCATTACAGAAAAATATTAAAACAAAGAAACGCCTATCTCAAAGAGTACATGATCGATGACGATGTTCTCGATGTCTGGGATTTAGAACTTGCAGAATATGGGAGCAAAATCATAAGTAAGAGAAAAGAGTTTATCGAATTGCTCGGTCCTGTTTGCAATGAGATCAATCAGAAAATCACAGGAGGAAAAGAACAACTGGAATTAAAGTATGAGCCGAATGTAGATTGTGATGATCACATTAATGAATATTTTTATGGATTATTAAAAGAAAAAAGGGAAGAAGATAAGAAAAACCGAACAACCGGCAGAGGACCCCATAAAGATGACATTAAAATATCGACGGATGGAGTGGATATAAGAAAATTTGGATCCCAGGGACAGCAGAGAACGGCAGCTCTTTCCTTAAAGCTTTCTGAGATCGCGATCATAGAAAGTGAAACCGGTGAAAAACCAATTTTATTATTGGATGATGTTTTATCGGAGCTGGATAACGAACGGCAAAGATATTTGATCAACAGTCTTGGTGACAATCAATTATTTGTAACGACCACAGATTTGACGGAAGATGTATCGAGGAATCTTCCAAAAGGAAATATTTACAAAATCCGTAAGGGTGAGGTTGAAAATAATTTATAAATAAAAAAGCTAAAATACACGATTAGAACGTTTTTTTACGTGATAGTCGTGTTTTTTATTAAAACAACACAAAATATTGGAAAATCGACGATTTTATGCTACAATATGATGTGTTTGTGACCAAAAATACAGAAGGAGATTAAATAATGGCAAAAAACGATAAAATACAACAGTATGATGCCGAACAAATCCAGGTTTTGGAAGGGTTAGAAGCCGTTCGAAAGAGACCTGGAATGTATATTGGGAGTACAGGATCTCCAGGATTACATCATTTAGTATATGAGATCGTAGATAACAGTGTGGATGAGGCTCTTGCCGGATTTTGCACGAATATTAAAGTAACAATCAACAAGGATAATTCTATAACCGTAGAAGATGACGGAAGAGGCATGCCTGTTGATGAACATCCTAAAATGAAACTTCCTGCTGTTGAAGTCATTCATACCGTACTTCACGCCGGTGGAAAATTTGGCGGCGGCGGATATAAGGTATCCGGAGGTCTTCACGGCGTTGGTGCATCGGTTGTAAACGCCCTTTCCACCAGAATGGAAGTCGAAGTAAGAAGAAATGGCAAAATTTACGCACAGGCTTATGAGCGCGGGAAAACGGTAACGCCGTTAGAAGAAAAAGGAAATACCAGAAAGACAGGATCCAAAACAACCTTCTGGCCGGATGCTGCCATCTTTGATGAAGTCGTATACGATTATGACATTCTTTCAAGAAGATTCCGTGAAATGGCTTTCTTGAATAAAGGTGTCAAAATCAGCGTCAAAGATGATCGATCCGGAAAAAGTGATGAATTTCATTATGAAGGCGGGATCAAGCAGTATGTGGAATACTTAAATCATTCCAAAACTGCGATCCATAAAGATATCATTTACTTCGAAGTCGCTGAAAGCAATCGTGAAGTAGAAATCGCCGTTCAGTATACAGATAGTTATAGAGAAAATATTTATTCCTATGCGAACAATATCAAGACTACCGAAGGCGGCTTCCATCTTCAGGGATTCAAAGCAGCGCTGACCAGAACCATTAATGCTTACGCCAGAAAAAACAATTTCTTAAAGGAAAAAGACGATCCATTTGATGGCGACGATGTCAGAGAAGGTATTACGGCAGTTATTTCAGTGAAACTGACCGAACCACAGTTTGAAGGACAAACAAAAGCCAAGCTAGGAAATTCAGACATGAGAGGCTTCGTAGAAACTGCTACGGCAGATTATATGGCCGCCTTTTTAGAAGAAAATCCAAAGCAGGCTAAGATCATTATGGAAAAATGCCTGAGTGCAGCCCGGGCGAGACTGGCTGCCCAGAAGGCGAAAAAGTCTGTTCGTAAATCATTCTTAGAGGGCAATTCCATGCCGGGAAAACTGGCGGATTGTTCAGAAAAGAACCCGGAAATATCAGAAATATTCCTGGTCGAGGGTGATTCCGCAGGCGGCAGTGCCAAAGACGGCAGAGATAGAAAGCGTCAAGCGATTTTGCCTTTGCGTGGTAAAATCCTCAACGTTGAAAAAGCCAGAGAGGATAAAGCACTCAGTTCAGAAGAAATCAAAAATATGATTACTGCCTTCGGCTGCGGCATCGGTAAAGAATTCGATATAACAAAGCTGAGATATCACAAGATCATTATCATGACCGATGCAGACGTTGACGGTGCTCACATCAGAACGCTTTTGCTTACCTTCTTCTATCGGTATATGACACCGCTCATAGAGAATGGATATGTGTATGCGGCGCAACCACCTCTTTTCCGCGTGAAAAAGGGCAAAGAAATCTACTATACTTACTCCGACAGAGAACAGGAAGAACTGCTCGCGAAACTCAAAGGCAGTAAGTATGAAATTCAGAGATATAAGGGACTTGGTGAAATGGATGCCGGTCAGCTTTGGGATACGACCATGGATTATAAAAATCGGACTTTGATCCAAATCACAGTCGATGATGCAGAAGCTGCCGATGAAATCTTTACAACGCTTATGGGGGACAAAGTTCCGCCGCGTAAGAAGTTCATTGAGGACCATGCAGTTTATGCAACGCTTGACGTATAGGAAGGAGAAAGGAATATATGACAGCAAACCTGCTTGAAGATCAGAAAATGATCCAGCATGAAATACATGACGAAATGAAAAACTCCTACATCGACTATGCGATGAGCGTCATCGTAGGAAGAGCCCTTCCAGATGTACGAGATGGACTCAAACCGGTTCACAGGAGAATTTTATACGGCATGAGCGGTCTCGGCGTTACGCCGGACAAACCACATAAAAAGTCAGCGCGTATCGTCGGTGAAGTTATGGGTAAATATCACCCTCACGGAGACAGTTCCATCTACGATGCCATGGTAAAGCTGGCACAGCCTTTTGCAACCAGATATCCATTGGTAGACGGGCACGGAAACTTTGGTTCCATCGATGGCGACGGCGCTGCAGCAATGCGTTATACGGAAGCACGAATGACGCCATTCGCACTGCAAATGCTCCGGGATATCGAAAAGAAAACGGTCGATTTTATTCCGAACTTTGACGAAGAAGAACAAGAACCGGTCGTACTTCCGTCCAGAGTACCAAACCTTCTGATTAACGGAAGCAATGGTATCGCCGTCGGCATGGCGACATCGATTCCTCCTCACAATTTAGGAGAAACCATCGATGCCTGCGTAAAAATGATCGACGATGAAGACTGCACCGTTGAAGACATTATCAAAATCATCAAAGGACCTGATTTCCCAACGGGAGCACAGATTCTCGGCAAGAAGGGCATTCAGGAAGCCTACCGGACAGGACAGGGAAAAGTACAGGTTCGTTCCGTTGCAGAAATCGAAGAGACAAAACGCGGAAAGTCCCAGATCGTCGTTACAGAAATCCCATACCAGGTCAACAAGGCTAGAATGCTGGAAAAAATCGGCGAACTGGTTCGGGATAAAAAAATCGAGGGCATTTCCGGATTGCGTGACGAGTCCAACCGGGAAGGAATCCGCATCGTTATTGAACTCAAAGCCAGCGCAAACCCACGGGTAACGCTGAACAAATTATACAAACATTCTCAGCTGCAGGAAAACTTCAGTTTGATTATGCTTGCCATCGTAGATGGCAGACCTAAAATCCTGAACATCTATGAGATTTTAGAAGAATACCTGAAGCATCAAAAGGAAGTTGTAACCAGAAGAACACAGTTTGACCTTGAAAAAGCAGAAGCAAGGGCACACATCGTAGAAGGTCTGCGGATAGCCCTCGACAATATCGATGAGGTCATAAAGACCATTCGGGAAAGTTACAACAACGCCAAAGAAAAGCTGATGAAAAAATTCAAGCTTTCCGCCATACAGGCCCAGGCCATTCTCGATATGAGACTTGCCAGACTGCAGGGACTGGAACGTGAAAAGCTGGAAGAAGAATACGAAGAGCTTTGCAGAAAAATCGCATACTACAAAGAACTTCTCGCTGATGAAAAGAAACTCATGGGCGTCATCAAAGATGAAATGCTCGAAATCAAGAAAAAGTGGGGAGACAAGCGCAGAACAAAAATCATCGCCGACGAAGGGGAAATGGATGAAGAAGACCTGATTGAAGAAAAACAGGTTGCCATCACCCTGACACACCGCGGATACCTTAAGAGAATCCCAGCGGATACATACAAGACCCAAAAGCGGGGCGGCAAGGGCGTTACCGGACTTACGACCCGGGAAAATGATTTTGTTCGCCAGCTGATTCTCACATCCACCCACGACGAGCTCATGTTCTTTACAAATAAGGGTAAAGTGCACAAGATCAAGGCTTACGAAATTCCGGAAGCAACCAGAACTGCAAAGGGCACAAATGCCGCTAACTTCCTGAACATGACGAACATGGAAAACATCACGACGATCATTCCATTCCGCAACTTCCGGGATGACAAGTATCTCATTGCAGTTACAAAGAATGGTACGATCAAGAAGACGGCTATTTCACAGTTCGATACAAACAGGAAGACCGGTCTCATTGCCATCACCCTTAAGGACGGTGACGAGCTGGTCGGAATCCGCCAGACATCCGGAACGGATAATGTGATCATCATCACAAAGAATGGCAAATGCATTTGCTTCTCCGAAAAAGATGTAAGGCCAATGGGCAGAGTCGCCGGCGGAGTCAGAGCGATCAAGCTGGAAGCCGACGATGAAGTCGTTGCAATGCAGCTCGTTCAGCCGGGAGAAGAGTTGTTTGTTGTTACAAGCAAAGGCTTTGGTAAGAGAACGCCGGTCGAAGAATACAAAGTTCAGGCCAGAGGAGGAAAGGGCCTTCTGACTTACGACAAGAGCAAATTCAAGAAGACCGGACACCTTGTAGGTGCATGCATTGTCGATGATGAAGACGAAATTCTGCTGATCAATTCTCAGGGAACCGTGATCCGAATCGAGGCCAAGGGCGTTTCCAAACTTGGAAGAGCGACCCAGGGCGTCAAGATCATGAGAACCGGCGAGGATATTGAAATCATTTCCATGGCAAAGATGATTCGCGAAGAAGAACACGAAAAAGATGCAATGCTTGCGCAGAAGCAAAAGGCCAGGAAAAAGGCAGAAGCCGAAAAGGAAAAAGAAAAAGAACAGGAAAAGTCGGACGATACAGAACAGATTAAACTGGACGTATAATTAAGAGTAGGAGAAAAAACAATGAAACGTGTATTTTCAGGAGTACAGCCGACAGGAAATATCCATCTTGGAAATTATCTCGGAGCGCTCAAACAATTTGTGGAACTTCAAAACGATCACGAATGCATCTACTGCATCGTCGATGAACATGCGATCACCGTGCCGCAGGACCCAAAAGAACTTCGGAAGCACATTCTGGATGTAGCGGCCCTTTACATCGCCATCGGCATCGATCCAAAGAAGTCCATCATATTTGTACAATCTCAGGTAAGCGGTCACGCAGAACTGGGATGGGTGCTGTGCTGCAACTCCTATACCGGTGAACTGAGCAGAATGACACAATTCAAAGCGAAAAGCGGTGGCAAGGAATCCGTTGGAACAGGACTTCTCACCTATCCGGTGCTCATGGCTGCAGATATTCTCCTGTACGATACGGACGTCGTTCCTGTTGGAAACGATCAAAAACAGCACATCGAACTGACCAGAGACATTGCGATCCGGGTCAACAACAAGTACGGTAAAACCTTTGTCGTGCCGGATGGCAGATTCATGAAGGCCGGTGCCAGAATCATGGCACTGGATGATCCGGAAACGAAAATGAGCAAAAGCGCTGAGAATATTCACTCCCGCATTTCACTCCTTGATGAAGACAGCAAGATCAAAAAATCCATCATGAGAGCGACGACGGACTCCGATGGTGAAATACGATTTGATCCAGTTAACAAGCCGGGCGTCAGCAATCTGCTCAATATCTACAGCGCCCTCACCGGGAAATCCGTGGACGAGATTCTGGCAGGACAGAACTGGAGAGGCTACGGCGACTTAAAGAAAGAACTGGTTGCAGTAACCCAGGAAGCGCTGGCTCCGATCAAACAGAATTATGAAGAGATCCGGGAATCCGAAGAACTGATCCGGATCCTGAAGGATGGGGCAGAGCGGGCAAACGCCATTGCAGAGCCGGTCATGAAGAGAGTCCGGGATAAGTTCGGACTGGGACTGTAACAAAAGCCGATGCTGTAGCAAAAGCCGATTAAGATCCAAAATAAAAAACCGTTGCATGATTTCATACAACGGTTTTATTTATTTGCTTTCCTGGCTGACGAGCTGCTGCACGCCGTCTTTGATGATTTTTTCCACCTTGTCGATCAGAACTTTTTCCTCCTGACGTGAGATGCCGGCCGTTTCAATTGGCTCGTGAACGATCACATCGATGCGCGCGCCTCTGGCGACGCCGGTCTCCTCAAACATGTGATAGGTCCCGTTGATGGAAATGGGAATGAGGGGAACACCGGGTTTCGTGGCCAGTTTGATCGCCCCACGCATGAAGGGACCCATTTCAGGGCCTCTGCTCCTCGTGCCTTCGGGACAAATAACGAGGGAAAAGCCGTCCTTAATGAATTCAATGCCCTCGCTGATGGCCTTCAGCGCCTCCCGGGGATCCTCGTTCTCAATATAAACGCTGCGGATGCGCGGCATCCATTCGCCGATCAGCGGAGCTTTTGCCAGATACTTCTTGGCGATAAACCCAATCTGAAACTTAGTGAAGACCGCAAAACAAACCGGAATATCCGCATATCCCTGATGGTTGGACATGATGACCACCGGACCATGATCGGGGATGTTTTCCTTTCCCTGAACATGAAGCTCACAGCCAAACTGGTCCATGACCATTTGACCGAAGGTGGACGTTGAATCCAGAATCCACTTCCGCTCTTCTTCGAAATCCCCGGCCGCCCGCGCCCGGTCGATTTTCTTTTTGTTTTTGTTAAAGAATTTGACATCCCTGAGAAGCTTGAACGCAGCAGGAATGTTCGCAAATACTTTCATGTTGGTTCTCCCTTATTTCAGCACTGCGCCCGGATCCCGGTCGAAGAAGTTGCTCTTTGAATAGGTTGAGAGTGGAATGCCGTAGCAAACCCGTACGTCGTCTCCGAACAGACCCATGCGGAGAGCGGCTTTGCCGGCAGAGAACATGACGCGGGTGTCGATGCGGTTGTCTGCCGAAATGGAAACGGCTGAACCCACAGCGATCCCCAGGTCGGTAATGTTAAAGGCGCAGCTGGCACCTGCCTGACGATTGGCGGCGCAGTCCGGGTGTCCGCAGAAGCCGCAGTTTTCAAGAAGAATCGGCTCGTCCTTTGTGGCCAGCAGCACAACGCAGTGGCTGGCGTCAACGCAGCCCGCATCCCGGTTAAAAAAGTCTGCCCCTGTTTCCTTGTAGATTTCACGCATGTGGTTTGCAAGTTCGTCTTTTTCCGCTCCGTCAACGATAGCCGCAAGCAGATTATCCAGTCCGTGGCCCTTTGGCGCCGTAACTGCAGCGGCGACCATTGCCTGTGCCGTTCTCATAGCAGCTTCTTTTGCTGCGTCGTCTCTTTTCTGTATCATGTTGTCCTCCAACTTTCGTAATAGATGTTATTTACCGGCAAGGGTGTTTGCGAATAGAGTCCGCTGCCGGTCGATGTAGTTGTCAAAAGCCTTTCGCCGTTCTTCGTCCTTCCCAAAATGCATGAAGGCGTGGTAGGTTTGGGTCCGTGCCTTTGCACGATCCCAAAGCTCGTCGGCAGAACAGTCACCGCCAACGATGATGAGCTGGTTTTCCAGGGCGATGTCCCGTGACATATCGTCGTACAGCACGCCGTCGCCGCAGGCAATGACCAGTCCGGAAGAATCGGTGTTCGCCAAAAACCCATCCAGATCCTCATGGATCTCGTTCAGAATCTCGTATTCCTGATTTCGATATCCGTGTTCGCCGTTCATCATCACAAGACGGCTGATGCTTCGCCCGTCGCGCCGCGTGATTTCCTCGTCAAGAGACAGATATGCAAAAGCATTTGTCTCCGCAAGATTACGGGCGGTCTCCTCGATGGGTGCACCGAAATAGCCGGTTACGATGATTAGATTTTTTGCCATATCTCAATTCTCCTTATTACAGGCCAAAAGCTTTGATTCTGTCAGCTAATTATAACATAAGGGTCTGTTTCAAAGACAGTATTTGTGATAGAATTAGCTAACTAATATCAAAGGTGGAGGGGAAAGATGACGGACAAACCAACCTTAGTGATCATGGCAGCAGGTATGGGTTCCCGCTACGGGGGACTCAAGCAGGTGGACACAATCACAGATTCAGGAGAAATCATACTGGATTTCTCGCTTTACGATGCAATGATGGCCGGATTCGACAGAGTAATCTTTGTCATCCGGGAAGAACATAGAGATATATTCCGCGAGATCGTGGATGAGAGAGCGGGACGTTTCATGCAGGTCGAGTATGCCTATCAGAAGCTGGACGACATTCCTGCGTGGGCGCAGATCCCGGAGGGCAGACAAAAGCCATGGGGCACATCACATGCCGTGCTGGCGTGCCGGGATATGATTGATGGACCTTTTGCAGTCATCAACGCAGACGATTATTACGGTCCGTCCGGTTTTGTCAGCATCTATGATTATCTGACGACCCATAAGGATGGAGAAAAATATGCCTTCTGCATGGTAGGATATAAACTGGAAAACACGATCACGGAGAACGGTCACGTATCGAGAGGCGTTTGCGAACTGGACGAAAACGGATTTCTTAAGACGGTTACCGAGCGCACGAAAATCATGCGGCAGCCGGAAGGGGTTTCCTATACGGAGGACGATGGCAAGACCTGGATTCCGCTCCCGGAGGGGACACTGGTTTCCATGAATTTCTGGGGCTTTACGGCAAGCATGATGGAGGAACTGGAGGCAGGACTGGACGCCTTCTTCCGGGATGTGGTTCCGGGGAATCCGCTCAAAAGTGAATACCCGCTGCCGGGAAATGTTGACGCACTGATCAAAGCCGGTAAGGCGGAAGTCAAAGTCCTGAAATGCAGCGATAAATGGTGCGGGGTTACTTACAAAGAAGACAAACAGACCGTCAAGGACGATCTGCAGGCAAAAAAAGACAAAGGAGAATATCCTGAAAAATTATGGAAATAGCGCGTTGAACGCGCTATTTTAATTTCTCGAGCTGTTTCTGACGATTTTCGCTGATGACTTCATAAAAGTAGGTGACTTTGCGGGCGACTTTGCTGTCCCAGGCCGGGTCCGCCGCATAAGTCCGGTTTACGGAATCGATGGTGGTGCCTTTGTAGTAGGGACCGGACGGATTCAGATAGTTCTTGGCGAGAACCCGTCCCACCTGATCCAGACAGGCTTCTTTTGATGGAAACCCGCTGTAGCCGTAGCCGCAGATATTGTTTGGATGGAACAGACTGGTTCCATAGGCGCTTTCATGAGACGCGATTCCCAGGAGGAACAAGCCGTTCAGATCGTAATCCTGATCCATCTGATAGATCTTTTCTTCGAGGCCGACCAGACCTTTTCTCGTAACGAGCTTCAGATCCGCGACGGTAACGCCGCTGGGCTTGCTCATATCCATGTTGCAAACTTCCGAATAGGAATAAGCAGGAATGGTTTCATTTTTGATGACCTTCTTGACGGTGCTTTTGCGAAGGGTATTGCCAAGGTTGATTGGTTCTGCCTGAGCGGCATTTGCTTTTGCCTGCTGCTGGCTTTTGGAATCCGACGCGGAGGTCATCTTGTACGTGCCGATGGCGAACACCGCGCAGAACAAGGCAACCGTCAATGCGACGGCAGCGATGATAATAATGAATGTTTTAGAATTAAAAGTATGCATGATAGAGAATTTGTCTATTTGAGTTTTTCCAGTTGTTCGTTGTGATATTTGCTGATGATCGAGTAATACCGAACCATATTTCGGCACACTTTCTCGTCCCAGGTGGAACTGGCCGCGTAGCGTTTGTTGACGTCCGTGATGCGCTTGCCGTTGTAAAGACCGCCGCCAGGGGTCAGATAGTTTCGGGCAAGAGCCCGGGAGACGACGTCGATGCATTCGGCCTTTGAGGAAAATCCCCGGCCGCCGAAACCGAACATGTTATTGGGTTTGAAACAGATGGTTCCGTTTGCGCTCTCCAAAGAAGCGATGCCCATAACAAAGAGGCAGTTCACGCCGTAATCGTCTTCGGCCTTTTTGAACGATTCTTCAAGACCCACAAAAGCACCGCGGGAGACGAGCTTCAGTTCATCGACCGTGACACCGCTGGGCTGGCTGACATCCATGTCCCATATTTCGTTGTAGGAATAAGCCGGAATCGATTCGCCTTCGTAGACGTTGTCTACGGTGCTTTTGCGGAGGGCATTGGAAATGTCCACCGGTTTTGCTGCTTTGGCCTGTTCGGCTGCGGTTTTCGTCTGTGCCGCAGCGGATTTTGCCTGCATTTTCGCACTCCCGAAGTAAATACAAAAGGCAAAAAGCGCCACCGAAAGGGTGATTGCGATGAGCGTTAAGAGTATCGTTATGGGGGATATTCTTTTGGGTGCCTTTTGCATGATCGATCCGTCCCTTGAAAAATCAACAGGTTTTCTATATTATAATACAGTAACAAAAAATTACAACAACGAGTGAGGGTACAAGGATGGTAGGGTTTTTCCGTGCAATCATAGCGGTCATCGTTGCAGTAGTGATTCAAGGCGGTGTCTCGGGAGTCGTTGAGACGGATCCGGCCGATGCGGCTGCAGCGTTTTTAGATGGAATCAAAACCTGTGACGAACAGGTTCTGAACACCTACATGGATAATGAATATGTGAACTTCCTTGCCAATGTCGAAGGGGACGAGAAAACGACGGACCGAATGGTTGCGGCGATTTTTAAAAACCTGGAGTACAAGGCAAGCGACGTAGCGACCAAACGCAGCGTTGCGGTGGTTAAGGTGCACGTGAAGACCAACGATTTCAGCAAAGTCATGGACGCCTATGACAAGGCTTCCTATAAATATGTAGTAGATAATCTGTATGACGATGACATTGGGGACAAAGAAAAGCTCAACGCAAAATGCCTGGACATCTATGTAAAGCAGATCGAGAAGAAAGCGGAAGAAGAAGCGACACTGGAAAAAGACATCTACATTCCTATGGTCAGCGATGGCTACGGCGGATGGAAACTGCTCATCGATGACAAGATCATGAAAGCGCTCATGGGAAATCTCGCCATACCGGAATAATCCGATGTAAATAAAAGAAGGTGGTGGGGTTTTTGGACAAAGATTCAATTCTGGAGAATCCTGAAAAGACGCCCGCAGGTACATATTATATTTTTTGCTTGAATTCTGTATTTCTTGATGTATAATATATGAGCGCGTGTTTTGCGCGCGGCTTATTGACATGAGGTCATAAGCTCCTTGCGATGGTAGGAATCATCGCCATTTAGTCCACAGGGAGGTGAAAAGAATGACAAATTACGAGGTAATGTTCATCATCGATCCTACATTGGAAGACGAGAAAAAAGATGCAACAGTTGAAACTGTTAAGAACATCATCGCTGCAGAAGGCGAAGTCGGAAATGTAGACGTATGGGGCATGAGGAAACTCGCATATCCTATTCAGAAGAAGACTGAAGGATATTACGTTGTCATCGAGTTCAAGGCACAGCCAACACTGCCAAAGGAACTTGACAGAAGACTTAAGATTTCTGATAACGTAATGAGACACCTGATCGTTAACAAAGATGAAAAATAAGAACGGGGGCGCAATATGAACAATGTTGTTTTAATTGGGAATCTTACTAGAGATCCAGAACTAAGATATTCTACAGGCGCAAACCAGACGGCGATTTGCAGATTCAGCATTGCTGTTAACGATGGATATGGCGAGAACGAAAGAACAAGTTTCATTAACATTGTTGTTTTCGGTAAGCAGGCAGAAAACTGCGATCGTTATCTTGCAAAAGGCCGCAAGGTTGCAATCAATGGCAGAATACAGACTGGCAGCTATGAAAAAAACGGTCAGAAGGTTTATACAACAGATGTCGTTGCAAACAGAGTTGAATTCCTGACAAGCGGCGGACAGAGCTCAAACAGGGGCGGACAGGCTCCGTTTGGCGGTGAAGCCGGCGGCGATTTTGGTGGCGGATTCAGCAGGGGAAATGATAATCCACAGACACCAGAAGAACCAAGTGACATCCCGGGCGGATTCACATCCCTTCAGGACGACGACATCCCATTCTAAATAGGAAGGAGAACGAGCCATGGCATATGATAACAGAAGACGCGGTGGTGGCATGAGAAGAAAAAAGGTTTGTCGGTTCTGTGCTGACAAAACGAAAGAAATAGATTACAAGGACGTTGATACTCTGAGGAATTTTGTAACAGAAAGAGGCAAGATTCTTCCGAAGAGAATCACAGGAACTTGTGCTATTCACCAGAGAGAAGTCACAAAGGCAGTTAAGAGAGCAAGAATCGTAGCGCTGCTGCCATACACAGCTGACTAATCGAAACAAAGAGATGATTCAAAGAGCCGTTCTTAAACCCGTTGGGTTTAGGGACGGTCCTTTTGTTTATATACCAGAAGGTTAGTATTTTGATTCAGAAGGGCTTTGTGTTATAATATACGTTACGAAAATATTGCCAAAACAAAGCAATCTTTCAGGAGAAGAAGATGTACGTAGGAAGAATCGAACGACTGCTGGCGTACTATACACCGGTGCCCATGTGTATTGTGAATCCGCAGGGCAAGGTGACGCGGGCCAGTCAGAAAATCGCAGAAGTGTTTAAATATGACGGTATCGTAGACTACGACATATTTGCACTTACGGGAATCAAAATCCAGGAAATTGAAGAAGCGGCAAAAGAAGACACGCCACTGTATATCGAAAGAAACGACAAGATCTTTAAGATCTCGTGTACATTTTTAGGAGAAACCGAAGGCGCCTCCATCATGATGTACTTCATCGATGTGACCGCATATCACAACATAAAGAAGATGTACAACGACGAAAAGGTTTGTCTTGCCCTTGTCAACATCGACAATTACGATGAGCTGACAGCCACGGAAAGTGAAAGCGAAATGGCCATTTCCAGTGAAACGGACAAACTGATTCGTGATTGGGTCGCTGAAATGCAGGCGGCGGTCATCCGATACAGAGACCCTCTCTACGAAATCGTCATGACCCAAAAGAACCTTGAGAAACTCATCGAGGGGAAATTTGAAATATTAGACAAAGCCAGAGCCATGGAAACCGAAACGGACTTTCCGGTAACCTTCAGCATCGGCATCGGTCTGGGCGGCAAAAGCCTGGCGGAAAACGATGACTATGCACAGGACGCATTGGATCTGGCAAGAGGACGCGGCGGGGACCAGGCCGTCATAAAGAATGTCAAAGACTTCGAATACTACGGCGGAAAGACCCAAAGCGTAGAAAAGAGCAACAAAGGTAAATCCAGAATCATCGCGGATGCATTGAAGGCGCTGATGACCCAGTCTTCAAAGGTCTTCATTATGGGACATAAGAATCCGGACATGGACTGCTTCGGGGCATCCCTGGGCGTTTACCGGATCGCGCTTTCTGCCGGCAAAGAGCCATACATCGTGCTCGGTGAATACAACGAGACGATGAACGACATCATAAACGATACGAAGATGACCGGAAACTATCAGATCATATCCGCAGAACGGGCGCTGAACATGGCAGACGACAAGTCGCTGGTGATTGTCCTGGATGCGCACCGGCCAAGCGTCATCGAGTCTTTGGAACTTGTGGAACGTGTTGAGAAACTGGCCGTCATCGACCACCACCGAAAAGCGGGAGATGTTTTGCCAAACCAGACCATTTCCTACATCGAGTCCTACGCATCCTCTGCATCAGAACTGGTAACGGAAATGCTGCAGTATGTCGTCGAAAAGAAGCAGCTCAGCAAAATCGAAGCAGACGCGCTTCTGGCAGGAATCATGCTGGATACCAACCGGTTCGCAGTCAAGGCAGGCGTTCGAACCTTTGAAGCGGCATCCTGGCTCAAGCGTTCCGGCGCAGACCTCCAGAATGTCCGAAGGTACTTCCAGGCCAATGCGGATAACTTCCGGGCAAGAGCAGCAGGCGTCGCAAATGCAAAGATCCTCGAAAACGGAATTGCCGTGTCGATCTGTGAAGGCATGAACATCAATTCCCAGATCATCAACTCTCAAGTCGCCGACGAACTGTTGACGATCAAAGGCGTGGAAGCCAGCTTTGTAGCCGGAAAGGACGAAAACGGATTGACAACCGTCAGCGCCAGATCTTTGGGCAACATCAACGTCCAGCGGGTGATGGAAGCCTTTGGAGGCGGTGGACACTTGAATACAGCCGGAACGAAGACAGACATTCCTCCGGAACAAATATTGAATGATATCGTAGAATTCTTAGAAACTTCACAATAGGAGGGTAAAATAATGATTGTAATACTGACGAAAGATGTAAAAGGCACCGGAAAAGAAGGCGACGTTGTTAAAGTCAGTGATGGATATGCCAGAAATCAGCTGATTCCAAAGGGCTTTGCAAAGGAAGCGACCCAGGGAAACATTAGAAATCTGGAGAAACAAAAGGCAATCGCCGCAGAAAAGAAAGCAGAACAGAAAGCCGCCGCAGAAAAACAAGCGGAACAATTAGAAAAGGTGACACTGGTCATTCAGTCAAAAGGCGGCGAAAACGGCAAACTCTTTGGCTCCATTACGTCCAAGGATATTGCAGAAGCACTGGAACAGCAGGAAGGCATCAAAGTGGATAAGAAAAAGATCGATCTTGCCGGTCCAATCAAGCAGGTTGGAGAAACCGACGTGGTCGTAAAACTGTTCCCGGAAGTTTCAGCGAAACTGAAAGTTAGTGTGATTGTTTAACAACAGGAGACGATCATGGAAGAAAGAACTGCTCCGCACAGTCTGGAAGCCGAAAAATCAGTCATAGGCGCCGCGCTTTTGTCGAAGGATGCCCTTTATGAAGTCCTCGAGATCGTTCGCGCGGACGACTTTTATGATGCCAATAACAAAGAAATTTTCGAAACGATCGCAGAGCTGGCCAGGAGGAATGCATCGGTGGATTCCCTGACGGTTTCCGAGGAACTGGACAAGCGAAACAGCCTGGAAATGGTCGGCGGACGCAGCTACGTATCATCCTTGCCGATGGAGGCACCGACCACATCGAATGCGGCGGAATACGCCCGGATCGTTGCAGAGAAAGCCGCGATTCGCAAGCTCATCGAAGCCGGTGACGATGTGATGGTCAAAGGCTACGACGGGTCTATGGACGCGGGACAAATGCTGGATTATGCGGAAAGCAGAATCTTTGAAATATCACAGCAAAGGCACAAAGGCAAGTACTCGCATATTAAGGACGTGCTCCTTGAAAATATTGAAATCATCGACGAAGCTTCAAAACACGAAGGCGGTCTGACAGGAATCACCACCGGTTTCCGTGAACTGGACAGCAAAACGTCTGGCTGGCAGAAATCGGATCTGATTATACTGGCAGCCCGTCCAGCCATGGGAAAAACAGCCTTTGCCCTGTCATTGGCACTCAATGCAGCGATCAAAGGCCGGGCTTCCGTCATGATGTTCAGCATGGAAATGGCGAAGGAACAACTGGGGCAGAGACTTCTGGCAATGGAGTCAAAGGTCGATATGCAAAAGCTCAAGACCGGGAAACTCGAACGGCGCGATTGGGATGACATCAATACAGCGCTGAACATCCTGTCAAATACGGACATCAATATCGATGACACCCCGGGCATCAGCATTATGGAGATGAAGAGCAAATGCCGCCGGTTAAAGGCGGAAAAGGGTCTTGATCTCGTTGTGATCGACTACCTGCAGCTGATGAATCCGGAAGGAAGAGCGGATTCCAGAACACAGGAAATATCCGTCATTTCCAGAAATCTGAAACTGCTGGCAAGAGAACTTGACTGCCCGGTCATCGTTCTTTCACAGCTTTCACGTGCACCGGAGCAAAGAACAGACCACAGGCCGATGCTTTCGGACTTGAGAGAATCCGGCTCCATCGAACAGGATGCGGATATCGTCATCTTCCTGTACCGGGATGAGTATTATAACGAAGATACCGACGCGCCCGGAGAATGCGAAGTGATTCTGGCAAAACAAAGAAGCGGCCCGACGGGAGTGGTCAAAGTCGCTTGGCTGGATAAAATCACGAAATTCGTTGACAGTGCAGGTTCAGGTGCCATTCCTATGTATTGATAGGGAGAATAGATGGATTTCAGACGAGAAAAGGTAAAGGATTATTTTCTACTGGACACCAACGTAGAAAATATGTTTATAAATGAATATATGGTATCAGCGCCGGGAGAATATGTGAAAGTATATCTCTTTGCTTTGATGTATGCAGATTTAGGGGACTCCATCTCTAACGAACTCATCGCAAAGCATTTGAATATGGATCATGAAGATGTTCTCAAAGCCTGGACGTATTGGGAGAAAATGGGCATCATCCGAAAACTCTATCGTGATCCGGGCAACAAATTCGATTACGGCGTTGAATTTGTTATGCTCAAAGAACAGCTCTACGGAGAGCAGATGCAACCGACTCCGACGGCAAGCCAAGGCATCAGCGCAATGATGGCAGACGAAGAAATCAAGACCATGTTCTCAGACATCGAAAAGATTCTGGGCAGGACATTGAACAGCTCGGAAGTTCGACAAATCAATGCCTGGACGTCGGATTACCAGGCAACACCTGAGTTGGTCGCCTATTGCTTTGAATATTGCTACGACAAGAAAAAGTCATCGCTCAAACTCAATTACGTGGAAGCGGTGGTGAAAAACTGGGTCGAGCAGGGGCTGCGCACCGCCATTGACGTAGAAAAGTATTTCAGCGAAATGGACAAAAAGCAGTATCTGCACAAGCGGGTGTTCAAGGCCCTTGGATTTAACCGAAACGCCACCGAGGAAGAGAAGCGGATCATGAACCGGTGGTTTGGGGAAATGGGATTTACCATCGATACCGTTCTGGAGGCATGCAGCAGAACCTCTGGCATATCCAGTCCGAACATCAACTACGTGAACCGGGTGCTGGAAAACTGGAGAGAAGAAGGCAAGGTAGGAACGACACACAGCAGTAAAGAGGTTTCCACGAGCGAAATCAATCAATATTATGAAACCCTGCGGAATCTGGAATTTGCAGAAGCAGAAGCCAGACGGGAAACGGTATACGAACGGATCCCGAGAATCCGTGAAATCGAAGAGGAACTCAACCGCCTGAATTCGGAGATCTCTAAGATCATCATTTCCAACGCGGTGAATAAAAAAGAAGCAATGAGTGAAATCAAGGAGACCATCAGCTCACTGAATGCAGAGCATGCCTTTCTGCTTACGGACAACGGGTTTGAACTTGATTACATGGATATACATTACACTTGCCCGGACTGTAAAGATACCGGCGTACTTGAAACAGGAGAAAAGTGTCAATGCTTTGGAGAAGTAACGAGGGAAAAGATCCAGCTATTAATGGAGAAGATCAACAATTAAATACGACGCCCCAGGATCAGTCTGAAGCAGCCAAAAAAGCCCTCGATGAAGTGAAAGATCTGAAAGAAGTGATCGACTCACTGAAAGCCAAACGAGAAGACATCGAGAGCTTGCCACAGAACATCCTGTCAAAGAGTGAAACAAAGGCAGCGCAGGGGCAGGCCGGAACAGACAAAGAGGCTGTTGAAGCGGCGCAGCAGGCGATTCTGAAACAAGCACTGAAAGACGCCCACGAACGGGAGATCGAAGAGGAAAAGCTGAAGCGGCGCGAAGAACAGTGGCTTTTGGACCAGAAAGAAGCCGAAGAGGCACAGCGCAGGCTAGCCGAAAAGAAACGGGAGACCCAAAGGCTCCGGCAGGTTCAGATCGAAGCTGAGCGAAAAGCGGCGGCAGTAAAGAGAAAGCAAAAGCTGAATGCCATCGAAGCCTCTAAGAGAGAAAAGAAAGACGAACTCCCGCCACAGATCATCGCGCAGAGAGAAGCGGAGATCATGGAAAAGCGCCGGCTTGAGCTGGAAAAGAAACGGCAGAGCGGCAGGGAAAAGCTTTTGGCGCAGCAACGAAAGATTCTCGCCCAGCAGAGAAAAATGCTGCTGGAGGAACAGCGTAAGATCGAAGAGCAGAAGCGAAAAGAGCAGGAACTGCAGCGGAAGCGGGAGCGGCAGCTTTTGATCGAACAGGAGCGGCGCCTCCAGAGAGAGCGGCGCGAACAGGCAGACGCCGAAATCAGAAAGATCAAAGCCGAACAGGAAGCACAGCGAAGGGCGCAGAGAAGAGAAAAGGCGAAGAAGCTGAAAGAGGAGCGAGCACGCAAGTCAGAAATCCGACGACAGCGAAAGCTGGTTGACCACTCTGCAGAACTGGGCGGCGGCATCGTCAATGTCCATGGAGTGACCGTCAAGACGGAAATCGAACCGGTCGCTGCTTTTTCATGGAAAGATTTGTTCGGAATCGTCACGAGAAAGGAAAAACGGGAAGTCAACTCCGAAGAAGAACTCCGGGAGCTTTTGGAAGAAAAAGAACGGGCGAAGGAAGAAGCACGGCAGGTTGCGGCCAGACTGTCACAGCTCAAACGGGTGCGGCGTGAAAACAGCGCCCTGGGCAGACGGTATCTGGCGTTTATGGAATTCTGCAACCGGAAGAAAAAGCCACTTCTCGTTGCGTTGGCAGGCGTACTGATGGCCGTTGTCGGACTAGCCGGCGTCATCAACTACTTTACCGTATTTGAATACTCCTATAACGGACAGGCCCTTGGATATGTAAACGATAAGGATAACGTGATACAGATTACCGATATCGTGCAAAGGGCTTTGACGGAAGACAAGAATCTAAGAGTCGTTATCGATGCGAGGAAGGATATT
Source organism: uncultured Eubacteriales bacterium (assembly GCA_902795135.1). GTDB lineage: Bacteria > Bacillota > Clostridia > Peptostreptococcales > Anaerovoracaceae > Lentihominibacter. The sequence continues at coordinate 47,303 of CADBJW010000005.1, forward strand.
AGCTTCCGACGGATTACCGATTTTCATAAGGAACACACCGTCGACACTTCCGATGACGTTTTGCGGCGGCTGACCTACATGGGAGATTTGAACGTTAAGGCATATGGAATCTACATCGATGGCAAGAAAGCCGGAACCGTCCGTGACAAGGAGACCGCGGCAAATGTATTGCAAGCCATCAAAGATAAATACAAAAGCGATAAAGAAGGAACCAAAATCGAAGAAGCGGTTATCGTCGAAAACATTCAGGTCAAAAGAATCAACTCGGATCTGGGCGATATCAACTCCCAGGACGGCATGGTGAACATCCTTTGCACCAGCGGCCAGAAAGAATCGGTTCATAAAGTTGTGGTCGGGGAGACGCTGGCGGATATTGCCACCGATTACGGAACGACAGAAAAAAATCTGTTGCGGGATAATCCGAACGTGGATCCGAAGAAACTGGAAGTCGGCAGTTCTCTGATCATCAAAACCAACGGACCAATCATGACGGTCAAGATGACCGAGGTCCGGACTTATGAAGAAAAAATCAAATACGAGACAGAAACCATAAAAGACAAGGACATGTATGAGGATACCACTGAAATCGAGCAGAAAGGTAAGAACGGACGCATGTCACGGGTCGACCGAACCGTTTCGGTAAATGGCGAAGTCATCGAAACAAAGAACCTGAAATCCGAAGTAACCAAAGAACCGGTCAAGAAAATCGTGCGCATCGGTACGAAGGAACGGCCGCCAACTGTCGGATCCGGCAAGTTTATCTGGCCGGCAAAGGAAGGCACATATACCGTCACTTCGGAATTCAAGTGGCGTTGGGGCAGACATCATGACGGCATCGACATGGGATGCAGACAAGGCAATGTCGTCATGGCAGCCGATGGAGGTACCGTAACCTATGCCGGATACATGGGCGGTTATGGAAATCTGGTCATTATCGACCATCAAAACGGCATGGAGTCCTATTACGGACACAACAGCAGCCTGACCGTTAGCGTCGGCGATAAGGTTTTCCAGGGACAGCAGATCGCATACTCCGGGAATACCGGACGAAGTACCGGCCCGCACATCCACTTTGGAATCAAGGTGAACGGTTCATTTGTAAATCCAAGAGAGTATTTGCCATAAAGGGATTCGAGGATGAAAAAGACAAGAAGAAGCAGGGAATTTAAGAACAACAGCAAAGTCATCGACATGGAAGACGCCCGCCGAGAGCGTCAGGAAAAACGTCAGGAGCAACGGGAAGAGGCCGAGCGGAAACAGTCCCAGGCCGAAGAACGGAAATTGAGACGCAAAAGAGCGCTGCGAAAAAAGCAGAGCCGCAGACGACTCACCGTCATCCTGATTGCGCTGGCTCTGATTGTGCTGCTCTGTTTCAGCCTTGTGGGCATTGCAAAACTCAAGGCCAAAGAGCACGAGATGCTGGAACAGCAGGAGCAGCTGAAGCAGGAAAAGGCCGACCTTGAGAAAGAGCTCAAGGATACGAACGACGAAGAAAACATTGAAGAAGAAGCCAGAAGCAAATTGAAACTGATCAAACCGGGTGAGACGATTTATGTGCCGGAAGACGAGTCCCGCTATGAATAAGATCAAAGAAACGATCATCGTCGAAGGAAGGGACGATACGGCAGCTATCCGGAGAAGCGTGGATGCGCTGACCATCGAAACACACGGATATGGCATACGGCCGGAAACCTGGGATCTGATTGCCGCGGCCTATGAAAAGACAGGAATCATCGTCTTTACCGATCCGGATCATGCAGGAGCGCAGATCCGAAGCCGGATCATGAAGCGGTTTCCACGGGCCGGGCAGGCCTTTCTGGATGTTGGTGATGCCGAAAAAGACGGCGATATCGGCATCGAGAATGCCACGCCGGAGAGCATCCAACGCGCTCTCGCAAAAGCACATGTCACACAGTGTGACAAGGAAGATGCAGAGCTAACCATGGAAGATATGGTTTTCTGGGGGCTTGCCGGATGCGATGGTGCATCGGAGCGGCGCCGCACCGTGGGGAAACATTTCGGCATCGGATACGCCAACAGCAAAACCTTTCTGGCAAGGCTCAATAACTTTGGCATCAAGAGGAACGAGATAGATGAACTTACACTCACCATCAGCGATCAAAGACTTACAGAGAAAGCATGATTTCCAGCTATCCAAAAGCCTGGGACAGAATTTCATCACCGATCCGGGTGTAATCGACAGCATTGTGGAAGGGGCAGGAATCAAAGAGGACGATCTGGTCATTGAGATCGGCCCGGGAATTGGCGTTCTGACGGCAGCCGCCGCAGAAGAAGCTGCGAAAGTCATTGCCATAGAAATCGACCGGAAACTCATTCCCGTGCTCAGAGAAACCCTGGGCGGATATGAGAATGTGGAAGTCATCAATCAGGATATCCTGAAAACGGACTTAAATGAAATCATAGAAGAACAAAGGGCGGCCGGAGCTTTTGCAGGAGCCGTTCGAATCATTGGCAATCTGCCTTATTACATTACAACACCAATCATCATGCAGATCCTGGAAAGCGGCGTGAAAGCAGACAGTGTGACGGTCATGATGCAAAAGGAAGTTGCCGACCGAATCAAGTCCGGACCGGGAACAAAAGCCTATGGCGCAATTTCTGTAGCCGTGCAGTATTACTGCGATGTGGAAAAAGTCGTAGATGTTCCGAAATCCGTATTTATACCGCAGCCAAAGGTTGATTCGGCCGTGCTGAATTTTATCATTCGAAAAGAAAAGGCAGCGGAATTAAAAGAAGAAAAACTGTTTTTCGCATGTATTCGAGCAGGATTTGGGAAACGACGCAAAACGCTTCTGAATTCACTGGCGGGAACATGCGAACTGGATAAAGAGGGGATCCGGTGTGTGCTCGATGAAGCGGGAATCGATGCTTCAAGAAGGGCAGAGACACTTAGCATCAAGGAGTTTGCAGATATCGCAAATATTATTGCAGACAAGGCAAAGAAAGCGGGGAAATAGATGGACAAACTGAAAGGTGCCTGTAAAAAAATAGCGAAACAGCACATACTGCTTCTGTTTATCATGGCAGTGCTTTTGAATTTGATTATAGAAACTCTTGGCAGACACTCACTCATTGAAAGTTGTCTGTTTCTGGTGCAGCATCCATTGGTCTATTTCTGCAATACGATGCTGATCTTTGCGGTGCTTTCCATCGCGCTGTTTTTCCGGCGGCGGTTGTTTGCATCGATTATGCTTTCATTTTTATGGCTTGCTTTGGGAATCACCAATGGCGTGATTCTAGCAAACCGGATGACACCGTTCAACGTAAAGGATCTGAGCAATCTGAGCGAGGGTCTGTCGATTCTGACCAATTACTTTACCAAAAAAACCCTGATCATTATCTGCGCGGCAATTGCCTTTCTGGTTCTGTTGATTATCTTCCTGTTCCGGAAACTGAAGCCGATGGAAGAAAAGGTCAAGTACGGGCGGACGATCGCGACCTTTGTGATCATTGTTATGATTACTTTGGGATCGATTACCGGCGGTATGCACAGCGGCGTACTGGATACGTTCTTCGGAAACCTGGCCTACGCGTACAGGGATAACGGGGTTCCATATTCCTTCCTCATTACCTGGGTAAAGACGGGAATCGATAAGCCAAAAGATTATTCGGACGAAATGATCACAGGACTGTTCTCGAAGGGAGAGCTTGGCAAGGATGGCATCTATACGCCGGGCGAAGACAAGGCGGACAGCAAAAAAGCGAAAAAGCCGAACATTGTCTTCCTCCAGCTGGAATCTTTCATTGATCCAACGATTGTAAAGGACGTTAAGTATTCCAAGGATCCGATGCCGTATTACAGGAAACTGATGAAGGAATATTCCTCAGGATATATTACGGTACCGGCTGTTGGAGCGGGAACCGCAAACGTTGAATTTGAAGCAATCACAGGAATCAGCGCCAGGTTCTTTGGACCGGGCGAGTATCCTCATAAGAGCGTCCTGACCGAAAAGACCTGCGAAAGTTTACCGTACGATCTGAAGCAGATCGGATACACGACACACGCCATCCACAATCACAGAGGCGCATTCTATAACAGAAATAAGGTATTCAGGAATTTGGGGTTTGACACCTTTACATGTCTGGAATACATGAACAATGTTATGAAGACGCCAAAGAACTGGGCCAAGGATGCGCTGCTTACAGAGTGTATCCTCGACGCGCTGAACAGCAGTGAGGGTCCAGACTACATTTACACCATTTCCGTTCAGGGCCATGGCAAATACCCGACGGAAGAAGTTCTGACCAATCCGGAAATCAAGGTAACCGAGGCGCCAAATGAAGAAAAGAAGTGGGCCTATGAATATTACGCAAATCAGGTCTACGAAATGGATCTTTTCGTAAAGGAACTGACCGATACACTCAAGGACTACGATGAAGATGTGGTTTTGGTTATGTACGGAGACCACCTGCCGGCGCTGGATATGACTGAAGAAGAAATAAAGACAGGGGATCTGTATAAGACAGAATACATTGTCTGGAGTAACTTCGGCCTTAAGAAAAAGGATGGAGACACCTACGCTTATGAAGTCGGGCCGGAGCTTTTGAAGCGGCTGGGAATCAGTTCCGGTATGTTGACGAAGTATCATCAGAACCATAAGAAAGACAAAAACTACAAAGCCAATTTGGAAGCATTATCTTACGATATGCTTTACGGCAAAGAATATATCTATGGAGGAAAGAACCCATATAAGCCATCGGATATGAAGATGGGCGTCAAAGAAATCAAGATCGATGAAGTGGTTCAGATTGGTGAGAAATATTACATCAAGGGACAGAACTTCACGGAATTCAGTAAGATCTCTCTCGATGGAAAAGTCCTGAACACTGTTTACCTGGGACCAACCATTCTGGTTCTCAACGAGGAAGTGGATCCGAACGATGTGGACAAGATGAAGGTCAGTCAGGTGGAAAAGAACAAAGAGATTCTCAGCACGACCGAATAGTACAAGACGAGGAATAGGGCTATGCGAAAAGTCAAAGTACCAACATTGGAAACGGAGCGTCTGACCCTCCGAATGTGGGAGAAAAAAGACGCCGCACAGTTATACGACTACGCGAAAGACCCGGATGTGGGACCGAATGCCGGTTGGAAGCCACATTCCAGCCCGGGGGAGTCTCGGCTGATCATCGATACGCTCTTTCGCGTGAATGAAACCTGGGCCATTGTTGAAAAAGAAACGGGAATCGTGATTGGCAGCATCGGACTGGAACCGGACAAGTACAGACCGGGCGTTGCCAGTCGGGAGATGGGCTATTCTCTGGCCAAAAGCAGATGGGGCAGAGGCTATATGACAGAGGCCGCAGCCAGGCTGATTCAGTATGCTTTTGAGACTTTGAAACTGGAGATTCTGATGATCCGGACCAGCGAGACGAACATCCGGAGCCAAAGGGTCATCGAAAAAAGCGGCTTTACCTATGAAGGGACCCTGCGCTACGCATATAGAATGTACAATGGCCAAATTCGGGAAGTCCGGTGTTACTCCATGCTGAGAGATGAATATTTCAAAAAGGGAGCATCTTGCTAGGCACCCTAAAATGTGGTAACATTGTAAAGCGTATGAAAAAATATATGGTTGAGGCCTTAAATGAGGCGAAAAAAGCCGCGGAAATGGGAGAGGTTCCCATTGGCGCGGTGATTGTCCGGGACGGAGAAATCATCGCCCAGGGCCACAATATGACAGAAACCCTCAAGGACCCTACGGCCCACGCGGAGATGATTGCCATCCGGCAGGCATCGGCAAAGCTAGGCGGATGGCGACTGACGGGCTGCAGTATGTATGTGACCGCAGAACCCTGCAGCATGTGCGCAGGTGCGATCGTATGGTCGAGGATCGAGAAACTGATTATCGGGACGATGGATCCAAAAGCCGGAGCCTGCGGATCTGTGTTTAACATCCCGCAGGACGAAAGACTCAATCATTTCGTAGAAATAGAGACCGGTATGATGAAAGAGCAGTGCTCACTCATCATGAAAGATTTTTTCAGGAAACTACGAAGCAACAATAAAGATCAATCGGAGGAAGAACAACAATGAAAAAAGTATGTGCACTGGTATGCATGATCTTGTTAACCGCAGCGATGTGCGCGCCGGCAGTTTTTGCGGCGGATAAATACCAGGCTTCAGACAGTAAGAACAATCTGAAAGTCGTAAAGACATCGCCGGAAAACGGACAAGACGGCGTTGCAGTGGATAATTTCAGTGTAAAGATCTATTTTAGTAAGGCCGTCAAGCCGGAAACAAAGAAGGCAAAAAAGGCCAATGAAAAACAGTTTGTTCTCAAGAGCGAGGAAGGAACCAGAATTCCAATCAAAGTTTATTACAGCGACGATGAAGAAGGTCTCCTGATGGTTGCTGCGGACGTAGTGACGGCTGATAAAGATCACCAGATCAAAGGCGGCAAGGAATATACGCTGACCATCAAAAAGGGATTTACGGCAACGGATGGCACTGCCATGTTCAAACAGGAGAATATCAAACTTACGACACTCAACCAGCAGAGATCCATGGCCGTTTACATGATCTTAATGGTTCTCATGATGGGTGGTATGGTATTCTTCACATTAAGGAGCACGAAGAAAGCCCAGGAAAAGGAAAAAGAAGAAAAGAAAGCGGCAACCGTTAATCCATATAAGGAAGCCAAGAAAACCGGCAAATCGGTAGAAGAAATCGTTGCCAAAGACAACAAGAAAAAGAAGAAGAGAGAAGAGGCGGAGGCGAAGCAACGTGAAGCAGAGGCCGCCATCGAAGCCGAGATTCTGGAGAAGATAAGAAAAGAATCCAACAAGAGAGTCTCCAGACCGAAGCCGATTTCGACCGTTGGTTCGACCTACAAAGTGACCGTCGTACACGATAGCGGCAAGAAGGTCGAAGAACCGAAAGAAAGCAAAGCCAAGACATCAAAGGGAACAACAAATCCTAAGAATCAGTCCGGCAAAAAGAAAAATGCTAAGAAAAAAGGCAAGAAAAAATAATCGCACGTAACAGGTGAGCCCTCCGGGCTTACCTGTTTTCATAAAACGGGAGAAGGCAATGGATAAGATCGAATTAAAATCATACGCCAAAATCAATCTGTGCCTGGATGTAAAAGGTCTTTTGGAAGGTGGTTTTCATGAAGTGGAAATGGTCATGCAGCAGATTCTGCTCTGCGATGATGTGACGGTTTGCTGGGAACCATCCGTAGGCCGGGGTTTGGATATCTCTCTTTCGACCAACCGGCCATACCTGCCGGTGGATGAACGAAATCTGGCCTACAAAGCGGCCCTGCTCATGAACGAGCAGTTCGGCACAGACATGCATGGGAAACTCGACATCAAAATCAAGAAGCGGATTCCGGTGGCGGCGGGTCTTGCCGGCGGCAGCGGCAACGGCGCCATCGTATTGCACGCGATCAATGAGCTGTGGAAACTCGATCAGAGAGTTTCAGATCTTTGCGAACTCGGTGCAAAACTGGGTTCCGACGTTCCTTTCTGTGTCATGGGGCAGGCAGCGGAAAACCACCAGTTAAAAAAGAAGTTTGCAGAGGATCCTTTGGCTTGCCACTGTGCCCTTGCGACAGGCAGGGGAACGGAACTGAAACCCTTAAAAGGATTAAAAAGCCATCTCGTACTGTCCAAGCCGCCGATCAGCGTATCCACGGCAGAAGTCTACCGGGGCATCGATGAGGTGACGATCCCATCTCGTCCAAACACCCGGGAAATGATCGAAGGATTGGAGAAGGGTGACTTAAAAACAGTCCAAAAAAATATGATCAATGTCCTTGAAAATTTCACCCTAAAGCGGTATCCTATTGTTGTGTATACAAAGAACAATATACAAAGTACATGCAGTCCTGGAGCGGTACTCATGAGCGGCAGCGGGCCGACGGTGTTCGGATTATGTGGCAGCCGTGACGAGGCAAAAGCAATTTGTGAACAGCTCAGGAAAGTCAATAAAGAAAGCTTTTGGACAAGAACAACATTCTAGGTATGCAGTGAGGAAAGAACATGTTAAATTTCGATATTCAAAATCATAAACCGTTGCGGGAAATGGTCTATGAAGAGTTGAAGATGCAGATTCTGACAGGCGCCATTATCCCGGGAACAAGAATGATGGAGGTTGAATTGGCCGACGAGATGGGTGTCAGCAGAACCCCGATCCGTGAAGCGATTCGTAAGCTCGAGAAAGAGGGTCTGGTTACGATTGAACCAAGACGCGGAGCCTATGCCTCTATGATCTCAACCGAAGACATGGTAGAGATTCTGGAAGTTAGACAGGACCTGGAGGGCCTTGCCGCTTATTTTGCTGCAGAAAGAATGCAGCCGGACAAAATCGAAATCCTGAACGAGATCTCAGACAAATACAATGAAGCGGTAAGAAATGGCAGCATGAAAGACATGATCACTTATGATACGATGTTCCACAGAACGATTGTAGATTCATGTCATAACAAGATTCTGGTGCAAATGATCGAGCAGCTGCAGGAACTGGTTCTGAGATTCCGCTACATTTATTATGACAATTTCAGAAGAGCTGAAAACATGCCGGAAGAACACAAGGCTATTATCGAAGCTATTAAAAGTGGAGATAAAGATGCGGCAAGATTTGCAGCGGACATACACATTGACCGTCTAAAAGAACTTGTAATCAAGGAAGGCGTTCAGCAAAGACACGTATAATTATAGAAATTAAAAGAGCCCTGACGCTTTTCGTCGGGGCTTATGTTATTATATAAAGAAAAACGACAAACAGAGGAGACAGGATGATGGACAAGTATTTAAAGCTTCAAAACGGAAGTGACATCCGCGGCATAGCCATTGACGGAGTCGCGGGTGAAACACCCAACCTTACAAGCGTAGAAGCAGAATATATCGGCCAGAGCTTTGCCCTTTGGTTGAGCAAGAAACTGAACAAAGAGCCGAAGGCCCTGCGCCTGGCGGTTGGCAGAGACCCGCGCATTTCCGGACCGGAGCTTTTGCAGGGGCTTGCAAAAGGCTTTGGACGCTGTGGCGCTGTCTGCTATGATTTCGGATTGGCATCCACACCGGCTATGTTCATGGCGACGGTCTTTCCGGAGCTTCGGTGTGACGGCACCATTATGATAACGGCAAGTCATCTGCCATTTAACCGGAATGGATTTAAATTCTTTACTGCAGAAGGCGGTCTGGATAAAAAGGACATCAAAGAGATCCTGCAGCAGGCAGCACGTCTGCAGGAGGCCGGGCCGGAAAAGGACGACGCAGCGGAAGCCGAAGCATCCCAGCCAGAGCCGGCCGATGTGATGCGCCTGTATGCGGCTCATCTGCGGAAGCTGATCCAGGACGGAACCGGTGGCGGGGCAAAGCCTTTGGATGGGATGAAAATCGTGGTGGACGCAGGAAACGGAAGCGGCGGATTTTATGCGAAGGACGTTTTGGCTCCTCTAGGCGCAGATATAAGTGGAAGCCAGTTTCTGGAACCGGACGGAACCTTCCCGAACCACGCGCCGAATCCAGAGAACAAAGAAGCCATGCATGCGATTTCCGAGCGGGTTTCTGAGACCCATGCAGATTTCGGCCTGATCTTTGATACGGATGTGGACCGGTCCGCAGCGGTTGACAGCAAGGGCAGAGAGATCGCCCGAAACGGCATCATTGCCATGGCAGCAGCCCTCATTGCGGAGGATCACCCGGGTACGACCGTCGTAACAGACAGCATAACCAGCAAGCAGCTTTCGGCGTTTCTGGAAGAAACCCTGGGACTGAAACACTTCCGATTCAAACGGGGATACAAGAATGTCATCAATAAATCCAAGGAACTCAATGCACAGGGCATCGATTCTCAGCTGGCCATCGAAACGTCCGGCCATGCGGCCCTCAAAGAAAATTTTTTTCTCGATGACGGCGCCTATCTGGCCACAAAGATCGTGATCAAAGCCGCCCAGCTTTTTCAGGAAGGCAAGCACATCGACAGCGTCATTGAAACGCTGCAGGAACCGGCGGAAGAAGAGGAAATCCGGATCCCTGTTCTTTGCGAAGAATTCGGGCCATACGGGGACAAAGTCCTTGCGGAACTGGAAGACTTCGTACGGAATAGCGAAGTTGCAAAGAGCATTCCGCTGTCTCTGGAGGAGCCGAGCTACGAAGGCGTTCGGATCAATGATCCGAATGGATGGTGTCTGCTGAGAAAGTCACTGCACGACCCGATCCTGCCGCTGAATCTGGCGGCCGATGTTCCCGGCGGCATGATGCTGATGAAGTCTCTTTTGAAGAACTTCCTGTCCACCTATGAGGAGTTGGACCTTACCAAAATGGAGACCGAAGACCCTTCCAGCAGCAGGCATTTTGTTACATGCGGACAGATGAAACTGCTGGAGCGGAGAGCGGACGAAGACGGCCTTTCCTATTATCAGATGATGGAAAACGCCGGAACCGGAGCCTTTGAAATCATTCGGGAGGCAGCCCCTTCCGGCAAAGCCCTCGTGTTCTGCGGCAAGGGCAACAACGGTGGGGACGGCTACGTCGTAGCGAGAAAATTGAAAGAAACCGGCTACGATGTTCAGATTCTTATGGCAGACGGCATGCCGAAGACCGAGGACGCCATTACAAATTACGAATTGATTCGGGACCAGATTCCGGTCATCGATCTGAGCGAGACGCCGGAGCGCCTTGCGGATATGGACGCAAACTGCGACTTTATCGTGGATGCCATTTACGGAACCGGCTTCCACGGAAACCTGCGGGGAAGCGGTCTTAAGGCGGTCGACTGGATCAATCAGGCAAAGGCTTCGGGTGCGAAAGTATTCGCTCTGGACATTCCGTCCGGCATGGGCGGCGATTTGAACGATGAGGCGCAGCTGGACAAGAAAACGGTACGGGCAGACAGGACGATCACGTTCCACGCCAGAAAACCGGTCCACCTGCAGGCATTTGCAGAACAATACTGCGGAGAAATTATAGTTTGTGATATTGGAATTGACGAGCAAAAGCTCATGAAATGGTAATGGAATTAAAGGATAAATTAAACCGATTAGAAGAAATATTAAATGGATACGGGCAGATGATCGTCGCCTTTTCGGGCGGCGTGGACAGCACCTTTCTGCTGGCCTTTGCCTACAAACTCTGGGGCGATGACAGGATCGCGGCGATTACAGCGAAGGGTCCCCATTTCGCGCCGGATGAAGTGGAATACGCCGGTCAGGTATGCGACCGGCTGGGCATCAGTCACAAATATCTGGACGTCAGCTATGTTCTGAACATGATTAAACGAAATCCAGCAGACCGCTGTTATCACTGCAAGAGAGAGATCTTTTCCGGACTGAAGGAACGGGCGGATATGGTCGGAAGCGTTCTGGCAGACGGAACGAATATGGATGACATGCAGGACTATCGTCCGGGACACCGGGCCATTCGGGAGCTGGGTGTTGCGAGTCCTCTCAAAGAGGCGGGGCTGACCAAACAGGAAATCCGGCAGGCCTTTCGGGAATTGGCGGAGCAGGACGAAGTCCTTGCGGCGGCGCTGGGAATGCCGGGCGGTGATCTGAAAATCTGGGAGAAACCGGCCTTTGCATGTCTGGCCTCCAGAGTGCCTTACGGCGAAACGATTACCGAAGAAAAACTTCACGCGATCTACAAAGGAGAAGTTTTTCTGCGCAGCTGCGGTTTTGATCAGGTGCGCGTACGATGTCACGAAATCGCAGGACGCGTTAGCGGTAATAACAGCCGGTTCATTGCCCGCATTGAATTGGATCCGGGGGACATTGACCGGTTTTGCAGAGAAATATCCTTTGGCGATGTTGAAGCGGCTCTGCAGGAGGCGGGTTTTGAATACGTGACCTTGGACCTGGGGGGATATGCGAAAGGGAAGCTGAATGGCGATCTGCAGGATAAGGCCGCATTGCTGCCGGATCGCATTAAGGTTACGGAAACCGTTGCCAGAGGCCGGGCAGAGAATGTGGAGACGGCCGACATCATGGCAGAAATCGACCGGTTTCTCCAGGAAACGAAGCAAAAGGATTATTCCTTTGATGATTTTATCGATATTATCAGGCAGCTGCGAGAACCAGGCGGATGTCCATGGGACAGAGCCCAGACCCACGAAAGCCTTAAGAAGCATATGGTCGAAGAGGCGAACGAGGTTCTGGACGCCATCGATAGCGGCGATAGCGCCCACATCTGCGAGGAACTGGGGGATGTGCTTTTGCAAATCGTGCTGCACGCACAAATCGCCAGCGAGGCTGGCGACTTTGACATTCATGATGTTGTTCAGTGCGTTTCGGAGAAGATGGTGCGAAGGCATCCTCATGTATTCGGAAACATCGATGTCTCGTCCATCGATGAAGGTCTTGACCTCTGGGAAGAAATCAAGAAGCGCGAGAAGCAGTGCTGATCGGCAGGTTTGCGACGACGATGGCCGCGAACATGATCAGGCAGCCCAGAATTTCACGAAGCTGCATAACTTCTCCTAAAATGATCATCCCTGCGATGACTGCAAATACGGATTCCAGGCAAAGAATCATAGCGGCGATTCCAGGATCCGTATATTTCTGGCCGACGACCTGAAGTGTATAAGCAACGCCGCAGGACATAACACCGGCATACAGAAGCGTAAACCAGGAACCGGTCATGGTGGCCATGGTTGGCAGCGCGTGTCCCAGAGCCGGATCGACAAACGGCATGATGATTAGGGATACGGCACCGGCCACGAAGAACTGTATGCAGGAAAGTTTCACGCCATCGACTTTTGGTGAGAAATGATCGATGACTAGAATATGTACGGCGAAACAGAAGGCGCAAATCAAAATGATGATGTCACCCTTGTTGACGCTGCCAAACCCTTCCGGCGGAATACTGAGGAGATACAGTCCCACGGCCGCAGCGGCAACGCAGCACCACATGATCGGGGTGACTTTCTTTTTCAGGAAGATTCCCATCAGCGGCACAATGACAACGTAAAGCGCAGTAATAAATCCCGTATGGGAAACCGATGTATAATAAAGGCCGATTTGCTGGACGTTTCCGGCGGCGCACAGGGCAAGCCCGCAAAAGATGCCGCCAAGGATCAACGTCTTGTTTACCGGTTCTTTTTCTTTTTTTGATTTATTGATGATCAAAATGACCGGAATCAGTGCAACGGCTCCAATCAGAGTACGGATTCCGTTAAATGCGATCGGGCCAAGCTGATCCATGCCTGCTTTCTGGGCAACAAAGGCCGTTCCCCAAATGATGGCAGTTGTCATCAGGAGTGCGTTTCCTTTTAATTGTCCTCTCATTACATACCTCCCTAAATTAGCGGTTCTTCATTTAGTATACTATATATTTTGTGCATTTTGGTAAACATATAGAGCTGAATGTAGGCGTCCGCGGAATTTGATATTCCGAGAACGTGTTTTATTTTGTCGATTCGGTAACGAATCGTGTTTCCGTGCTGAAAAAGCTTCTTCGCAGCAAGGGAGACGTCTCCGTTACAATCCATATAGCAAATCAGTGTTTCCAAAAGGTGGGACCCGTGTTTCTCGTCGTAGCCGGTGATTCGTTTCAAAGTCTTTTGATAAAACCCCACATGCGGTTTGCTGTCGATGTACGGAATGATCAGCCCGTCCGAACCAATCTGTGAAAAAAGCTTTTGCTCCGCTCCATCAATGAACGCGCTGATCGCAGCACTGACGGCCTCTTTGACAGCTTCGCGCAAAAGCCCCAAACCGGATTTTGGATCGGAAGACCCAACGGAAAAACCGGTTAGATTCACATTGAAGCCCTTCAGAATAGTTACGAGGGCGTCCGGTTGTTGAGGGATCGGCTCCTCCGAGGTGTAGATGAGCATCAGACAGCGACTGCATTTTATAAAGGCATCTCCGCTTTTGTAAATATACAGATTGTACGTCAGTGTCCGGCGGTACTCATCGAGGGCACGATCCAAAGATGCAACGGCATCACTGGTCGGAATACAGCAGAAACAGACCAGATTGTCGTGAAACAGCGGATTCAGTTTTTTCGCAATGGAGAAGGCCATGTCGTCGTTGCTTTCCATGAGGAAACGAAGATAATCGAGAGAAACCCGATTGGCATCGTTGTAGAAGACAGCCGACCGGATGGCAAAAATCAGATCCTCCAGGTACGCCTCGGTATAGAGGAACAAGGGAATGCGGTGGGCATTTGCCAAATCCAGAATCTCATCCGGCAGAGCGAAGTGTTCAGCGTCCGGAACTTTAATGCCAATCGCAGCAACGTTAACATTGATCAGGGCCTTGAACCGTTTGAGCATATTAGCGGGCGCAGGATCCATCATGTATAACGTAATAAAAACAAAGTCTCCCGGACGGAAATCCCGAGCGATGGAATCCGGCATCTCCCAATCCAAAATGCTAGTGCCGGTCACATCGTTAAAAAGACCCCGCTGGTCCGATACCAATCGGAAGGATTCAAATTCATCCAAAGACAACAGATCGATTACCTTTAACATTGTATGAACCTCTTCTTAGGCACCGCTCTCATTTGGCGCCTGTTTTTGTAAATTCCACAACTGTTTTGAAAAGTATATCACTGAAATCCTTCTGATACAAGTAAACCATAGCCTATAAAGACTTGTCTATTGTAATTATTACAAAAGAATGGGATGAAAATAGTATGCGAAACAAGTGCATTCCGTTGAAATCTATCATCAGGATGGTACAATCAAGGAAAGAATCAGAAAAGGAGGATCTGCAATGAAGAAATTTGAGTTCGATGTACAGAAATTCAGAAGCAATTTCCCGGCGTGTTCACTGGAAGTGGCCGGAGCACCAATCGCATATCTCGATGGTCCGGGAGGAACCCAGGTACCCCAGCGCGTCGTAGATGCAATCACCGGATATTTGATCAACAGCAATGCGAATGAAGGCGGCAACTTCAAGGCCAGCTATAAAACGGATGAAGTGGAACAGGAAGCCTTCAAAGCAGCGGCGGATTTCCTGGGCTGTTCTCCGCAGGAAGTGGGATTCAGTGTGGGTTCGACCCAGCACAGCTATAATTTTTCGGTTAATATCGCCAAGACCCTGCAGCCAGGCGACGAGTTGATCATTACCGAAATCGATCACCGCTGCAACAGCCAGCCGTGGAGAAGACTTGGCAAACTTGGGTTTAATGTCAAGCAGGTTCGGCTGGATACCGAAACCCAGCAGTTGGATTTTGATGATTTTAAGGCGAAACTTTCGGATAAAACAAAAGTCGTTGCAGTAAACTGGGCAAGCAATGCGATCGGAACGATCACCGATGTAAAGAAATACATCGATGCGGCCCACGAAGTGGGAGCGCTCACCGTGGTTGACGCGGTGCATTACGCAGCGCATCTGCCAATCGACGTTAAGGCAATCGGAACAGACGTGCTTTTGTGCTCTCCGTATAAATTCTTCGGACCGCACATGGGACTTGCGTATATGAATACGGATCTGCTGGAAAGCCTTGAATTCAACAATGCCGGCGCAGAGGACATCGCGCACGGCAGCCGTAAATTCCACATGGCGACACCGCAATATGAATTCCTGGCAGGGATGACGGAAGCTATCAATCTGATCGCTGACACGGGGGCAGAGTATGCCGAGTATTTCGAAGAGGAACTGGCAGGTCTGGAAGGACGCAGACGGAATGTCGTCGCTGGCATGCTGGCCTTTGATGCTTATGAATCGCCTCTCTCAGAAAAACTGCGGGCAGGTCTCAGACGTCTTCCGGGCGTTAAGGTTTACGGCCCGGCGGAAGGCGAGCCAAGAACGCCGACGGTTGCGTTCACCATGGATGGTTACGCACCGGAATTCGTAACGAAGATTCTGGGTGACAAGGGCATTAACTCCTGGCATGGAGATTTTTATGCCATCGAAGTCATTTCGGCCTTTGGTCTGACCGAGTCCGGCGGATTGATCCGCGTTGGCATGGCGCCATACTGCACGGAAGCCGACATCGACCGCACACTGGCAACCATCACCTCCATTGCATACGGAGAATACGATCCGAAATAAGCGCACTTAAAATGGAACAAAGGAATTGAAAAGACGATGCACATCCGCCTCTCCAAGGGGCGGATTTTTATATGGATGCATGGGTGGATCTGCGGCGAGTGCCCAGATGTAACGTAAGGGTATTGATAACGGTGTAAAAATAATATAAAATAAGTATAGAAAAAATATAATACACAGTAAATGGGGAATGACGACATGACGATCCAGGAAATGAAAGAGAAAAAACGGGAGTTGGGATACACCTATGAAATGATTGCCCGCATGGCAGGGGTATCGATTGCAACGGTAAAGAAAATATTCGGAGGGGAAGTTTCCAGTCCGCGGTTCGAGACTTTGCAAAAGCTCGAAAGCGTCTTTTTGCAAGAACCGCCAAAGGGAATTCGGAACGGATCGATCAGTGTTCGCGAACTTCCTTTTAAATATGATGCAAAGGATGATTCCTATACAACGGAAGACTATGAGACCTTCCCGGAATATGCCAGCATCGAAATCGTAAACGGAAGGATCTATCCGAAATATCCGTCGGAAACGGAGAGCGAAAGTCGTTTTCGGAAAATGACCTTTGACGAATTGGTTCGGGATCCGAAGAACGGAAGCTATACCTGTGAGGATTACGAGAATTTCCCGGATGATATCCGGGTTGAAATCGTCAGAGGCCGAATATATGCCATGGCAGCGCCCACGCTGATCCATCAGCAAATCATGGGAGAAATCCACTATCAAATCAGAAACTATATACGTCGAAAGGGCGGTGGCTGCGTTCCGGGGATTGCGCCGACGGACGTGAAACTGCTGCCGGACAGTCTGACCAATGTTCAGCCGGACGTGTACGTCGTTTGCAACAAAGATATATTAAAAAGAAAGAAAATCGAAGGGGCGCCGGACCTTGTTGTGGAAGTGCTGTCACCGTCGACCGCAGCCTATGACCGGACGGTCAAAATGGATGACTACCGGGATGCTGGCGTGCGGGAGCTTTGGTTTGTAGATTACGACAAAGGCAGAGTGCTGGTCAATCACTTTGAACAGGAGACTGCGAGCATCTACGGAATCCGGGACAAGGTCCCGGTAGGAATCTTTCAGGGGGACCTTGAAATCGACTTTGCGGAAATCGATGATTACATCAAATCGCTGGTCGATTAAACCGGAAGCAGTAGGTTGCCTTAAATCATCTTACATTGACGGGCAAAAACAAGGGTGATAAAATAGGGATAATAAAAAGATAATTAAAGGATAACACTTAGGAGTGGAGGATAGAGATGAAAATTGAGGAAATGAAAGCAATCAAGGCAGAAATGGGACTGTCCTATGAGATGATTGCAAAAAGGTCAGGGGTCTCCCTGGGAACGGTCAAGAAGATTTTTGGCGGATACGTCAAGTCGCCAAGGTATGAAACCATGATGGCGCTGGAGAACTTCTTTTCCGGAGGGGCGATCAAAATGCAGGAAGAGGCCTTTGCTTATTATGCGGACAGTAAGAAGCAAGGCGAATTCACCATCGCGGATGTAGAAAGGATACCCGAAGAGATTCGGGTAGAACTGATTGATGGGAAGCTATACTATTTAGCGGCACCGTCGCCGATTCATCAGATTCTCACTTTGGAAATTGCCATGAAACTGCGCGCCTATATCGATGCTCATGGTGGTGAATGCGAAGCAGGCATTGCCGCAACGGACTTTAAGCTGGATTCTGCAGATGATAAAACCATGGTTCAACCGGACGTGTTTGTTATATGTGATACAGAGAAACTCGCTCTAAAGAGGATGATCGGAGCACCGGATCTAGCCATTGAAATATTGTCACCGTCCAACAGTGAAACCTACCGGAACGCCAAATTGATCAAGTATCGCGACAGCGGGGTGCGTGAGTACTGGATGGTTGACTATGACAGGGCAACGATTACAACCATTGATTTTAATGACAAGGAACACATTCACCTTCAGTTCTATAGCACACGGGATCGTATTCCGGTTAGGATTTTTGAGGGATTTGAGATCGACTTTTCCAAAATCGATGATTATGTACAAAATTACATTGCAAAATGCGAAGGTCGTGAGGGATAAAATAAGAAAGTGCTGATATAATAGAAACGGAACTCACAAAGAAAAATCAAGGAGGAGTATTTTATGAAAATTACAGTTTTAAATGGAAGCCCGAGAAAAGAAAATACCGCAGCTATGGTAGCTGCTTTTGTAGAAGGCGCAGAAGCTGCCGGCCACCAGGTCGAAGTGCTGCACGTAGGCAAAATGAAGATCGCTGGTTGCCTTGGCTGTGAATACTGCCACGGCAAGGGTGAAGGTCAGTGTGTCCAGAAGGACGACTGGCAGAAAGTTCAGCCAGCTTACGAAGACTGCGACATGGTCGTTTTCGCATCCCCGATCTATTACTTCACACTGACGGCGCAGATGCAAGCAGCAATCCAGAGAATCTACTGCATCGATCATCCGCCAAAAGCAACGAAGGCGGCCATGCTGCTGAGTTCCGGTTCTCCGGGAGTCTATGACGGACCAATGGGACAGTACAGAGGATATCTGGCTTACACCGGTCTTGAAGACGCCGGCGTAATCACTGCAGTTGGTGAAGAAAACAAGTCAGAGGCAAAACTGGCAGAAATCCGCGAATTTGCGAAGAATCTGTAAGACGTATAAAATTAAAACCGAAGCCGCGATTCATGTCTCGAATCGCGGCTTTTATATTGCGTTACAGATATTTGGCGCAATGGCGCTATAGATTCCCATGAATTCTTCCGCCGCCGCCCCGCAGGTACTCACCGAGAGATGTGAT
The DNA here is from genome assembly GCA_902795135.1 of uncultured Eubacteriales bacterium. Taxonomy (GTDB): domain Bacteria; phylum Bacillota; class Clostridia; order Peptostreptococcales; family Anaerovoracaceae; genus Lentihominibacter. Next base: position 66,052 of record CADBJW010000005.1, read on the forward strand.
GCACAAAAGGGTGATCACCAGGAAGACACCTGGAATCAAAATGATCCACCAGGAACCTGTGAGCAAAGCTTTTTCGGATAGGCTGAGCATGCTGCCCCAGGTGATGATGTCCACAGGCAGACCGATGCCCAGAAAACTCAGTGTCGATTCCGAAACGATGGCGGACCGGATGTTCATGACAATCATAAACATAATGGTGCTAAAGAAATTCGGCGCCAGATGCTTTCGCAACACATGGGAAAAACTTCCGCCCATCATGCGGGAAATCAGGACGTAATCCGATTCGCGGATTTTACGAACTTCCGTGCGGACCATTTTGGCAATGCTCATCCAACCGGTGATGCCGATGATGATGGAAATTCCGACCACATTGCGCTGTCCGATCACCGCCTGCATGAAGACAATCAATAAAATCGAAGGAATGCTGAGTAGGATTTCCGTAAACCGCATCATAAGGCTGTCGATGGTTTTGTTTGCCAGGCCGCTCAAAGTTCCGTAAACCACCGCAATCAGCGTCGAAATCAGCGTCGCCAGCGCACCGATAAACAGGGACTTCCGGCCGCCAAACCAAATCAGAGACCATATGTCGCGGCCCAGAGTGTCCGTTCCAAACCAGTGGCTGGAGCAAGGCGCGACGTTGATCTGATCCAGTGCCATCCGTGACGGGTCCGAAGAAACAAAAGCACCGTAAAAGATGCATCCAAGCAGGATGACGAGCAGGACCGCCGCGGAAAACACAGGGAATCCTTTGCCTGCGCGGCCTTTGGAAAATCGTCCTTTCGCGAATCGGCTCTTTGATGCGGTAGAGGCGGTCTTTGGGATGGCGTCGGCAGCATAGCGTTTGCCGGCGCCGACGATGTCGAACCGGCGAGCCTCATTACGCAGATTCGTTGTGTTACGCATTGCGGCTCACCTCCTTTTCGTCGGCGAAAAGGTCGCCGTCCGATTCCGGCGCGCGCATCCGATAGTCGATCCGCTCGCTGATAGTCTGTCCGAGTATATTTCCAACGATCACGATGATGCCCGTGATGATGACCAGAACCATGAGCATGTTGTAATCGTGATATTTCGCACTTTCGAAGGAGAGGGTGCCGATTCCCGGATAGGAGAACACCATTTCGATAATATAAGTTCCACCGAGAATGTGGTTGATGGAGATGGCCATAATGGCAATCATGGTCGGCAGCAGGTTGCGGACGCAATGTTTCCACATAACCTGCCGGCGGGTCAGTCCCTTAGCTCGTGCCAGAAGCACGTATTCCTGCCGGGTCTCATCCAAAAGCTTGTTTCGCAGCATGTAGGCGTAGTACCACAAATGGCTCAACACCACAACGGAAAGGGGCAGGATCAAATGGGTGATTCGGCTGGCAACACTGTGGGACATGCCCAGAGCATAAGCCCCGCTGCTTGGCAGCAGATGCCAGGTCACTCCAAAGAGCAGAATCAGAACCAGAGACAGCCAGAATTCCGGAATGCAGCTGGTGATGGTCCCCACTTTGCAAATGGCCCGGTCCAGCAGGGTGTTTTCTTTGTAGGCGCACACCACAGCTAATAGCAATGCAAAAGCAAAGGTCAGAATAAATCCGATCCCGCCGAGTAAAAGGGTATTGAGGAGTCTGCCGGAAATCACCGTCAGAACGTCCTGCTTGTATTTGAAGGAAATGCCAAAATCCCCGTGAAGGGCGGCTTTGAGCCAATCCACGTACTGCTCAAGAATCGGTCCGTCAAGACCAAGGCGCTCGATGGCGTGCTGTCGCTCGTCCATGCTCATCCGCTCAACACGGTCTCCGTAATAAGAAACGAGCGGATCTCCGGGAGCCAGCCTTGCCATAAAGAAGGTGATCAAGGAGAGCAAAAGCACCGATACGATAATCAGAATCAGTTTCTTCATTTGCGCCGCCCCCTTTCAACGTCCGGGTCAGGGACGGGAACCGCCGAGAGCAAAGCTTTTGTATATGGGTGCTGTGGATTTGCAAACAGCTCTTTCGCAGACGCCGTTTCGACGAGCTGGCCGTGGTACATGACGCCGACCCGGTCGCTGAGAAATTCCACCATGGACAGATCGTGGGCGATAAAGAGGATCGCCGTGTCATGCTGCCGCCGCATTGCGTCAAACAGTTCGACGATCTGCGCCTGGATGGAAACGTCCAGGGAAGCCAGAGGCTCGTCGGCGACAATCAGGTTTGGCTCCATGCTATAAGCGCGGGCGATGGTGACCCGCTGTTTCTGACCTCCGGAAAGCTCCGCGGGATAACGGTTCCAAAGGTCCTGATCAAGACCCACTTCGTCCATCAAGGCAGCAATGCGGGTCTCTATGTCCCGCTTGCTTCTGTAGAGGCGCAGGATCTCCATGGGCTCGGCAATCAAATCCCGAACGGTCATTTTTGGATCCAATGCGGCGCCCGGATCCTGGGAAACGAAACCAATGCGCCTCTGGTCAGGGATAAAACGCGCATCGTAATGAATCTGTCCCTGCTGCGGTTTGTGCAAACCGAGAATGCAGCGGGCCAGTGTCGATTTGCCGCTTCCGGATTCGCCCACCAGAGCGAACACTTCGCCTTTGTGAATGTCAAAGGAAACATCTTTGACCGCTTCCACGGAGGAGCGTCTGCCCAGCTTAAAAGTATGGGAAAGGTGGCGCACCTGCAGAATCGTCGGCAGAATGTCGGCTTTCGGAGCGCTTGCAGCCCCGTCTTCGCAGAACGGCGTCTGCACAGGATCCGGTGGCGTGTCCGGACGGTCCTTGCCGAACTGGATTTTCGGCGCCCGTGGGTCGGCCAGCCAGGTAGCGGCTTTGTGGGTCGGTGTGATTTCAAAGAACGGCGGTGCCTGTTCGTAATCGATTCTCAGTGCATGTTCGTTTCTTACTGCAAAGGCATCGGCTGCAAATCCTTCCGGAACGTTTGGCGGACTTCCCGGAATCGGAAAGAGCATGCCCTTTTCTGCAAAAGCAGGAAGCGCATGCAAAAGCCCCCAGGTGTAAGGGTGCACAGGGTTTTTATATATTTCAGAAGCCAGACCTTCTTCAACGATTTTGCCAGCATACATGATGGCGACGCGGTCTGCCACCCGGGCAACGACGCCCAGATCATGGGTGATGAAGAGGATGCTCATGTTCTTTTCGTCCCGCAGCTTCAGCAGCAGATCCAGGATTTCCGACTGGACTGTAACATCCAGTGCCGTGGTCGGTTCATCGGCAATGAGCAAAGCAGGCTCCTGCGATAACGCCATGGCAAGAACGCAGCGCTGCCGCATCCCCCCGGATAGCATCCATGGGTAGGAATCAAATCGTTCTTTGGCCCGTTCAATGCCGACCGTATCCATGAGGGCAATGGCCTTTGCTTTTGCTTCGTTAGACGAAATGTTACGGTTGTGGACGCGGATGGATTCGACGATTTGCGCGCCAATGGTGTAGGTAGGATCCAGAGAAGTCATCGGATCCTGAAAGACCATAGAAAGATCCACACCCCGAAGGTCTGCAAACTGGCGGTCCGTGAGATGAACCGTTTCATGACCGCCAATGGCAATGCTGCCGCCGGTGATCTCTGCCACAGGAGGAAGCAGTCCCATGATGGTTTTGCAGAGCACGCTTTTGCCGCAGCCGGACTCTCCCACAACGGCAAGAATCTCTCCCTGGTCGATATGCAGGGAGAGATCGCGTAGGGCACATATCCGTCCTCGATCGGTGTTGAATACTACCGAGAGGTTTTGTATCTCAAGGGTCTTATGGTTCATGTAATCGATTCTCTAATTATTCCGCGTTTAAGGTCCAGTCTTTGACGTTCCAGAAGATCCCAACGCCGTGGTGTCCGAGGATCGTGTCTTCGGTAATACCTTCGATTGGCAGGTTTGAGATGTAATTCACATCACAGTAACAGAAGAAGGTATATGCAGGGTCGTCCACCATGGCCTGCTGGAATTCAGAATAATATTTCTGACGTTCTGCCTTATCGTTTGTCTGCCGGGCCTTTGTCAGAGCTTCGTCCACGGCCGCATCGCTGTAGGCGCTGTAGTTGTTGCCTTTGTCCGTTCCAAAGACTTTGTAAGTATGGTCATCGGCGTCAAATGGACTGCCCCATCCAATCAGGAAGGCTTCCTGTCCTTCCCAGTCGATTTCAGACTTGACTTCGTACTTGGCGTCGACACCAACGTCCTTTAGGTTCTGGCAGGCAATAGCAGCCAGATCGGCCCGGACCTGATCGCCTTCTTTACAGGTGATGGTGAAGCCTAGCTTTTGGCCGTCTTTTTCGTAAATGCCGTCGCTGCCCAGCGTCCAGCCGTTTTCCTCGATGATGGATTTTGCTTTATCCGGATCGTAAGCTTCCTGCTTGATGCTGTCGTCGTTGAACTCGTTTCTGGCTAAAGGTCCGTATGCCGGAATGCCTTCACCCAGAAGGACGCTCTTTACCATGGCATCCCGGTCAACGGCGCAGTTGAACGCATGGATCAGCTCTTTGTTTTCCTGCCAAAGGGGATTGTTGAAGTTGTACATGATGCCCCGGTAATCGGAGGTCTTCATGTGATAAATGGTGAAGGCTTCATTGTCTTTGAAGTTTTCCGTATCTTTCGGCGTAATCTGTGCGAGGTTCAGCTCGCCGGATTCCAGCTGCAAAGCCTTTGCGTTATCATCCGGAACGATCTTAAAGATAATCGTTCCGATGCTCGGCGCGCCGCCCCAGTAATTTTCATTGGCGGTCAGCGTAATGCTCTGGCCCTCGTCCCAGGCTTCGAATTTGTATGGACCGGTGCCGACGGGAGCCTTGAAGTACTCGTCGGACTGCATGTCCTTGCCGTCTAGGAGATGTTTCGGCAGAATGCCGATGGTCATATATTCTGGAAAGGCTACGTTCGGAGCCTTCAGCTGGAAGTCGATGGTGTAGTCGTCTTTTACGGTTATTTTTTCGACGTCTTCATAGTTGGAGAAAATCTCAGATTCATTGTCAGGATTCATGATCGCATCGATCGTGAATTTGACATCGTCCGCCGTGAAGGCTTCTCCATCGTGCCACGTAACGCCCTCTCGCAGGTGGAAGGTGTAGGTGTTGGTGGCCTCATCCAGGTCAAAACTCTCGGCCAAAGCAGGGACAACCTCGTTTTTTTCGTTATGCCCCATCAGACCGTCAAATATGAGAAGGTTGATTTCGCCATGTTCATCGATGGCAGGATTGATGCGGGTATAATCATTGCTGCCGTAAATCAATGTATTGCCGTCTCCCCCGCCGGACTCGCCAGAGTCACCGCACGCCGTGAAACAGAACACCATTGTCATGGCGGCAAGTATGGCTATTATTCGTTTCGTTATGGATTTTGATTTCATCGCCTTCACTCCTCTCAACGCTATCACGGGAAATCACTTCATCTCGATAAAGCGATTTGGAATCGTTGAAGCCATTTTAATAGCTGTAAATGGCCTCCGCAAGCCTCCATGGGGGATGAAATTTGAAAAAAATTAGAAAAAACCGAGCATAAGCAGCCTGGCAATCAACCGGTCAAGGGCATCTTTATCCTGAAGATCGGATTCAAAGGACCAGGTAAATTCACTGCTTTTGACAGGCCGCCCCGGAATTTCCACGACGGGAAAGTTATGATAATCATTCAATCGTTTCAGGGCATCGCCGGAGTACTGTTCCAATTGAAAACTACCGAAGTGCTCATGGCAGTACTTACAACAGATTTTTAGAAATAATTCTAAAATAATAACAGGTGAACGTTATTTGTTAGAATCCTTTCTGAAGCCACTTGCACTGAGGGCCGCAGAGAGACAGGTTTCTAGTTTGAAATCCCAACGGGCCAATGGTAAACTAGATGCATGATTCAATCCACACTTTGTTACATCGAAAAAGACGATCAATACCTGATGATGCACCGCGGCAAAAAGCCCGATGACCCGAACGCCGGCAAGTGGATCGGCATCGGCGGCAAATTTGAAGCCGGGGAAACGGCGGAGGAATGCATGCTGCGGGAAGTCCGCGAAGAAACCGGGATCGAGCTGACGGAGTATCACTTTCACGGCGTGATCCGGTTCCGCTCGGACGCGTGGGAATACGAAGATATGTATCTGTATTCCGCAAAGGCACCGGAGGCAAAGGCACCGGAAGCAAAAACACCGGCCGGCGCAGCCGGACAGGGTCCGTTAGAACACGATGCGCTGCCGGACTGCAGGGAAGGCGATTTGCAGTGGATCCCGAAAGAAGACATTCTGGACCTTCCCCTTTGGGAGGGGGATAAGCTCTTTCTCCGGGAACTGATCGCGGGGAAAGAAAAAATTGAAATGACATTAATCTACGAGGAGGAGAAATTAGTTGGACATTATTAAAACACTAGCAGCCGAATTCAAAATCAAAAACACCCAGGTCGAACAGACCGTGGCGCTCATAGATGAAGGAAACACCATACCGTTCATTGCCCGTTACAGAAAGGAAGCAACGGGCGGTTTGAGCGATGTCGTTCTCCGCGACATGGACGAACGGCTCACCTATTTACGGGGGCTGGAAGAACGCAAAGAAGATGTCATCCGGCTCATTGACGAGCAGGGCAAGTTGACCGAGGAACTGCGGGAGCAGATTCTGGAGGCCGATGTGCTGCAGAGAGTCGAAGATCTGTACAAGCCATTTAAGAAGAAGAAAGCCACCCGCGCCTCCAAGGCGAAGGAAAAGGGACTGGAACCTTTGGCAGATATAATCTGGAGCCAGGAATGTACCGATGCAAAAGCCGAGGCCGAGGCTTTTGTGGATCCGGAAAAAGAAGTCGCATCCCCGGACGAGGCAATCAAAGGAGCCTGCGATATTATCGCAGAACGCATTGCCGAAGATCCGGAAATCACGGCGGCGGTTCGGGAAAAGACATCGAGTGCGGGAGTCATCTTAAGCGAAGCCGTGGATGCAGAGGATAAAAACGTGTACGAAATGTACTACGACTACAGTGAGGGCATTGCCAATATTCCGAACCACCGGGTTTTGGCCATTAATCGTGGAGAGAAAGAAAAGAAGCTCAAGGTCAAAGTGTCCACGGACACAGAAGCTATGGAAAAACTCATTGCAGATCAGGCAGGCATCAAAGATGGAACGGCGGTCGAGGAGCTTTTGCGGGAGACCGTGGCCGATGCGTACAAACGTCTGATGGCGCCGTCCATTGAGCGGGAAATGCGAAACATGCTGACGGAACGTGCGGAAGCAGATGCCGTGAAAGTTTTTGCGAAAAATACGGAAAAGCTGCTGATGGTTCCGCCGGTCAAGGGCGCGCGGATCATCGCCATCGACCCGGGGTACCGGACCGGCTGTAAGGTTGCGGTTTTAGACGAGACCGGAAAGCTCAAGGCCTACACCACCGTTTATCCAACAGAGCCGCGAAAAGAAATTGCGAAAACACAGGCAACGCTCAAGAAAATCGTAGAAAAATACAACATCAATACCATCGTTATTGGGAACGGCACCGCGTCCCGTGAGACGGAAGAAGTCGTTGCGGATTTCATCAGAAAAAGCGCACCGAATGTAAAATATACCATCGTCAATGAAGCGGGTGCCTCGGTCTATTCGGCATCCAAACTGGCCACAGAAGAATACCCGGATCTGGACGTTACCGTTCGAGGAGCCATGTCTCTCGGACGGAGGCTGCAGGATCCGCTGGCCGAGCTGGTCAAGATCCCGACCAAAAGCATTGGTGTCGGCCAGTACCAGCACGATATCAATCAGACCATTCTCGAGAAGGCACTGGATGGCGTCGTAGAAGACTGCGTAAACAAAGTCGGCGTGGAACTGAACACTGCATCACCGTCCCTGCTTTCCCATGTTGCCGGAATCAATATGGGCATCGCTCGGAACATCGTCGCCTACCGGGAAGCCAACGGCGTTTTCACCAGCCGGGCGCAGCTCAAGAAAGTCCCAAAGCTGGGAGAAAAAACCTTTGGCCAGTGCGCGGGATTTATTCGCATCGCAGGAGGGAAAAATCCGCTGGACAATACGGCCGTGCATCCGGAAAGCTACAAGGCAGCAGAGCTTTTGCTTGAGAAATTAGGGTATGACAAAAAGTCTCTTGGCAGCGAAGGATTTGCGGATATCGAAGAACGGCTTTGGGAGAAATATGGCGAGGAAGAGAAACCCGCAAAGGCCCAGTTAAAGGGTGGACGGGTCAAGGGTTTTGCGGCTCTTAATGAGATTGCAAAGGCCCAGGACAAGACCGAGAAAAAGCCGAAACGGAACCTGAAAAAAGCCATCGAGAAACTGGCCGCAGAACTGGGCATCGGCGTGCCGACACTGACCGATATCATCGAGGAAATGAAGAAACCCGGCCGGGATCCCCGTGAGGATGCACCGGAAGTCATTTTCCGCAACGATGTAAAATCCTTTGAAGACCTGAAAATCGACATGGTGCTGGAGGGCACCGTCCGAAACGTGGTCGACTTTGGAGCCTTTGTGGATATCGGCGTGAAAAACGACGGTCTGGTACACATCAGCGAAATGTCAAATCGGTTCATCAAACATCCGATGGAAGTCGTCTCCGTCGGCGATACGGTCAAGGTTCGAATCATCAAAATCGACTACGACAAACAAAGAGTTGGACTCAGTATGAAATAGGCAACCACTTCCGCTCCTCATCCATCCGGTGGGGAGCGATTTTATTGTGGGTCAGCGCGAGTCAGCAGGGACCGATTCCTTCTTCACGACAAACCGGTCCAGAAGGGACAGAATGGCTGGAAGAAGGAAGATGACCAAAAGCGTCGCAATCAGGCAGCCCAGAGAAAGAATGCGGCAAATCTGCCGGGTGGCAGGCTCACTGAAGGCAAAGCTCAACACGCCCACAGCCGCGATGAGAATCGTGGCGGAGGTCAGAATCGTTTGAAGGGAGCCTTTGTAAGACGCGCGGATCGCCTCCTGCGGAGGCATGGTCAGACGGTTTTCGATGTAGTAGGTCGAGTAAATAATGGCATAATCGATGGTGGCGCCCATCATAATGCTCTGTACGATGAGCAACGCCAGATAGTACATATTTTTGCGGACTAAAATGTCAGCGAGTTTCTGTTTCATTTTTTTAGCGAACGAAAACACCGCCGCTTATTCGCTCCAAATTCGGATATATTGTTCGTATTTACGGAATTCGCATTTGCTGTTCCATGGTATAAAACCACCATCAAGGCCCCTCACCTGATCGTGGAGTTTTTCATAATCGTAGCTGACCGTTGGATTCCAGTGCGGCGTATTGTAGCCGGTGATCCAGGTGCGGGCAACGGCCGGGGTAGGAATATGCGCCTGCATGTCGGCGCTTCGTTTTGCCCACTGGTTGAGGCAGCTGTAAGGCTCGGTCCAGGTGTCTTCCTCGCCAAAATGGTCGGTGTACGGCATGGCGCTGATGGCATCCACCACATTGGAAATGGCCGGCCAGTATTGCCCGTAGGCGGTCACGTATCCATTGGAACATTCGCCAAAAACGTCGATGGAGACGTAGGCGCCGGCTTCATGGATCTGATCTGCGGCATACAGGCAGAAGTTCTGGATGGCCTGTGCCTTTGTTTCGTCATACTGGTTGCGAAAATCCGTGTCGCCGGAGATGGACATTTCGTAGGAACCTTCCGGGAAGCGCACGTAATCAAATTGGATCTCGTTGAAGCCCATGGTTTCAACGGCTTCGATTGCCACGGAAACCTTGTATTCCCAGGCACTCCGGCTGTAGGCGCTGACCCATTTGGTTTTTTTGCCACCGGAAAGAATGCAGGCGTCCTCGTGGTCCGCCGCGAAATGTTCATCGTTGAAGGCCACGATTCGGCCAATCGTATAGAACCCGGCGTCCTTGTAACGCTGCACGGCCTTTTGGTAATCCTCCACGGAATGCTGCGCGTCCTTGTATGCGGACGGACACAGTTTTTCGGCCACCGGTGAGCGGTAGGCCAGTGTACCGCCATCGATGTTGATGACTGCCACGTTGGCGCCGCTGCTTTTGGCCAGTTCAAAATATTTATCGCTAACGGCGGCACCCGCATGCAGATAGATACCGCGCGCTTTATCGCAAAATTCGTTGCCCTTGATCGGGGTAAATGGACAAGGGTAATAATCAAGGCCGGTTGCCTCCCCACCGTGAAGATCCGTTGAGAAGGTGGCGTCCTTTGCCATATCATAAGCCCCGTTTTTATTGCAGTTTTTCTTGGCCGACGCTTCGTCGCCGGTCAGGTATTTGCCGTAGACATAGCCAGTCGTATCGCCATATTTGACCTGATACAACTTGACCGTACCGTCTCCGCGGACCTTCGTATGTCCAGTCACCTGCAGTTCGCTGCCCTTTGGTGCGAAGCCTGCAATCTGCGGGCTGTTCGTATCTTTGTAAATCGTTGCCGGCGTCCGGACAAAGAGCTGCTGTTCCTGAACGGACTCCTCTTCCGACGGTGCCAGATTAGTCGGCGAAACATAGTAGGTCTCATCGCCGATGTCCACCGCCATGTACCCATCGATGGTATCCGATCGTGCCATGCATTCCGTCCCGCGCACTAGCGGCTCGGTTTCCTGGAGAGTCCCCGTTTCATCTGCAACATAAGCCTGGACCGTCGGCTGATCGGACGCAATATAATTCGGCTCCCCGCCCTGACAGGCAGTGAGCAATGCCGCGGTCGCAATCAGGACCAAAAGTCCAGTAAAAGCCATTATGAAATTGTTGGTTTTTTTTCTTTTCATAGAAAAAACGTATCAGATTTTTTGTAAGATGGCAATATGTTATAATGAATAAAAAAGAAAAGGCAGCAAAGGAATGAAAGCAAAAAAAATTACAGCACTCCTTGCCGTAATGGCAATGATGACAACGGTGTTTGCGGGGAACGTTTTCGCGGAGGACGGCGTTTCTGCAGAAATACGAGAGCTATCGGGAGTTGCCGCGGCTTTGACGGACGAAAGAAGCGTGCAGGTTTCCTGGGAACCCCTGGTTCCGGACGTGACGCAAAGGAATGCGGGAGCGCAGGCGGAGACGGAAACCGCCCCGGCTGCGGAGCAAGACGCAGAGATCGTGGAGCAAGAAACAAAGACTGCGGAGCAAGAGACAAGGACCGTGCAGGCAGAAGCAGAGACCGCAGCAACAGACGCAAAGAATGCGGAGACAGAAGCAGAACCGGCCGCCTCTCTGGATGCGATGGAGTACCGTGTGTACCGGACCTGCGGAGATGGGGACGCGCAGCTCATAGGAACGACGGAGGAAACATCTTTGGTCGATAAAGATGTGACAGCGGGCAAAACCTATTGGTACAGCGTCAACGCCTTTTACAACGGCGAGAAATATGCCGAATCCGGCGCAGTACGCGTAGCGGTGCCTTTGCAGGAGACTCTGAAGAGTGGGCAAATGGGAACGGAGACCCGTCTGGCGGCGGCCAAGCCGGCTACATCTGCGAGAAAACCAGCAAAGACCAAGCGGCAGACCATCGCGAACATGACGCTGATCAAGAAGGGCTCGAGAGTTTTTGATTACCGCATTGCGGCAGGTCAGAAGCTGTATCAGTACGACACGCTGCAGGGTGCCTGCGCGAATAAAGGCTTTGCCTATTTGACGTTATACAACCGGACCGTGGAAAAATGCAAAATCGTGAAGGTCAACCTCAAGACACTGGCCATTGTAAAAGTGTCAAAACCGCTTCGGGTATACCATGCAAACAACCTGACGTACAATACCAGGAAGAACCTGCTGGTTGCCACTTGCTGTCAGGTCAAGAAAAAGCGGGTGGTTATGATCAACCCGAATACACTCAAGGTTGTCTCAAAGAAAACCATTAAGCTTTCGAAAAAAAGGCTTTACGGCCATCGCCTACAACGAGAAGCACAACTGCTACGTGGGACGGCTGCGGTATAGCAATAACGTTGTGATTATGAACAGCAAACTGAAGCCGATTCGCTACGTGGTGCTGCAGGGCAAACGGCCCTACCTGCTGAATCAGGGAATGGAGAGCGTCGGCGACTATATTTACGACGTTCGGAGCTTTAAGGGCAAGAACAAATACTGTATGGTGACGATCCATACCATGTCCGGTAAGTTCGTGCGAGAGGTCAAGTTCCCATACGGAGCGGCACCTGGCAACGAACTCCAGTGCATCTTTCACGATGGGAAACAGTATTACGCCGGCATCTACTATTCCACCAGCCAGTATAACGACACAAAAAAGAATCATGTCAAACGGTACAACCGGCTGTACCGCCTGAAAAGTCTATAAACAAGACGGCAGCCTCGTCGTTTTATTCGAATTATTCCAACCGCAGACTACAGTCTTTCGGCGTGTTTGAGGAAGGCCACGTAGCCCCGTTTGGTTTCAAAAACATCCGCCTTGCTGGTGGCTTCGTACGGTGCGTGCATGTTCAGCACCGCCACGCCGCTGTCAATCACATTCATGCCGTAAAGAGCCAGAATGTAGGCAATGGTACCGCCGCCGCCAAGATCGACCCGTCCCAGTTCTGCCGTCTGGAAATTCACATCTTCCTTCGCGAAAATCTGCCGCAGGTGGGCCAGATATTCTGCATTGGCATCGTTGGAACCGGACTTGCCCCGGGCACCGGTGAACTTGTTGAACACCATACCATTTCCGAGAAACGCCGCGTTCTTTTTATCGAAACTGGAAGCGTAGGTCGGGTCAAAGGCACTGCTTACGTCAGAAGACAGCATGGTGCAGTTGGACAAACACCGCTTGAGTTTGAGTTCGCTGTAATCGCCGCTAAGGGCAATGACCTCCGCGACGGTATTTTCAAAGAACTTCGACTGCATTCCGGTGGCGCCGACGCTGCCGATTTCTTCCTTGTCAACAAGGATGCAGCAAGCCGTGCGCGAAACCGTTGGAACTTCCAGCATGGCCTGATAAGACGTGTAGGCGCAAACACGGTCGTCTTGCCCGTAAGACAGAATCATGCTGCGGTCCAGACCTGCCTCCCGCGCTTTTCCTGCCGGAACGACTTCCAGCTCTGCAGAGACAAAATCGTCTTCTTCGATTCCGTATTTCTCCTTCAGAATCCGGAGAACGCCGGCTTTCACCGGGTCTTTCGCCGTTTCTTCGCCGTCTTCACCGACCTTGAGCGGTTTGTTTCCGACGATAATGTCCAGGGCCTCGCCTTCAATGACCTTCGCGGCCTTTTTATCCAGCTGTTCTGCAGCTAGATGGATCAGCAGGTCGGAAACGAAGAAGACCGGTTCCTCTTCCTTCTCACCGATGCTGATGACGATCCTTTCGCCGTCTTTTTTCACAACGACACCGTGCAGCGCCAGGGGAATCGTGACCCACTGATACTTCTTAATGCCGCCATAATAGTGTGTGTCCAGAAGGGCGAAGCCGCCGTCTTCATACAAAGGCTGCTGCTTCACGTCCATACGAGGGGAGTCGATGTGCGCGCCCAGAATGTTCATGCCGTCCTCGAGAGGTTCGTCGCCGATGTTGAACATGACAACGGATTTGTTCATATTGATCCGGTAGATCTTATCGCCCTTTTGCAAAGGCTTTTGCGCGGCGATATAGTCGTCCAACGGTCGGTAACCGGCGGCTTCAATGTCGCTTTTTATGAGTTCGACGCACTCCCGTTCTGTCTTTCCTTTTGACAGGAAATCCATATATTTCAGGCAAAAGCTGTCGCATGCAGCGGCCTGTTCTTCAGAATATTTTGTCCAGGTATTGTCCTTTTGCATCTTAATCCTCCTTGTGATAAATATGATTTATTATACCATCTTTTGTGATAGAATACACCAAAGGAGGGACACCAATGGATGCATTTCGAATCGGGCCGATCCGGCCGCCAAGTGAAGCGGACAGCCTTTTGCTGCAGGTGACACAGGGCTGCACCTGGAACAAGTGCCTGTTTTGTACCGTATATAAAGACACAAAGTTCAAAGCCTTCAGCGCAGACAGCATTAAACGTGATATCGACGCCATTGCGGCCTACGCCGAGCAGGTCAAGCAGTATCGCAAAGGGGATCTCTGGGACATTCAGGGTCTGAACCACCATTTAAGCACCTTGGTGGATGACGATGAGCGCCAGTGTTTTTACATGGTTGCGAACTGGATTCTCAAAGGCGGTGAAAACGTATTCCTGCAGGATGGCAACACGACGGCACTGAGCAGCGGACGGCTAACCGATGTTTTGATTTATCTCAAAGAAACCTTTCCCCAGATCAAACGGATTACGTCCTATGGCAGGGCGGAAAATTTGTCCCGCCACGATGCAGATTACTTCGCGGAACTCAAAGACGCGGGACTGGACCGGATCCACTCGGGCTATGAATCGGGCAGCGATGACGTGCTGCTGCTGATTCACAAAGGCGCAACGAGCCAGCAGGAAATCACCGCAGGCAAGAACATCAAAGCCGGCGGCATCGAACTGAGCATCTATTTCATGCCAGGAATCGGCGGCAAAGGTCTGACCAAGGAAAACGCAGAGGGAACGGCCCACGTGATCAATGAAGTCGACCCGGATTTTTTGCGTGTCCGAACGGCGGCGATCAAGCCGGGAACGGGAATGTATGATCTCTACACCAGTGGCACGTATGAGCTATGCAGTGACGACGACAAGGTTCGGGAAATCCGCCGTGTCATTGAATTGGCAGATGGAATATCAACGAGGATCGTCAGTGACCACATGGTCAATTTGCTGCAGGAGGTCGAAGGACAGATGGCCGAGGGGGATTCGGAATGCGGAGCCGGATCAGAGAGGCAGTATCTGCTGGACGTGATTGACGGGTATCTGGCGCTTCCGAAGGACGAGCGGCGGGTCTTCCAGCTTTTGCGTAGAACCCTCCGGGCCTTTGCGCCGGAAGACATGGCAAATCTATCGGCAACCGAAAAAGCACAGCTTTTGGAAGCTGTGCATCGTGATTCGGACGCAGATTGGGATCGCAAAATGAACGATTATATCTGCAGATATATTTAGCGCAAACCATTAGCTTTCAGGGAAGGCGCATTAGTAATACAGTTCCTGAGGCCCTTTGTATTCCTGAAGGGTGTTGCCGCCATCGATGACGAGGGCCTCGCCGGTAATGTAGGAAGCCTCTCTGGAGGCGAGAAATACAATGCCGTTGGCAACTTCGCCCACGTCGGCGCTTCGCTGCAATGGTGTGTTTAATCCGCCTGCGGCTTCTGCTTCTGTCTGGGAATCCGACGCGATCCAGCCAGGCAATACGCAGTTGACCGTAATGTGATCGGCACCAAATTCGATGGCCAAAGACCGGCTCATGCCGACGACACCGGATTTGGCCGCGCTGTAGGAACTTTCGCCCGGATTGCTTACGACCGGGCCGGTAACGCTGGAAACGTTTACGATTCTGCCGTATTGCTGCTGTATCATTCCGGGTAGAACTTCTTTCGTGACATTAAACGGAATGTTTAGATTCCGGTTGATGGAGTCGTCCCAGCTTTCGTAAGTCATATTGAGAAACCCGGAGAAATCTTCGGGAACTCCGACCTGGGTCATGCCGGCGTTGTTGACCAGCACGTCGATACGCCCAAAATCCTTCAACACAGCCTGAACCATGCTTTTGACCTGGGCGCGGTCCATCAGATCTGCGATGTAGCCTTTTGCGTCTATGCCCAGTGCCTGTAGCTCTTCTGCCCGGGTGTAAATGCGGTCGGTCGTTGCTGCGATGGCGACTTTCGCGCCCCGTTCTCCCAAAAGCTTTGCGGTGGCGAACCCAATGCCCCTATCGCTTCCGGCACCGGTGACCAGACAGATTTGATCCGTGAAATCAGCAAATTGTTTCTTCATTGTAGTAACCCATCCTTTTTCGAACGTGACTCGTGTTCGTTGTTTTGATTCATTATACTCTGTTAAACTGGACAGGGCAATTCAATCCATCCCTTCGGTGTAAAAACGGCACTGTGGAGCTGGGGGAGAGAACGCGTTATCCGAGAGGGATCTCCACGACCTCAGCCATCTTGACAAGCGTATTTTGAATTTGGGAGGAGATTTCCTCTACCATACGCGTTCGGATTTCGTCGTTCTTTTCCTGCTCTAAACTCTCATAGAATGACTCTTTGATGCTGGCGCTGATGTTGTCCATTCGCGAACTGAAGGCGCTCTTCGGCACGAGCCGTCGCATAGCCTTTGGAATATCTGCCGTCAGCATCTTTTCTTGCATTTTGTCTTTGCCTAAAAACAGCAGAACGACGGACGTAATGATGCCGACCATGATTCCGCTGGGATCCGCAAAGAACGGAATGAAGCTAAAGGTAGACATGAGAATCGCGAGAAGCGCAGTCACGATCGAGTCGATCAGAAGCGTCATCTCGTTAATAGCAAACAACTCTTTGGCATCCACTTTGATGTCAATATCCGAAACGGACAAGTAAGATTTCAGACTTAATGCCGTATAGGGTACACGGTGTTTGATGCAAATCGGCACCGTGTATTCTTCTAATTCGTCAATAACTGGCCGCAGCCAGGAGGTGATCGGACCGGCCAGCAATTCCCGGGTCGCGTCTTCGCTGAGGAACGCGGCGATCTCCTGCTGCAAAAGCACATCGGTTTCGGAGAGCTTGCCGATCTCTCCCGAACGCCATTGATCAAAAATCGGCAGGGCAACTTTAGAGACGATTGGGTCCACCAGACAATCGACCG
The DNA here is from genome assembly GCA_902795135.1 of uncultured Eubacteriales bacterium. Lineage (GTDB taxonomy): Bacteria > Bacillota > Clostridia > Peptostreptococcales > Anaerovoracaceae > Lentihominibacter. Next base: position 82,602 of record CADBJW010000005.1, read on the forward strand.
CATCTTTGTAAAGACGGGTGATATGTTTGCTGACAATGTCTTCAATCGTGTTAGAGTGAACCAGTTTGTCCAGATCTTCTTTGAATTCTTTCAGATCCTCATCGATGCGCCCACAGTAAGCCAGGCCCCGGGCAACGGAAAATTCCGGATCGGATGCCGTAATGATGACCGCATCGGTAAAGACTTCACTGCACCAATCGCGTATCTGCGAAAGTTTGCTGACGCCGCCGGTCAGGAAAACCAGTTCCGGCTGTTTGTCCGTGATGCTGCCCTTAACGTCCATAAGGGCAGCCGTAAACACTTCGCGGAAAGAACGACCGCCGAGTTTGGCCATTTTCTTGTTGATGAGCTTGTCCGCAATATCTTTATCGATTTTCAGAGTTAACTTCAGAGGGAGACTGTAGTGGAGCATGATGCTTTCCACACATTTGTTATGGCTCCAGTACTCCTCGTCAGAGAAATACTTTTCTTTGAGCCGGCGCGCTGCGAACTCGGCATAGGCGTGCCATGGCTCGCTTTCATCCAGTACAGACTGGATTTTTTTTCGCAAAAGCCCGGAGGATGCCACGGACTCTTCCAACAGGATCTCGTCCATCAGACCGCCGCCGAGAGCCACTTCACCAGCCGTGCGCATCTCGACTTCCTTGCCGCCCATGATATATGCAAAATCTGTCGTCGAGGAACCGATGTCAATGACGAGGACCGGTTTGGACAGAATATCCACGCCGATTTGCAAATGTTTCGATTGGCAGGCGCTGACCATGGCCGCTCTGGATTCAGAAATGATCTTGACCGGTGGATAACCCACCCGTTCGAAAATCTCCCGGTAGTGTTCCCGGGCATTACGATCCCAGCCGGCAGGACAGCCAATGTAAACGCTAGTGTCTTCGCTTTTGACCAGATCGCCGCTGCCATAAAGCTGACCTAAAACACCGGCGGCGAAGCTTTTGATGTGGTCGGCACTGGCGCGGTCAGTCAGAAATCGGCTTTTGAAGCGGATCTGCCGCCTTGTGACGTTATCAGCATAGCAAGCCTTTTCGCCAATCAAAAGCTCTCCGGAGTTCAATTGCGCGTAAGCCGTAATAAAGCTTTGCTCCCCGGCAACAGGGATCATCTCAGGTACGACCTGGTCCTCTTTATAAAGTCTGGCAATGGCGCTTTCTGCATCGCCCAGATCAAATCCAAAAAAACGATCCATCGGTTCGAGTCCTCCTTACTTCGTTCCCTTCGAAGCAATTCCCTTCCTCATTAACGTGCCGTCCGCCACAAGAGCAGGCCGAATCGTACCGGCAAACTGTCCCGGCATCATATCAAAGAAGGCTGCGGTTTCATCGCTGTAGTCAACGACTTCGATTTGCTGTTTGTGGAGATAATATTTGATTTCTTCGATTTTTTCGAGGGCATAGTCCGGATCCCGGCTGTAAGACGCAGCAAGCAAGTCGGAGAAAATGTCCAGTTCCGAAGAAGAAACGGTATGGCCATCGATCTGGCCCGCTGTATCACGCTCGTTCCAGCGTTCCATGGACCGGATTTCGTCCAGGTTCTGATCCACAGCCAGAATGGCGTTTCGGAAATTCCGGTATATTTTACCGGCATCAACCTGGGTTTCCACGCGTTGGGTACGCTTCGCAGGTTTCGGCCCGGACCGTCTGGACAAGAGACCAGCAACAAATCCGGCGGCCAGTCCGCCGAGTTCAAACCCAGCCAACTTCAGCCAGTCCACTTCTTTTCCGGCATCCGTTGCAAGGTCCAGCAAAGGCAGAAGTCCGATGCCGCACAGCACAATGCCCGCTGCCAAAAGGATCAATACCAGAGGATTGAGTCGGCCTTTGCTTTTGTTTGCAGTGCCGGTTTCCCAGACTTTCGTTTCGCCGGCCGAATCGATCAAAGGCAGGGACAGCCGGATCGACTGGGTCATGTATGCGGCAGCGTCCCGTTCCCTCTCGCTGCTGCAATGCTCGTTGTATTGTAGGAGAAGCTTATCCAGTTCGTTCTCCAGGGCCCGAATGGCCTTGTCTGCTGACTTGGAAGCGGCAAGCTCCGTGAGCAGATTTTCTTTGTCTTTTTCTAATAAATCAATGAATTTCATAACACTATTATTATAAAGGATTATTGCGGACAAGTGAATTATTCCTCATGCATCTGCAATGAAACTTTGATTTCGCCGCCCCGGATCACTTGCTGGCCGACTTCTGCAAAGCCCATGGCCTCATGGAATTTCAGACTTGACGCGTTGTATGGGATGATGTCCACTTCTGCAGTGACTTTGTCGATGCCGCACTGACGGGCCCGCTGGAAAACGCCTTCATAAAGCTTTTGGCCCAGACCCAGACGGCGGGCCGTTTCATCGATGACGATGCGGTCCACGTACAGAAACTTGTCATACTGCCCGGAAAACCAGATGTAGTTTTCGCTGGTGTAATCCGGCAGTCCTTCCCGCAGCGCAATGAGGAAGGCAACGGGCGTTCCGTCTGCTTCCACGACCTGGAACAGATCGCTGACTCTGACAAAATATCGGAACCGGTCTTCGTCCATGGGTGACAGAACTTCGACGTTGACCCGGTTCAATTCCAGAACAAAGGCCATATCTTTTTCTTCCACGTTTCTGATTTGTAGATCCATTTTACGCAGACCTCCTTTACTGCCTATAGTGTAACACGAAATAGTATTTGTGGGCAGTCTTTGCTATAATAATAGAACGATCGAAGCCGAAGGCCGGACCAAATGGGAGGAGAGCCATATGAAATTTGAACGTAGGAAATTCGAGGAACTAACCGCAGAAGAACTCTACGAAATCCTGAAATCAAGAAATGAGATTTTCGTGATCGAACAGGAATGTATTTTTCAGGACTGTGATGACTGCGACTTTGGCTATCACGTATTCTGCCGCGATGAAGCGGGCCGTGTCGCCGCCTATATGAGAATCTACGAAATCGAGCAGGAGCCGGATGTTTACCTGATCGACGGGCAGGCTATTTGGTCCGGCAATCTTACCGCAGAGCAGATCCGGACCGGCACGAAGATGGCGGATTATCAGGATCCTGATCGAGGAACCATGCCGAAGGAAAATGCGCGCATGGTCCAGATGGGCCGCGTGCTTACCTTGGAACACGGCAAAGGCCTCGGCGGCGAGCTCCTGAAGGAGGGAATCCGAACCGCCTGGGATCAAATGGGCGCGGACATGATTTTCATCGAAGCCGAGGACTATGTCGAAGGATATTATACAAAAGCAGGATTCGTCACCACCTCCGATGTGTTCCTAAAGGACGACATCCCACACGTTCACATGGAGCTTTGGAAGAGCTGACGGAGCATTTCCTGATCGCTCTTTATGGTGGATCCCGTCGTCGTCAGCATGTTGCCGGTGATGGCCGAGCTGAAACCGCTCCGGAAAGCATTCTCGCCAGCGTTTTCGCAAAGGCTTCGGCCTGCGGCAAATCGCAGGTCTGCTTCCGGATTGATAAACTTAAACATGGCGCCGGTCCGCAGGATTTCCGCTTCGCTGAGCCGCGGCAGATCCTGCAGCGGCGTGCCCGGAATCGGAATCAATACGTTGAGCGGGATGGAGCTGACTTCCAGGTCTGCAAGCCAGTGGGCCATATCAAAACGGTCTTCCCAGCTTTCTCCCATGCCAATGATGCCGCCGGAGCAAATTTCCAGACCGGCTTCCTTGGCGATTCCAATGGTGTGAATCTTATCTTCAAAAGTATGGGTCGTGCAGATTTCCGGGAAGAAGTCCTTGGAGGTTTCTAAATTTATGTGGTAGCGGGTAATGCCCGCTTCTTTTAATTGTTCAAACTGTTCCCGGTTCAAAAGTCCCATGGACGCGCAAAGGCCTAGGCCGCAGGACTCGTGGATCATGCGGAAGGACTGCAAGGCTTTTGCGAAATCACTTCCCTGCAGCTTGCGGCAGGCCGTCACGATGGCGAAACGGTCAACGCCTTCCTCCGCGTTGCTAAGGGCAGCCTCCAGAATTTCTTCCGGGTCCAGAAAACCGTGGACCTCGCAGGTCGTATCGTAAAAGGACGATTGGTTGCAGAACTTGCAGTCTTCGGAACATCTGCCGGATTTGCCGTTGATGATCGTGCAAAGGTTAATGCGGTCGCCCTGAAAAGCCTGCCGGAGCATGTCCGCTCCGCGGCAGAGATCGTCCAGATCTGCCGTCAGAAACAAGCGAACGCCCTCGTCTCGGGTCAGCCGGCGACCGTCGATGATCTCCTTTGCCAGCTTTTGCATGGTGTCAGAGCCGCCTCTGCGGAACCAGTCTTTCATGGTGGTGAGCACCTGCACCAGCTGCTCTTCGCTGATCACGTATGGAACCATGGTGTACATGTATTTCAGGAACGGGCGGTTAAACACGCCGCGCTTCCGCGCGAATTCGGCGAATCCCTGCAGGTCTTTTCCGTCGTAAACTTCGATGCACATGCAGGCACCCATGATGCGGATTTCTTTAATGCGCGGGTCTGTAAACCCGTCCATTTCCCGGCGGGTGATTTCCTCGATGCGACGGACTTTGCCCATGTAGTCGTCACGATCAAAGAGTTCGATCATTTTCAGCGCGACGCTGCAGGCCAGGGGATTGCCCATGAAGGTCGGCCCGTGCATCAACGCGTGATCCGGGTCATCATCGTAGAAGGCGTCAAAGACTTTTCCCGTCGCAACGGTGACCGCATGACCGATGTATCCGCCGGTCAGCGCCTTGCCCAAAACCAGAATGTCCGGCAGCACCACGTCAGAAACGAACCGGTATCCCGTCCTGCCGAATCCGACGGCGACTTCATCAAAAATCAAAAGCACGTCGTATTGGTCGCACAATTCTCTGGCACGCTTCAGAAAGGTTAGGTCGTACATCTGCATTCCGGCAGCGCCTTGAATCAGCGGCTCAACGATAAATGCGTTCAGTTGGTCGTGATACTTCGCAAAGGCTTCCTCCAACGCATTAATGTCCGTCGGGATGTGCAGGAAATTGGAGTCTTCGCCGTAAGCTTCCAAAACAAAGTGGTAATCCTCGTCATCTCCCACCTTCATAGCCTGGAAGGTGTCTCCGTGGTACGCGTTGTCCAGTGACAGGACCATTGTTCTTCCGGATATGCCGCGGTTCATGTAATATTGCAAAGCCATTTTCAGGGCTACTTCGACGGCCACGCTTCCGGAATCCGAGAAAAAGCAGTGATTCAGATCGCCCGGGAGCCAGTCTTTTAGCTTTTGCGCCAGCTTTTGCACCGGTTCGTGGGTCAGCCCGCCCAGCATAACGTGGGAAAATTTCGCTGCTTGCGATTGGATTGCCGCGGTCAGTTCCGGGTGTTTATAGCCAGCGTCGTTGCTCCACCAGGACGCGATGGAGTCGATGAGTGGTCCTTCATCGGTGTAAAGCAGCACGCCCTCCGCGTCCCGGACGTGAATCGGTTCTTCCATGGTTTTCATCTGTGCGTATGGATACCAGATCATAGTTCCTCCTCGTGATGGTTTATTCGTACAACGCCGCTAGGTCAGCGGCTGCGATGTCTAAGTCGTCGGCGCCCCAAGGGACACAGGCGATGACTTTGATGCCGGTCAGGGCTTCGCACATGTACCGGTTGTCTTCTTCCATAACGTTTCCCGGGTGCCAGTTGTTAAAGATGATGCCTTTAATCGGCAGGTCCCGGTGCTTCATGTATTCGGCCGTCAGGACCACGTTATTAATGGTTCCCAGGCCCGCGTCGGCGACCAGGAGACTGCTCAGTCCCAGCTCGCGGACGATGTCTTCCAGCAAAATTTTAGGACCGTTTGGCTCGAAACGGATCGGGCAGAGGATGCCGCCGCTGCCTTCGACGGTGACCAAATCGTAGTTCTCGCATACATCTTCAAATCCGGCACGAACGCGTTCCATGTCCACCAATCCGCCCTCGATGCGGGATGCCAGATGCGGGGAATAGGCCCGTTCGTAAACGTAAGGGCACATTTCTTCCAGCGGCTGGGGAATTCCAGACGCAGTCTTTACATGCAGTGCGTCGCCTGGAATCAGCGAGCCGTCGTCTCGCTTGTCGTTGCCGCTCATGGCGGCTTTGTAGTAGGCCGGATGCATCCCGGCTTCCTGCAGTTTCTTTGTGATCAGTCCTGCAATATATGTTTTGCCGATATCCGTTCCGGTACCGGTCAGAAAGATGTTCTTACTCATGTGTGATCCTCCTAGCGAAGCTGGTTTTGAAGCGCTGGTTTTAGGCGTTTTGTTAAGAATGCGGAAACGAAGCAAATGCAGATGTCTCCCGGGACAGCCAGAATGAAGCAGTAGAGCACCAAAGGCCACAGTCCGAGAGGCGTTCCCAATACATAGTTGGTAATGAAATAGCAATAAATCATGCCCATGAGATAGACGATCGCCAGGCCTGTAAAATTGGCGACCAAAAGCTTCGGCACGGTGAGCTTTTGCATGCGCTCGGTCATGAGACCGGTGACGAAGGTGCCGGCGGCGAAGCCGAGCAGATAGCCGAAGGTCGGTTTCACCACATACCAGATGCCGCCGCCTTCAGCGAAAATTGGCAGGCCCACCAGCCCGAGGGCAATGTAAACCAGCACGCTGATCAGTCCCCGTTTGCTGCCGAGAAGATTTCCGGCGAGGCAGGTAAACAGGAACTGTAATGTAAACGGCACGACGGGTACGGGGATTCGGATGAAGGCCCCGACCGCGATCATGGTAGTAAAAAGCGCACACAAAACCAGATTTCCTGTACGCGTTGTAGATAGAGATTTCTGCATATCCATGGTCGTTTTCCTTGTTGATGTAAACTGCAATTGTAAACCTTGGTTTATTAATTGTAAACAGATTGTAAACTATGCTTCAGGAAATGTCAACTTTATTTGATTCGCATGGGGACGCCTGGCCACTGCCCCGGCTTTTGTCCTCGTCGCGGGCAGCTGTCCGTTCCTCTCTCGCGGGCCGCCTGCTCGTTCGTCGGAACCTCCCGACGAACTCCCCACGGCGCCGCCCCTCGTGCCGTCACACAGCTGCAACCGCTTCTGCGGATCAAGCCTCGGGCAGCGGCCAGGCACCCACGCGGATCAAAAAATGGACATGAAAAACGACAGGTTATACGATAGATTAAAAAATGGAAGAAGTTAAACTTCTTCAGAAGGGATGTATTCCATGATGTCTTCGACTGGACAATGAAGGATATCACACAACAAGTTTATAGTGTGAGTGCTGACATTTTGGTTTCGTTTCAGCCTTGTGATCTGACCGGGGCTGACTTTGTATTCGTGGATCAGTTTGTATTGGGTAACGTTTTGCTTTTTCATGGTTTCCCATAGTTTGTTATAAACGATCATTGGTTCCTCATTTCTAAAAAATTAAGGATGCAGATATATCTGCATCCCTCCCCCAAAACATATTTAACGTTCTTAATTGAATGATAGCCATTAACGGTATATAATCATATTGACCGTAAATGGTTATCATTTTATGTTTTCTTTGTGATTTATTCTGGATTATTCGAGGATGAAAAGAGTCTATTGAGGGGAGAGAAGATGATAAAAAGAAAGTGTCCAAATTGTGGAGAAATAGATGTATATCTATATGGGGTCTAAAGATTGTCAGTAGCTCTATCAGTACATCATGTGATGAGGAACCGATACAAGAAGGTGAATGCTATTCGGGGATGCAAGGGTTTGCAGATGAGTTGCGGCTGCTGGAGTTGAAGACTTTGAGAACGTGTTTTTCACGATTATTGCATAAATCAGTATAAATTTTTTGCGCAATCAAAATGAATGGAATTCAAAATGATATTTACTGATAAAGAAAAAATAAGATTGTTCGACAAAATAGAAGAATTATATTTCAAAAGAAATTTTGGTAGTACATCAAAATCGGATATTGAAACGTTACTTTTCTCTGAATATATAGAGTGCTGTATTAGTCACGATCAACCGTTCGATGATTATTCGTTATCGAAAGAGTTAGGCATCACACAGGCAAGAGTACGGTCCTTAAAAGAACGAAAAGAACTAAAATATCCACATAACGAAGCCGACTTAGATTGGTGGAAGAAACCATTTGCGGAAGCAGTCAAGAACGCCAAGTATAATGAAAAAGATCACAGCATAAAATTCATAATACAAGACATAAACGTGATGAATGAAGTTAGACACTTCATTGAAGAAGTGGGCTGGTATGATGAGTGTTCACTCAATAAAAAGCTGTTGGTTCTCCCATTAGATTGTTTTACAGAAATATGCCTTGAACAAGACTCTTTAACAGATTTATTCGCAGATAACGAAAAGAAAAGAATAAAGAAACTTGCAAATAATTATGATGGCGTTATAGAGTTTGCAAAGGATTTTAGTGCGGATGGATTAAAGAAGTTATTGATGGTAGCGTCAAAGGATGTTATCAATATTGTTCTTCAGACTCTTCCATTTGGGGGCATTGCAAAAACAGCGTTTGATAATCTTGCAAACGCTGTTATGAAAACATAATGGCTTTTTTGTTATTATAGATTTTTACTTATAGGCATTAAATAAGAAAAGTGATTCTCTTTAGAAGATCGACGAGATGTAATGATTATTTGCTGCCTGATAAAAGAGAGGGAGGGAAAATATGTCTGTATTAAAGTACGAGTTGAAAGGAAATCGAGGAAGAAGTATTAGGGTATATGACAGAAAAGTTGAAATCAACGTATCAGTAACTGTCGGTTCCGTGCTTACCGGGAATGCGACTGATGGAGAGAAAACAATCTACTACACAGATGTAATCGGGTTGCAGCACAAGAAACCCGGAGGAACGATAGGATACTTACAGTTTGAAACCGCAAGCGGGCAGATGAATAATGAGAAAAGTGGATTTTGGTCAGAAAACACGTTTACTTATACAGAAAAAGATGTGAAGCCCGCAGTTATGCAGGAGGTCGTTAATTTCATTAAAGACACCCTTGAAATACTGAAATTTGGATCAATTTCGACAGAAAGTGTGACCGCAATTACAGATGACCTTCCAGATCTTTAAGAATATAAACTTGACATGAGGTGATAAGATGAGCAGATATGAGCAAGTGGCGAAGAACGAGTATGTATTAGAAAACTTTCAAGAACCAGTGCATATTGTTGCAAGTGCTTTACTGAAAGATACTGTTACGTTGAATTATCTGGCGCAGATCAAATTACAGAATGTTTCGGAGTTTACTATTCAAAAGGTGTCTATTGTAATTGTTCCTTATGATGCAGAAAACAATAAAGTGGGGAGTGAAATAACATACATATATGATGGCTTGGAGATTTCACCCGATGAAGAGTTCGGGTCAAATGAGGCGATACCGTTTATTGATATTAAAAGCATGTCCTCTTTCCAAGCAACTGTAAAGCAGGTTATCTTTAAGGAAGGATTAGAATGGACGATTGGACAGACTATTGATGATGTAAAATCAGAAAAGAATAGCACAATCTTAAGTGCAATCGATTCTTCAATTAAACGAGAAGATTTTAAGAAGGCTATCGATGCAGTGGATGATGTTTTTGATTCCAATGCAAAAAAAGAAGAAATCCGGAATGATATTTATAGACAATGCATAGAGTTTGCAGAAAAAGTAGTATCATCTAACGGTTCTGTCACTAGGGCAAAGAAAGTTCTCGAGGTTGTTCCAGACGAATACGTGGGGAAGAAAGAACTGCAAGAACGCATAAAAGGGAAAAAACAGAAAAAGAGGCGAATCATTGCGATTGTTTGTGCTTCCGTGGTTGCTGTCCTTTTGTGTGCGTTGATTGGCAATTCGGTACACAAATATTTAATGTATAAGGATGCAATTAAACTGGGCGAAAGCGGACATTACGCTGAGGCTATCGACAAGTTAACCGAACTGGATGACTATAAGGATAGCCATTCCTATATTGAAAAGTATCAAACAGAAATATTTGAAAAAGAAAAAGAAGAACTCACGCAATCAATCAGAGAGACCTACGCAAAAAGAAATGAGTATATCGCTGATATGGATACTGTCGGTTTATGCCAGGGAATTATTCGTCCAGATGGAGATTATTATAAGTGGGAGGAAGAAAAATACGAAGCTGAAACTAATCTTACAGCAGATGAAATTAGCAAACTAGTGAAGGTACATTCTATATGTGATGATTTGAGTTACATGGTACTGGATATAGATAAAGAGTGGTTCATACCGTTTCAGTTTGCCGATTTACACTATAAAACTGGGGCAAACCGCGCCAAAGATAATTACGACTTCATTCCAGAGTTAAAAGAAGCTGATATGCCAGTTGCTACTGAAATCGTTAAGCAGTTTGAAAAGTATAAAAAGGACTACGTTGGTAAAACATATGTCTTTCAGGCAACAAGTGGAGATGGATATGGCTTGGACGGTGATGAGAAGGTTTTAATCACAACGCTTGCTTTTCAGAAAAAAGATAAGAACAAAAAACTTACTGCTGATAATTTAGAGCCAATCGTGATAGTGGCCGTAGGTGAAGAAGGCCAAAACTATATGCAAGGATACGGGACTATACAGGACGTAAAGGAAGGGAAGAAGATATACGATGGCTTTAGTGAATACAGGTATAACGAGGATACAAACGAGTCAGAGGCAGATTCGCATTATGAAGTTCAAAAAGATCAATATGTTGTATTCTCCGGAGATAGTGCAATTTGGCATTATGCCGGAGAAGACCACCTAATGAAACAAAAGAAATGGAAATACTATGGGGATTAGGCTTGTACATACGTATTCACTAAGCACCCGGCTGTTACACGAAGTAATTCGAGTAACAGCCCTTTTATATATTTGACCGAATACAGAGCCGGCGTAAAGGAAGCAACGTTGACAATATCACGATATAGTGATAACATCAAACTGGGAAGGGGAAAGGAGATTAATAATGCCAATAATATCTGTTTTTTACGGCATTACTATACGTATTTATTTTCGACAAGGGGAGCATAATCCACCGCATATTCACGCGGTATATGGTGAGCATGTAGCTGCAGTTTCCATACAGACTGGGACTATACTAGATGGGTATTTGCCGCCCAAGGCCTTTGCAATGGTTAAAGAATGGTCCCAAAAGCATAGAAGCGCGCTGATGGAAATGTGGGAAACCCAAAACTTCTACAGGCTGCCACCTTTGGAATAGAGAGGAACTTAAAATGTTTCACAAAATCAAATCGATCAACATCCTTCCGGACTATTGCTTAACGGTTCACTTTTCTGAGGGAATAACGAAGGAATATGATGTAAAGCCAGTGATGGAGCGTTTTCCGGTGTTTAGACATCTAACGGAACAACCGGAGCTGTTTGAAGCGGCCAAAGTCGATGTCGGTGGGTATGGCGTTGTATGGAATGATGACCTGGATCTTTCCTGTGATGAGCTCTTTGCAAATGGAAAAGAAGTCAAGACGCCATTTGATGGGTTGATTGCTTTTTCGGATGCAACTGAAATCTGGGGGCTGAATGAAAGCACCCTTCGCAAAGCGATCGCCTACGGGAAATTGATCAACGGCGTTGACGTCTGCAAGTATGGGAAGCAATGGGTGATTTCCAGCGATGCTATGAGACGTGAGTATGGCGATCCAGATGATTGAGCGCCAGAATCGTGCACGGGATTGAGATGTATGTTATAATTTCCGTGCAATTATTCCGAAAGGTAGCTGCAAACAGGCAAGCTTAACTTCATCGGCGCGATCGTCTTCTGCAGCTTCGGATTCGCTTTCCTTAAGTTCGGTCAGAAGAAAAAGGTTGCGTCAAAGGTCGTAGAGGGACTGCGTCTGCAGCCGGAAAGGGTAGAAACGAAAGAAGATACGGAAACAGGAGAAGATCAGAATGAATGATATGATGAATGTAAACAATGAGTTCACCATGTTTGGGGTGCATTTCGCTGATCCATGGGCAACGCTGATCCGATTGGCCTTGATTATTGTGATCGGGATGATCGTGATTCAAATCCTGCTGGCAGTGATCCGGCGTATCCTGAAGAAAATCGACAGTCTGGACGAGATGCTGAGTTCGTTTGTAATCAATGCAGTTCGAATCATTTGTATCATCATGCTGATTGCCATTTGTCTGGATACATTAGGCGTTAATGTCGGGACCATCGTAGCGGTACTCGGCGCGGCTGGCGCGGCAATCGCATTGGCGTTAAAAGACAGTTTGGCCAACATCGCCGGCGGTCTGATGATCATCATTACACGGCCGTTTAAGAAAGGCGATTTGATCAACCTCGGCGAATACCGGGGCCGCGTGCAGGAGATCGACCTGTTTCTGACCACGCTGCGAACCTTGAACTATCAAGTCATCACGATTCCCAACGGACTTGTCAACACATCGATCCTCGTCAATGAAAGCCGCGAGGAGATCCGCCGTGTGGACCTGACCTTTGGCATTAGTTACGACAGCGATGTGGTTCGGGCCAAAGAGATCTTGCGGGAGGTATGCCGCAAAAGCGATCTGGTGCTGGATGACCGCGAACCGAGTATCGGAGTGCGCAGCAACGACGATAGTGCGATCGTGCTGGAGCTTTTGGCATGGTGCCGCACAGAGGATTATTTTAAAACCCAGTACTATTTGCTCGAACAGGTCAAACTGGCCTTCGACGCGGGCGGTATCCACATTCCATATCCACACATGGTGGTGCAGATGAATCAGGCAGAAAAGGCGCGCCAAGAAGAGGATCAAGATTAATACAAAAGCCGTTGCACGAGGTAATTCGTACAGCGGCTATTATATTTTTTGGGTGTCTATGACGGCCGGGTGCTTGTCCTCTAGTCGATGGTCTTGAGGAAGTCTGCGAAGAGGTCCAGGCCTTTCTGCAGGACTTTGGAATCAAAGGCATAGCCGATGCGTACGGCGCCTTCCATTTCAAAGCACTCACCCGGGGTGAACAGTACGCCGGTTTCTTTGATCAGCCGGTCGCAGAGTTCACGGGACGGGATGTCTTTCTTATAGTATACCAGGGCGGTGGTTCCCGCTTCCGGTCTCTGATAGTAAACTTCCGGAGTTGCGTTGACCCAATCGTCCAGAATCTGGCGGTTCGTGTTCAGGATCGTGCGGTTCCGTTCGATGATTATATCCTTGTTGGCCAGAGCCAGAGCAGCCAGTTTGTCGTCGATGACGGCGCAGCTGATGGTGTCGTAGTCCCTGCGTTCATGACAGCGGTGGATCAGATCCATGTCTCTGGTGACGATCCAGCCAAGGCGCACGCCGGCCATGGACCAGCATTTGGACATGCTGCCGACGGAGATGCCTTTTTCGTAAAGATCGGCAACGGAATACATGTAGCTGCCATCTTCGGAAATGCCGCGGTAAACTTCATCACAAAGGACATAGGCGCCCACGCTTTTCGCGACTTCGATGACCTGTTCCATAACGTCCTTTGGAATCAAGGAACCGGATGGATTGTTCGGGCTGTTCATCGTGATCATCTTGGTGTTTTCGTCCACCAGTTCTTTTAGCTTTTCGATGTCCGGCAGGAAGTGGTTTTCCAGATTCAGGTTCAGGATTCTGACTTCCGCGCCGATGGATTCCGGAATGGAATAGTGCTGCTGGTAGGTCGGCATAACGGAGACCATGTTGTCGCTCGGGTCAATCAAGGTCATCAGGATGTGATGATTGGCTCCGATGGCGCCGTGCATTGGGATGATGTGTTCCGGTTTGATCACATCGCTATACAGGCTGGCGATTCCGTTCAGCAGTTCCGGAGACCCGCCGATGTGGCTGTAAGTTAATCGGGTATCCGCGAGGGCATTCATATATTCCGCAACATCCAAACCGGCCATTTCCACGATTTCTCTGACCGTCAGAGAATCGATGCAGGTTTCTGCCAGGTTGTATTTGCACTTGGTTTCATAATCGTCCATCCAACGTTCAACCTTAAAAGTTTTGATATCCATTCTATTTCCTCCTATAATTCCACAACGGTACCGAGATTCTTTTCTTCCGCCAGATCCAATGCGACTTTTGCGGCGGCGATGTCCAGCAAAGCCATTCCTGCTGGATCGTAAATGGTAATGTCATCGTCTGACGTTCTGCCTTCGCAGTTTCCGAGGATCAGCTCGCCGATTTCATGGATGTCTGTTTCCTTCACAATGCCTTTCTTGACCGGGATTTCAACTTCACCGGCTTCAATGCAGTGTTCCATATCATCGACAAAGACTTTGGCCTTTGCGAAGATTTCCGGATCCAGCTCTTCCTTGCCTTCCATGTCGGAGCCGACCGTTGAGAAATGCATGCCCGGACGGATCCACTCTTTTTTGATAACGGGCTGCCTGGAAGGCGTTACTGTAATGATTATATCACTTTGCGGAACCGTTTCTTCCGGTTTATTGGTCGCTTCGAAAGATATTCCGGAAGCATCGATGCCCAGTTCGTCCTGAAGTCTTGCCTGGATTCCTGCCACGAAATTTTCCGCGTTCTCAGGGAAAAGCAGGTCTGCCACATAGACTTTCTTCAGATTCGGGAAGCATACGATCGTCGCAGCGATCTGGTAGGCGGCCTGGTTTCCGGCACCGAGAATGAACAGCGTCTCAGAATCTTTTCTTGCCAGATACTTGGCACCAATGGCACCCGCAGCGCCGGTACGAACGCCTGTGATATAGGCACCTTCCAGAATTCCAATAGGCGCTCCGGTAAATTCGTCGAACACATTGATGGTTGCCATCAGATTTGGAAGACCTTTTTCCGTATTGCCGGCAAAGAAGCCGATGGTTTTATGTCCGAAAATCTTTTCGCCCGGCAGATACCCGGAACGGATATCCATATCTCTCTGCCCTTCCTCAAAGATGTGGAATACAGTCGGCCAGGCAACTGCCTCACCGTTGCTCTTCATTGTGTATACGTTTTCGACAGCCTGAATGGTCGGCGCCATCTCAATAACCAGCATGATATCGCTTTTGTTCATTATTCTTGTAGCCATGTTGTACCTTCCTTTCTATTATTGCTTTTGAAATTCGGATTCTGTATCAAGCATCTGCCTCCATCCGAATCTGACGATGGAGGAGACGACAACTGCCATTACCAGGACTTCCGTGACGATGGCGGAGTAGGCGCCGGTCACACAGTCATAGATGATCCAAGGCGGGGAAATGAACGTGAGTCCTACCAACCGGATCAGTCCGGCGTTATTCGTCCACATTCCAATGGTTCCGGCGATCATGACCAGCAGTGGAATCAAGCTGATCGGCCCGCTCCATGTAAGGCGGGTAATGATCAATGCGAATGCGATGAAGACTGGCACCCAGCTTTTGCATCGGACCCAAGGCCATTGATTGTACCGGCTCAGCATCAGGTTCCGAAGGATGACGAACAGCTGGCTGAGACATCCACTGTATGCCCCAAGCAGTAAGTATTGGATCGCAAAGGTTCCGCACCCTGCCGCCTGAATCAGATACAAGGCCTTATTGGATTTCACCTGATACGAAAGGAGGAAGAAAATCGTCGAGATTATTCCGAAACTCTGTATGATTACAAATGCCATACTCATTCAATCTTCATCCTCCTTTCATCGTTTGTTTGCGTTTCTGTGATGTAAGTATAGCAAAAGCTGCGCTTCTGATATTTGTAGATAATAAAAGAATTGCTGAAATTTCTTGTGATATTTACAAAATAGCGTGCGAATAGTAAAATGAACCCGTATGGAGGTGTCTATATGGCGTTAACTGTGAAAGACATATTGGAACTCCCCTGCGGACAGAAGATGACGCTGCTTGCGGGAGAACGGGGACTGGCCCGCCCGGTCGTTACCGTCGAAATCGCCGATTACGAATTTGACCCGGACGTGGAATACGATACATCTGCGGAAATGGAACCAAACGGGTTTATCATAACCAGTTTTCTCTTTGCGAAAGATGATTCGGCGCTCATTTTGGAGTCTGTAAAACAAATGTATGAAATCGGCATGGCCTGTGTCGCTTTTAAGAAAATCATTTATGAAGACCTTCCGCCGGAAGTCATGGCTTTTGCAGATGAGAAGGGATTTCCGGTTTTGTCCATGGAGAAAGATCTGTGGTTTGAAAAAATCACCTTTGAAATCATGTACGCCGTACAATTCGATGACAAAGTCTATTTATCGGAAGAAAAAATCGAATCCATGCTTTCCGGCAGCATGTCCCGTTCCGAACTGGGCATCATCCTAAAAGGCATTTCACTAAAACTGCAGCCTTTCGTTACGGTGGTATACATCCCCGGAAGCAATCTGGACGCAGACCGCCTTCTGCGCAGCTTTTACTTGCTTAAAGGCTTTCACAGCAAAGGGTTGATGATTCGTTACGGAAACAGCCTGTTTCTTATCATTACGTCCCAACGGAGTGATTTCAAAAGCCACGACTTGATCCGGCAGGAAGCAATGGAGCTTCTCGGAATGGGGCCAGATCTTCTCATGGGAATGAGCGACGTACATCCGTACAACGAGCTGGACCAGGCGTTCCGCGAAAGTTGGCAGTGCGGCATTGCGTCTGCCGCCGAGAGAAAGCCCTTTGACCGGTTCGGGCAGATTGGGATGTATCGCGTGCTCCTGCCGGCTCTGGAAAACAGCGAGACCGTGGCCTTTGCAAAAGCCCTTCTGGATCCGCTGGAAGAGAGCGCCGATTTGCGGGAAACGGCACATGCGTACGTTGACGCGGGAGGCGATATCGCAAAAGCCGCAGCCGCGGTTCACGTGCACCAGAACACTGTTCGTTACCGCCTCGGCAGAATCCGTGAGCGGACCGGACTGGTGGGACAGACGGACAGCGAGTTGTTTATGCAGCTCAAAACCGCCATCGCCATTGAACGTGCAAACGCTGCTTCTTACAAGAACGACCATCGTAAAATACGAAAAGAAAAAGATTTACACTGATTTTACAATCCTACGATTATCGTTTTTACAGAAATCCTTCATGATAGTTTTGGTATATACAGAATTTTCATGGAGGTTTTTTGATGACAATATTTGATGTTTTGACGTTAGCTGGGGGATTATGTCTTTTCCTCTTCGGAATGAACGTGATGGGTCAGGCTCTGGAGCGGGTTTCCGACCACTGCTCGAATATTGCCGGATGCATACTGGACCTTCAGGCTCACAATATGAACATCCATGAGAACCTGCGCTACCAGAGAAAATACGACGCCGGATTCAAAGAGATGTTCCGCGATTACCAGACGAAATACGCACTTTAAAATCAGCACACAATGATGCTTGCGAGATCCTTCCCCCCCTCAGGGTCTTGCGTTAAGGGCACTGGACTGGATTCCAGTGCCTTTTCTATTAAAATCATGCTAAAATATAATGCAGATAGAAACCGGTTCTTATGAAAGGATATGCGAATGGTTAAAAAAACATGGGCCATCGTCGCTCCATTTGTAATCATTTTACTGGGACTCATTGGATTTGTATGGGGTGAAGGGTTAGGCTTCTACGATGCTCTTCTTAACAGCTTAAAACTTCCGAAAGGTTATTTGGATCCGCTTCCTTTTAACATCGCCCTTGAATTGGCAAGATGGTTGGGGATTGCCTATATTCTTTCTATGTTTTATGCCGCCATTATTGCGCTGATCAATAGCGGTGCAGTATTCATCCGGTCCAGTAGAGAGGATACCGTAGCCGTACATGGCGATAGTGTTTACGCGAATATGCTTGCGTCCGGTTTGGGGAAACGGGCATTACAGACAGATTCAAAGCGGGCATTTAAAGCTCCAACACAAGTGATCTTTTTTAGTAATGACAAAGAGACCTTGGAGTTTTACCAGCGCCATTCGGAGCTGTTTAAGACTGCGAAAAAGGTTCATTTATGTCTGAATGACACCCACAGAAGTGCCAGTGTAATAGATAATGTTTATGTAATCAATATATCAGAGTCGAAGGCAATCTATTATTGGCAGAAAAATTACATTCATGAGCATAAAAAAATCGTACTCATAGGCAGTGGGGATTTGGCCGAAAAGATTCTCTCCTGGGGACTTCAAATGAATGTTTTTGATCCGGGAAAGAACGTTGACTATCTGATTTACGGAGATTTTAACAAGTTTAACAAGCTGCATCCTCAGATTGTAAACAATATGCTGGAATATGGCGGAGACAGGATTTCATTTGGAAGCGACTGGTTTGAACACGTAGAAGAAATCAAAGGCGCCGACCGAATCATACTCTGTGGGAAAACGAATGAAAACATAGAAATTGCGACGCTGATGAGTGAGGCCGGAATCGATACAGAAATCCATGTATTTATTGAAGGGGCTAGCGCAAGAACGATATTCGACGCATCCAATATACATTTTGTTGGTGATTTAAGCCCTCAGGATGCCAAAGATCTGATCCTGATGGATAAGATCCATGAAGGGGGAAAGGTGTGTAACGTTGCCTATGATTTATACGAACACGCACAATCAACGGATGAGGACCTTACCTTTGAAACCGTTCGGAGAAAGATGCAAGACAAATCAGCGACAGAAAGCTGGGCAAAACTGGATTCTTTCACGAAGGGATCCAATTATTCCAGTGCTATGCATGACATACAGAAGTATGGCCTTTTGAAAAAGGCAGGGTTAGACGTCTCGGGATTAACGGTTCGCGAAAACGAGCAGGAGTACAACGAATTGAGTCAGGACGTGAAAGATTTCCTGCAGGAAATTGAACATATCCGTTGGGCTCGTTATCATTTCCTGCACAATTGGAAACATCCGGAGGAACCGATCATAATGGACGGTATTGAGAAGAAAAAGGATTCTCAAAAGAGGCTGCACGTTGATTTGGTGCCATACTGTGACCTGTCAAAAGAAGACCAGGAGAAGGACAGTTATTTTTACAAGACGCTGTCGTTGAGATTTAAGAGTCATTGAAGCTGCTTTAGGGATCTGTAGGACTAAAATTCTGCAGGCTTTTTATGATTTTCTATCTTTTTTCGCTTTATAATGCTAAACTAATAGAGAGCATAGCAGTGTAGATGATAGCCGGAAAGTTGTGACAGCAAAGTGCCTCACGAGTTCCCGGCTGTTTGTTTTAAGTGATGAGCAATACAGCAGTGAATGACGGAACGCTGTACAGGCGTTTCCTTGCAGGTGAACAAGCGGCATATGATCAATTGATGATCCGTTACGGCGACAGCCTGACGTTCTATTTGTATGGCTATCTTCACGATTGGCATGATGCGGAGGATTTGATGATCGAAGCCTTTGCCAGAATCATGGTGAAACGGCCGCAGATCAGCGACGGTGCATTTAAGGCATACCTGTTTAAGACAGGACGAAATCTGGCGGCAAGGTTCTATAGCAAACGGACACGGATCGTGCAGTTCTCTTTGGATGAGTGGGGCGGCGATATCGAGGACACAGAGATACTGGAAGAAAAGGTCCTGGACGAAGAGAAGAAAGAAGTCCTGCAGCTTTGCCTCGAAAAAATCGACCCCCAGGTGCGGGAAGCGCTGTGGCTCGTATACATGGAAGAGATGACTTATGCCGAGGTGGCAACAGTCATGAAGTTGAAGGTCAAAAAAGTCGATTACCTGCTGCAGAAAGGCAAGAAACAGATGCGTCAGGAGTTGGAAAAAGAGAGGATCACAGATGCGGACAGATGAAGAAAGAATCAACAGGATGCATGCGCGGGCGGCACAGCTGAACAGGCAAAAGCGCACAAATAAAGTGAAGCTCATGCAGGCTGCAGGCGCAGTGGTTTCTTTTGCTGCAGTCATCATGCTTGCCATTTTTGTGCCGCAAAGCGCAGACCTGGATTCGGGAAGCCAAACAGGTCAGACAGGCGGCATGCACGCCAGCATCTTTGGTGACAGTGCAGCATTAGGGTATATCGTGGTTGCAATTATCGCATTCCT
Organism: uncultured Eubacteriales bacterium; assembly: GCA_902795135.1. GTDB lineage: Bacteria > Bacillota > Clostridia > Peptostreptococcales > Anaerovoracaceae > Lentihominibacter. The sequence goes on from CADBJW010000005.1 coordinate 102,367, forward strand.
GCTGGGAATCGCAGTGACCATATTCTGTTTTCGCCTGCGGAAATGGCAGGAAGAGAAGGACAGACAGGATCTGTAGGGGGAAGAACCAGCGAAATGATTGAGGTTACCGAAAATGCAATACAGTTGGTAGTGACGGGGCTGTGCGCATTGAGCGCCCTGTGGTACGCAGCGCGTTCAAAAGAACGTGCCTGGGTTTTGCTTGGTCTGTTTGCGGGAATCTTTTTTCTCGGAGATCTGTACTGGCAACTTTATCTGGCCTTCTATGATGAAACGCCGATGTTCTATATTTCAGAATTCAGTTGGTACACCTCGTACCTGTTTTTGTTGCTTTTGCTGATCTACATCAACGTGGAGAATTCGCGAGACTGGAAGTTCCGCCTGCGGCCGAGGTATCTATGCATTCCGGCGTTCACCTTCGGCATGTGCGCCTTCTACATGACTCGTGGCGATTATCTCAGCAATATCGTTGTGGCTCTGCTGATGACTGGGTTGATCTGGCACGCGTGCTATGGTCTGCAGATGACGCAAAAGCAAAAGGAAGGAGGATCGTCAGACTGTGGAAGAATGCTTTTTATCCTGACGCTTGTTTTCTGCGCGGCGGAGTATGGCATGTGGACGTCGTCTTGTTTCTGGACCGGAGACACCATTTCAAACGTTTACTTCTGGTTCGATTTTCTGCTTTCCATCACGATCATTCTGTTCCTGCCGGCACTCAGAAAGGCGGTGAGCAGATGAACTATATAGAAAACATCTACATATGTCTGGCTGCACCGCTTCTGATTGCAGTTTTATGCATGCAGGGCAGAGGCAGGGCAATGAATCTATTCGTTCTTGCGGGCATGACCGTATGTCTGTTGTCGTCTTACATCAATACTTTTATTGCGACAGCGTTGGGCGTAAGTGCATTGACCGCGTCACTGGAAATCGCGCCGCTTATAGAAGAAATCATGAAATTCCTGCCGATTCTGTTCTTCCTGCTGGTGTTTGAACCGGGACGAGAGGAAACCCGCAGCGGAATCCTCATGACAGCCATTGGGTTTGCGACATTCGAAAATGCCTGCTATCTGGCGAGCAATGGCGCAGCGCATATCATCCAACTGATGATCCGGGGTTTCGGTACCGGCGCGATGCATGTGGTCTGTGCGTTTCTGATCGCTGTCGGTTTCCTGTATCTTTGGGACAGGACCTGGCTGCGTCTAGCAGGAACGATCGGGCTTATCGCAGTTGCGATTACGTACCATGGAATCTATAACATTCTGGTCTCTCAGACAGGAACTGCTTCGATGATCGGGTATCTGATTCCGATGTTGACTGTCGCGTTGACGCTGATTTTTAGGCGTAAACTGCCGGAAGCGGATGTACCAGGGCAAACCCGAAGTTAGTTTTGCAATCAAACAATAAAACTTTTTTTCAAAATGGATGGGGAAACCTGTCCTTTTTTGTATCTCTATAAGTAGAAGGATGTTCTGCATCTGTGGAAACAAACATATCTCTGAGACAGAGGAAACTACCATGAATACCATAAAGAAACGGGGGAAACGAAACGATAACAAAAGCAGGATCGCGTGTTTTGCATGGCTTTTGCTTTTGCTGTTTGCCTTAACGATCGGGGCAGTCTATGCAGAGGACGGCGCTGAGACGAGCGGATCAGGAAACGAAAACAGCATTTCTTTTCTGACGCACGATGACAGCCATAAGGAAGGAAATTACTGTGGGCTCAATGAGAGCGTTGGAACGAATTATACGACGCTGGAAGCATACTGCACATATAAGAATGGCGAGAGTGTGTGCGACTACTACTATTCTCCTACAATATATTTTTATGTCGATATGTTTAATGGGACCTATAACGGCAATTCCTATGGAACACACTTCGCCTGGAAGTATATGGCGGGGCCGGACACATCGCTCCACGAGGGATTCCCGAAATACTATGAGGTCTACAACTGCACGCTGTGGAGCCGGGCGTATGAGGGCAAAACGGACGCCGGGGACACCTATTACAGTCAGGATCCGCCGACTCTTCCTGGGCAATACCGGGCCTATGCCCACATCCAATTTGGCAGGCTGGGAGATAAAATCCTGTACAGTTATGAGTATACGATCAAGCCAAAGACAATCACTTTGGAATGGGGTGACGAAACGGAATTTCTATATGACGGAAAGCCCCATGCGCCAACGGTAGAGATTGCGTCGGATCAGATCCTTAAGGGGGATGAAGTACGTGTCACGAGGACGATGGAAGCGGAAGCCGGAGCGCATACCGCAACGGCAGAACTGACAGGAAAAGACAGTTGGAAATACAAGATCGATAACGATTCAGCCAGCAAAGATTACGCCATTGGCTGTCCGTACGAGGTGCAGTTCGATTCCAATGTGCCGAAAGACGCATCTACAAAAGACATGTTCAGCGGTGAGATGCCAAAGGAGTCTTTCGATTACGATGAGACGAAAGCGCTGACAAAGAACGCATACGTTCTGCCAGGTTACGATTTCAAAGGCTGGAACACGAAGGCGGACGGTTCCGGGACTGCCTACGCCGACGAGGAAGACGTGAAGAACCTGACTGATAAGGGCGGAACGGTCGTACTCTACGCGCAGTGGAGTGCCAAGGCGTACAAAATCGTATTCAACCCGGACGAAATTGGCGGCGATGAGCATATACAGACAGCCTACTTCGATCAGCCGGGAACCCTTGATGTGTATTCGGATGAAGCATTCGGCTGGAACTCGGGCGGCAAAGCGCTGCACGGATGGGCCGGCACCGGATTTGGTTCATTATACGAAGACGGCGCGACCTTCCTCAATCTCTGCGGTAAGCCCCGCTCGGACGGCAGCCTTGCAGAAGGGGATCTGGTCGCCCAATGGGTAGAGACGGGCCAGATCGTCGTCACGGTGACGAAGGATAACGTTCCGCAGGATGGCCTGGCGGACGAACTCACTCTGGTCGACGGGTCCGGGACAGAATTCAGTGTCCATGTCTCGTATGAACGCGGGCAATACATCTTCGACCCGTCGCAGGCGTCCTGGCAGGGAAGTGGAACGGCGCAGCTGCCGCCTGGTGAGTACGACTTGTCGTTCGAATACAAAGACCGCGGCTATCCGAAGGCGACCGCACATATCGTGTACGGGAGCGACAGCGTTGCCAGCGCTGTGTTCTCTTACTACACTGTAACGTATAAAGTAGAGAACGGCACCTGGGAGGACGGCACCACGACGAACAAGACAGAAACCGTTTTAAGTGGGAAATCTCCCGAACATATCCCAACAGGTATGATCGCCGAGGAAGGTTTTGCAGGTGGCACATGGGATGCGGATCCAGGCACCGCGGCTATCACCAAACCGACTGTTTTTACCTATGTCTTTAAGCCAGAACTGATCATAACAGCCAATGATCAGTCCTATGAATATAACGATCAGCTCCAGGGTCCGGGAGATGTAGCTTATGAAGATCCGGCGGAGATCGCAGAAATGGTCACAGTCAGCGGCCTGCAGGATGGCGATGCGCTGACTAGCATTATCCTGGATGGACAGGGCAAAGAAGTAGGGAAGTATGACTTGATACCTTCCGACGCTACGGTCAACGGAGAAAGCGCAGCAAATAAATACGATGTCACGTACGTGAACGGCACGCTCACGATTACGCCGAAGCCAGTGACTGTATACACCGTCACTTTCGTGGACGGGCAAGGCAAAACACTGAAGATACAGAAGGTGCAGAGCGGCAAATCAGCGACGGCCCCAGCTGCTCCAAAGAGATCCGGTTACACCTTCGCAGGTTGGGACAAGGATTTCAGCAAAGTCACCGCGAACATGACCGTGACTGCCAAGTGGAAGAAGAATCCTGCGCCAGCAACACAGGTTAGCGGCACGCTTCTGGTCAAGATGACATCCAAAGGAAAGAGAAGTCTGGTTCTCACATGGAACAAGGTGAATGGCGTGGACGGCTATGACGTTTTCTTCTCCATGTGCAACCACCATGGAAAGGAAATACAACTGAAAAAGGTCAGAACCATCAAAGGCAATCAGACCTTCAAGTGGACCAAGAAAAGTTTGAAGAAAAAGAAACCATACAAGGCGGTTGTCAAGGCATATGTCATGAAGAACGGCAAAAAGAGTTATGTAAGAACCAGCCCAATGGTACATGCCTACACGTCAGGCAGTACCAAGAACTATACCAATATCAAGAGCGTGACGGTCGAGAAGACAAGCATCTCCCTGAGCAAGGGCAGGACGTACAAAATCAAGGCCAAGGTCAATAAACTCAAGAAGGGCAAGAAACTCATGTCGACAGGCCATGCACCAAAGCTGCGCTACGTCAGCAGCAATGAGAAAATTGCAACCGTCAGCAGTTCCGGCAAGATCATAGCCAAAAGCAAAGGCAACTGCAAAGTCTATGTGATTGCCGTCAATGGCGCTTCAAAGGCCGTTCTTGTTACGGTCAAATAAAAAATGTTTTCAAATTATCTCAAATGTGGGAGCAAACATATCTTTGAGACGAAGGGAGTTGACATCCTGATGAGAAGTACGGAAGACAGACTCGCAAGGATGCATGAAAGAGCTACGATGATCAAGAGACAGGAGGACAAGTCCAGACTAAGAATGCTGGGCTCCTTATCAGCGGGGCTGATGGTCTGTCTTGTTATTGTCATGCAGCAGCTTCAGAGTATGCATCATGAGATATATGAGGGCCAAACAACAGGGACATCCCTGCTAGATGACAGCACGGGAGGGTACGTTCTCGCAGCGGTGCTGGCGTTTATTGCCGGGGTGATCGTAACAGCTGTGATATACAGATTCAGAAGAAAAAAGGGAGACGATGGATATCATGAACAGTAAGAAAACCATTTTGACAGTATGCTTGTCATTGGCCATGCTGATTACTCCCGACATCATTAAAGAGGATGTGCGTTTTTTCAAAAAACACATCCTCTTTTTTTCATACCCCAAAAGAAGACGTGCGAGTTTTCGTTGAAACGGCACGTCCCTGCAAGTAGGAGGTTTCAGCCACGCCGAGCACGAGTGAAGTGAGAATGGAATCCAGTGCCCTTTTCTATTAAGGCATGCTAAAATATAATGAGTGATTCTACGGGGTTGGCTCTCATGGATATCCGAGCCTTGGGACAGATATTGAATTGTAAGGAGAAGAATATCATGAAACAGTATACATTCGATTATAGTGAAGTAAAAGAAGCTTATGACCGAATCAAACCATATTTGAAGGATACGCCGCTGGAACCATCCTTTTATCTTGGCGGTGATGACAGGAATTATTATTTCAAGCTTGAGTCCTTCCAGCCGGTCAAAAGCTTTAAGGTCCGCGGCGCATTGAACAAAATACTCACCCTGACCGAAGAAGAAAGGGAAAAGGGCGTTTGCACCATCAGCTCCGGCAATCACGGCAGCTCCGTTAGCTATGCCGCCAGCCTGCTCGGAATTGAGAAGGCGGAGATCATCGTGCCGGAGACAGCTCCGAAAAGCAAGGTCGAGCGCATCGAGTACTTTGGCGGACATGTGCTGCAGATGGGCGCCAATTACGATGAAGCCCATGCACAGGGGATGAAATACATCGAGGAAAGCGGCATGACTTTTATCGACGCCTATTATGATGATCCGAAGATCTACGGTGGGCAGGGGACCATCGCCATTGAGATACTGGATCAGAATCCGGACATCGACACCATCGTGATTCCGGTGGGCGGCGGCGGACTGTCTACAGGAATCGCGGTAGCAGCAAAAGCAATCAAGCCTGACATCCGCATCATTGGCGTCCAGACCGAAGCCTGTCCGGCTATGATCAAATCCTATGAAGACGGAGTATGTTATGAAGAATACCCGATTGGCGAGACCATTTGCGATGCCGTTGTCGGAGGCGTGGGCGCGCTGTCCTATGCGCTTTTGAAAGATTACTGCGATGATCTGATTGAGATTCGTGAAGAAACCGCAGCTCGCGCGGTCAGTTTCATGGCCAAGCAGGAAAAGTACATCGTGGAGCCATCTAGTGCGCTGACGGTTGCGGCGGTTATGGATCACGCGGAACGAATCGGCGGCACAAACATCGCACTGGT
>CADBJW010000006.1 GCA_902795135.1 uncultured Eubacteriales bacterium
AACCTCGCGATTTGAACCTTGGGAGTCGCTTTGGGGTTCGTCGTTGGCTACGCCCCTTGTGGACTTTCACCACAGATTGACGGCATGCCCGTCATACCATTAAAATAGCTGCCGCAATGTATGCGGCAGCCTTTGCTCAAAATCAATAATGGTTCTCGCTTATTCCCCTCTCGCTTCGTCGATCATGGAATGCTTGAGTCTCCAGAGTTTGTCGGAAAGATCGACGTAGTAAGTCTGTGGATTTTCGAATCGCTTCATTTCATCCCACATCAGGTCAAGCTGTTCTTTGCAGTACTTCTTGATTTCATCCAGCTGCGGCAGCTTGTAAACGCATTTGCCCTTCTTGAAGATCTGTTCCCGAAGGTTCTTGGCATAGAAGTTGGTGATCTTCTTTCTCTTCCAAACGGCGTTCGGATCGAAGATTTCGATTTCATCGCCGGATGGTCCTTCTTCTTCGCTGAGGGCGATGATGTCACCCAGTGCACGGTCCGTGTCTTTGTCAAACAGTCTCCAGATAGCTTTGAATCCAGGGTTTGTAATCTTTTCAACGTTCTCACTGATCTTGATCTTAGGGATCATTTCACCGTCTTTTTCCAGTGCAGCCAGTTTATATACGCCGCCAAAGACTGGTTCGGACTTCGCTGTGATCAGTCTCTCGCCAACGCCGAAGGAATCGATGCATGCGCCTTCCTGCAGAACGTCACGGATGATGTATTCATCCAGTGAGTTGGAGATGACGATCTTGCAATCCTGCAGACCAGCATCGTCCAGCATCTTTCTGGCTTTCTTCGTCAGATAAGCAATGTCGCCGCTGTCGATTCGGATGCCTTTGTTTGGCGGATCCAGTTCTTTAAACACCTTGATGGCTGCAGGAACACCGGATTTCAGAACGTTGTAGGTGTCTACGAGCAATGTGGCATTGGTCGGATAGATCTTCGTGTACGCCTTGAATGCTTCGTACTCGTTGTCGAACATCTGAACCCAGCTGTGGGCCATGGTACCCAGAGCCGGTGTTTTGAATACTTCGTCCGCAATGGTACAAGCGGTTCCGGCACAGCCTCCGATGTAGGAAGCGCGGGCGCCGTAAATAGCAGCCGTTGTGCTGTGGGATCTTCTCGTACCGAACTCCATGATCGGTCTGCCGTTCGCAGCTCTGACGATTCTGCTGGCTTTCGTCGCAATCAGACTCTGGTGGTTTACAAGAAGGAGTATCATCGTCTCAACGAACTGCGCCTGCATGACCGGACCTCTTACGGTAATGATCGGTTCATGCGGGAAGATCGGAGTCCCTTCCGGTACTGCCCACACATCGCATTCAAACTTGAAATCAGCAAGATATTTCAGGAATTCTTCACTGAACATTTTCTTGCTGCGCAGATACTCTATATCCTCTTCCGTATACTTCAGGTTATCCAAATACTTTATAACCTGTTCGAGTCCAGCCATTATAGCGTAACCGCCGTTATCAGGAATTCTTCTAAAGAACATGTCGAAATACGCAATGTCGTCCGCCATGTCTGCTTCAAAATAACCATTGGCCATTGTTAACTCATAGTAGTCTGTCAACATGGTCATGTTCAGTTTCTCAATCATTTTAACTCTCCTTATCGTTACTAAAACATTCCTGCATATTATAACAACTTACTGAGAAACTGTCCAGTATACGACTCTTTGACAAGGGCGACTTCCTCCGGCGTCCCCTCCGCCACGATGGTGCCGCCTCGGAATCCTCCATCCGGTCCCAGGTCGATGATGTGGTCGGCGCTTTTGATCACATCCAGATTGTGCTCGATGACGATGACCGTATTGCCTGCATCCACCAGTTTGCTTAACATTTCAAGGAGCCGGGCCACGTCGGCAAAGTGCAGACCGGTCGTAGGTTCGTCCAGTATGTATAAAGTTTTGCCGGTGCTCTTTTTGGAAAGCTCCGTAGCCAATTTGATTCTCTGCGCTTCTCCTCCGGAAAGTTGCGTACTCGGCTGGCCCAGTTTAATGTATCCCAGACCCACGTCCTCCAGGGTCTGCAGCTGCCGTTTGATCGTCGGATGATTCTTGAAGAATTCCAGCGCTTCCGTTACATTCATGTCAAGTACGTCAAAGATGCTTTTGCCTTTGTATTTGACTTCCAGGGTCTCCCGGTTATACCGCTTTCCCTTGCAGACTTCGCACGGTACGTACACGTCCGGCAAAAACAGCATCTCGATTTTCTTGATTCCATCACCATTACAGGCTTCGCACCTGCCACCCTTGACATTAAAACTGAACCGGCCCTTTCCGTACCCCCGGATCTTAGACTCCGGAAGCTGGGCAAAGAGATCCCGGATATGCGTGAACACGCCCGTATAGGTCGCCGGGTTGGACCGCGGCGTCTTGCCGATGGGCTGCTGGTCGATATCGATGATCTTATCGATGTTTTTCAGACCGGTGATGCTTTTGTGCTTGCCCGGACGTTCTTTCGACCGGTACATCTCCTGGGCTACCGCCTTATATAGGATTTCATTCACCAAACTGCTCTTGCCCGAACCGGAAACACCCGTTACGCAAACAAACTTTCCCAGTGGGAATTTCACATCGATTATTTTAAGGTTGTTTTCTTCGGCACCTTTGACCGTTATGTATTTGCCCGTGCCGGATCGGCGGGAAGCAGGAATCGGTATGCTCTTCTGTCCACTGAGATACTGGCCGGTAATGGATTTCTCACAAGCCTTGATATCTTCCACCGAGCCCTGAGCAACCAACTCTCCCCCGTGAATCCCAGCACCAGGTCCAATATCAATGATCTGGTCTGCCGCATACATGGTTTCTTCGTCGTGCTCCACGACGATCAGTGTATTGCCGATATCCGTCAGCTCACGCAGCGATTTCAAAAGCTTCTCATTGTCTTTCTGATGGAGCCCGATACTCGGCTCATCGAGAATATAGGAGACGCCAACCAGCCCGGACCCGATCTGTGTTGCCAGACGAATCCGCTGAGACTCCCCTCCACTCAGGGTTGCCGCAGCCCGGCTCAAGGTCAGATAATCCAGTCCCACGTTGGCCAAAAACTCCAGTCGCCCGCGGATTTCCTTGATGACTTCCGCCGATATCTTCCTATGTGTCTCGGATAAGGATTCTTTCGTCTCATCGAGGAATTGAATGGCCTCAATGACGGACATATCACAGAATTCCATGATGTTCTTGCCGCCAACGGTGACCGCCAAAAGCTCCGGACGAAGTCGTCTTCCCTGACAAGATGGACACGGCGAGAAGTTCATATAGGTTTCGATCTTGCTCTTGATCCATTCCGAATTCGTTTCCTGGTATCTGCGTTCCAGATTTGGAATCAAACCTTCATAAGTATGACTTCTGTGCTGCACCATACCCGCCCGATTCGTATAATCGTAGACCAGTTTTTCTTCTCCAGTGCCATACAAAAGCACCTGCCGAAATTTCTTAGGCAGTTTCTTAAATGGCTGCGTCAAATCCGCATTGTATTTGTCTGCCAAAGCCCGGATCACCTGCCAATAATAACTGGTAAACTCCATGGTCGAAAAGGCATTTCGCAGGGCCTTGTCCATAATACTGATATTCTGATCCGGGACCAACAGATCCGGGTCGACCTGCTGAATGAATCCGAGGCCTTTGCACTCTGGACATGCTCCCAATGGATTGTTGAAGGAGAACATGCGCGGTTCCAGTTCATCGATGCTGACGCCGTGCTCCGGACAAGCCAGAGAAGTGCTGAAGGTCTTTTCCTCCTGCACCCCGTCCGGGTCGATGATTTCTACCTGAACCAGTCCGTCTCCGTTGCTGATGGCCAGCTCACAGGCCTCGGCCAGTCGACTCTGCACGCCGTCGCGGACTTTGATCCGGTCCACCACGATTTCAATCGTATGTTTGTAGGTCTTCTCCAGCTTGATTTCATCTTCTTCCAAAAGCTTCATTTCCCCGTCAACCCGGGCTCTGGTGAAGCCTTCCCTGCGGATCCGGTCTAAGATTTTATCGTGCTGGCCTTTGCGCTGACGAACCACCGGTGCCATGACCGTAAGCCGGGAGCCTTCCGGTTCCTGCAACAGCGTTTCCACAATCTGATCCACGGACTGACTGGATATTTCCCTGCCGCAGATCGGACAATGTGGAATCCCGATACGGGCGTACATCAATCTCAGATAGTCATAGATTTCTGTGACCGTTCCCACTGTTGACCGGGGATTCTGATTGGTCGTCTTCTGGTCGATGCTGATGGCCGGACTCAACCCTTCGATGTATTCCACGTTTGGTTTTTCCATCTGTCCCAAAAACTGACGGGCATAGGAAGACAGACTTTCCATATACTTTCGCTGCCCTTCCGCATAGATCGTATCGAATGCCAGCGATGACTTTCCCGATCCGGAAAGCCCTGTGAGAACTACAAACTTATCACGGGGTATGGTTACGCTCAGATTCTTGAGATTGTTTTCTTTTGCTCCTTTTATTACGATATCTTTTGCCATTTACATCCTCGCCTTATATTCAAACACCAGGTCACGAAGCTCTGCCGCTCGTTCGAACTGCAGATCGCTTGCTGCCTGTTTCATTTCCTTTTCTAACTTGCTGACGTAATCCGCAAGTTCTTTTTTCGTAAGCTCCAGTGGGCTTCTTCCTGCCAGGAACTCATCGTACCCCTCCATATCTTCCGCCGTTTTTGTCGCCTCGATGACATCTCGGACGCCTTTGCTGACACTCTTTGGCGTAATTCCATGAGCCTCATTGTATTCGCTCTGGATTTTCCTTCTTCGTTCCGTTTCATCGATGGCCGCACGCATCGCCTTGCTGATCGTATCACAATACATGATGACCCGGCTGTCTACGTTTCGTGCTGCTCTGCCGATGGTTTGGATCAGGGATGTTTCCGTTCGCAGGAAACCTTCCTTATCCGCATCCAGAATCGCAACCAGAGAAACCTCCGGAATGTCAAGGCCTTCCCGCAGCAGGTTGATGCCAACCAGTACGTCAAATACGCCAAGTCGCAGATCCCGTATGATTTCCATTCGTTCCAGCGTATCGACTTCTGAATGAAGATAGCGGACCTTAATTCCCACACCCCGCAGGTAATCGGTCAGGCTCTCCGCCATTTTCTTCGTCAGAGTCGTGACGAGCACCCTGCCCTGCTTTTCGGTTACTTTATGAATTTCCCCAATCAGGTGGTCGATTTGCCCTTCCGAAGGATGAGTCTCGATTTCCGGATCCAAAAGCCCCGTCGGCCGGATAATCTGTTCCGCAGACACTCCTCCGCTCTCATTCTTCTCGTATTCTGCCGGCGTTGCGCTGACATAGACGATCTGATTGACCAGCTCATTGAACTCATCAAATTTCAAAGGCCGGTTATCCAGGGCGGACGGAAGACGGAATCCATAATCCACCAAAGACTGTTTTCTCGCACGGTCTCCATTGTACATGGCTCTCAGCTGTGGCAGCATGACGTGGGACTCGTCGATGATAATCAGAAAATCATCCGGAATGTAGTCAATCAGCGTGTATGGCCTTGAGCCGGGTTCCAGCCCTACCAAATGCCTGGAATAGTTTTCGATGCCTTTGCAGGTGCCGACTTCCCGAAGCATTTCCATGTCATACCGGGTCCGCTGTTCGATCCGCTGGGCCTCGATCAGTTTGCCCCGATCCTTAAACCACTGGACTCGCTCATCCAGCTCCTCGCCGATGGTCTCTATGGCGTGTTCGATTTTTTCCGGACTCGTAACATAGTGGGATGCCGGATAGATTGCAACGTGATTTCGCAATCCAACCACTTCTCCTGTGACTGGATTGATTTCTTTGATTCGCTCTACTTCATCCCCAAAAAGCTCAACGCGGACTGCATTTTCTGCTCCCGCCGGATGAATGTCGATGGTGTCGCCCCGCACGCGGAAGTTTCCACGTTCAAAAGCCACGTCGTTTCTCGTATATTGAATGTCCACCAGTTTGCGCAAAAGCTCCTGCCGATCCCGTTCCATTCCGGGCCGCAGAGAAATCACCTGGTTTTCATAGTCGATCGGACTTCCAAGGCCATAAATACACGAAACAGAGGCTACGATGATTACGTCCTTGCGCTCACTCAATGCCGCTGTGGCTGAGTGGCGCAGTTTTTCGATTTCATCGTTGATGTCCGAATCTTTTTCGATGTACGTATCCGTGGAAGCCACGTAGGCTTCCGGCTGATAGTAATCGTAGTAAGACACAAAGTACTCAACGGAATTTTCGGGGAAAAACTCTCGGAATTCCCCATGGAGCTGGGCGGCAAGGGTTTTATTATGGCTGATTACGAGGGTTGGCTTTTGCACTTTCTCGATGATTTTCGCCATGGTAAAGGTCTTGCCGGATCCGGTCACTCCCATGAGTGTCTGTGCCCGTTTCCCGGACATAATAGCCTCTGATATTTTATCGATTGCCTGGGGCTGATCCCCCATTGGCTCAAAATCTGAATAAACCTTGAAGTCAGGCATGTGAATGATATCCTTTCTGCTTCTTATACTGGTTCATTCAGTATATCATAACACCGTTGCGCATGCAAACAAATGTTCTGTTTTTGATCCACTATCTCTGTGATTTTTAGTCCAGTGCCTCCTTCTTCGCAACGGATACTTTCTCTTCGTAGCAGGCAAAGACTTTGTTGACTTCCTGAATCGGCTGACGTTTCGTGATCAGACTGACTGCTGGAACGATGATCAAGCCGCCCACCATGGCGATCACTCCTGACCGAACGGAAGACGCGAAGATGTAGGAAAGGAATGGTCCCCATCCGGAAACATCAACGCCACCAAGGGATATAATCATCTGAATGATCATCAGTCCGCATCCCCAGATAAAGCAACAGAATACCGATGCTTTTGAGATGCGCTTCCAGTACAGTCCGTAGATGTACGGCGCCAGAAATGCTCCGGCCAAAGCGCCCCAGGATACGCCCATCATCTGGGCGATGAAGGTGATTTCCGGGTGGCTGTCTTTAATGATTGCAATGACGGCTGATACGAAAATGAAGAATAGAATGAAGATCCGCATAACGACAACTTTTCGTTTTTCGTCCATAATGCCGCCTGTTGCCGGGTCGATTACATCCAGCGTAAAGGTAGAACTGGATGTCAGAACCAGTGAGGAAAGTGTCGACATGGAAGCCGACAGTACCAGCACGATAACGACGGCGATGATGATTGCCGGAAGCGTGGCGAGCATGGACGGCACGATGGTGTCAAACAGCGGCGTTACCCCATCGCTCTGGTATGCGATCTTATCCGCATACAGTCTTCCAAAACCGCCCAGGAAGTAACATCCTCCCGCAACGATAATGGCGAAGAATGTGGAGATCACGGTTCCTTTATGAATATCGTTTTCACTCTTGATTGCGTAAAACTTTCCGACCATCTGCGGCAGTCCCCAGGTTCCCAGGGATGTCAGGATAACCACAAAGGCCAGAGCCAGTGGATCCGGTCCCAGGAAGGATGAGAAGGCGCCTTCATTCCAGCCTTCCATCGGAACATCCGAAAGCTTTTGGGTGGCGGCGACCAGCCCTCCATTGGCGTGGAGTACCGCTCCAATGACGGCGCAGATACCAAAGAGCATGATGATGCCCTGTATGAAGTCGTTGATTGCCGTGGCCATGTAGCCACCGAACACGACGTAGAAGCCGGTCAATACGGCCATGACTGCAATTACGACCCAGTAAGGAATATTGAACACCAGACCAAACAAACTGGAAAGGCCGTTGTACAGCGAAGAGGTATAAGGAATCAGGAAAATGAATATGATAATCGAAGCGATTACTTTCATCAACGTGGAATGAAACCGTTTCCCGAAGAAATCCGGCATGGTCTTAGCATCCAGGTGCTGGGTCATGATTCGGGTTCTCCGTCCCAGGATGTTCCATGCCAAAAGGGATCCGATGAAGGCGTTCCCCAGGCCGGCCCAAGTCGATGACAAACCGAAATTCCATCCGAACTGTCCGGCATAACCGACAAAGATTACCGCCGAGAAATAGGATGTACCAAAGGCAAAGGCCGTCATCCACGGTCCAACGGATCTGCCTCCCAAAACAAATCCTTCTACATTCCTCGCCCTGTTTCTCGTGTAGAAGCCAACGGCTACCATCACGGCGAAGAAAATGATCAACATCACTGCACTGATTACTTTAACATTCATTTTCTACTATTCCTTTCTATATAAAATGCAGATTCGGGCGGCCCATAAAAAACGCCCTCTATCAAATAGAGGGCGAATATCATTCCGCGGTACCACCTCAGTTTACTGCCTTGTCACCACTGGCAGCCTCTACAGGTACGTCCATGCCTTTGCACTGTCGTGCACTATCAGTCAGCCGGATTATACCTTCGTGCTATCACGGGCACTTCCCGTCACGTCCTACTAACGGTCATCAGCCTGCGAGCCGTCGCCAGCCCCGCAATCCTCGCGCTTTCAAAGTGCAGCTCAGGGAGGTATTCACAATCAGTAACTACGCGCCTCTCACCAAACGGCAACTCTCTGTTCAGTCTCCTGAAGGCTACTCTTTCCCTTCATCGCCTTTCCTGTTATTTACTTTTCACGAGACAATTTTACTGCTTCTTTGTGGTTAAGTCAATAGAAAAATTGACTATTTTTGTAGTTATTTCACAATTATTCTGCCGGTTAGCCCGAAATAATTGTTGCCTGACTACCACCGGTCTTGTTTTTTGTGACCACGATCTGCTTGTCGATTTTCTCTTTGAGTTCCGAAACGTGGGAGATGATCCCAACAAGGCGGCTCTTCTCCGCAATTCGTCCCAGGGCGTTCATGGCTAAGGTCAGAGTTTCTTCGTCCAAGGTACCAAATCCTTCATCCACAAAAAGGGTCTTCATTTCGATGCCGCCGGAGGTGGACTGGATCTCATCGGAAAGGCCCAGTGCCAGTGACAGGGATGCCATGAACGATTCCCCGCCTGACAAAGTCTCCACACTTCGCACGCTTCCGTTGTAATGATCGATGACATCCAGCTCCAGTCCGGTCTTGGACTTTTTATTTGCGCTTTCTCTGCGCCGGATAAACTCGTATTGATTGTCGCTCATAATCCGGAACCGGACATTGGCTCTATGGAGAATGCGGTCAAAATACGCCATCTGCACGTAGGTCTCCAGGGTGATTTTTTCCTTCCCGGCTAACGTCCCGTTTGCCGTGTTGGATAAGGTTTCGATCCACTTGCGGTTTTCTTCTTTTTCCTGGAGCATCTGCCGCTGCAGAGAAATGTTTTCCAGAGCTCTGCTATAAATCGCCATGCGTGTTTTCAATTCCTGCTGCCGTCCGTCCATTTGGCGTTTTTCATCCGTCTTCTGTTCCAGCTCTTCCTTCGCTTTTTCCAGATCGATCTGAATCCCATTACGGACGGTGGATTCCAGCCCCTTCTTCTTTCCAATCAGACCGCTTTCCGCGTTTGTTTTCTCCTCAAACAACTTGCGCGCCGCTTCATAAGCCTGTTCGATTTCGGCATCTTCCTTTTGGAGGGATGTGATCACCTCGTTTAAGGTATTCAGGTCCTCATACTCCAGTTTGGAGGAACGCTCTTCGGCACTTGTTTCCAGAGAACGCATCTTTTCCTGCAAAACCGCTTGCCGGCGTTCCATTTCCCCAATCAATACGGAAGCGCTTTCCATGCTCTCCTTGGTTTTCCCAATTAGCTGTTCCAGTTCCTGAAACCGCTTTAGACTGCTGCGTTCCTGCTTCAGCTTCTTGTCCGCATTCTGGAATTCCGCCTCGATCTCGCCGCTGCGTTCCTCAATGGAGGCCTTCCAGTCCCCATCCATATCCAAAGCCGACCCGAACAGATCCGCCGCGTTTTTTTGAAGGGTATCCACCAGCGCATCCTTTTTTGCTTTCAGCTCCCCGGCTTTTGCACTTTTTTTCTGCTGCGTCTCATCGGCTTGCTGCAGGGACGTTCTTGTTTCTTTCAGCTCTTCTTCCGAAGGCGCGCCTTCCTTCATCGCCGCCGGTGCCGGATGATCCAAAGACCCGCACACCGGACAAGGAACGCCCGCTTCCAGATCTGCTGCGATAATGCCGGCCTGGGCATCGAGAAAACGCCGATTCATGGATTCGTATTCCACATTCAGCTTCTCGTAAGTGGATTGGGCCCTTTGGTACTGGGCCTTTGCTTCCACCCACTGTTTCTCCGTTTCCAAAACCGTTTCCACATCTTTGCGAAGCCCCTTCGCCCGCTCCAGCTTTTCTCCAAGGCCTTTTATCACGCCTTCCAGTTCGGCTGCCCGGACGCCGGCATCCTTGCGTTCCAGAGCTTCTGCCTCATAGGTCGCCAGTTCCTCCCCATACCGGGTTTTATCGGCGGCTGCCTTAGCTGCCTTCGCCTCTGCTTCCGACAACCGCTCCTGAGTCTCTTTCAAAGACATTCGAATCTGGGACAGTTCTTCATAGGATGGTTTGAGGGATTCCAGTTTTGCGATCTCCCCAGAGATCTCTTTTCTTCTCGGTGCTTTCTGTTCTTCTTCCTGAAGTTCTGTCTTTGCCGTCTGAATTTCCTCTTGAACCCGAAGGATTTCTTCTTCGATGGTCTGGATCTGGGCTTTTGCTTTCTCTATTTCTTCTGCTTTTCCAGTCATCTGCTGTAAAGTACCGATGTGCTCGTCCAGTTGATGGATTGTTTCCGACAACTCACCTTCTTCGGTCCGATCCCCTTCCAGCTTTTCCTCAATCCGCTTCACCGCATAGGAAATGTTCTCCCAGTCCGCTTCATCGGGAAGCACATCCTTGATATACCCGCTGATTTTGCTTTTTACATCGTTATATTGTTTCTCCGCGTCTGACTTTTCCATTTGCAGACGGGCCTGCAGTTCCTTAAAGATTTCCGTGCCGAACAGCTTGCGGAAGATTCCCATCCGCTCATCGGTTCCGGCTGTCAGAAGCCGCATAAAATCTCCTTGGGACAGCATTGCGATTTGGGCAAACTGCTCCCGGTCCACACCCAAAAGCTGCCGGATGGCTGCGTCAACTTCGGTTTTTTTCGTAATCGGACTTTCACCCGGTGCATAGTACTCCGCTTCACCCTGCACGCTGATCATCCCTTCGCCGCGCTTTTTCGCCCGCTCCTGATCCGGCTTTCTGAATATGGTATACTCCTTGCCTTTGTGCTCAAAGGTCAGTTTGACGGATGTTTCCAGATCCGGGTCCGCGTACTTTGAACGTAGGGACCTTGGGGTCCGGGTTTTCCCGCTTGCCTGACCGTACAGAGCAAAGGTGATGGCGTCAAAAATACTGGTTTTCCCGGATCCCGTCACGCCCGTGATCAGATAGATTCCGTTTGTTCCCAGTTCCTCCAGGGGAAGCTGTACCGTTCCTGCATATGGTCCAAAGGCTGTCATCTCCAACATCAAAGGCCTCATATCATTTCCTCCTTTATTTCTTCGATCAGCTTCTTGACCAGATCTGTCTGTTTTTCGTTCATAGACATGTTGTTTTGCATCTCAAAAAGCTCACGGAACAGATCCATTTCCGACCTCTGCTCCAGTTCGGCTCCATGGCTCAGATCCTGTTCCTGGCGGGTCCGTTTATTGTCGTAGCGCATGGACATCATGTTTGGATAACAGAGTTTCAGCCGGCCGACTGCATCCGGAACATCGTCCTCATCCAGCAACGTGATTCTCGTATAGGCTTCCCGATCCGTCTGTGTGAGGAAATCATCACCGGTTACCTGCTCGAAGGTTCCGCAGATATCGATCCATTCATGCAAAGGCTTCAAAGGCACCTCCCGGATCGTCGCAGTCCGGTCTTCTCCGATTTCAACTACCGTAACGGATTTTTTCTGGTTGACTTCCGAAAAGGAGTACTTTAACGGCGATCCGCAGTAACGGATCTGTGCACGTTCCCCCAGTGTCTGTGGCCCATGCAAATGCCCCAGTGCCACATAGTCAAACCCATCAAAAACGTCCCCATCAATATTATCCAGGCCTCCGACCATCACTTCTTCGGACTCGGACCGTTTCGCGCCGGTCACAAACTGGTGGGACACAAGAATGTTTCTCCGGTCCGGATCCACATCCAGCGCGGCGATTGCAGCGGCCATTGCTTTTGTATACGTATCGATTCCGGCGGCTTCCTCCTCGGTGATTTTACCTGCTGCAAGGAGGGCGTGCCGCAAGGTCGCCGGCTTCAGAAACGGCAGCAGATACAGATCGATTTTGCCGTGCTCGTCCTCCAGCTCATAGACCGCCTTACCCTCAAAGGTCTGCTTTCCCAACGCCTGTGCCATATGGATGCCGCTTTGTTCCATGAGCCTGCTGCCAAAGGACAGCCGCTCCGCCGAATCGTGATTGCCGCTAATGATGTACACTTGATGTCCTGCATCCGACAAACGGCACAGAAATCCTTCAAAGATTTCCAGGGCCTCCGTAGAAGGAATGCTTCTGTCGTAGACGTCCCCCGCAATGAGAACCATCTGCGGTTGTTCCCGTTCTGCGATATCCAAAATCTGCTCCAGAATGAATTTCTGGTCCTCGATCATGCTGTATTCGTTGATTCGTTTGCCAAGATGCAAATCGGAAATGTGAATGAATTTCATGAGTCTTTCCCCCTTTTAATACGCATCCAGATACCGGTCGATCAATGGTTCCGTGATTTCGTCACTGACCCGTTCGGATACGATTCGGTTTCCCGTTTGAACGTCCCATTTTACCTCCCGACGGAATTCGGTCGGCGTCATTTTATGCCAACGTTTGAAGTGGCGCGCCAGTTCTTTCCGGTCGCAAAAGCCGCATTCCTCCGCAATCTGATCCACAGTCAGTTCCGTGGAAGAAAGGAGTTTTGATGCCTCATAAGACCGGGTCAGGGAGACCAGTTTCGAATAGGTCAACCCCAGTTTTTTGCAGATTTCCCGTGACAGGAAGGATTCGCTGACTTTTTCCCAGCGAGCCAGATCCTTAAGCTGAAGTTTTTCGTTATAATGCGCTTCCACATAATCTACGATCCGATAGATCCGTTCGTTGTATTGCCGGATTCCGCTGGTTGTAAACTCCCGGTCCGTTCCGTGAAGGTGGAAAAAGTTCGCAGTTCCCTTATTGTCGGAATAAAAGATATAGTCGGTGAAATGTTCCGACATAAATTGGATCAGCTCACGGGTATATTGCTCGATCAGGGAAGACCCACAAGCGCCCCGATACTCACTGGCAATCCGTGCAATCAGAAACCGGAGATACTTGACGTCCGATGTGGTTCCCGACTGGGTGTCGATGGTGTCACTGATGAAGTACCTCCTGCGCAGATCACTGAAAAACCGTTCGTAATAATTGCAGTCTATGTGAATGGAAAGAACGATGTTGTCCGAGCCGGAAATCATGTGGTCGTAGGGCGGGTTAAAAACATGCACCGCCCCTTCCGTAAGTTCATATTCCGAGGAATAATCCCAAACCTGCACCTTTCCCTTTAACACGCAAATCACTTCAAAGTCATCCCAGTGTTTATGAAAAGGATGTTTGATAACATTCTCCGCTTTCACGCGAACATGTGCCGGTGATTTGTATCCTATCATTTCGTTATGATCCATGTTTTGCCTCTGTTGTTCATAATCGACCTCTTATATGTTCAAATATACCCTCTATTGAGGGCAAATACAATGACTTATCTGATAATTTTTTTATTTATAGTATTAATAGGAGGATCAAAATGACAAAGGGCGCAAACTCGGGAAAATTGAAATACCATTTGATGATGATCTTTCTGGTCCTGGTATGGGGACTGGAATTATCTGTTGCCAAAGACGCATTGGATCACGTGGATACCTTCCTGATTCTGAACTGCAAGTACCTTCTCGGGGCTCTGCTGATTGCAATCGTCACTGCAAAGACAACGGGCATCCGTTTGCCAAAGCTCAAAGATGTTCCCCTTCTCATTGCCTCCACCCTTGTGGGACACATTCTCTATTTCTGGTGTGAATACAGTGCACTGGCTACGGTTCCGGTGGCGAACATTACCATCGTTTTAGGGTTTTTGCCGATTGCTTCCATCCTCATTGAAAAAGTACTGTTCCACAGGAAGACAAGCGTCAAACTCATTTTGTTTATGGTATGTTTGATTGTTGGGATTTTTCTTGTCATCGGTTCGGATTTTTCTTCCCTTCGCGGGGGATTCGCCTACGGCTATCTCTTTTGCGTAGGCGCCATGCTTTGTTGGCTGGCCTTCCTGTTTCTCACCGAAGCCGCAACCAATAAATACGGTGCGATTCAGATCGCTTTGTATCAAACGATCCTCGCCTGGATCATAACGACTCCGATTGCGTTCCCTCATTTCTCGGATATTCCGAATCTGCCTCCATTGATTATTTTTGAACTTCTCTATTTAGGCCTGATCAGTGAAGGGCTCTGTTTCCTGATTGAAGTCCATGGCCTTGAAAAGCTGGGACCGACTGTTTCTGCAGTTTACACGAATTTCCTTCCGGTCACATCTGCCTTCTTTGGCTACCTGTTGCTGCATCAGAATCTGGTACTGCTGCAATGTGTTGGCGGCGTCGTTGTAATTCTATCCGGATACCTTGTCATCCGTGAAAAGGATCGTATCGATCGACTGTCCTAATCCATCGACACTCACGGTTTCACCCACTCCATTCCTGCGAATTGTATTTATTCTGTTTTTATGCTATAATTTTTTATGACTTTAAAAGGATAAAATAGAGAATGGAGATTAAAGTATATGTTTGAACGAGTGAAAAGAAAGCATTTTGCGAAAAAAGAAGAAAAGCGGACCCACGACAAGTCCGATGTCTTTTTCAGCAACGGCGAAAAGATTCTGAAAAAGAAGAATAAAATCGACAATGAATTATATATTAGAAATGACGTAAAACGGGGTTTGCGAAATGCAAACGGCACTGGCGTTGTCGTTGGTCTGACCCACATTGGCGAAATTCTGGGATACGAATTCGATGAAAAAGGAAACAAGATTCCTTCTGAAGGCAAGCTGTTTTACCGCGGTTACAACATCGAGGATCTGGTGAATGCAGCGCTGGCCGAAGATCGTTTCGGCTTTGAAGAAACGACTTTCCTGCTTCTCATGGGTTCCCTTCCATCTAAAAAAGAGCTGGAAACCTTTACTGATATCATCAGCCAGCACCGAGACCTGCCCATGGGCTTTGCCAGAGACATGATCCTTACGGCCCCGTCAAAAAACATTATGAACAAACTGGCCCGTAGCGTTCTGGCTCTCTACAGTTATGATGATAATCCGGATGATACATCTGTGGCAAATGTGCTCCGTCAATCCATGACATTGATCGGCTACTTCCCTGCCATCATTTCCTATGCGTATCAGGCAAAAAGCTCTTATTATGATAACAAGAGTCTGCATCTGCATCCGCCGATTCCTGAGCTCAGTACATCGGAAAACATTCTCCGGATGCTCCGTCCTATGGGCGAATATACGGATTTGGAAGCAAAGCTTCTGGATATCAGCATGATGCTCCATGCAGAACACGGCGGCGGAAACAATTCCACCTTTACGACCCACTTGATTTCCTCAACGGGTACGGACACCTATTCGGCCATTGCCGCTGCAGTAGGTTCTCTCAAAGGTCCGCGTCATGGAGGCGCCAATATTGCGGTCATCAATATGATGACCGACATCAAAAGCCACGTTCATGATTTAGGCAAAACCTCCGTCCTCGACGATTACCTTGTCAAGATCCTAAAGGGCGAAGCCAATGACAAGACCGGTCTCATTTACGGAATGGGCCATGCCATTTACACGAAATCCGATCCGCGTGCTAAGATCCTGAAGTCCATGGCAAAGAAACTAGCCGAGGACAAAGGTCTGTTGGACGACTTTCTCCTCTGCGATTACATTGAACGCCGGGCTCCTTCATTGTACGCAGAAGTACATGGCAAAGAAACCCTCATGCCCGCCAATGTGGACCTTTATTCCGGCTTTGTCTATGACGCACTGGACATTCCGACGGACGTTGCGACGCCTTTGTTTGCGACAGCAAGGCTTTCGGGCTGGTGCGCCCACCGCATCGAAGAGATCGTTGCCGGCGGCAAGCTCATGCGCCCTGCATTCAACAGCGTCCAGGATCACATGGATTATATCCCGTTAAAGGAACGGAAGACCTCCTACCTCTAATGTGCTATTTTACAGACAAGTTCAAAAGGCTGCCCGCGCAGCCTTTTTTGATTTTCAGTATTTCAATTCGATGTCTTCCAGCTCCAGATCCTCAAAGCTTTTGATGTTGTCAACTTTGATCCGGATCTTCCCGCTTTTGATCTGGTCAACCAACGCTTCGTACTCGGATACATCAAATTCCTTTAACCTGCTGTTTGTGTAATCCAGCAGGACACCATCTTCTGCAACACCGTAGTTCATGACCTCTCCGCCCGGGAATTCGTCATCGGTGTATTTCTGCAGTACATCCTTAAGGGCTTTATCAATATTCTCCACGGAGGAAATGACGACGGTATCGGATACTTCGCCCTTGTCCGTAATGCCGCCAATCACCTTTCCGTCCAGTAACTCTGCCTGCTCGATTACATCGTCTTCAATCTTATCGCCGCAGACAAAGATAATCGAGATCTCTTTCTTGTACCATTCTTCCGCCTTTGCAGAAGCGGCTTCTCTGGCACCGGACTCTTCCAGCGCAACGCAGTTTACAACCACGTCGGATTCCGTTTCGATTTCCTGGGCTGCCCGATTGGCACCTTTCGCAAATCCATACTGGAACCGGAGCATTTGCTGATCCTTACCCTGGACAATGCTTCCGATGTTGTCATAGCCCTCTCGGACCGCGGCGTAACCGGCCATGAATCCTGCCTGTTCCGTAGCGAAGGTAATGGCAGTCGTATTTTCACCGACCATAATATCGCCATTTTCAGCCCGGTACGGATCGGCATTGATGGTCACAAACCGGATATCCTTGTAATCGTCCTGGATCTTGTAAATGACATCGGCGATCGCATTGTTATCGACAATGACGATTTTTGCGCCTTTGCTGACCGCCGTATCAAGCACTTCCCGAACGGCGTTTCCCTTGGCCTGGGTTGCTTTATAATATTTATGGGATAAGCCTTTGGATGAGGCAAAATCGACCACCGCATTCCAAACTACCTCACTGGTCCCCCGGTCGTTAATCAGGCCGTCGTCCGTAATGAACGCGATTTCATAATCGATCATTTCTTCAGGCTGTTCGGCTTCTTCATCCTGGCATCCGGTAAAAATGACCATGGCAACGGCCAAGGTGATCACCGCAAACGTTATCAAAAAACCCTTACATTTCATCTCTATACACTTCCTTCATTCTTGCTCTGCGCATCAGTTCCGCTTCAATGATCAGTACAACTGCGGCCTTCTGTGCTTCAAAAGCGGCAGCTGCTGTCTGATGTTTTCCACTTTTTCTAAATCAATATCCCCATATAGTATACATTCTTTTTCATCGGCATGGGCAACGAATTCCGACCACGGGTCTACAATACAGGAGTTGCCATAAGCCTTAAAGATTCCGTAGTCATCCTGCGCCGGCGCGTTGGCGGCGAAATAGACCTGGTTATCCATGGCTCTGGACCGCATGAGAAGATCCCAGTGTACCGGACCAGTTGTCGTGTTAAATGCTGCCGGAAGAACGATCAGTTTGGCACCTTCCAGCGCCATCTTCCGGAACCACTCTGGAAACCGGACGTCATAACAAATGGCAACGCCAACCTTACAGAATTCCGTATCAATGACCGTCAGACGATCTCCGGCCGTCAACGTATCCGATTCCATAAACCGGAATTTTCCTTCCACATCGATGTCAAACAAGTGCACTTTGCGGTGTTTTCCTATGATTTGTCCGTCCTTACCGAAGCAAAAGGCCGTGTTATAGACCTTGCCTTCCTCCAGCTCCGGAATCGTCCCGCCGATCAGATAGATTCCAAGCTCCTTGGCCAGCTCCGACATCATCCCAACGGATTCGCCCTCTTCCGGTTCCGCAAAATCCCTGAAATAATCGTTGGAGTACGGGCAGTTCCACATCTCTGGAAGAGAGATGATTTTCGCACCGCTCTCTGCTGCCTCGCGGATGCACGCGGAAGCTTTTGCGCGGTTCTGCTCTTTATCGGCAGAAACCTTCATCTGACATAATGCTATTTTGAACATTTCAAAACCTCCATCAGTTGCCGGGTAATTCTCCCGGTCAGTCCCCAAATAACGCGGTCGCCAATGTAATAGGCAGGGACCGGTACGGTGCCGCTGCGCCATGGATACATTTTACCACCGGTTATTTTATCATATGGGAAATCCTCATCGATTTCCTGTGTAAGACGGTTTGTATAGATCTCCGGTTCTTCCTGCAAAAGCACGGACACCGGAACCGTGAACACTTCCGCCACTTCCAATTCGCAGGGTTCCATTTTTTCAAAGGCTTCTCTGCTGACGATGCCAAGAAAACTGTGCAGGGCCGATCCTGCTGTGGAATGGATCTGGTCCAGCTCGCATAGAATCTCGATTCCGTCTTCCGGAATCCCGACTTCCTCAAAGGTTTCGCGAAGGGCGCATTGTTCCGGCGTTTCCCCTTCTTCGATCATGCCTCCCGGAAAGCAGATTTCGCCTGGCTGGCGGTTCAGCTTTTGCGCGCGAACCTCATAGAGAATTTCCGGGTCCTCACCTTGGATCACCGGCACGAGAACGGAAAAATGGTGATAGCCTTTTTCTCCTACGGGCACGTATCCCGTCATCTTATTCCGTATATCGTTTATGGATAATTTCTTCATAGCTTTTCTTTCTCTGATAGTAAATGTTAATGATGGAAGCGGTCAGGATCAACAGGATGCCTACGACCGTATTCCACAATATGGTTTCGTGCAACACGATGACGGCTATAATCGGCGCGATGACCGGTTTAATGAAAAATGCAAAGGCACCTGTCGCCGCATCGGACAACTCGATGGCCTTAAAGTAACAAAAGTATCCAAGGCCGGTTACCAACACGCCCGTATAAATCACAATCGGAATGCTCTCACTCAGCCCGTCTATGATCGGTCTTCCCGTAACCAGAAGCAGAATCAAAAGTACAGCGGATCCATAGAGAAAACTAATGCTCGTCTGGGCCATCAAGCCGAATCTCTGCTGGCTCTGCTTACTGAACACGGTATAAAAGCCAAATATAAAGGCCGCCAGAATCATGAGGGCCATGCCCTGGACGGAATTCCCTTCCTGGACATCCCATGGTCGCAACATAAATACGATACCGCACAAAGCGAAAAACAGAACCCCCGCCTTATGCCGGTTCATCTTTTCGTTTGTCATAAAATGGGCAAAGGCCATGGTGAAAAACGGATTCACACAAAACAGCACGGACACTGTCGACGCGTTGCACATCATAATGGCGATTTGAAACAGAGACATACTGATGGTCACACCGAGCACACCTGCCACCGCCAAGGAAAGATGATCTCTGGCCGTCAGCCGGATGTTGTGCTTTCTCAAATGACCGATGGCGAAAGGAAGCAGTATGGCTGCCCCGATAACAAATCTGGTAAAGGTCAATTGAAAGGGATCCAGGCTGGCGCCTCCAACCTTACAGGACACTTCCATGGTCCCAAATAGTAATGCTGTAATGATAACAAATAAATATGCTTTTTTCATGCTTATCGTTCTAGTCTATGTTCTCTCAAAACAAATCCTCCGGTTTGTGCCGGAGGATTCTATACGTTCCTCTTTCTTTACGTTTAGTTAAGAATCTCGCATCCTTCAAAATTGACGCCTATCATTTCTTCTTTCTCTGCACTTACACTTACGGTAAAGTCGACTTCGTACAATTCTGAAATTGCTTTGAGCCGATCAATGAACTCAGGCAGATCACCTAAGGAAACATCTGCGTGTTTCAAAATGCTGTCAATAAATATCATGTCGATATCATGGTCTGAACTGATGATCCCGTAGATGAAACCAATGTATTCATCAATGTTCGTAATGTGCTCAAAGTCTTCCATGCAAATCACTCTGATTCGATGCGTCAGCTCATACATGAGTCTATGGTTTTTGTTAATGAAAACTACGCTTCCGTCACTTTCAGCGATTTTCTCGTTTGCTAGTTGAATCATCTTGTTTGTTTTACCGCTGCCTTTATGTCCAATGAGTAACTTCACCATTCTACTGCCCTCCTGTTTCTGCATGAACCGCCTAAACTTTCATATATATTAAGGATATTATAAACTATCAAGTTTTTATGAGCAACAAAAAATTGACTCATATTCGGGCTTTTCAATCTTTGATTTGTCGAAGCCTGAGCTGCCCGCATGCACCATCGATTTCACTCCCAAGCTCCCGTCTGACGGTGGCAGAAATCCCGCCGCGACCCAGCTCTTCGGCAATGGCTTCGGCCCTCTTTCTGCTGGATCCCGTCATCCCCGATTCTTCCACTTTGTTCAGCGGAATCAGGTTTACATGACACAGCATTCCCTGAAGACGTTTTTTCAGCAACGCCACATCCTCTTCCCGGTCGTTTTCCCCGCGGATCAATGCGTACTCAAAGGTAATCCTTCTTCCGGTGATTTGCGTATAATCCCTTGCCGCAGCAAGAAGGTCCTCCAGAGGATATTTGCGGTTGATCGGCATGATCGCGCTTCGTCCTTCATCGGTCATTCGATGCAGGGAGATCGCCAGGCCTGCCTGAGGGAAGTCCTCCGCAAAACGCCGGATCCCGGGGATGATTCCGCTGGTGCTGACGGTCATATTCCGGTAGCTCATATTCTTTCCGGCCGGATCATGCAAAAGCTTCAGGAACTTGCTCACGGAGTCGTAGTTGTCAAACGGTTCCCCCATTCCCATTATGACGATATGGTTGATGGGCTCTCCTGTGACGTTCTCCGCCGTCAGTACCTGGCTCAACATCTCTGCCGGCGTCAGATTTCTTTTGAATCCGCCCAGGGCAGACGCGCAGAACCGGCAGCCCATGCGGCAACCGATCTGACTGGAAACGCACAGGGTATTTCCATATTTATATTTCATGAATACAGCTTCCGCCGCATCCAAAGACCCTTTTTCTTCTGTGTCGCCGGAGCTCCCAAAACCAAACAAAAACTTCTTGGTTCCATCTTTGTGGTCGCTCTGCATGCGGAGAACTGTCGCGTGCCCAATGCAGGCATGCTCTTTCAGGGCTTGCCGGAAGGATGCCGGCAGGTCTGTCATTTCATCAAAATCAGACACACCCCGGTTTATCCATACAAAAAGCTGTTTGCCACGAAATGGTTTTTCTCCCATTTCCGTGGCAAACTGTTTTAATTCTTCGATTGTCAGGCCTAGTAAATCCTGTGTCATCTTCCCTCCCGCATCCATTCAGGATGTTTAATCTCGAGATACTTGTCCAGGCAGATCCAGTCGTTTTCAGGATTCTCACTGGCAATTCCCGGATAAAATTGCTGAATGTATTCTTCGATAAACATGCGCGGCAGGTTTTTGAATCTGCCTTTGCCGGAATAATCCAGCGCAAGACCGAATTCCGGATCCACTTCCGCACCGGTTCCGCCCAGCATAAAACCTCTGCCGCCGCGGGAGCGCCGGTTGGCCCTTTTGTCTTCATGGGCCTTTGCTGCAGCCTCCCGTGCTTTGGCAAGTCGTTCTACATCGTCTTCCGGAATACGGATCTTTTCACCGTACCCTTCCAGCAGGTTGATCAGATCCTCCGGGTCGATGCCGAATTTGATCGAAAGATAATCGATATTGCGTCCTACGGTAACATAAAGGTCAAAGAGTGCTGTATGATCCTTGATATCCCGTTCTGCAAGACGTTTTAAATTTTCGATGCTCGTACTCATACGCGTTCGATATCCAATCCGGTCTTGTGACCATTCAGATTCACTGTATCCAGTCCTTCTTTTTCACTGATGGAAACAGCCAGGGTTTCTTTCATGATGTATTCTCTGTGGGCATCGATGGCTCCACGGATCGCGTCGTCCGCTTCCACGAAAATGTTGATGTTGTCCATCATTTCATAATCGTTCTGCTTTCTCATCTGCTGGATCTTGGAAATCAATTCTCTCGCCAAACCTTCGGATTCCAATTCCGGTGTAATGGTCGTATCCAGAATGGTGAAGACATTGTTTTCCATGGCAACGGCAAAGCCTTCCTTGGCGGTGATCTTCACGTCGACCATATCAGGTGTTATGTCTACCATCTCTCCATTTAGTTCCAGACTCAATTTTCCTTCGGATTCAAGCTTTGCAACGGTTTCCTTCGGATCCGCCTTTGCCATAGCTCCACCAAAAGCCTTGATGTTCTTGCCCAGAATCGGTCCTGCAACCTTGAAGTTTGGCTTCAGGGAGTAATTCATATATTCATCAAGATCGTTTTCGAATACAACCGTCTTGATGTTCAGTTCTTCCATGATCAGCGGCGTCAGATCGCCGATGACAGACTCGTACGAACCATCTACGAGAACTTCGTTCAGCGGCTGTCTTACCTTGATCTTTTCTTTTTCTCTGGTTCCTCTGCCGAGCGCGACCAGTGTTCTGACCAGATCCATTCTCTTCTCAACATTTTCGTCGATCAGGCTTTCGTCCGCCTTTGGCAGATATGCCAGATGTACGGATTCTTCGCCGGTCAGGTTTACATACATTTCATCGGAAATGAACGGCGCGAATGGAGCGATCAGTTTCGCCAGTCCCGTCATGATCTCGTACGTCGTCGCATAAACGGACTTCTTGTCATCGGTCATCTCTTCTGCCCAGAATCTTCTTCTGGCTCTGCGGATATACCAATTGGAAAGATCCTCGTTGACAAATTCCTGAATCAGACGGGTGGATCTCATGTGATCGTATTTGTCCATGGCTTCCGTCATGTCGCGAATCAGCTTATTGAATTTGGAAATGATCCAGCGGTCCAGTTCCGGACGCTGTGCTACAGGAACTTCCAGCTTCGCAGGATCGATGTCATCCTGGTTGGAGTACAGCACGAAGAAGTTATATACATTCTTCAACGTTCCGAAGAATTTGCTTACGATCTCAATCAGACCGTCTTCGTCAAACTTGGTCGGTGACCAGGCCGGTGACGTGTGCATCAGATACCATCTGGTTGCATCAGCGCCGTATTTGTCCAGCATCTCGAACGGATTGACCGTATTGCCCACGTGCTTGGACATTTTCTTGCCTTCTTTGTCAAGAATCAGGTCGTTGACCAGAACATTTTTGTATGGTGCCGTACCTTTGATGAAGGTTGAAATCGCCATGAGGGAATAGAACCAGCCTCTTGTCTGGTCAATACCTTCGCAGATAAAATCTGCCGGGAACAGTTCTTCATCAAACCGGTCCGCATTTTCAAACGGGTAGTGCCACTGAGCGAACGGCATTGCTCCGGAGTCGAACCAGCAGTCCATAACTTCCGGAATTCTGTGCATTGGCTTGCCGCAGACCGGACAAGTAAAGGTTACATCGTCCACATATGGTCTGTGCAGTTCGATGGACTCGTCAATGTCCTCATTGGCCTTTTCCACCAGCTCTGCCCTGCTGCCGACACATTCCAGATGTCCGCATTCGCATCTCCAGATCGGAATCGGCGTTCCCCAATATCTGTTTCTGGAAATGGCCCAGTCTTTGACTTCTTCCAGCCAGTTTCCAAATCTCTTTTCTCCGACGAAATCCGGATACCAGTTAACCTTGTTGTTATTTGCTACCAGCTCGTCCTTGAGCTTGCTCATTTCAATGTACCAGCTTGGCTTCGCATAATATACTAGCGGCGTTCCGCATCTCCAGCAATGTGGGTAGTTATGTTCGATCTTCTGCTTTGAGTAGATCAAGCCACGTTCTCCGAGCCACTTGAGGATTTCTACATCCAGTCCTTCTTCCATAACGAAGTGGCCTTCCCACGGAGTCGCTGTAAAGCAGCCTTTGTCATCGACCGGCTGCAGGAACGGCAAGTCGTAAACCCGTCCGCACTGATAGTCGTCTTCACCAAATGCCGGTGCTGTATGTACGATTCCGGTACCATCTTCCGTGCTGACATAATCCATGCAGCATACGAAGAAGGCTTTCTTGTCCGGTTTTACAAACGGCATCAGCTGCTCGTATTCCATGTATTCCAGAGCTTTGCCCTTTACTTCTTCGACGACTTCATATTTGTCATTTTCCAGAACTTTATCGGCCAGAGCTTTGCCAACCCAGAAGAGATTGCCCTCTTCTTCGCCTTCCAGAATGCGGCACTTTACGTAATCCACATCCGGTCCTACGGCAAGAGCAACGTTGGACGGAACCGTCCAAGGCGTCGTGGTCCATGCCAGGAAATACTCGTTTTCCTTACCGACTACTTTGAATTTGCAAGTGATCGTATTGACCTTTACATCTTTATAGCCCTGTGCCACTTCATGAGAAGCCAGGCCGGTCTGACATCTCGGGCAGTACGGCAGGATTTTATATCCTTCGTAAATCAAACCCTTCTTAAAGAATTCACTGATGATCCACCAGCACGATTCGATATAGTTGTTGTCCAGCGTAATGTATGGGTCATCCAGATCGCACAGATATCCCATCCGTTCACTCATCTGTTCCCAAAGGCCTTTGTATGTGAATACGGAATTCTTGCACTTTTCGTTGAACTCTGCGATTCCGTATTCCTCGATCTGCTGCTTGCCGTCGATGCCAAGCTGCTTTTCGACTTCGATTTCAACCGGCAGCCCGTGGGTATCCCATCCGGCTTTTCGGTTTACTTTATAGCCTTTCATGGTCCAATACCGGTTCACGGAATCCTTCAGCGTTCTTGCCATCATGTGATGGATGCCCGGCTTGCCGTTTGCCGTTGGGGGTCCCTCATAGAATATAAATGAAGGCTGCCCTTCTCTGGTGCTTACGCACTTGCCCAGCAGATCATCCTTTTTCCATGCGTCTGCCTGTGCGCTTTGAACTTCTGCAATTGGTTTTTCTGATAAGTTTTTGATCATGTTTTCCTTTTCCTCTCCTTCTGGATTTCGTTATCCTTCGGGGACCGTCCTGTATAATTGAAACGTCCCCAACACATCATGTTAGGGACGATTATAAACCGCGGTACCACCCTAGTTACGGGACCATCATCCCGTCTCTCTATTGTGTTTGGCTCAGAGGTGATTTTCACTTGCCGCCTCACCAGCACTCTCTCAGCGCCAGCCTTTGCAAAGGCATCGGAGCGCATCTCTGTAAGGATCTTACGCGGGGCTACTGTCCTCGTCACAGCCGCATATGAAATTGTTGTGATTATCAAATCACACTTTGTTAGTTTACACGTCCCCCATTGAAAAGTCAAGGAAGTTCGGGATTCATTGTAATCCTTCGGACGCATTGTTTCCAGGGACTGCCTTTGATATACTTGAACCAGCTAAAATTCTTTGCAACACTTTTCGTCCTTTCCGTACACTTAACCTATGACGGGGCACTACACAATGGGAGGAGTTTTAGAAAATGGACGAGCTTAAATGGATCAAACTTGCAAGGCAAGGCGATAAAACAGCCTTTTGCAATCTCTATGACCGATATAAAGACCGGCTATACCGCTATGCCTTTTACCGCCTCCGCAATGCTTCCGATGCAGAAGACGCCGTCTCCGAATGCGTGCTGTCTGCCTGGAAACAAATGGGGAATCTGCGGGAGGCAGAAGCATTCCCGGCATGGATATTTCGGATTCTTTCCGCCTGCTGCAACCGCCTGATCAAGCAGCAGATTTCCACAAAAGGATGGGTATCGCTGGAGGAGGTTCCCCAGGAAATCCAAGCAGGCACCGAGTCTGCCGAACAGCGCCTTATTCTTCAGGATGCCCTTGGCAGCCTTTCCGAGGAAGAACGCAATATGGTTCTTCTATCCGTCGTTGCGGGGCTCAAAAGCAATGAAATCGCCAGCATCACGAATCTCACTGCTGGATCCGTCCGGTCCAGCCTTTCCAGAAGCATGAAAAAAATGCGTATCTACATGGAGCAGCGATAAGGGGGTATTTCATAATGATAGATAAAAAGGATTACGATTACATTAAAGAACGATTTGACGGGGATGGGCTAAAAGCACCGGATCGTCTGTCGGCAGACAACATCATGAAACAGCTGGACGGGCCGGCCGGGTCTTCCGGACCTGCTCCAAAGCCGGCACCGCTCTACAAGCGCCGGTGGTTCCGCCCGGTTATTGCGGCGGCCGCATGTCTGGCCCTTGTCCTTGGAACGGTGCCTTTCATGAACCTGCACAAAACCACGAAAGAGGGAGATCTGGAACTGTTTTCTTCCTATTCGGAACTCAACCACCGTGTCAAAGAAATGTCGGAGCATTCCATGTATCTGACCTATGGCGGCTATGAAGGCAACGTGATGATGGAGGACGCGGATCAGGCGCCTGAGGATTTTGAGGCCATCCCGGAAGACCAACTGGCAGCCGCACCTCAGGAGGACCTGGCAGCAGAGCCAACTCCAAATTCCGATGCGCCGTCTATGGGCGAACAATCGGCCAAATCCTCCGACCATTCGGAAACCTATTCCCAGGTCGAAGGCGTGGATGAGGCAGACATCGTCAAAACCGATGGCAGATACATCTACTTCACGTCCTACGTAGAAAACCAGGTCGTCATTGCAAAAGCAGACAAGGGCAAAACCGAACGGGTTGGTGCAATCAATGCAGGTCAGATCGGTTCCACCATTGAAGATTTGTACGTGAAAGATGGGAAATTAACGGTCATCGGAACCGACGCGGATCCGATGGACCTTTGGAGCAGCATCCAACGTTACGGCCGCACACTCACAACGGTCACCATCTTCGATGTTTCCGATCCGTCGAAACCAAAGCAGCTCAGCCAGTATACACAGACCGGCAGCCTGCTCTCTTCCAGAATGACCGACGGTAAGATCATCCTGGTTACCAACGACTTCCTTCATTCCTATAAGAAGAACCAGTGCATTCCTTACGTTAGTTTCGATGAAGAAGGACCCGACCGTCTGGAAATCGGCGACATATGCGGCATTCCAAAAGCATCCGATCCGGCCTACACGGTCATCGGCTGCGTGGATACAGCAACGGGCAAATTCAATAAAGACACGGTCAAAACAAAGGCCGTCCTCGGCGGATCCTCAGAGATCTATTGCAACAAAAACAATCTCTTCATCACCGCAGACGTAACGGAACCGGATGACTATATTGACGACAAGACCTGCATTCTGAAAGTCTCCATTCAGAACGGAACGGTTCAATACAAAAAAACCGCCACCATCCCTGGGAACGTGAACGATCAGTTCTCCATGGATGAGGCGGGCGGATATTTCAAAATCGCCGTAACGGACTTCGAAGCCGGCCACGATATCAACAGCTTGTATATCCTGGATGAAAACATGAAGCAGGTAGGCAGCGTTAAAAACTTCGCTCCTGATGAACACATCGAAGCCGTTCGTTACATCAAGGACAAGGCCTATGTCATTACCTACGAGCAGACCGACCCTCTGTTCATCATCGATCTGAAGGATCCGGCCAATCCGGTCATCGAAGGACACGTGAAGATCACAGGATTCTCCACCCTGCTGGTACCATCCGGCAAGGACTACCTGCTTGGACTTGGCTTCTCTACCACATCCACCGAAATGGGCGAAGCCACCGATGGCGTGAAACTGTCTCTCTTTGACATCCGCAACCCTTCCGCTCCGAAGGTTGCAGACGCAAAGGAATTTACCGGTATGGACAGCGAAGTGCAGTACAACCACAAGGCCCTGCTGGTCGGACCGGACGCGTCTTACTATGCCATCCCATACTCTCAGTATGTGGATTCGACGGATTCGACGGATTCGTCGGATTCAACGGGAATCGTCGATTATGATGAGTACCCGATTCCGGATCTGGAAACCGGCGTACTGGTCTTCTCCGTAAAATCCGGGAAGCTGACGGACGTCAACAAGCACCCAAGCAAAGAAGCGGTCAAACGGTGTCTCTACATCGGCGACTATATCTACAACATTTGTGAAGATGACAGCATCGAAAGCTTTACCGTTAAGTGAGTGAGTTGGTCAGCAAGTAAGACGACTACAGCAGATCCGACATCTGGAAGGATCCGCACTCACCGGCGTCCAGTTTCTTTCCTAAAAACAAAGCAGCATCACAGGCGCCTATGGCATAACATCTCCAGTCGTAGGCGTCATGTGTGATCTGGAACATTTCTCCCTGGCATCCGAACAGTACGTGATGGCTGGAAGGCGTGTTCCCCGCACGGACAGAGTGGAAGGTAATGTCATCGTAACCCTTGTTTTTCATGCCGCCGGCCATTGCCTGCGCCAGTTCGATGGCCGTTCCGCTCGGCGCATCCAGTTTCGTATCTGAATGTGCCTCAATGATTTCCATGCCGGCTTTTTCTTCTAAATATGCGGCGGCTTCTGCCAGCAGTTTTTTCATGACGGTCACAACGAAGGATGTGTTTGCCGTCTGCATAATCGGAATGGATTCCGAAGCTTTTGCAAAAGCTTCCAGCTGCTCCGCAGCAAATCCAGTGGTGCCACACAGATATGCTTTGCCGTGCTCCACGCATTTGTCCAGTACGGCCATGCTGAGCTCGATGGTCGAATAATCGATGACGACATCGCAGGCCTCGATCAGCATTTCACCATCGTCGGTCAGATCTTCGATGTCCGCGTAAACAGGTGCGCCGATTTCCTTGCCCAGTCCGCAGACCAGACCTGCATCCTCACCGATGTAGCTTCTGCCCGGTGTTCCGACGCAGCCGATTACCTGAATGGCTTCGTGTTTATAAGCTTCCTGAACGATCAAACTGTCCATGGTCCCCCGTGGGGCTGTAATAACTACTTTTAACATTCGTGCCTCCTATCTACGATTTCAAAAAACAATTCCAGTTCTTTTATGATTCCTTTCACATATCCCAAGGCATCTGGATCCTTGCCCACCGTAAGCCGGATATAAGGATCCGATCCGCCGTGGAATTTGATCTTTCCTCCATAGGATGTCACCAGATTCGGAATCACACCATCCGAAAATCTGGTCGTCGGCCAGAGGGCGAATTTGACTTTCAATCCCTGCTGGCTGATTTCTTTGATGCCGGAACGTGTTGCCATAGCCCGGATCTTTGAGATTTTGATCAGATTCATCGTATCCCGCGGGATATCGCCAAACCGGTCCAGCAATTCATCGATCACATCGGTCTCATCTTCCCCGTCGGAAATCATAGCAATCTTCTTATACATCTGCAGCCGGAGCATTTCATCACTGATGTACCGGTGCGGAATGACCGCCGGGATTGGCAGACTGAAGACGGTCTCTTCCACCGTGCTGGTTTCTTCGGTATCATCGCCCATGCCGTTTCTCTGTACCGCTTCATCCAGCAGCTTGCAATACAATTCGTATCCGATGTTCAGCATGTGCCCGGACTGTTCCGTTCCAAGCAGATTTCCGGCGCCCCGGATTTCCAGATCTTTCATGGCGATCTTGAACCCGGATCCAAACTCCGTGAATTCACGAATGGCCTGCAGCCGTTTCTCAGCCACTTCACTGAGATTTTTGTCTCTCTTGTGCATCAGGTAAGCATAGGCAATGCGGTCCGATCGGCCCACTCTGCCCCGGAGCTGATAGAGCTGTGCCAGTCCGAAACGGTCTGCATCCAGAACGATCATGGTATTGACGTTTGGAATGTCCATGCCGGATTCTATGATCGTCGTCGACACCAATACATCGTATTCCCCTTCTGCAAAATCCATGATGATATCTTCCAGCTCGGCTTCTTTCATCTTGCCGTGGCCCACTGCTATTCTGGCCTCGGGAACCAGGCGTTTGATTTCGCTGGCCACAGAGCTGATGGAACGGACTTTATTGTACAGTACGTACACCTGTCCGCCTCTCGCCAGCTCTTTTTCGATGGCTTCCCGTATGGTAAAGTCATCTTCCTCCATGACATAGGTCTGCACCGGATAACGGTCTTCCGGCGGTTCTTCGATGGTACTCATGTCCCGGATGCCCGACAGTGACATATGCAGAGTCCGGGGAATCGGTGTCGCCGAAAGCGTCAGCACATCAATGTTGGCCCGCATCTGTTTGATCCGTTCTTTATGCCGCACGCCAAACCGCTGCTCCTCATCCACCACCAAAAGTCCCAGATCCTTAAACTGCACGTCTTCGGATAACAGCCGGTGGGTCCCGATGACCATATCCACTTCCCCGCGTTTCAGTTTTTTGAGAATCTCCTTTTGTTCGCCTGCGGACCGGAACCGGGACAGCATTTCCACTTTGAATGGGAACTTCTCGAACCGGTCTTTCAGCGTATAGTAATGCTGGTTTGCCAGGAGGGTCGTTGGTACAAGTACCGCCGCCTGCTTTCCATCGGCCAGACATTTGAACAAGGCTCTGGCTGCGACCTCCGTCTTGCCAAATCCAACATCTCCCAAAAGCAGCCGGTCCATTGGTATCGGCCGCTCCATATCTCGTTTGATTTCACTGGCGCAAATCAGCTGGTCTTCCGTTTCCGTATACGGAAAACTGTCTTCAAATTCCGATTGCCAGACCGTATCTTTGGAAAAAGCGTATCCCTTTTCATTCATTCTGGCGGCAGAGACTTTGATCAATTCCGCTGCCATATCCGTAACCGCGGCTTTTGCCCGGGCCTTCGTCACCTTCCACTCGTTGCCGGACAATTTGTTGAGCCGCGGAGTTTTATCCTCGCCGCCAATGTACTTCTGCAGCATGCTGAGCTGGTCCACGGGTATGTACAGGGCGTCCGAACCGGCGTATTTGACCTTGAGATAGTCCTGCTTGACTCCCTGCACGATCAGCTGCTCAATACCGGTAAATCGGCCAATGCCGTGATTCTCATGAACGACCAGATCTCCTTCTTTGATGTCCGCAAAGCTTTTGATCTGTCGGCCTTTGGATTCCTCGTTTTTTCGTCTCCTGCGGGTTTTACGGCTTCCGCCAAAAATGTCCCCTTCCCAGATAAAGCATTCTTTTTTGTCCGGGAATTCCATCCCTGCAGAAAGAGTGCCACAGGTGATCTGAATGTCCTCTTCCAGACCTTCGAGTCTTGTAAATTCCTTCAGATTATTGGTCCGTTCCGGCGTACTGCAGACCACGGTCACGTCATATCCCTTATTGACATAACCCTGCAGATCCGATTTCAGCATATCCATGCGGCCGTTGTAAACCGGCGTTTGCCGGCATTTGATTTCTCTCAGTTCCACCAAAAACGGAGCATTCTTGATCGTGCTGACAAAGGGCGTGAAAATATAGCCGTTCTTCTGGATCTTTTCCGGAATCTCGTATAACTTGTAGTAATCCGCTGCCGTTGGCAGAGACGCAAAATCTTCCTTGATTCCCCTGCCATCCTCCAGAATCGTTACAATATCATCTCTCTGTTCTTTCGTAAAAACATCCAGGGTCTCGAGGATTCTGGCGGGATCATCGATCAGAATCTGCGGCTGGTCCATATAGTCCCATATGTATTCCGTTTCATCGTAAAAGTAATCGATGAACTTCTCCAGGTACTGGAGATTGACCATGTCCTCCGTATACTCGAGCATCTGCTCCCTTCGTTCCTTCAGGTTATGCAAAAGCTCTGTCTTTTCCCCTTTTTCCAGACGCCGGATTCGTTTGTCATAGGCCTTTTGGATTTTATCCTTGGCCTTTGCGAACAGTTCCTTTTCCCGGATGATTTGGGAGCACTGAAAAATAGAAATCCCGCTCAGGTTGTCCAGAGATCGTTGACTGTCCAGATCAAAACTCCTGAGGGAATCGACTTCCGTATCAAAAAGCTCGATCCGGTAAGGATGCTCCCCTTCCGGTGTAAAGATATCTATGATACCTCCCCGAATGCTGTATTCACCGCGGCTTTCAATGGCTGCCACCCGTTCGTATCCCATGCGGTAAAGCTGGTCTTTCAACCCGTCGATGTCAATATCCTGTCCCGGTTTGACTTCGATCACGTGCTCCGCAAATATGGATTTCGGCGGGATCTTCCGGATTGCTCCCGTGACCGGTGCAATGATAATACATGGTTTTCCGGAAGCGGCCGTTTTGAGTGCTTTCATGCGCTCCAGCAGAGAGTCATTGCTCTTCGCTTCGTACTGAACAATGCCTTCCTCCTCCGGTGGCAGAATGCAAAGCTCTGGAATCTGTGCTCCCTCCGAATCCAGCCCATTAAAAAAAGAAAGGTCTGCAGCCAACCGTTTCGCCCTGTTCAATGTCGGCACTACAATCAGACTCTGACCTTTTTCTTTTTGAATGATTTCTGATGCGATGCGGGCAACGCGTCCTTCTGACGCACCCGCTATGTTAATCATCCCCTGCTTCACAAATTTTTTCCTTTTTCTTCTTCGGAGTGTTGTATTGATTCATCGCGATATCGATGCCTTTCTCAAGCATACAGGTCACCGCATCGGCGGCACGGTCGATGGTTTCGGACAGAATATCCGCTTCCGCTTTGCTCACGCCTCCGGTCACAAAATCCTTCCAGTCGCGGCCATCCGCCCCACCGATTCCAATCCGAATCCGCGGGAACTGGTCATCCTGCAGTTGGGAAATGACGGATTTCATACCATTATGACTTCCGGCACTGCCCTTCTTACGAATGCGGAGGGCACCGATTTCCAGATCCAGATCGTCATAAATCACGATCAGGTTCTCGATGGGCACCTTGTAATACTCCATGACCTCACGCAAAGACTCCCCGCTCAGGTTCATGTAGGTCTGCGGTTTCACCAGCAGCACCTTCTTACCGGCAATGAAGCCTTCTCCTGT
Organism: uncultured Eubacteriales bacterium; assembly: GCA_902795135.1. GTDB lineage: Bacteria > Bacillota > Clostridia > Peptostreptococcales > Anaerovoracaceae > Lentihominibacter. The sequence goes on from CADBJW010000006.1 coordinate 32,650, forward strand.
CAGGGCTTTGTGCTTGATTTTCGAGACTTTGATACCATGTCTTTGCGCAAAGGCATCGAGAACCAGGAACCCCATGTTATGTCTTGTGTTTTCATATTTTTTACCTGGGTTTCCCAGTCCTGCGATAATGTACATCTGACTCCTTTGTGTGTCTATTGATATTCAAACTGATTAATCAAAAAGCTTACTGATTGAACCGTTTGTGTGGATCCGACTCATGGCCTCTGCGAAGAGCGGTCCTACGGATAATACTTTCATCTTGTCGATCAGTTTCTCTTCGCCGATCGGCATGGTATTTAACAGAACGAGTTCTTCAATGGCTGAATTCTCGATTCTCTCAATGGCTGGTCCTGACAGTACCGGATGGGTTGCGCAAGCCTTAACGCTCTTGGCTCCCAGGTCCTTCAGGGCATTCGCCGCGTTGGTAATCGTTCCGGCTGTGTCGATCATGTCGTCCACAAGAATGCAGTTCTTGCCTTCAATGTCACCGATAATGTTCATGATCTCGCTGACATTTGGTTTCGGTCTTCTCTTATCTACAATTGCGATTGGGCAGTTGAGAGGTTCCGCCATGTTTCTGGCTCTTGGAACACTTCCGTGGTCCGGAGATACGATAACCATATCATCGATGTTCTCTCCTGCGAAATACTTGGTCAGGATCGGCAGCCCAACCAGGTGGTCAACGGGGATCGTAAAGTATCCCTGTATCTGTGCAGCATGCAGGTCCATGGTAACCACTCTGTCGGCACCGGCTGTTACCAGCATGTCCGCTACAAGTTTTGCTGTAATCGGATCTCTTGCCTTTGCTTTTCGGTCTTGTCTGGCATATCCGTAGTAAGGAATCACCGCACTGATTCTTCCCGCCGAGGCTCTCTTCATGGCGTCGATCGTAATGAGCAGCTCCATCAGATTGTCATTGACAGGACTGCAAGTTGACTGAATTACGAAACAATCATCGCCTCGTACGGACTCGCCCAGACTTACGCTGATTTCTCCATCACTGAATTTCTTGACTTCCAATTTACCAAGAGGCTTTCCCATGATGGAAGAGATTTCATCAGCTAACTGAGGATGTGAGTTGGCTGCAAAAACTTTGTAGCCGGCAAACATGCTGTTTTTCATTGTCTTTTTCCTTTCTGCTTTTTGAGCTATCTAACCTTAGTCCTCTATCTTCTTGTATTCTCTTGCCGTCTTCTTCTGTTGTGGTTTTTCCATCTCCAACATCATTTCTCCAACCTTATATATATCCCCTGCTCCCATGGTCAGAACCATGTCCTCTGCTTTTGCATTCGCATACACAAATTCCGCGATCTCCTGAAAGTCTTTGAAGAAGTACACTTCCTTACTTGGATCGTGTTCTTTGATTTTTTCCATCAGCAATGCGGAACTGATTTTATGGATGTTCTTTTCTCTGGCAGGATAGATCTCCGCCAGAACGATTTTGTCCGCCATATCAAAGGATGCGGCGAAATCATCCATCAGTGCCATGGTCCTGGTGTACGTGTGCGGTTGGAACAGACACCAAAGATCGTTGTGTCTCATTTTCTTAACAGCAGCCAGCGTCGCCTTGATCTCCGTCGGGTGGTGGGCATAGTCGTCAATCACGCCAACGTTGCTTTGGGTTCTTCCCAGCACGTCAAATCTTCTGTGGGTTCCCTTAAATCCGTTGAGGGTCTTGACGATGCTCTCCGGTTCCACACCAAGCATGTGGCAGCATGCAAAAGCCGCCAGCGCATTGAGAATGTTGTGCTCGCCTGGAATGGAAAGTTCCACTCTGCAAAGAACCTGCCCGTCATGGTTGACATCAAACTGCGGCATGCCCTCACGACTGAAACTGATGTTGCTGGCATAATAATCACTACCTGTGTTAAGACCGAATGTAATCGCATTCGGCAGTCCCTCGATGACACTCTTTACGAAGGCATTCCCATCGTAAGCGATGACGGTTCCGGTCTCCGGAACCAGTCTGGCGAATTTATCAAAGGATCTGGCGATGTGATCGACATCCTTGAAATAATCCAAATGATCGGAATCGATATTCAGTATGATTTCTACACTGGGACGAAGCTCCAGAAAGCTGTCCTTGTATTCGCAGGCTTCTGTAACGAAATAATCTCTCTGACCGATGTAATAGTTGCCTTCGATCTCGTCCAGATTCCCGCCCACCAATATGGTTGGTTTCTTATCCGCGTGTTTCAGAATAAGCGAGATCATAGAGGTCGTTGTCGTCTTTCCATGGGTTCCGGAAATGGCAATACTATGGTCGTACTCTCTCATGAGCGCGCCCAGTGCCTGCGCTCTGGTAATCGTAGGAATCCCCAGCTCTTTCGCTCTGGCGATTTCCGGGTTATCATCACCAACTGCAACGGTGTATACAACAAGATCTACGTTCTCTACATTCTTGGCTCTATGGCCCAAAAACACTTTTGCTCCATTTTCCATCAGCTTCTCCGTGATATCGCTTTCACGCATATCGGAACCGGATACTTCATAGCCTTTGGACATAAAAATCTCTGCAACGCCTGAGAGGCCAATGCCTCCAATGCCGATGCAGTGAATCTTTTTATATTTTGACAAATCTATCATTTGTTCCCTCCTGACATAGCTACCAAGAGTATACCACACTTTATAATTCCATGGGAAAAAAAACAATGTTCCTTTAAGGAAACTATTGGTTTTGAGAACAGTCAGAAAACAAATAAATAGAACTTGATTTCTGTAAAATTGTTGTTGTATAATTACTTTATGTAAATACGGCATGAAAGGCGGTACACTATGAACATTACAGATGTTAGGATCCGCAAGGTAAACGATGAAGGCAAAATGAAAGCCATCGTTTCAATAACTTTCGATGACGAGTTTGTAGTACATGACATAAAAATAATCGAGGGGCAGAACGGCCTATTCATCGCGATGCCAAGCAGGAAGATGGGGGAAGGTGATTTCCGAGACATAGCCCATCCACTGGTTTCTGAAACCAGAAACAAAATCAGAGATGCCATTTTTGAAGAGTATGAGAGAGTATTGACAGAGAAGGCAGCAGATAATGCTGAATTTGGTTCAGATGATTAACTGCATGACAACTATATAAAGCTGAATGGTAGAAGAAAACACCATCTGTTTCAGATGGTGTTTTTACTTGGCTTTTTTAAACGTATCTTGATGCATGGCCTGCTAGTTATTGATGTACCAGATTACCGTGCCCACAATTCCGGCAATGGCCATAATGGGAAACACGATCATCGCAATTCGTTCCCCGATGATTTCTTTTTTCGTCGGGACGTGATCCTCCGGTTTATAATCGGGGTCGTATGGCACGCTAAAACGTCTCACATAGGATGGTGAAATCGTAATGTTCAGTTGTTCCCAAACCAGCTTCCCCTCTTCCACCGTGGCGGTCACAAAAACTTCCGGATCCGTCAGCGGAATATATTTCGGCCCGCGCAGCCGGTATCCGTCAAAGAGACGGATGTCCCCGTTGTCAAAATCAACGCGAAGTGAACGGCCATTCAGCGGCTCGATGGATCGAATCCTTGGTGCTTCATCCATAATTGGTTCTCCTTCTATTGCAAATAGTTTTTATCGTTCCGGGATAATCTCCAGCCAGTACCCATCCGGGTCTTTAATGAAATAGATGCCCATGGCCGGATTTTCAAAACAGATACAGTCCATCTCCTGGTGCAGTTGATGAGCTGCCTCGTAATCATCGGTATGAAAAGCGAGATGGAATTCTTCTTCCCCGATGTCGTATTTCTGCGGATGATCCCTAAGCCAGGTGAGTTCCAGCTCGAAGTCCGCATTGTCATTTCTCACATATACGATGATGAACGAGCCGTCCTCCGCGGTCTTCCTGCGCACTTCTTTCAATCCCAGTGCTTTTTCATAAAAATCCAGTGAGGCCTGCAAGTCACTGACGTTATAGTTTTCATGAACCATTTTGAATTTCATTTTTTTATTACCTCGATCACCAAATAAATCACCAGTATCACGCCAATCGAAAAAGCGGCGTACCCTGCTAAATAATACTGCATTCCCGTGATGGATGCAATCATTTCAAGGGGCGTCCCCTTTGGCGGCCAGTTCACAAACATGTAATTGCAGTGGAACATCCTGTCAAAAGCGAGCACCGGCGGGACAACACAGGCTAAAAACAGCCAGTCATAATGCATGTGCCGGATGCTGAGATGCACATACCCCTGCGCCAGACACAAGATTGGGTAAAGCACCAACAAACTGTGCCAGAGATACCCGTATAAATTCATAAAATTCCAAACCGGATACAGATGCGCCCAGTCCGGAAACAAAAGGGCCGCCACCGATCCCGGCAGAATCAGCGTCACTGCGATTTCGCCAAAGATTCCCTTCCACTTAGGGGTCCTGGAAACCGACAACAAGAGAAACAGGAATACGCCCAGACTGCACAGATGAAGCGGCAGATACCCTACGCCGAAATGACCTGCCTGAAGGAGAAACAGATCCTTAAAGCATTCCAGTCCGATCATGATCCAGGGAATCCCCTTTATGATCCGGTTTCGATGTGCTTCAGATCGTTTCCGAAATACCCAAACGGCCAGAAGGATCAGCGTCGCGCAGAGGATCAAGGTCGCCCAATGCTGCGGACTAAATCTGCCATAACCGATGCCTTCCGGCAAATCTTCATATTGCATCCAGAAGAGACTCGTCATCTATTCACCCCGAATGACCTGCTCCAGCTTTTCAAAGAATTTTCCGCTCTCCAGGCCTTCCTTGACTTTTTCTTTCAGGTCCAATTTCTGACCGGTTCGTGACTCGTACATTTCCTCAAAGGATTTGCCCTGGTCCTGGGGATCGAAATCCACGTTCTTCGCGCTTTCACGCCATCCATTGTCTTCCGGTAAATAGGTATAGGCCAAATTATGCTGCTGCCATTCGTAAACCATATCGTCTGCCGTCCGGAAGGATTCATAATCGCTGCCATGGACCGTATGGGTATCGATCAAAGCCTGACAGATGATTTCCATGTCGCCTTTATCTGTGATCTTGTAGGAATCAAACAGAGTCCAGTTGTCGTAATAATATTGGGCGTAAAACTCCTCCCCCTGATAGGAAAAGGCGTAATTCACACCGCCGCCATCCCGGTCGTAAAGCCCGATATCCTCTGTTGATGAGAGGTGCTCGGAGGATTCACCTGTGGTCTCTCCATCATCTGGGAGCCCGCAGCCTGTCATCATACTGCAAGCGAATACAAAAGCAATGATTCCGGTCAATAGGTATTTCTTCATACAATCACAATCCCCTCTGTTTATCATCATATCCGTGAAATCATTGTTAGTATAACATAAGGGAGCGCTCTGTGTGCCAAAGCGCTCCCCATATAAATGAACTTTAATAATTATGCTTCGTTGACCAGTTTTCCCGTCATATGATCCGGTGTCAGTTCCAGACACAAAACGTTTCTGCCCACCTTGGCGATCTCGTCATCGGCGTAGTTCGGGTCATCGGTAAATTTGGCGCTGAGTCCGACGCAGATTTCACGCACCTTTTCCGGTTCCTCTGCGAACTCAACGCGGCGGATCGTTCCAAAGATAATAACGCTTTTGATGTTCAGCGCCCAGTCGCCCTCTTCCCGATATCCTTCGTCCATGACACAGAAGGAAACTTTGTTGCATTTGTCGATGGCATCAACCTTATGTCCTGTCTTTGCACCATGGAAATATACCTTTCCATCTTCTTCGTTGTACCAGTGGCTGATCGGAAGTCCGTAAGGATATCCGTCTTCACCCATGACGCTGAGGACACCGCGTTTTGCCTCTTTCAACACTTTGACGCATTCTTCCTCTGTGATCTGCTGCTTAAATCTTCTCATCTTTCGAAACATCGTTTTTCCTCCATTTCTTCCGTCCAGAATGTCCGCGTTCTTCTTAGTCTGTTACGTCCACATCCGGAATGATTCGTATCGTGTAATCAGGATACATCTCTGCAACTTCTTTCGTCATTATTTCAATCGCTTCCATCTGTTCGATTTCGAAATCAAGAACAACATCAAAGCGAATGGTTTTCCGATTAAGATCTACATAAAAACCATGCATTTGCAATGCCCATTCATGGGATAATACGGCCTTTTGTATTGCGTTCCGGATTTCGGCGATTTCATCACTCGAGGTATTATACGAATAAACACCGATTCCCGTCAATATGACGCCCATTTCCCGAAAGACCTTAAACTGTATGTCTCGTGTCAACACGTCAACTTCATCGACGGTCATCGTATCCGGCAGTTCTATATGGACGGAACCGTAGTATTTGTCCGGGCCGTAATTGAACAATGTCAGATCGTAAGCGCCACGGACTTCCGGTTCTTCCATAATGAGTTTCCGAATCTCTTTGGCCATCTCTTTATCGCCCCGTTGTCCGATAATATCATTCAATGTTTCGATCATCATTTCGATACCAGCTTTGATAATAACGATGGAAATGATGACACCCACATAGGCTTCCAGAGAAATGCCCCACACGATAAATACAATGGCAGAAGCGAGAACAGATGCGGATAGGATTGCGTCAAAGGATGCGTCTTTTCCGGAAGCGACCAGCGCGCCGGAATTGACCTGTTCGCCTTTCTTTTTTACGTATTGTCCCAGTACCAGTTTCACGACAATGGCTACGGCAATGATAATCAGGGACACCATTCCGTAATCTGCTGCCTCCGGATGAATGATCTTTTTCACCGATTCCACCAGAGACGTGATGCCTGCATAGAGAACAATGGCAGCCACAATCATAGAACTCAGATATTCGATTCTACCGTATCCCAAAGGATGCTTCTTGTCCGGTTTCTTGGCGCCCAGCTTGGCTCCGATAATTGTGATGACCGAAGATAAGGCATCCGAAAGATTGTTTACAGCGTCCAATGTAACTGCAATGGAATTTGAAATGATTCCAACCGCTGCCTTAAAGGCGGCCAAAAATACATTTGCTACAATTCCTATGATGCTGGTTTTGACAATGGTTTTCTCCCTATCTACGGCAGCAAAAGCAATGTCGTTTGTCTCATTTTGCATGATTCTTGTTCTCCTGTCTTACCCTTCTATCGTCTTTATAATGCCTCAACAACTGCCTTTTTGACTTCCGCCATGTCTACCGTCGGCTCGAATCTGGCAGCTACGTTTCCTTCCCGGTCAATCAGGAATTTCGTGAAATTCCACTTGATGTAAGCTTTCTCTCCAAAGGCTTTGTTGTTTGCGTCTGCAAACTTATTTAACGCCTTGTTTTTCAGGCCTTTTCCAAATCCTTCAAATGGCTTTTCTCCGGCAAGGAAGGCAAAGAGCGGATCCGCTGTTTCTCCATTGACGTCGATTTTCGCAAACTGCGGAAACTCGGTTCCAAATTTCAGTGTGCAGAACTCGTGGATCTCATCGTCAGATCCCGGTGCCTGGTTGGCGAACTGATTGCATGGAAAATCCAGGATTTCGAATCCCTGGTCCTTTAGCTCCTTGTACATTGCTTCCAGGGGATCATAGTGCGGTGTGAATCCGCACCCAGTTGCTGTATTCACAATCAGGAGGACTTTACCTTTATAATCTGCGAGGCTAACGTCCTGTCCTGATCTGTCTTTTACAGTAAAATCATATACGGTCGTCATTTTGTTCTCCTTTCAATTTATATATTTATTCGTAATGCTCAACATCGGTATTACTATTGTTTCCATATGACAGCAAAGTGTCAAGAGTTTTTTGGTTATTGCTGCAGCTTTTGTACGGCATAATCCACAAACTTCTTCGCAGCGAGAGAAATGCTTTTGTAAGATCGGATGCCGATGGAAAAAGGTGTTTTGTAGCCCTTCTTAATTGGCACGCCCACTACGGGGAAGGTGCACTTCTCCGCCATGATCTTCGGATAAATTCCGAATCCCAGGTTTTTGCTGATCATGGAAAAGCTGCCATAGTCATTGTTTGTCGTCATAATCTGATTGAATTTGATGCCTAGCTTGCGTGCCATATCATAGACATAAGGGTCTTCCTCTTCCGGATTGCCGATGAATGGATATTGTTCCAGGTCCGAAAACCTGCATTCCTTTTTGTTCGCCAGAGGATGGTTTTCTGATACAACGACAACGTCCGGTTCTTCACGCAGCTTGATCATTTCGATACCGTCTGCTTCTGCCAATGCAATAAAGGCACAATCTGCGTCACCATTGCTGATCATGGAGACAGCCTTTTTCGGATTGTCGCAGGCCAACACCTCGATGTCAATATTGGGATATTGCTCCCGGAACTCCATGAGAACATCCGGCAGCAAACAGACGATTGCCGTATTGAATGAAATCAGTCTGATATGCCCTGTTTCCAATCCCCGTATGTCGTTGATCTTTGCATCCACGTCTTTTTCCGTGTGAAAGAGCCGTTTCATAACGGGCAATAGCTCCTCCCCTTCGGCGGTCAGTCTGACGCCTCCATACTCTCTTTCAAAAAGCTTGAACCCGCATTTTTCTTCCATTGCATTGATGATGTAGCTGATTCCTGCCTGGGTATACCCCAGTTCATCCGCCGCCTTCCGGTAGCTTCCCATACTGGCCACCGTTACAAACACTTCTGCATTGATCTGCTCCACGTTACAATCTCCTTCTTGTCGTTTTCTTCGTTTGTCGTTCTCGTTTTGGTGATAAGTTTTCTTATGGTTACCTATAAGCAATCACCGTTTTTCTTTTTGGACAATCCATATTATAATTCAATTGCAAGAATAAAGAAACATTAAATTCAATCATGGATAAAAAATAAAGGAGGTATTATCATGAGAAACAATAACGAAATGATGAAAGCATGCAGAAGAGCAATGTCAGCCGTAGCAGGAGCAGATAGCAAAACTTTAAGATCCGTTGCTGATATGAGAATGAGATCCGAAGAAAGCGATTCTCAGAACAACAGAAACATCGTTAACAGCCTTATGTCAGAACACGAAAAAGCATCTGCAGACTTCAATCTTTAATGGGAAGTCGTAAGGGAAACCTTCTAAAGGCTTGAAAACGCTAGGCCGTTTCATGAGCATTCATGGAGCGGCTTTTTGATTGCTCTGTGGGGCGTGCGGGGCGGCTGCGTGCATTCCGCAGGAGCAGCGGACCACTTGCGACGAGGACAAGCACAAAGCCGCCCCGCACGCCCCACCAAGAAAAAAAGCCCTCCAAAGAGGGCTCCGTGAGTGCTTGTGCATAGCAAGCAACACGTTTATTGTCTTCGTTCTATAAATGCGATGGCGGTGACTGCCAGCAGTATGATGATGCCGCCGAGAATTTGCACCGGCGTCAGAATCTTTCCGAAGATAAATATGGAGAAAATGACGGCAGTAACAGGCAGTACATTTTCAAAAGCTGCAACCAGCGTTGTAGACAATTGGCCGACGGCGTAGACATATCCGAATTCCCCGATGATGATGCATACGATAGCGGTAAGAATCGTTATGATGATTCCTGTCGAAGTCAATACGACCGGTGTATGGGTAATGGCCTGACTCACGGCTACAATTGGAATCTGAACGATGGTTCCCGAGAGAAACAGCCCTGTCATCAGAGTAAGCAGATCGTACTTGTCGTAGAGCGGTTTTACCAAAACCAAATAACCGGTCCACAAAATCGCCGCTCCGAACATGGCAATCACGCCTAGAACGCTGATTCCCATGGGCTCTCCAGAAACGAGCAGGAATACGCCCACAATGGATGCAATGATGCAGATCACTTTGAGCGGTGTAATTTTATTCCCGTAGAATATGCGGTCTCCAAACATCCCAAACACAGGAACCGTTGCCATAATCAGGGATGAAAAAGAAGCAGATGTCAATCCGGTTCCAAGGTTTTCAATGGTGAAATAAATACCCATACCGATTGCCCCGGAGGCGAATACCCTCAGCATGTCTTCTCTGCGGATGTGCAGACCACCCTTAAAAATAAGTACACATGCGCCCAGAATTACCACGCCGATCAGAAGTCTGACCAGCGTGAAAACTGCAGGCGACATGTAGTCCATCATGTATTCAATTGCAATAAAATCGAAACCCCAAATAAAGTTAACACAGATGATTGATATTAATGGTTTCACTCAAACATTCTCCTTGCCAATTCATATATTTCAGTACATTTTTCCGGAAAAACCGTTTCATGGCGCTTTTGCTTTGCTTCTGTATCGAACATGTTCCATGTCCAGTCGGTTTTGCTATAATCCTTTAGCTGACGCGTATCTCCACAGACAAAGACTTCCGTAGGTCCAACGAAACGGTTCAGCGAGATCTGATACCGTTTCAGCATCTTCTGATACGTCTCATCCGGCGCGTTACTGGTCATGATCAGGAGTACCGGAATCGGATGATCATTGCAGCTTGGTGTCTCCAGATTATAGGTCAGGTACTGGAAAATCAACCGTTCATACAATGCCCGGAAAGACGCAGACAATTCACTGAGATAATTCGGTGACCCGATAATCAGTCCGTCTGCCTCCCGAATGGCGTCAAGGACCTGGGTCAGGCCATCTCTGCTGATGCAATGGCCTTTGAATCTCTCTTTTTTACACCCAAAACAGGAGATGCACCCGGTATATCGGTCCAGACGGAACAGATCAAATTTCTGAATCGCTGCACCTGCGGATTCTGCTCCTTTGGCTGCTTCCATAATTAATGTGTCCGTATTCCAGCCTCTCCTCGGACCTGCATTCACTGCTACAATTTTCTTTTGCACGTTTTATTCCTTTCTTCGTGTTTTTGTCCACTATTTGTTAAAAACAACTTCCTCGTAATTTTTGTAAACGCCCTTATCCCGCAGCTCGTGGGTTACCTGACTTTCAAATGTGCCCTCGATAATGTTTTCGAAGCCGTTTTTGCGAATGATGTCCTTCATATAATCCACATATGGACAGCGGTCATGATGCCGGTTTTCTGTTACGATGCAGGATGCAAGGTGAACGGCAACTTCTGTTTTTTTTATATCCGTCTTGACGTGCAACTTTTTCCCGAAGTGCTCCAGATAACCCGCCAGAGAAGTCCCGCAGCATCCGCCACAAGTCATGGTCAGGAATTTCGTATCGTCCCCATATCCGGAAAAAGCGTCATTCTTTTCAAAGAATGCGTTGGAACACGCGAATCCAGAGCATCTCTGTCTAGATTTGTCACATTCAACTCCAATTACATACTTGATCGATTTCTTGTCCATCTCAAACTCCTTTCACTACACTCATTTCATATGCAAATCAATTTTTGTCTATCACTTCTTGTATGGTTTGTATCATCTTTTGCACATCCAAAGGCTTCGCGATATGGCCCTGCATCCCCGCTTCTTGTGCGGCCGCCACATCATCCTGAAATGCGTTGGCGGTCATGGCGATAATCGGGATGCCTGCAAGCTCTGCATCCTCCAGCGACCGGATTTTTTTCGTTGCCTCATAGCCATCCATGATCGGCATCTGGATGTCCATAAGAATCAAATCATAATACCCTGCTTCCGATGTGGCGACCATGTCCACAGCCTTCCGGCCATTCTCCGCATGCTCCACCGTGAAACCTGCCTGGGTCAGCAGCATGCTTGCGATCTCCAGATTGATCACATTGTCTTCTGCCAGCAGCAGCCGCCTGCCATCAAAACGGATTTCGTCCTGTGCTTTTGCTTGTTCTTCTTCCGGTTCCTCAATTGGCAGGGATATGGAAATGGTAAAGGTCGTTCCCTTCCCTTGTTCCGTTGTAACATCTATGGTACCGTCCATCAAATCGATGATGTTCTTTGTAATGGCCATTCCCAAACCGGTTCCCTGGATTTTGCTGACCGTAGAGGTGCGTTCCCGTTCAAAAGGCGTAAACAGATTCTCCACAAATTCAGGGCTCATACCGATACCCGTATCAACGACACGAAGCACATAATGCCCCTGATCAGGATCTGCCGCAGGCCTCCCATCGCCGGCGTTTTCTTCCGTCAAATACAGGGAAACGCTGCCGTATTCTTCGGTAAACTTCCCCGCATTGCAGAGCAGGTTCATCAGTGCGCGGTTCAGCAAGTGCTGATCGCACAACACCCATTCGTGCTCCACTTCGCAGGATGACGTGAATTGGATATGCTTCTCCGCCAGCTGTGCCTTGACCAGATCGCCGGCTTCCTCGACACAGGCGCAAAGATTAATGCGAACCGGTTCCAGTTCCATTTTACCGCTTTCGATGCGGCTCATTTCCAAAACATCGTTCACAATATCCAGAAGTTGGTTTCCCGCCTTTTCAATCTTATTGATATACCCGTTTTTTTCTTCTAAGGTCACGCCCTCTCGATTGGCCAGGGTCGTATACCCGATAATGGCATTCAGCGGCGTTCGGATGTCGTGTGACATATTCGAGAGGAAAAAGGTCTTGGACCGGCTTGCCCTTTCGGCAGCGGCAAGTTTTGCTTCAAGGCGTTCGTTTTCCTGAATTTTTGCAACGGTCCGTTGCATCAAAAGCAACATGACGAACACGAAAATACTTCCGCCAAAGAGGATTCCCGCCATGACAATATCGGGATGTCCCAAAATCCCGATTACCAGATATCCGATCAGGAACAGAATCAAAAGAACAATGGGTATATTAAATATCCGTCGTTCTGCGCTCCAGTTTCCCTGTTTGCGGACGGTCTGTGCAAAGCGCACATAGCGATAGATGTTGTACCCCATCAGTGCGCTCCCGGCATATATCATAATGTAGATCAGTACTATTATCATCATTCCGGCTGAATACTGTTAATCAAACTGCTGAGATCGTCTGCCCGGAGTCCGAAATCATCGTCTCCGCCTGCCCCATAGGCGCAAATCGAAAAGGCGTAATCTCCGGATGTCCATATGGTCTTCGTCGCTTCTCCCTCACGGTTCCCGAAGCACGTTACTTCCAGACCTTTGATATTCTCTGTCCATTCATGTTGGTACGTTTCTGAGTCAAAGGAAATATCCCCTTCATCGATACTCGCAAGGCCTTTGTGCACGTAGAGATCCACTGCGGCGACTCCATAGTGGCCCTCTGCCACACCTTCCATATAATGAAAATCAGAGTTGGTAACTTCCCCAAGACTGGTTCCGTCTGCCTCAACGGTAAAGGATTCGACTCCTGCGGCTTTTGCTGCTGCTTCGAGGGAGTCCGCTTCCTTCCACTGTTCCGGACCGTTTTCACTCTCAGTTCGCAGCACCACCGATCCGGTGGCCGTTTCGGAAACCGTTACCTGAACATGGAACGTACCGCTCACCTCCGCCTTAAAGCTTTGTGGCTCCACACCGATGGCCGTAAACTGGTAGGTCGGAGGAACATCCGTATCCGGCAATTCTTCCGCGGATTCTTCCCCTTCAGCGAGAATCAATGCGATTTCCATCGTTCCCTGTTCCAAGGCTGGTTCCAGGACAATGGATTCCCCTTCCGATACCTCGAAACCGCTAGTCGATACAGACTGATCCGTATCCGCATTTTCTGCTGTGATCACTACATTTTTCGCATCATTGGCCTCGCATTTTAATTCGCTTTTCCCGCAGGAAGTCATTGCAAAAGCTGTGGCGATGGCCAAGGCAACGATTGCGATCATTCTAATCCTATATCTCATAACTGCTTACTCCTTTCCATCGGCCGTTCAATCTTCCAACCACTGAACGGAACCGTTTTTGATATCATAGATGGCGCCTTCGATGGTCACATGACCGATTTCTGGATGTTCGTTAAACTCTGTCTTGAGCCGCTGCACAGCGTGGGCAACATTCAGACAGCAGGCTTTGTCCGGATCGCGTTCTTCCCCTACGGCAATCAGAATATCGTCGGTGATGTATTTGATGAATCCATCCCCGCCGCCGCTTAAGGCCGCCGCGACCGCACCGCATCCCGTATGGCCGAGAATGATAATGCGGTCACATCCCAGATGTCCTGCCGCATATTCGATGCTCCCCAGCTGGTGCCGGTCAAGAACGTTTCCCGCAACACGAATCACAAACAGATCTCCGATGGAAGCATCAAAAATCTGCTCCGGTATGACGCGGGCATCCGAACAGCATACTATGATGGCATAGGGATGCTGTCCACACTCCGCGGTGTGTATCAGTTTTTCCTGATCCACGCTGCCCATGTATTTCCTATTGCCGGAAATCAGCCGGCTGCGGATGATATCGTTCATACATGCCCCTTTCTCGTCTTATCTCTTTCCGTTTTCTTCCTGCCACTTCTTATACTTGTTCAGATCCATATGAATCATCTGCAGAACCAGCCCGATCGCCGCCGCATCATCAATCAATCCCACACCAGGAACATAGTCTGGAATGAGATCCATCGGGTTGACGACATAGATCAGCGCGGCAACGGCGAGGAGAATCGTGCTGACCTGCACTTCGGTGTACTGCTTCTTAATATATGCCCGAATCATGGAGCACATGACGGCTATGTCGCTGGCTCTCGTTCCGACCTTTGGAATCAGGGCAAGCTTTTCCTCAAAATCCCGAAAGAGTTTTTCCATTTTCTCATCATCGTTAAGATAATTCTTTGCCTTTTCCATGTTGTTTTTCAGGGCTTTGATAAGTTTTCGTTCCGAATACTCTTTTTTCGTTTTCATGTGTTTCTCCTCCTGTTATCAACCCGCTTTTCAATATCTCAAATGGTTTTTAAGGCTGTTTTATTGGCATACATCCGTTCATCAGCACGCTGAAATACGGATTCTATGGTTTCTCCGGTTTCCTTTCGCCAGTTTGCCATCCCGCAGGCAATCACAACAGAATCCTGTCCCGACTGCCCTTTGTTCTGCTGAACAAACTGGTCCACCAGAGTCTCTCGTTTCTCATAATCGGATCCCTGCAGGATCGCTACGAACTCATCTCCACCGATGCGGAATACCGGGCTATGCTTAAACTGGGTGCAGATGATGGAGCAAGCTTTTTTGATATGCTGGTCGCCGGCTTTGTGCCCCAGTGTATCATTGATTTGTTTTAATCCGTTCACATCACATATGGCAATGGCAAATGGTTGCTGTTGATCCGCTGCAATGGCTTCGTTGATTTTCTGCTCGGCTTCCGTAAATGCATGTTTGCTTTTTACTCCCGTCAGTCCATCTCGCATGGCAGCCGTTCTGGCGTTTTTGAGATTTTTCTCGTATTCCTGCTCTCGTTTGATCTGTGCATCCACATTGCTGATCCCGATCAGAATATAGCCTTCTTGATCACCGGTCATCCGAATGACTTTGGAGTTAATGTATACCCCCACATTGTCGAACATCAGTCGATAGGTCACGGAGAAGGAAGCTCCTCCTTTCAGCTCTTGGATCAGTCGCTCCTTTTCCCAAACCGGCAATGCCTTCTTCAAATCGTCCGGATGAACGAGCCGAATGACATTCCTGCGACACTCGGCAAAGAAATTCGTACCGCTCTGTTCTATCTGCAGTTCTTTGTATTCCGCATTGGAACTGTATTCCACATATTCTTCGGTCTGCATATTGACCATGTAGATGCTGTAGTAGTCCTTGGAAAGGGCTTCTGCAATACGGGAAAAAGTGACGCTTTGCCGCTGGGCTTCTTCGTAATCTTCCTGCCGCTTGATCTGCGAATGGATATTGTTCACTCCGATTACAATGTGTCCTGTATCACTCTCGCTCATTGCCGTCGCTTTTAAGTTTACATAGGTCGGAACGCCTTGGATCATGAGGCGATAGGTGACCGTAAAAGCTCCCCGTTCGCGAATCTGCTCGAGAATGTTTTCTTTGGTAAATACTTCGAGGAAGTTTTTCTGATCCTCCGGATACATGACCTGCTGAATGTTCTTCCTGCTTAAATTAAAGAAGTCTTCCCCTTCTTTTTCGATTCCCAGATCTTCAAAGGCATCATGTGCAGTGAATTCAAAAAATCGATCCGTTTCCGTATCAACGTAATAAATGCTAAAGTAATCTGCAGCCAGAGCCAACGCTAAGCTGGCATAGGTTACATTTTGTTCAAGGACTTCCTGGTAAGCTTTTTCCTGTTTGATTTTCTCGTCAATGTTGCTCAGTCCCAGCAGAATATGATCCTCATCGTCCTTTAGTCTTGTTGCCTTTGCATTTACATTGGCTGGGCGATTTCCCACAAGAACCTGGTAGTTGATGGAAGATTTCTGATTGCTGCGGAGTACGCGAAGAAGATTCCTTTTTTCAAAGGCTTCCAGCACGCGATTGCGATCAGACGGAAGAACCCGTTCCGGAATCAATCTGGTACAATCCTCAAAGAAGTCGCGTCCTCTGAAGACCGGGAACAATTCGTATTCATCTCCCCGCAAGCTGTACTCGATATAGGCTCCGGTTTTGATATTAATGTAATATGCGGCAAAGTAATTCTGAAAGAGAGCCTGGGCGACTTGAGCAAAATCCAGTTCCTTGATATCGACGGCATTTGCGTGAATCTGCAGCTTTTCGGGTGCATGCTCCGGAGTCCCTTCCATTTCCTCGAGCATTGCCTGTTTTTCTTCAATGAACTTGTTGAATTCCGGCGGTGCAACGGGTTTGGAAAAATAGTACCCCTGGATGATTTCACATCCCATTGCCTTTAAGACACTCATCTGCTCTTCCGTTTCAACGCCTTCTGCGATGACCGGAACATCCAGATATTTTGCAATATCGATGATCAGTTCGATCATGCGCATGTCTCCATTTGCGGAAAAGGCATTTCGAACGAAGGTCATATCCATTTTTAAGGCGTCAATCGGCAGTTTGGAAATCATGCTTAAGGATGAATACCCTGTTCCGAAGTCATCCATCTCAACGCGCATGCCCAGATTTCTAAGTGAATCTACAATGGAAATAATAAAGGCTTCTTCCTCTGAATAGGCCGATTCCGTTATTTCAAGAATCAAACTTTCCGGATTCAGATCGTACTTCTTCAAAAGTGTTTCAAAGCAATCCACGATTCCCGAATCGGACATATCAACCCGGGAAACATTTACGGATACAGGAATCGTCAAGCCGTAGGTATCCTTCCATTCTTTGATTTGCGCGGCCGCCTCTTCCCAGACATAATGATCCAATCTGCTGATCATTCCGTTCTTTTCAAACAAAGGAATAAACACGCCCGGACTCAAAAGGCCAAGTTGCGGATGCTGCCACCGGATCAACGCCTCTGCGCTTGTCAATATCGGCCTGTCCGAACGCACATCGTATTTAGGTTGATAAAAGACCTTGAATTGTTTTTGGTCAATGGCTTCATCAAAACCAGCATCTAACTGTTCTGCAAACAGTTCGGCTTCGTGCAGCATCACATCGTAGACACCTATGTTCCGCGTGTAGTCGCCCCGTACTTTATCGGCCGCTGCTTTTGCGCGATCAAACCGCTGCTCGATCGTCATGGTCTTTTCCACATCCGGATAGACGCCTAACCGGAGATAGACCTTGCTGATTGGCGATTCATCGTCCGATAATCCTCTGGAAGCAATCTCCAGAACATTGGAGTAATCCGAGCGATGGGGACAATAAATCAGGAATGTGTCCGCCTCGCGTCTGCATACGATACCGCCTGTATTCTGAACCATATTCCGCAGGTTACTTCCGATCCTCTGCAGGATCTGGTCGGCATGCTGTCTGCCGTACCGCTCATTCACCATATGGAAGTGGTTGATGTCCACCACGATGGCATCCATGGATTCCTTCTTGTGGTGCTGATCAAAAGCACTGGCGTAACTGTAAAAGAAATCCTTATTGTATAGACCGGTCAATGAATCTCGTTCTGTGGAATGAATGATCTGACGATCTTCTGATAACTCAATGACGCGCCGGATTCTGGCAAGCATAATGCTGGACTGCGGATATGGCTTGGAAATAAAATCCGCAGCGCCCAATTCCAGACTGGCTACCTCTGACTCATGATCCGATGTCATGACAATGACCGGTATCTCCGACCATTCCGCTGTTTCCCGAATCTTTCTGAGTACCACCATGCCTGATACCACCGGCATCAGCAAGTCTAACAAAATCAGCGACAAATCTTCGGCATGCCGCTGGATTTGATCCAGGGCTTCCTTTCCATCGCTGGCAAAAATCACAGAATAATCTTCTGATAATGTTGCGCCGAGCATTTCCCGGTTGATAATCTCATCGTCAACGACTAAAATGAGCTTTTTTTCAAAGGATTGTATTCTTAAATGGTTGTCTTGCATCTACTTCGTCTCCTTGAAAATAGTATAGCATTCTCACTTTTTTTTACAATTGGATATATCTTAAGCGTATTCGTAATTCCACTTATCGTACTTCTTGCCATCCACTTCGATCGCATTTTCTTCGACGCTCGTCCGGCGCATTCCTGCTCTCTCCATGATTTTGCTGGAGCCGATATTCTCGGCGGCACACCAGGCCATCACACATCGGATGCCCTCCTGCTCCGTCAGATATTCCAGCACCGCCCGGACGGCTTCGCTTCCGAAGCCTTTGCCCCAACTGGCCGCTTCAATGCTGCAGCCGACTTCAATGCGGGACGCGGCCGAATCGTAATCATAGGCACCGATGGTACCAATCAGCCGGTCTTCGTATTCGATGGCCCAGCCGTAGAAATGCTCGTCCTGATAGCTGGCTATAAACTGACGCACCATACCCTCTGCTGCCTCCTTCGTCGCGTAGGGATTCCAGCCGGAATACCTGAACATAACCGGATCCAGCCCGAAGTGTTCATGCAAAACCTTCGCGTCTTCTATTTTGTGCCGCCGCAGCAGCAACCGTTCTGTTTTTAATGTCGTAGTTCCTTTACTCATGTCTCCAATCATCCTCGTAGGCTAAAAATCATCTTCTCCGTGATTCGGACGCGTCGATCATTTCATAACAGTTATCTTTATTATACTATATGCGACAAAAAAGGAAGCGACAAAAGGGGACAAAAAAATGGTGCACAGATTCTTCTGCGCACCATGATTTGTTTTTGGCGATCTCCGTGAGGGTCGAACTCACATCAACGGTTTAACAGACCGACGTCCTACCTATTGAACGAGGAGATCTTGCTGCAAGGCACAGTCTCCAAAACTGATTATCGGATCAGACTGATTGGTTGCTGTCTGTGCCTTTCTGCATTTACATCGTAACAAAGTCGGTCTTATAAATCGTGAAAAAAAAGTTGCGAACTCTATTTTCTGCGGAACAGTTTCACAAAGAAATCCGGAACGCTGCTCCATGAATGGTCTCTGCGGGCCAGATTGTTAGAACTGACGCCCTGCACGGTGTTGATGGAAGGCAACGAGGGTTCTCCTTTGGACGCTCTCTCCCGGTTCATAGAATCGTGCAGATCCCGGCTGCTAATGACATTCTCTAAGTCATCGTCTTTGCTTTTGGACCCCGGAAATCCGGCGATTGCGATGGCGATCGGTACCCCGACGAAGAACAGAATCGCCAGTACCAATACAATGAGTCCGCCAACGCCAAAATTACGGTACAAACTCTGGATCGCATTCATGTCAGATCCGTCAGGCCTATGAAAATCCATGGTCTCGATGAAGGCCATGATTGCCTCTTGCTGTTCCTCTCGGCAGGAGTCATAATAATTCTTCTTTCCCTTTTCCTGACACTGATACTCGATGGTATACGCTTCGTTTTCGTGCAAAATCAGGAAGTTCAACTGATTGTCGTAGCTGTTATCCCAATCATAGCGACAGACCTGAACTTCTGTAGCGTCATCCAGTCTGACGGTTTCATCAGCTGAAAACTCTCTTGCCGCCGAAGAATACAAGCCATCGTAATAAAGGGTGATTCGTTCTGCCGACTTCGCGGTATCCCGTGTGTAGTCGACTCGCTCCACATTGGAATCCCCGGACGGTTCCTGCAGTACGTACCCTGCCGGGACTTTGTAAGAAAGATTTTCCTCCAGGGAGCCGTTGTATTCGGTCAGGTGCATCGAATGCAGAACGACTCCTGCTATGACTGCAAAAGCAAGGGTAATCAAAACGATCAGTATGCGGTTCCGGATTATTCTGCCTTTGATTTTTTTCAGTACTGCGGCTTCGTTCGCAAACCCCACCTCATCGACATCCGGAACGTCTTCCTGCAAAAGCCCCAGATATTCTCTGCATCCCGCACAATCTTTCAAATGTTCTTCAATCAGTATGCGGCTTTCATCGCTTACAACTCCGTCTGCATAAAGAGGCAGAAGGTCTCTAATCACTTCACACTTAACGCTCATCCTCCAACTCCTCCTTGATCTTTAATTTCGCTCTATGATACGTTACTCTCGCCCAGCTATCGCTTCTGCTAAACATGTTACCGAAAAGGAGATTTTTATTGATTTAAAATTGTGCGTAGATTAGACACCATATTGGTGGAATGAACAATGACGGTATGAAATTCAAAGTTTTACAGTCTTTGATCTCGAGAATTCCCAGCCCGGACATGGCAATCAAAAATCCTCCGACGATTCCTAGTTCGCACATCATCGTATCCGTAATGAAGTTGCCGACCAGAAGGGTCAATCCGTAGATGCTCCCCTGCCAGCAGAACAAGATGATGGAAGACAGCACCATGCCAACGCCGTAGGTTGACGCCAGCACCATGGCCGTCACCAGATCCAGGGTCGCGTTTGTAAACAGAAAGGTGTGGTCCTGGTACAAAGCGCTTTGCACCGGTCCCAGTATGGACAGTGTCCCCACGCAGAACAAAAGGCTTCCGGTCACGATGCCCTCCCCTAGTTTACCGCCGTCCGAACGCTTCGACGTGATGCGGGATACGCGTCCGTCCAGATCTAAAAGGGTTCCTATAGCTCCGCCTAGCGCCAGACTGATGATGAACAAAACCGGAAATGTGCTGTTCGGCATGTTCTGCACAACGGTGTTGATGCCTAGTCCAAAAGCCGCCAGACCCATGGCAATGAAGAGCGCGTGATTGACACGTTCGCTCATAATCTTTCGAAACAGCCCTCCGATGAGACTGCCCGCAATAATGGTACCAGTATTTACAAGGGTTCCTATCATACTATCTCCTGTTGATTCTTTTCAATTTTCTTACACGACATGATTATACCAAAAATAACCTGTTTGGCTATGGGTTTTCCTTTTTATCGATTACAAAAATCTATCGATACAATAAAAACCATTAGTTAGACAAATCTATAGGGCCGTGTTATCTTGAAGATGCAAAAAGGATAAACCAACAAAGATAAAGAAATAAGGAGGATATAAAGATGAATAAGAAAGTTGTACTGCAGATCGGATGTTTTCTCGCTATGTTTATTATGGAAATGATTGCTGTTTGCTTTGAACAGTCATCCGCCATGTTCAATGTCTTCATGATCCTGGCACTTCTGATGATTCCGGCCTTCGTACTGGTAAAATATGTGCCAAAGGATCCTGTCGTAAACACACCGCAGTTTGCTGAGGCTGTATAACCGTTGTAAGAAACGCCACATAGAGTATTTATAACAAAAGGAACCGGGTCCGGTATCACAACGATACGGGCCCGGCTCTTTGCTTTTGCGTGTTCATTGTTTGTTCAGATCCGATTATTCATCGTATTTGTCGACTATTCGTCATACTTGTGGTGGAAGATCTCTTCCATGAAAAGCTTTGTTTGAAGTATTTTTAGATAATTAAGAAAAACAACACCAGTTCGGGAAAACGCGGTCTAATGATCGCAGCGGAATGTCTCCTCAACTTTACGGATGTAATCAGATATCTTTATGTGCTGTGGACAGTGAGTCTCACAGCTTTTGCAAGCAATACATGCGGTTGGTTTCGCGTTGTGCGCGGTAAATTGTTTGTATACCGGACGAATTTTCCAGTCTTCTTCGGGCCACTTCTGCAGCTCGTTGTACAGACGGAAGTAATCCGGGATGGCGATGTTTTCCGGGCAGTAGTCAACGCAGTATCGGCATCCGGTGCATGGGATGCTGGTGCCGCTATGTAACTCCATGCTGACTGCGGCAAGTGCATCTATCTCTTTCGCCTCAAGAGCATTGAACGGCGTCAGATTCTGCTCGATCTGCTCCATACGGTTCATCCCGCTTAAGACAAGCTCCACGCCTGGAAGAGACTGCACGAAACGCAATGCCCAGTCGACAGCCGACCAGTCAGGATGGATTGACCGCAGCAATTCCTCCGATTTCGGAGGAAGTTCCGCCAGAGTCCCGCCTTTGACCGGTTCCATAACAAAAACACTTTTGCCATGTTTGATAACTGTTTCGTAACATTTTCGCGACTCGATGCCCGCAGATTCCCAGTCGGCATAATTGATTTGCAAAAGCACGACGTCGATTTCCGGATGCCGCTGGAGGATCGTGTCCAGCAAATCCGCGCTGTCATGATAGGAAAACCCGATTCGTTCGGCAAGCCCTGCCTCTTTGATTTCACGCAGGAACCGAAACTCATCGTATTGCTCCGCAATCTCATAATTCTCCTGGTTCAGCCAGTGAAGCATGAACACATCGAAGAAGTCCGTGCCGCAGCGCTTTTGTTCTTCCTGAAAATAACGGGCGCAGTCCTCATAGGAATGGCATAAATAGCCTGGCAGCTTCTCGATCAGCTTATATTGATTGTGCCCCTTCCGATTCACCACGCAGCGGCGGATCGCCTCCTCGCTCAGACCATCCATGTACGTATAACAGGTATCGAACCAGATTCCTCCAGCCGCCAGATAGGCGTCCACCATTTGGTCGATGGCGTCCCAGCGAAGGGCGCCCGCTTCTTTGTCCTCCGGCAGGCGAAGAAATCCAAACCCGGTTTTGTTGATTGTTCCAGTCTTATTCATTGTTCCATTTTCCAGATGTGTCAAAAAGAACCGTCCCTATTGACACATTTATAGCATGACGTCACTTTCCCGTTTGCTTTCTTCTACTTTCTCAATGATGCCCCGCATAGGCTTATGCAAAAGCAATCCAAAGGCTATGGCTGCGATCCCGAACAGAATCAGGATTCCCAGGCAAGCAATATAGGTGTGTCCATACATTCCGCCGATGCATTCTCTCATAGCATCCATGGCATATCTAAACGGCATGAACGGATGCATCACCCGGAATACCGGTGGGAGCACCTCTACCGGGAAGGATCCGCCGCCGCCTGCCACCTGCAGGATCATGACAATGACACTGACTGCCAATCCGATATTTTCCAGGGCGAAAACAAGGGAATAAATAATCAAGGTAAATACAATGCTGTTGACGCAGGCCGCCAGTATATACAACAGCGGATGCAGACACTGCATGCCCACATACAGCAGATTGCCCAGGGAAACCAGCAATGCCTGTGCCAGTCCAATCATCAGGAACAGACGGTATCGCCCGAAAAAGGCCTGTCGCAGCGTCAGCTTTTGCAGGTCATCTCTGCGTTTTACGTGTACCCGAATCATAACGGCCGCGAACAATGCTCCGATCCACTGTGCAATAACCGTATAGAATGGCGCCATAACGGAGCCGAAGTTTTCGATCGGATAGATTTCCTTTGTTTTCATTTTGATCGGTGCAGCCATATTCTCCGCAATGACCGCTGCATCGTTTGTCATCAGATGATTGACATCTTTGAGTAAATCGCTGCCTGCGAAATGATCAAAGAGTTCCGCCAGATTCCGGGAGCCATTCTGCAGGGATACCAGCGTCACAATGGTCCCATCGATTCCGCCGTTCAGTGATTTTAGAGATTTTTCGGACTTATCCAAAGCATTCCCAAGCAAATCCATATCGCTGTAGATTCCGGATAAAGAATCCCGCGTCTTGGAAATGGAGCTTCTGGCGTCCGCAATTGCCTGATTCAATTTTTTGTCCAGATCATCGTTTACGTCAGCCCGGATTGTGACGATGGAGTCTTGCGCAAACTCTGTATCGTCCAAAATCTCATCCATGAGGCCCTGCATCACGGCCCAATTGGATGCGTTGGCCTGTTCCATGGCATTCAGCCGGCTGAGTATATGATCCAGCTTGTCGGATATTCTGGCGAACCGGGATGACAGTCCGGTCAATCCCATATCCTTTAATTTCTTCGCAATCTTGTCCGTCGAGGATTTCATCCTCTCGACGGTTCCCTGATAGGTTTCCAGCTTATTCTCAACGAACTGGTTGTACTTGCCCATGTCCTTTCTGGCAGCCGTAAGGTCGCTGTCGATCTTTGACAGATCCGCTTCCAGCACGGACGTGATTTCATCTATGACCTTGCTGACGGATGTGGTATCCGCCTTTTCAGGGATGCGTCCCTCTGCAGATTCCAGCAGCTGTTCCCCAAGCTCTAACGTATCCTCGGAACTGTTGATCAGATCGTCTGACGCATTCATAAGATCTCCTGCTGCATCAGAAAGCCCTGCGGCTGCTTGTACCATGGCCACGCTGCTTCCCAGATCTGCGCTCAGTTCATTCATCGTATCGCTCAGATCGCTGAAGGCATCCTGTGGATCGATTCCTGCACTTTGGGCTGCCGAAGCAGCTTCCGTAATGTACTGACCTATGGTATCCACAAACGCCTTGTCGATTTCTTCTTCTAAAACCTCCTGGACCCTGCCGGTAATTTTAGGTGCGATGGCGTTTTTCTTTTCGTTTTCATAAAATTGGATCTTTGGGTGCTGCATCTCGCCGGAAGCGAAGCTCATGACGTTTTCACTGAAGTCTTCCGGAACGACGACCGCAGCATAATAATCACCTGCGTAAACCCCTTTAACGGCCTGGTCTTTATCCTCGAGAATCTGCCAGTTGATCATATCGTTGCCGTTGACTGCATCGATGAATTTCTCACCTACATTGATATTCAGGCCCAGCATGTCCGTTCCACTATCCTCTGATACGACCGCGACCGGGATTTTACCAGTCGATTCCGGCTCGAAAGGATCCCAGTTGGACAGGATATTGAACCATGCAAAGATACATGGTACCACAACGATTCCCATGAGGATGACCAATGCAACAACACTGGAGGTCAAGCGCTTAAAATCATGAACGATGATGTTCAGAATGTTTCTCATTCGCTGCCTCCTTCCCCCGGGTCATCTTCGTCAAGGGTGTCCTCTTCATCACCCACGCCAAACCTCTGAACCAGAACGTGGTTCAGATATTCTATACTAACCAGATAGACAGCCACTGCAAACATACACAGTATCCAAATAATCAGAAATACGGTTTTATCACTGTCGGTCAACAACCGGATCAGCTCCAGAACGATTGGGAGCAATATCAGTACGATGCCACTGGTTTTGATGCGTTTTTTATTCTTTTCACGCATTTGTTCTACATAAGAAACGAGATCTTCGTAACGATCATTTTGATTTTGATTCATTACATCACCTCCGTTTCTTTCATCTTGTCATACATGAACTGCTTGACGC
Source organism: uncultured Eubacteriales bacterium (assembly GCA_902795135.1). Classification (GTDB taxonomy): domain Bacteria; phylum Bacillota; class Clostridia; order Peptostreptococcales; family Anaerovoracaceae; genus Lentihominibacter. The sequence continues at coordinate 57,866 of CADBJW010000006.1, forward strand.
CAACAAATGGCTTCCTGATGAGCAGTCCGATTGCAACAGCGGCAAGGAAGAATACCATCAGTTGTGCCAGGTAGATTATGAAATCATGCCCATAGAGTCCGCATATGGCTTCGCGCATGGCGTTGATCGCATATGGGAATGGGAAGAATCGGTAGATCTTATCAAAAATATCCGGCAGGATCTCAATCGGATAGGTTCCACTGGACCCGGCAATCTGCAGCATCATGATTATGACAACCGCCGCCCGGCCAATGTCTCCAAAGGCAAGGGTCAGTGCGTAAATCAAAATGACAAATACCATACTGGTCACTGCTGCCGAAAGCCACATGAGCCACGGGTGCACCGGGCTGCAATGCAGCAGGAAGATATCCCCTGCTACGACAACGGCCGCCTGAATCTGTCCAATCAGGAAGAAAATCAGATACCGCCCAAAGAATCCCTGAGCTTCATTGATGCGTGGGTATTTCCTCCGGTCCACATTGCAGTTCATTACGGTTACTAGCATTACACCGCCAACCCACAGAGCAATGATGGTATAGAATGGCGTCATGGCCGCGCCGTAAGAAACCGCTTTATAGAGTTGCTGTGGTTCTACTTCCACCAGATTTGTGAAAAACTCGCTGTACTGGGCCGCATCGTTTCCGAGAAGGTTCTCCAGTACTTCCGCCTTTTCATCGTCCTTGGCGTTTTGTACCTGTTCGATAATATCGTCCAATTTTGTTTCCAGAGAGGTCAGGGTTCCCTGCAGGCCTCCTAAAGTCGAATCCAGACTGTCTACCGTAGACTCTGCACCGTTAATGACCGGCGTAATGTCGTCCAGCACATCCCCGGCTGAGTTCAGAATCGGAGCGGTTCGTTCCAGTGCCTTTTCGATATCCGAAAGCATCAATTTCAGACTTGGACGCAAATCATCCTGCAAAAGCTTTTTCAGCGTGTCTGCATCCGAGGAGATTTCGGCCAAAGCCGGTCCATTGGTCAGAAGTTTTTTGATGTGCTCCGAATTGGAAATCATCACGTCCATGGCGTCTGCTGCCACACGCCCCGCCGTAGTCTGCGGATTATCCGGAAGCATGGCCCGTAGATCCTGCAAAATCGTCAGAACTCGGTCCGTCCGTTCCAGTGCCGTCTCGATCAGCTGCTGTTTGGTCTGCTCATCCACCGGTCCCTGCAGGTCATCAATGGTGCCTTTCAGCTCGTTGATGGCGGTTTCCAGTTCTCTGGTTTCACTGTTGATTGTATTTGAAACTTCGCTGATGGTGGCTTTTGCCTCCTCCAGTTTCTTCTCTGCACTTGCAAGGTCTTTACTGCCGCTCCGTTTCCCCTTCTTTAGCTTCTTCTCGGCGTTGTTTAAGGCTTTTGAAACGTCCCCTCTGGTAGACATGATTTGGGTGATTGACACATTGTAGTCGTGGATCGCATCCCTGGTTCCAATCAGCTGCTGCAGTGCGGTATCCACGGCCTCATCCGAATCCACTTCGTCCGCAACATCACCTGCATCACCGAAATACTGTTTCAACGTGCTCTGCAGATATTTGGAATTGATGTCCGCAAGCAGGTTTGCTGAAATGTTATCCGTGATTTTCGAAGCAACAGGGTTTGCCTTGATGTTGGTATAATACGTGACTTTCGGCGCCTCATCACCGATGGCTTCCTCGAAGTGATGCATATCATACGTAAAGCCGTCTTCAAAAATGATGGCAGCATAAAACCGACCTGATTTCACACCCTCGATTGCTTCCTTCGGGTCATCAAGCGGTTTATATGCAATGTCTTTATCATCCTTTACGTCTGCAATTACTTCGTCAGCACTGTTTACATGGGTGCCGTCTTTTAGTGTGAGCCCTGCATCTCTGGATGCTAAGGCAACCTCAATATTTTTTGCTTCGGAATACGGGTCCCAGTTCGCATAGATATTGATCCATGCGTACAGTGATGGGAGTGTGCCCAAAGCAATCACAATGATGAGAACAAATATGAACTTGACGATTGCACGGATATCATTTTTAAATATCTCGAATATCGTTTTCACAGTTTTATTAGAATTCTCCTATCGTTTCGCAATGTCCCATTATGGCTCATTGATCCACATGGCTCCCGTTGCCATGGAAAAGGCAATGAAGGCTACCGGAACCAATGTCAATGCAGCCAATAGTATTATCATTTTTATAACATGTTTTTTATCTTCTTGTGAAGTGTTTTGCCAATCCTTTTTGAAGTCTTTGTTAATCAGGCTCATGTTATATAGTCCTTTACTCTCCGGTAATAAAATTATATATGTCTTCTCTGACTGGTACATCCATGTGGTAATTTATTTCAAAAGCATTGTCCGTTTTCCCCTCCGGGGTTGTCATTCGGATTTGGTTTGGTTCACCGACCGCATGTACCTCTCCTAAGAAGTAAAACTCTTTTGCTTCCTGATCGTCTTTATTCTTTCGCACAAAGAGATAGATCCGGTTGTCTTTATCCGCTTCCGTACGCTTGTAAAAATGGTCTGCATCCGTTGAATCTACACGTCGTGGATGCTTTGACAAAGCGATTAGTTCTGTATTTGAAATAAATCTATCTTCATACGCAATTGCGTCGTCATCCTTCTCATAGTTTATGAATACTGGCAGAGTTCTCGTTTCCTTATCATAAAAGTATCCGCCGATGTTCTGCGCATTCATGTTGGTTTTCCAGTTCAACAGACGACATACATCCTCATAGGTATACTTTTGATATAGTTCCAGATTCGTGTTTTTATAGCGTGAGGAGTAAAACTTCTTGAACCGTTCGATCCCAAAGCTTACAAGTTCCGTCACCATATAAAAGAATGACTCATTTTTCTCCAGCATACGGTTAAAGGCGTCGGAAACAAACAACTCCTGGTCAATTTCATTCACAAAAACGCATTTGTTGAATTTCTTTCGCTCTGTTTCCTTTCCAAACTGGTTTGTGAGATTCAACACCAAAGATTGTTTTTCCTCACTGGTTAGTTCAATACCATAGTCTGACTTCAGTATTTTTTTATAGTAGAACCACAAGCGATCATTTCTTCGCGTGATCAGATTCAACATTTCCAGTTCGTGGATACGTTTCCCCGTAGCGAGCTTGGTCGATATGAATTCGATGATCTGCTCTTCGGTTTTGTTTAGTTTGACTGTATAATCGGGTTCATATTTCTTCAAGAAATTATGATAAGAGCCGCATTTTTCAAAGAATTTGATTACATCTATGCTCCCATGTTTGGCAAAATCATGAATTGTTGGAATATGCCCCAATTTATATTTAAGATTCTGATAGGAATCTCGCAGTAGCTTCAAGGTATTTGTCTTTGCATTATCAATGGATTCATAAATCTGGCTTCTGGCAATCTCGTCAAAATGAATGCTAGAGCTGCCCGGAATGATTCTGGTCCCCTCGGCAACATACTTTCTCATGTTGTCTTTGTTGTAGGACCGGTCCCCGGAGAGAGCGATCGGAATCATATAATTGTTCTCGTAATTTCCTATAAAATCGAGTACAACAACAAATTCCTTATCTTTTGCCTTACGCAATCCACGACCTAACTGCTGAACAAAAATAATCGGGCTCTGGGTGGAACGAAGCATAATAACCTGATTGATTTCCGGAATGTCTACGCCCTCATTAAAAATGTCGATGGTGAAAATATAGTCCAAAGCATCTTCGGTATTGTTTCCTGTCAACCGTTCGATGCACTTTTCTCTTGTTTCCTGAGAATCATCTCCACAAATGAACTCGGTCCGATATCCACGGGCATTAAACTTAGATGACAGTTCCTTTGCTTCCTCTTTACCGCTACAAAAAACAAGACCTCGTACACGGTCACCACTATAGCCGTAATATTCTGCTTCACGAATAATATGGTCCACTCGTTCATCACTGGTGAGATTGCTGAATGACATATCTTCACCGAGCAACTCGCCATCGATGGTGACTTCCGTAATTCCAAAATAATGGAACGGGCACAGAAGGTCTTCTTCTAATGCCTGCTGCAGTCTGATTTCATAGGCAATGTTGTGATCAAACAAACTATATATATCGTATCCATCGGTACGCTCCGGGCTGGCGGTCATTCCAAGCCAAAGCTTCGGGGTGAAATGTGACATAATGCGCTGATAACTATCCGCACCCGCGCGATGTACCTCATCGATCACAATTACATCAAAAGCCTTCGGGTCATAATGATCCAGAGACTCCTGCTTTGCCATCATCTGCATGGTGGCAAAAACATATTGATTGTCAAAGTCTTTATGTGAACCAGAAACAATTCCAAAGTCGTTTCCACTACCAAAAACTTTCCGGTAGCTTTCAAGCGCCTGTCTGGCAATTTGTTCACGATGAACGATAAACAGAATTCTTTTAGGATCCTCATTACGCAATGCAAATGCCGACGCGTAGGTTTTGCCAGTTCCCGTTGCGGATATCAGTAAGGCCTTTTTCTCTCCCTCTTCCACAAGTTCATGCAAATTGCGAATGAACTCAACCTGCATGGAATTTGGTTCCAGGGTGTACTGTTCGATTGACGGAATTCCTTCCTGTGCAGCCCGTTTACGCTGTTCCTGAACGGCTTCGTATTTTGTCTTGTAATGATCGGAGTAGTCCTCGTATCGCAGTGATTTTTCGCTATTCCAAACGGAATCAAACTCTCGAAGCAGATTCTGCGCAAACTCGCCCTTCTCTGCCGAAATAACACGTGCATTCCATTCTTTATTGATCGTTAATGCACTTGCTGTCATATTGGAACTGCCGAGAATGATGTTATATCTTCCCTCCTTTTGGAAGATGTAACCTTTGGTATGGAAGCCTTCTCTCTCGCCATCCGTCTTATACATGCGAAGCTCTATATTATCAAGACCGTTTAGTTTCTCAAGAGCTTTCGGTTGGCTAAAATTCAGATAGTCCGTTGTCAGGATTCTCCCCTTAATGCCCTTTTTCTCCAGTTCCTTAAAGGTTTGCAGAAGCGGTTCAACTCCGCTCAACGTAATAAAGGCAACACTAATCTGGAATTGATCGCAATGTAACAACTCTTCTTCAACACTTGATAATACTTTCTTTCCCTCCTGATAATTGTTGGAAAGAAATTGCGGACGCCAATAAAGATCGGAAACAACACTTCCGTCTATAAACGCCGTCTCGATTCCAGTATATAATTTTTCCGTTTTGCCTTGATCCATATCTATTCAAAACTCCACACTAGCCATCCCATCCATTTTCCACTACAATAAACGTAAGGATTTTACGATTATCAGGAGTGTTCCCATGGATAAACTAGCCGCGCTTATTATCATCTCTTTGGCCGTGCTGTCCACGCCGCTTTCGCTGAAGAAGCTGATTGACCATGCCAACCGTCGCAAATCAGAGCGGCCGGAGGTCACCGGCTCGCGGGCGAACGGCAGCAATGGGCCATCGAGGGAAACGTACAAAACCTATGACGATGAGGACGACTGGTCCTAGAGCGCCTTTAGAGGTAATCTTCCCGGACCGGGGAAAAGGCCACGACCAGAGTCCCTTCCTTGATGCATTTGACGCAGTGGGGTTCCTCCGGTCCCATATAAGCCGTATCGCCCTCCTGCAGAACAAAGGTCTTGTCACCGGCTGTAAACTCGAAAACGCCGCTTTTGACGTACGGAATCTGCACCGGTGTATGGGTGTGCGTCTTTGACTGAGCACCTTCTTCAAACACCAGCTCCTCCACCATCAAACTCTCATCGTAGGACAGAATGCGCTTCGTGATTCCGTTGTTCATGATTTCTGCCTTTGCATCTGCATGGCGCATGAATTGTTTCTTACCACTCATCTCCGTGACCCTCTATCGATGCACTTTCTCCCACAGAAGCTCGTCCAGGGAGTAAGGCTCTTTTTCTTCCGCCGGCATACCCAGGGCCATGATGCCAACCATTCTCCAAGGCAGCTCTACGCCCAGAATATCACGCACGTTTTGCTCGGCATCTGCTCCGGCTTCGTCTTTACGCATGCGCATCTGCACCCAGCAGCTGCCCACACCCTGATCCGCTGCCATCAGATCCATATAAGCCAGCGCGATGGAACTATCCTCAATCCAGGCGTCTGACAAATCACTATCTGCAAAAACCGCAATGGCAGTATTGCATCCTGCCAGCAGGTTTGCCCCATGCCACTTCGCCTTAGACAACTTCTCTAATATTTCACGATCCTGGATGACGTAAAACTCCCAGGGCCGCTTGCCCCGGCTGGTCGGTGCCAAGAGTGCTGCCTGCAAAATCCGCTTCAGCTTTTCTTCCGGAATGCTCTCTTCCGTGTATTTGCGAATGCTCCTGCGCTTTGCCATCAAATCAACCAGTTCCCGTTCCTGAACCAGCCCTGCGAAATCTTCAAACTTGTAGCTGCCGCCGGCATAGTTCTCATCCAATAGATTGAAATAACAGCTTGGAATCTCCCGGTCTTTTAGATTATCTGCCACGCAAGGGGCGCATCCCTTGTCGTGATTCGTCGGGTGATAAGGACAGGACAAATCTTTGCAGGTACAGAATTTACTAATTTTACCCATAGCAACCTCCATGAATCATCGGTGTTTTACTAATTATACCACCTTGCATCCGATCAACCAAACAACCATTCCGACTACAAGGCAGCTCCTTTCTGATATTCGCAAAAGCTTCTATTAATTCGCCTTATACAAGCTGCTGCCGTTCCTGAGCGATTCGAATGAACTCCTGCATTGCAGGGTTGATCCAGCGAGTGGGACTGCAGAGAATTCCCGATTGAAGTTCTACGTTATATTCTTTTGATTTGATCTGAACGAGTTCTCCCTTTTCTAAATAGGTCTTGACGGTGTACTCGGGAATGAATGTCGTTCCATAACCACCGAGCAGCATCCTGATGTTGGCTTCGACGGAACCGATATCCATAATCGGTGTCATTTTTATTCCGTCCTTTGAAAGCATCTTTTCCATAATAGCGCTATACCCGATTTCCCGGTCGCAAACGAGAAAATCTTCCCCAATGATATCGGTGATTTTGGGTGACTTTTTCTTTAATATGGGATTGGACGGATGGGTGACAAATATAATTGGCTCAAACCGCTCGGCAAACAGCCTGAATTCCGGGTACGCGTTCGGCTCGTCCAATATAATCAAAAAATCGATTTCCCCACGTGTCAGTTTCAGCAGATTGTCTTCCAGATAATCGGATACTTTCACGATAATGTTTACCTGGGGATGACAATCATGATACTGACGGAGAATCTCCGGCAGCGGTCCGGCAGCAAAGGAGGATGGAGAACATATATGCAGGGAGCCAGACAGTTCTTCTGCGGGACTCACACTGTTTCTGGCCGCCTCCTCCGCATTCAGAACGTCAAGGGCATAAGGAAGGAAGGTCCTCCCCTCTTCTGTCATCACGATTCCTCTGCCGATTCTATCAAACAGAGGAACCCCCAGCTCCTTTTCGAGAGACTTGATCTGAGCGGTTACCGCTGCCTGTGAATAGCCGAGGCTTTCTGCTGCCTTTGTAAAGTTGTTGTACTCTACAACTTTTATAAATGTTGCGATATTTCGTATTTCCATTTGTCTTAATAAATCACTTTAATCTATCGATATACTAGAAATCATTAACTTATCAAATTAATTATAGCATGTTGTTAGGGTGACGCAAAGAACTGTCTTTTTTGACACACTTTTGACACATTTTTGATATATATGCTATTCTAAATAAAAAAACACAAGGAGGTATATTACATGGCAGTAAACCGTTTCGTATTGAATGGAGTTTCTTATCACGGTCACGGCGCCATTGGCGAAATCCCTGGCATCGTCGCTTCCAAAGGCTTCAAAAAAGCCCTTGTCTGTTCCGACCCTGATCTGGTCAAATTCGGTGTCACCGCAAAAGTAACCGATTTGCTCGCAGCAAACGGCATCGAGTTCGAAGTGTACTCCAATATCAAACCAAACCCAACCATTGAGAACGTACAACAAGGGGTTGACGCCTACAGAGCCTGCGGCGCTGATTTTATGATTACGATCGGCGGCGGTTCCTCCATGGACACAGGCAAAGGCATCGGCATCATTGTAAACAATCCGGAATATTACGATGTGCGTTCCCTGGAAGGTGTCGCACCAACAAAGAAAAGAACGGTATTTACCATTGCTGTTCCAACAACTGGCGGAACAGGCGCAGAATCCACCATCAATTATGTTATCACCGATGTGGAAAAGAAACGTAAATTTGTTTGTGTAGACCCGAACGACATTCCGGACGTTGCGGTTGTTGACCCGGATATGATGTCTACCATGCCAAAAGGTCTGACCGCTTCAACCGGCATGGATGCTCTGACACATGCCATCGAAGGTTATACAACCAAAGGCGCATGGGCCTTGTCCGATTGTCTGGATCTGGAGGCGATCAAGCTGATTGCAGCAAACCTGCGCAAAGCAGTCGAAAACGACCCGGATGGACGTGAAGGCATGGCGCTGGCACAGTATGTCACGGCTATGGCCTACTCCAATGTTGGCCTTGGCATCGCTCACTCCATGGCTCATACACTCGGTGCTGTGTATGATACCCCTCACGGAGTCGCCTGCGCAATGATGCTCCCGATCGTCATGGACTTCAATAAAGAGTGCACCGGCGAAAAGTACAAAGCCATTGCGGAAGCCTTTGGTGTAGATACAACTGGAATGGATCAGGAGACCTATCGTCAGGCGGCCATCGATGCAGTACAGCAGCTGTCTATTGACGTAGGCATTCCGACGAAACTGGAAGCGCTGAAAGAAGAGGATCTTCCGTTCCTGTGCGAATCTGCAGCCGCAGACGCCTGCGCACCGGGAAATCCAAAAGAAGCTTCTCTGGAAGATTTCGAAATGCTGTTCCGAAAGTTGATGTAAATGCGTTACGCTTATGCTCCCGCTTCTTTCTGAGAGGCGGGAGCTTTTTATTCCATCTTATTAATGAAAACCATTATTTATTGATCAGATATCCGACGATGATCAGCACGACGGACCCAGACAATCCCCTTCGTAAAACTACCATGTTACGGCGATGTCCAGCTGTCTTGGGTTATGGGATGCAAAACCACCGGTATCCACCACGATGCCAAGACCGTTGCTGGTTTCCACGATGCTTCCCTTCGGCCGGATACTCAGTCCAGCTGCGCACATGACATAATATCCGTACATTTTGACACCATCGGATCTTACCCAATAGGGCTCGTTGAATCCGCGTCCGCTCATAATATTGATGCAGCCGGACATGTTCAGATTGTAATAGGTTTCTTTGCCGGATGGCCCGGTGATTGTCCCTCTGGACCTTGATAGAACCGGTCCGTTATAATCAAAGGCTCCCTGAATGGCTTTGTATTCCTCTGAGTTTTCGATATCCTCTTCGACGGTGCAGTGCACAAACCGGTAGGAGCCGTCCTCATTCAGCCCGTTGTCCAGTTTGGTTCCAACCATAACAACCTTGTCTTTGTCTTTTTTGGTGACCTTTTTCTTGACCGTCTTCTTGGATGTTACCTTGCCGTTTACTATACGCACATCCGATGAGATGCTGCGCTCGCCGTCTTCACCTTCTTCCCGGACTTCTGTCTCCCCTTTCATGAGTTCATCGGTTTCTTTCATTACAGTGTCTTTTTTGATGACTTCCGTTTCCAGAACGGTGCCGATGATGATCACTTCACTGGTCGGATCATTTAATACCTGCTTGGCAATATCCTGACCTTTCTGGGTTTGCAGATGGTTGCCAAACTGCAGTTTCTCGTACTCGATTCCAAGATTGGTTTTGCCTTCTGTCAGGACCATATCACCAATGTACTCATTGATGATATCTTTTTCTGCTTCCTCCGCTTCCTCTCTGGACGGGGTGTATCCCAGAACATGGTCTCCCGCCTTGACCGCAACGGCCTGCTGGATGCGTTTCCCATCCGGGGACAGCGCATACGTGTTCCATTTGACGAATCCAGAGATTCCAAACACCACAACATTCAGCGCAATCAGGAAAAGAAACAGATTCCTCATTTGTTTGATTTTAAATAGATCTTTCATTTGAACTGCAGTCCTTATTCTAGATGGTTTCTAATATGCTAATTGGTCTAATATGTAATGACTCATTATACCATACGCTTCTCGATATGCTTATTTGACAATCCTGATTTGACTCGGTTCCTTGATTCCTATGCTTGGAATACCTTTGTATTCGAACAAATACCCCTCCATGTATACGAGCTTACCCTTATACTCTTCAAGATTTGGAATCTTCGCTTGACCTTCCGCCCAAATGTCTCCGGTAACCCGATCATTTGGGGCTACATCTCCCATTTCAATGTATGTTGGATTGCCGTCTGCAGTTATTGAATCAATGTCCTCAATGACCCCGCAAATCGTCACATCTTCACCAAGATGATTACGGGCTTCATACCATGGAATCGCATCCGGGTTTTGCTCTAAAGCATATTCAATGGTTTTTCCCCCAAACAGGTTTTTCGCAACATAACAACACGGAATCGCTATTGCAATGATTATTGCTGCAATTAATATAACTTTTGTTTTACTCATCTTCTTATTTATCCCTCGTGATTTTTACTTTTGCCGTTCTGCTTTTACTTTACCACATAAGCAGCCGCTTATGATACAATCTTTTCAACTTTGAAGAATCGAAAGAGAAAACTGCAGAATGATCTCTGCAGTTTTTTTATTGCTTCATGAAAGATTCTTTTTCCTTCCGCTCCGGTGCCTTTTCCAAAGTGCTATGGCACAGCCTGGAATGACGAAGACCGGATGTACGTACCACAACAGCTCCCATTCGGTTGTCAGTACCATAAGTGCAAATAATGTGATAAATGTGGCCATCAGGTAGCAAAGCAACAATAGGATGCCGAATACAATGCCGCCCTTTCCTTTGCCCCAAATACAGGTGATGACCAATCCAGCTCCTATGATCCATGCACAGCAGCGATACAGAATGCTGAAAACGGGTGTTAACAGCTCTTGCATCCCACTCTGCAAGGCGAATATATAGACCATTAAAGCTACAAACAGCACGATGCATATTACGTCAATTATTTTAACCACTTTCATTTGTTTCATCTCCGGTCCCTGTGAATATCCTATGCTCTTTTATGCAAAATCCGCTTATTGATTTCCAGCATTACGCTTACAATGCCGGTATCTTGTTTCCCATAATACTGGCTTGGCACCAAAGAACCACAATAGGGATCATTGAGTGCGACGGACAGGCCAAAGCCTTTGCATAATTCAACGATACCCTGTACCAGTCCTTCGGAATAATAGTCCGTCTCTGTTCCGATGCATACGTCCGGAAAATCCGACCATCCAAACAGGCGGTTTACGGTTTCATCACTGAAGGAATGCAAATCGATGATCGTGCACCGTCCGTGCTCCCGTAATATTTCTGTCGCCGTTTGGTTCAGCCGTTCATGATGCCGGTCGTAGATGGCCGAAACCTCTTCTCTATGTTCCGCTGTTGGTCGAAACATCTCTCTGCCTTTGCTGTCACGGGTATAAATATATCCCATTCCGTAAGCTTCCATGGGCTCACTGCCATCGCGAAACCGTTCCACATCGCAGTACAATCTCGAATACGGGAAGATAACCGTGTTTTCTGCAAAAGCCGGCGGAATCAGTTCCAATATCCCGGTGTCACACATGAATTGGTTTTCTTTCTCCAGCTTCTCCTGTGAAATCAGCGCTGTCTTCCGATACGCTTCTGGAATGTACATGGACGCGTGCGGTACGTGTATCAGTATCGGTTTCATTCTGTTGTGCTCCTTTCTCCACACTGCAAAGAGCACAACAACAGAAAAAGTCCCATCGTCACGATGAGACCCTTTGATTTACGTGATCTGATCCCATCGTTCAAGCTTTAGCACCTTGCCATCTGGCAGGTTGCTGCACGGTCATAGAGCTTGTCTCTCGCGTGCTCTTTATGGTTTTATGAATTTGTCACTTAACTTATATCATGGCCTCAAGCCACGTGCAAGGCCTATTTCATGTTTTATTCACTCGATTTTTCAAAGGCCAATCTCGGATAATCGTCCTCTTCGACATAAATCGTTCCGCAGTGCACAAATCCAAGCTTCATCAGCAAATGCTGCATCACCTTATTGTCCCCATGGGTATCGATGCGTCTTCATTCAATACAAAAGGCCGGGCAGGTATCATGGTTTTGATACCTGCCCGGCCTCTTTTATTATTTACCATCTATACTTTGTTGAAAGGATTGTGTGAGGAAGTTATGCATTGAGGGTTTCTTCGTTGTGTTCTTTCTTTCCTACCAGAAGGGCTACGCCGGTCTGGATTGCCAGGATGACGATCATCATTACCGTCCATCTGTCTGTGAGGATCATCGGGTTTGCCATATTCTCGGTGAGGATGAAGGCTGCGATCGCTCCGATGGC
>CADBJW010000007.1 GCA_902795135.1 uncultured Eubacteriales bacterium
TCGCGAGCTTTTTTATTGTATCGCATGTCTTCATCCTTGTCAACAACTTTTTTCGTGTTTTTTATTGTTTTTTTCGGATGAGCCATGCGGCTTATACTGCGTGATCCGGTGCCGGCCCGCGGCCCGTTCTCGCAACAGCTTGTCCATATTACCAAATCCTTTCTCCCCTGTCAACCTCTTTTTCTATCTTTTTTATCTTTTTTTCGGCCTTTTGACACGACCCCTTTCTTACTATAGAATGAAGCCGAAATGAACCGACAAAACCCGATACCACAATTGTTACTTTTATATCTGATCTGGGGATTCAACTGGGTCGTCATGCGGATTGCCAACGACTATTATCCGCCTTTGTTCTTTGTTGCCTGTAGATTCTCCATTGGAGCCATCGCTCTGCTTTTGGTCTGCGCCTTCCGAGGCAAACTCCTGCCGCCGCGCAGATACTGGCCATGGATCGCCGTTACCGGCGTGCTTATGATGTCCATCAATAACCTGATGGTTCAGATTTGTACCGCTTATATTGGAGCCGGCCTGACCGCCCTTCTCGACTACATGCAGTCTATCTTCGTATGCATTCTGGCCACTCTGCTTTTGGGAGAACGGTTTACGAGATACAAATTCGCCGGGATCTTTCTTAGCGTCGCCGGTTTGGTGATATTAATGAATCTGGATATGACGGAGCATACCTGGGCCGTCTTTCTGGCTTTGGGCGCTGCCATCATTTGGGCCGTTTCAAATATTATCGTAAAACTAAAACTCGCAGATTGTGACATGCTGCAATATACAGCGTGGCAAATGGCCTGCGGTTCTTTTGTCAGTATTGTCTATCTCTTTATCATGGCACCCGATGTGGTGCGGACCGGATTGGCGACCGTCTCCAGTCAAGCCTTTTCCGGCATCTTCGGCATCGGCACGCTGCTGTACAATGGATTGATTGCTTCGGCCTTTGCCTTTGTACTGTGGAATTACGTACTCACACACATGGAAGCTGGCAAGGCTTCGATCGCGGTTATGGCGGTGCCTGCCGTTGGCGTTCTTTCAGGTGTGCTAGTGCTCCATGAGCCTATGAGCCTTTCGATCGCCTTCGGAATGTTGCTGATTTTTGCTGGGGTCATCGTCGTACTGCGCAAATAGGACTCAGCTCCGGTGAAGTCCGAAGATCATATACAGAATCGTTCCGGTCAAATTGAACAGTCCAAAGAACATGTATACCCCATCGGCTCCAAAACCATCCAGCAAGAGTCCTCCAACAAACTGACAGACAATGGTACTGATGTTGCTGCCAATTACATAGTAGGCCGAAACGGCCAGGCTTTTGCATCCCGGCGGTGCGATGCGGGAAATGTACCGAACGAATTCCACCAGTATGATCCCGTTGACCGCTCCCTGGGTGAAGAATAGCAGAACCAGCATCCACCATGGAAGCCCGATTCCATAGAGAATGAACCGGGCCGACGAAATCAACATGGCAAACAGAATGGTTTTCTGGAGCGTAAATTTCTCTGCCAGCCAGTCGCACCACGCCATGAAAGGAACTTCGCTTCCTACCATCAGGAGCATGACGATCCCAACGCCGGCCAGGGTCCCGCCGCCTTCGATGTACAGGAAACTAAAATACGTATTGTTCGCTACATTCGTTCCTCCCATAAAAAACATGCATAGCAGAAGCCGGCAAACCTGTTTGTCGTGCAAAAGCTTCCGGTAGCTCCCCGTATTCTCCTCTGCTTTTGCATGCGGTTTCAGGGGACCGCTTCCTTCCGCCTTCCTGCGAAATGCAATGTACAAAAGCACGCAGGCTGTAATAAGGAAACACGCCATATAGATGTAAAAGATGATTCCTTCGTAGGTTTTCCCCGCTGCTCTGCCTCCAACAAACACGCCCAGAGCAAATCCAACGGCTCCCCATGCGCGTTTGCCCCCGAAGCCTTTGTCCCCTTCTGCATTCCGTCCGGATACTGCAAAGGCATCGATCAGAGAGATGGCTGGTGGCTGGAGAAAATATAACAGCGCAAAGAGACAGATAACGACGCCAAATAGGAGTGCCTGTTTTATGCAGGCCGCAACGATGACGGCACCAATGCAAAGGCCGGCAAGGAGCAGCGCGTTTCTGGTTCCGGCAGATCCGGTCTTTCGTTCAGTGAATTTGCTGTATACGCCGCCCCAAAAGGCAACGGCAAAAATGGCCATGGTCGTTCCGGCTGAAGTGACCGTGCCGATGTGTGCTCCGCTGAACCCAAGGGTTTCCAGATAAGGAGCAATGTATGGCGTAAAAGAACCGATGGCCATATACGCAAAGGTATACAGCAAAGGCACGGATATCTTACTCTCTCCTATTCTCTTGTTTTCAGCGTTTTGTATCATAATTGTATTCCGTAGAGATATTGTATTTTTTGATTGTATCCAAGTTTATAATATGCTACTATGAACCTGCGTAGAGTAGGTATTATGCGTAAAGTGTCATGAGATGGGATGTTGCTCATGAACGAAGGATTACATCCGCGGTATAATATCGCGTCCGCTACTACACTTGGAATTAGTAAACTTCTAACTCTTTGTGTAGTTACGTTGTCCGTGACCGGCTGATGGTCATGTGTGACTTGCAAGTAAAGAGAAGGGAGTTTTTTTAATGTCTAAAAACAATACTACCCAGCGCCTTATCATTATGGCATTCCTGATCGCGATCAGTGTCATTCTGACCAGATTCTGTTCGATCAATACGCCAATTCTCCGAATCGGATTCGGATTCATGCCATGTGCAATCATGGGTATCATGTATGGACCATTGTGGGCCGGTGCTGGATACGCAATCGCTGATGTCCTCGGTATGATGATCTTCCCGAACGGTGCTTATTTCCCGGGATTTACCCTTACAGCATTCCTGACGGGAATCGTATACGGACTGTTCTACCATAACAACGAAGTTACGATCAAAAGCTCGATCTTGCCAAATCTCATCGTATCCATTGTTCTGAATCTGATTCTGGATACGATATGGCTTATGATTCTCATGGGTCAGGGATTTTGGGTCCTGCTTCCGACAAGAGTCATCAAATGTGTGGTCATGTTCGCCATACAGCTGGTTCTGATTCCGCTGGTGTGGAACAAGCTGGTGATCCGGCTCCCCGGGTTTAGTCAATGATTGAATACATATCGGTTGCGTCCTCTTTGCGGCAAGACTCCGTGAGAGCCTCTGCACGGACCTTTAAGGACCGATTCCCGAACTGAATGAAAATAATATCGCCGACCTTGACTTCTGTTCCTGGTTTGGCGATTTTTTCGTTTACGGTAATTCTGCCCTGCTCGCAGGCGTCTTTTGCGACGGTGCGTCGTTTGATGATTCTGCTATTCTTTAAGAACTTATCGATTCTCATTATCCCTCCATGCTTGACCTTCTGCGCCAAATCGTAGATTTGGGCAGCTCACTTGCAGCTCACTTGCAGTAGACCCCCACGCACTGAAGTGCTGCGGTCCTTGCTTAGGAGCTGCGCGCCAAATCGTAGATTTGGGCAGCTCACTAAAAAACGGGTAACCGAAGTTACCCGTTTCGTGAATTCTGCCTATTTGTTTACTGCATCCTTAAGAGCTTTGCCTGCCTTGAAAACAGGAGCCTTTGACGCTGCGATCTTGATAACTTCGCCAGGCTTTCTAGGGTTTCTTCCCTGTCTAGCTTTTCTTTCGCGAACTTCAAAAGTACCGAATCCGATTAACTGTACTTTTTCACCCTTTACCAGCGCACCTTCAACGCATGAAACAAATGCATTTACTGCTAATTCAGCATCCTTCTTTGTTGATCCTGTTTTTTCTGCAACTGCAGCTACTAATTCAGCCTTATTCATCAATAATATCCTCCTTAATAAGTATCACACATAGTTTCAGCCCTCATATTTCATAGTCTGGGCATCCATATCTGTTCCTCAATCATTCTCCCATTTTTAACGGTTTTTGTCAAGTTATTAAACGTCTTAAACGAGACTTTTTAGCTTGTCTGCGGCTTGTCTGTTGACTCGAATCGGGATTTTACCCCATTTTTTTGTATATACATTCAAATCCTCATGTAAAAATGATTCATCCTTCTGTTCGACCCGTATAACATCACCCTCTCCGAATTTACAAGTGATGGGATTATCATCGATTTGCACAAACATTCCGACCCGAAGCCGTTCATTGGGACTGACGGCGAAATACTCACGGCCGTCTTTTTCCATCAGCCAATAGACAAAACAACTGTCATATGCTCCGCCGACGACTCTGCCGATGGGACTGATTCTCTTTGCCATGCGAGTTCCTCCGTGCAAAAGCTTTTGCTTAGGCGTTGAGCAGGCTGTATTCCCCCGTTACCGTGTCAAACAGGATGTGGAATACTTCCTTATCATCATTCAAACACTCTACGATAAAGAAGGGCTTATAAATCGATTCATGACGAACGTAATTGATGTCCGGAATCTTGAGCACCTTCTTCGCCTTTTGGATCTCCCCGTAGATCGTTCTGGGAGCATTCTTAATGGCGTCTTCCACTTTTATTTTAGACGGCATAACCGTGTTGTCCTCTGCGTTTGTATTGACAAATTCGCCTTTGGATCTGGCGATGGAATAGTCCCCGCGCCACATGTCACACATACAGAGAACCTTGCCATCCAGCCGCTCAAGCTTGCCTCCATAAATCACATAAAATTCGATCAGGGTGTATGGATAAAACAAAAGGTCCATGTTCTCGATGGTAAAATGCTTGCTTCTCTTATACAGGCGTTCAAAGGCATCCTGCATCGTATAGCCGTTTTTGATTACTTTGATTTCCATGCTTTTGCGTTCTCCTAAAGCAATGTGGCCAACAAATACATCGTTGGCCACACGAATCTTGTCAACCAGATAATCTGCCTTTATACTGGCTGGAATCCTCTTTCTTCCATGTAGTTGCTGTCCTTCAAGAATGTCAGAACTCCATTGGTTTCCGGAGCGATGTCCTTGTAATTTACTGTCGCAAATCCAGCTGGAATCTTTGTCTTGCATCCAGCTCGATCGATCAGATCCTGCATTTCCTTCGTAGGCGGTTTTCCGATGAGAGAACCGATGATGTACGCTGCGATGGAAATGATGATTCCAATGAAGAATGTGTGCATTCCTGTTACGGTAGCCAGTCCAGCTGCTTCCCAAACGATTGAGATGATACAACCGCAAATCATGGAAGCAACACATCCTGTCGTGTTTCCTCTCTTCCACCAAACTGCGCCAACATAGGATGGCAGGAATGATGAACCAAGAGTACTGAACGAGAATACTACTAAGCTGAAAACTCCAGGAGGTTTTATTAATGCAATTATAATTGATAAAACACCCACTGCAAGAATGCAGATTCTAGATACATTCATCAGCTGCTTGTCCGTCGCATCTTTGTTGATGTATCTCTGGTAAATGTCACGTCCGAGCATGGTTCCCATGAGCATGAGCTGTGCGTCAGCGGTACTCATGATTGCCGACATGATCGCAACCAGGACAATCGCTGCCATTACGCCTGGAAGGAGCTCGTAAGCCATGGTCAGTACGATCATTTCCGGGTCATTAATGTTCGGAAGCATGATGATGCCCATCAAACCGATGATGTATGGAACGAAGATGAACAGCTGGTTCCAAACGGTTGCAATAACAACGGTCTGCTTTGCCAGTCTCGGACTTTCCATGGCCATATGTCTGATAACAACATGCGGCAGACCCATGTAACCAATCAGATATACGCCAACGGCGCCTGCAACAACGCCCCACTGTCCAAGATACATATTATCTTTGCCCCACATACCGGTCAGTGTCGGATCAACTGCCGTCAGTGACTCATTCAGACCAGTCAGTCCGCCAACCTGATTCCAGGCCAGTACGAAAATGATAACCATGGAACATACCATGACGATGCCCTGGATAAAATCTGTCCAGGCTACAGCCAGATAACCGCCGGCGAATGTATAGAATACGATTACGCCTGCACCAATGATGATCGCGATTGGAAGCGGTACACCAAGCAGTGCGCACATGGTCTTTCCTGCGGACAGGAACTGTGCCAATACATATCCATATACAAAACAAATTGCAATAATCGCAGCAATGATTCTGGTTGCAGGACCAGGATATCTCTTTTCAATATATTCAATTGGGGATAGACAGCCAAGGAAGTATGACAATCTTCTCATTCTCTTACCGAGAATACCAACATTGAAGATTGCGCCGCCGCCGTCTCCAACAGCATACCAAAGAGTAAAATATCCTTCTTTGTATGCCTGAGCAGGGCCGCCCATAAACATATAACCACTCATTGAAGTAGTCTGCAGTGTGAGGGCTGTCAATACGGAGCCGATCTTTCTGCCACCTAAAAGATAGTCTTCTGATGTCTTACTGTTCTTTGCCCAGTAAACACCGATTCCGATCATGCCGACCAGATAAATCAAGAGTACTACATATTCTGTAACTCCTCCTCCGATCATTCGTCCTCACCTCCCTTTTCATTCAGTGAGGCTTGCCATTCATCGTAAGCCTTTTCCCAAGCTTCTTCCTTTTTGTCATTCTTGCCCATAACAAAATACATGATGATCGCAATGATGATGTACGTTACAGGCCATGAGAGAAAAGCGAAGAAGACGTGTGGTTCAAGTCCAAAAATCATTATCTACCTCCTCTCAAACAAACACATGTCCTGACCTTGTTGTCAGACCATTCCAAAAAAATTATACCCCTTTTTGCACTAGATTCCATACAAAAAGAGGTATGTAGCTTTATGATTATGCGTTTCTGCATAAAAAGTACGTAATCAGAACTTGTGTATATACAGGATATAATGTAATTTGTCTGACGAAACAGTTCGAGACTCGAAAACAAAAATTACTTGACCATCAAAATTAAAAACCTTTATTTAACATTCTGTTAAAGCATTCGCGATATAATATCATTTTTTCTTGTACTTATGTCCCACACCATATCCTTTAATGATATATCTCTTTGGAGCATCTTGTAACCAAAATGATATTTTATTTTTACCTTTGCAAACAACTCTGAATTGGCAGCTATGTGAGGGTACAACAAATGTTTCTAAATTTCTTGTACCGTTTATTGTCTTTCCATTGTATTTAAAATTCTTAAATATAATTATATTTTTTTTTATTGTAACAGATCTTTTTCCATCAGTAGTCACATACTTCCCTTGCCATGATTTGGGAATATAATTAAATCCTGTATTTTTTGCCTTTTTTGCATAAACAGTTTCAACGGATTTCACATCACCTATATCATCAACATTAACGTTATATCCGATAATCTGAATTGGAATCGTAAATAACCCTACAATTAAACATATTATTGTGCCTCTAAGAAGATATTTGTTTATTCTTTTCATAATAGCCTCCACAAAAGAATGTATGTTCACGCAAAAGATTTTCATAAAGATCATCTATGTCTTTGTTTATTCTATGTTCTTATCCTGTCAAGGATAAGAACATATTGGTATACGTAGTATATCAATATGCGAACATATGTTTTTATTGTGAGGTGAATCTATTGTAGCAATTGGAAAAATATTGTGTACTTTTTTACCAACTTTTCCCAGATGGAGGTATATTTGTTCGCATTTGCTTCAATCTTCGTTCCGTAAATGAAGGCCTCTTCCCCTGTGATTTGTCCGTGCTCATACGGTAGATGAGTCATCTGGGCAAGAAGCTGCTGTGCACATGGGTCAAAGTTTTTTGTCCGGAATCATACGATTGTGGTATGATCCGCAACCTGCCAACTCCCCAACAGATACATATAGTTGATGCCCCGCCGGCAGTTCTTCTCTATGGCTCTAGAGGATGTCGCGATCACCTCGTGATATGCATAGATCACGAACTTTATCATAATATTCTGAGACGCGTAATTTTCTGCCAACATTCTTTCATAGGTACCGTACAAAGCAGTCTGATTCATTTCCTCCACAAACTGACTGATGAGTCTCACACAATCATCGAATGGGATGATATTGCATTCCACGTTGAAACGGCGCGAATACTTTTATTTTTTTGTTTTTGCGTGCATGTTTTCTTGAGAAATTGATAGGAAGCCCGAGGCGGATTCCGCAGGAGCAAGTCAGCCTATATGTAAAATAAACAAAGAAACAACAAAATCTAGGGTATTGTCTGAACAGGCAACACCCTAGATTTTGCTGTTCTCTGTGAATGAGCATCTATGGTCAGCTGCAACGTGGACTTAGCTGAAGTACGTCCTGTCAGCTTCTCATAAAAAAAGAGGCATTGCTTAAGGCAACACCCCCACTCAAGCATTAAGAATTAATTACCACAGGTTTAGTTTGTCACAAAGGCTTACAATCTTGCGGCCTATGGAGATTCCCATCAATTCATACCTTTCGATTGTATGGGTCTTGATGATAAGAATTCCATACACACAGGCTCCTAACAAAATTGCAATCAGAGTAGACAGAGAATTGCTGCCAAGAACTGCAAAGCATCCGATATAAACGAGTTTCGCAGCCACAGCCATAATGATTGACGCGATCAAAGGCTTTACGACCGTTTGTCTGACGGGAACCCTGACGCCGGTGAACCTTTTCACACAGCGATAGTCAAGGGTTGCTGCAATGAGATAAGCACAAAGGGTTCCGATTGCTGCTCCAACGATGTTCAGACTTTTGATACCGACCAGAATCCACGTCAGACCCAGTTTGACGGCGATGCCGATGGCAAGATTGATCACCGGCCAGTTTTGTTTTCCCAGACCCTGCAGTACGCCGGTCAACGTCGTGGTCAGCGCCAGGAATATGAATCCCAGTGCCAGTACGCGCAAACATGGTGTCGCGCTGATTGCGCTTTCCTTTTGCAGCGGATAGAGCAAAAGCAACGCCTGCTGCGCCAGGGCAAAGAGACCAAAGGCACAAGGAAGCCCGATGATTGTGGTCATCCGAAGGCCCAGCTTAATCGTACCTCTTACCTCGTCATCGTTGTTCAGGCGTTTTGCAGCTGCCACCATTGGCACGATGCTGACGATGATGGCCTGCATCAGTACCTGTGGGAAGCCGACGATTGGATCTGCCATACTGGTAATCTGTCCATACAGATCATGGGCCGTGTTCATGTCCCAGCCCGTGAATATGAGACGCCGGTTTACGATTGCCGCGTCAATGGAGTTCATGAGCGGCAAAAGAGATGCTCCAATGGTAATTGGAATGGCTATAATGACGATCTTTTTGACGATCGATTTGACCGATTCTGATTCCGTCGTTTTATCGTTATGTATTTGTCCGAAAATTTCACTCTTCCTGAGATGATAAATGATCAGTACGGTAAGAAGCCCGCCTACACCCCCGGCCGTTGCGCCAAAGGTTCCTCCTGCTGCGCCGCGGGCACCGGAATCGTACATGCTTGAAAACAACGTGGCATTCATCATATAGTAGGCCAGTGCCAGGCCGCATCCGACACGGAATACCTGTTCCACGATTTGGGAAATCGCAGTTGGATTCATATCCTGTTGACCCTGGAAATACCCTCTGAAAGCGGACATGATCGGAACGAGAATCAGTGCGGGTGCGGTTGCCTGCAGAGCCAAGGCGGCTCCCGGAACCTTTACGACATTTGCAAAAGGCACCGCGCAAAGCATTACAACGACAGCACCTGCTACTCCAAGTGCTGTCATAAGAGTCAGCGACGTTCGGAAGACCTTATTCGCTTCCCGGAACTGTCCCACCGCATACCGTTCGGCGACCATCTTGGAAGTCGCCACCGGCAGACCAGCTGTGGATATGACAAGAAGAACGGAATAAACCGCATAGGCTGGCGCATAATTCGCCATGCCCTCCGATCCGATCCAGTTGGTCAGCGGGATTCTGAAACAGGCTCCCAATATTTTTACAATGATGCCGGCAACTGCTAACACAGCTGCACTTGTTACCAGTGATTTTTTTGACATACTATAATTCCCTTAAAATATTCTCCGTTGCCTGTTCCGCTTCAAAAATGGTCTTCTCTATATCGATGGTCAGGAATTCTCCGTTCTCAAAGAGCACTTTGCCGTCTGCCATGGTAAGGAGAACGGATTTGCCGGAACAGGAATACACTAAGTTATGAATCAGATTGTGCACAGGATGCATTTCCGGACCGGACAGATCGACCACGATCAAATCCGCTTTGTTGCCAACTTTCATACATCCGGTGTCTTCCCTGCCCTGAGCCTTTGCTCCGCCTTTTGTTGCTGCGTATAATACCTGCAGCGGCGTCATGACTTCAGGATCCGATACAGACACTTTATTTCCGATGGCCAGCACTTTCATTTCTTCAAAGAAATCCAGGCTGTTATTGCTGGCCACACTGTCCGTACCGATGGCAAGGTTGACACCCTGCCGGATGATTTTTGCCGCATCACAGATCCCGCTTGCAAGTTTCATGTTGCTGATCGGGTTGGTTGCCACGGTTACGCCCTTTTCACGGAAGATTTCAATGTCCTCATCGGTGGAATAAACACAGTGCGCAGCCAGAGCCGGAACGTCAAACAATCCTGCCTTTTGCAGATAGGCTGCCGGCGTCATGCCGTGCCGCTGAATGCATTCCATGTGTTCGGATCCCGTCTCGGAGACGTGGATATGCATGACGGTGTCTCCGATGGATTTTGCGTAATCGGCCAGGGCCGTTGCCGTTTGAAGGTCCGACGTATATTCCGCATGGAGACTCATGTCGATTTTGATTCTGCCATGTTCCGCATTGTGACAGTTCTGATACAGGTCTTTCATCTCCCGGAAGCTGGTCATGGATTCTGCCTTCTCACCGGTAAAATTGGTTAAAGATCTGGAGATGTTGGCCTTTGCCCCTGCATCAGCCACTGCACGGACCATATCATCACAGAAATAATACATATCGCTGGTCGACACAATTCCATACTGTATGGATTCAGCCATGGCAAGCAGTGTTCCCCAGTAAACTGCATTATGGTTTAAGTGATCCTCAAAGGGAAAGATTTTTTTCGTCAGCCAGTCCTGCAGCTTCAGGTTTTCTCCGTATCCACGCATGAGTGCCATCGGCGAGTGGGCGTGGGCGTTGACAAACCCGCTCATAAGCAGTTTCCCTCTGCCGTCATATTCCCTGCCAAAGTCACCTTCCGGCCTTTGGGCGCCGATATAGACGGTGCGGTCCTCTTTGGTTGCTACAAAAGCATCTTTTTGGATTTCCAAATTTTCATCCAGTACGTAAATATTCTTAAAAAGCATAGTTTCTCCTATTCATTGTCCTATATTACATAAGCGGCGCCACGAATCTGAGCGCTTTGCCGCAGATTTTCCCAATCATGCTGTATTCGCTGCAGTTTTTTAAGGTGATGCGCTGGCACTTCTTCAGCGTTTCCTGAAAATCTTCTTCCACATCACGCACCACTGGATTTTTCCAAAGGTAGACGGCACATTCAAAATGGAGATACAAACTCCTGAAATCAAGGTTGATCGTGCCAACCACGGCTTTTTCATCGTCGCAGGTAAAATTCTTCGCATGAATGAAGCCCGGTGTATACTCATATATTTTAACGCCTTTGCGTATCAGCTCCGGATAATGTGTTCTGGCCAGAAAATAGGCATACCGCTTGTCCGGAATATGTGGAACGATCAACTTGACGTCGATTCCTCTTTGGGCTGCGAAAATCAAAGCGCTGGTCATTTCTTCATCCAGAATCAAATAAGGAGTCATAATGTGCACATACTCATTGGCCCGGTTGAGGATATCCAGATAAACCTTTTTCCCTACTTCTTCATCGTCATAAGGACTGTCTCCATAGGGAACCATGTATCCGCCGAAGTGCATTCCCACATCCGGCGGGCAAGGCTTATACATATATCTGTGATACTGTTCCTGCCCTACAGAATTAATATTCCACATCTGCAAAAACATAAGCGTCAGATTGTTCACAGCGGCGCCCTGGATCATAATGGCCGTATCTTTCCAATGTCCGAACCGTTTCCGCTTGTTGATGTATTCATCCGCCAGATTGACGCCACCGGTGAATCCGGTGTGCCCGTCGATGACAACGACCTTACGGTGATCCCGGTTGTTCTGATGGGTGGATAAAAAGGCCCTCATCGGAGAGAACACCTTACACTGGATGCCTCGTTTCTGCAATTCCAATGGATAATTCCTCGGAAGCAGAGACAAGGTGCATGTGCCATCATACAAAAACCGGACTTCGACGCCTTCTGCCGCTTTGCGCGTCAGCACTTCCAAAATGCTGTCCCACATTTCCCCTTTGTCGACGATAAAGTATTCCATGAAAATGAAATCTTTTGCCCTTTCAAGCTGCTTCAGCAGTTCTTCGTATTTCTTTTCCCCGGACGGGAAATATTTGGCGCAGGAGTTATCATGTACCGGGTAATTCCCCCCTTCATAGAGGTACTTGAATAATCCGTATTCCTGCCCTGCATCGATCATAAGCCGGTTTACCGTATCCTTGTCCGGAAGCAAGTACCGCTCCTGTTCCACAATGAGCCGATCGATTTTTTCCCCGATGGCTCTCGTCCCAGGTTGCAGCTTCACAAAAAAATAAAAAGGGACCCCAATGACAGGCGTGGCTACTATGATAATGATCCACATCAGTTTGAAGCTGGAATTCTGTTGGATATTCAGCAGGTAAACGATTACAACTACCGCAATCACACCAACAATATTGTTCAGTACGATGACTTTTTCGTCCAATACGAAAATGCCGCCAAACAGAACGATGATCTGAATCAGTATCAGAAGAACGAATATGGTAGTTCGTCCGAATAACAGCTTCCAGAGTCCTCTTATTTTTCTCATATTATATTACCGATCAATCCTCATCATCTTCCAAATATGAAATATACGGAAGATTTCTGTATCTCTGGTCATAGTCGAGACCGTATCCGATGATGAACAGGTCATCGACTTCAAACCCTATATAGTCAGCGTTGAGATCCACTTTTCTATTGCATTGCTTATTCAAAAGCGAGCAGATTTTAATCGACTTAGCGCCTCTGCTTTTGAGGTAGCCCACCAGATAATTGAGTGTGATCCCTGAATCCACAATGTCTTCTACAATGATCACGTTCTGGCCATCGATGTTCGTATCAAGGTCCTTGTTGATTTTCACAACACCGGAAGATTTCTTGGATGAACCGTAGCTGCTGACAGCCATGAAATCGATGGTCATATCAAGGGCCACGTTTTTCATAACGTCAGTCATCCACATGACTGCCCCTCGCAGAATTCCGACAAGAATGACTTTCTCGCCTTCATAGTCTTCGGTGATTTTTTTGCCTATTTCCCGTGCTCTCTCTTCAATCTGCTCCTGAGTATATAAAACAGACCCAATTACGTCAGCCATCCGTCTTGTCCTCCTTCGTCCCTGCGCTGTGCTCCTCGTCTACCTCATATTCTACATCATCGACTACGTGTTTGCCATGGTATTTTTTGGACAGGTCTGTCACCTTCTCACCGTTCCAGTACTTATCCAGTTCATTCCTGAGATACCACAAAATCAAAAGCCAGACAACGATATCGTCCAGGATCCCTACAGGGAAAATAAACGGCGGGATAATGTCAAAAGGCAAAAACAAATAGATGATACCCGCGATAATAATGGCTTTCTTTCTCTTAGGCACCGTTTTATCGGCCAACATAAATCGGATGGCCTTGATTCTTCGCCACAGGACTCTAAACCCTAAAAACTGCATTTCGATCTCCTGTTTAGATTTATTCCTGCAAAAGCCTTTGCATTACATCAAGCAGTTCTTCCTGACCGGTTCGCTTCAGAGCGGAAACCGGAAGAACCAGATCCTCCTGGTCCAGCCCTAAAGTCTGCCGGATCTGCTTGATTTGCTTTTGCATCTGGTTGCGCGATATTTTATCGGCTTTCGTTGCGACAACAATTCCATCGAGACCATAATGTCTGAGATAGTCGTACATCTCCACATCCTGTTTGGATGGAGCATGGCGGATATCCACCAGCAAAACGACTTTCAGCAGATTCTGTCTCGAGCTGAGATACTGCTCCATCATCGGCCCCCAGCTCTCCGATACGGATTTGCTGACTTTCGCATAACCGTATCCGGGCAGGTCGACGATACGGAACGCATCCTCCTGTCCTTCGTTGATGCGGTAAAAGTTGATGGTTCTCGTCTTTCCCGGGCTGCCGCTGACACGGGCAAGCTTTTTCCTGCCGGTCATAAGATTGAGCAAGGAAGACTTGCCAACGTTGGACCGTCCCGCAAAAGCGATTTCTTTGACCGTATCCACAGGATACTGACTTTTTTTTACTGCTACTGCTTCGAGCTGCGAATTGTTGATTTTCATTTTACAAGCACTTGTTTCAGAGCGTCGTCCACTTTATCGAGTAAAACGAACTCCATTTCGTTTCTTACAGCTTCCGGAATATCCGGGATGTCCACTTCATTTTCTCTAGGCAGAAGTACTTTCCGGATTCCTGCACGGTGTGCGGCCATAACCTTTTCCCGGATTCCGCCAACCGGGAGCACCTTGCCGCGTAGGGTGATCTCACCTGTCATGGCAATATCCTTCTTGACCGGTGTCCCCGTCAGTGTCGAGATCAAAGCGGTGCACATGGTTACGCCGGCCGACGGGCCATCTTTTGGCGTCGCACCTTCCGGAATGTGCAGATGGATATCGTAATTTTTATAAAAATCAGGGTCAATGCCAAGTTTCTTCGCAACGGACCGGATATACGTAATTCCTGTCTTTGCGGATTCCTGCATTACATCGCCCAGTTGTCCCGTAAGCTGCAGTTTGCCGGTTCCCGGGACGGCTGTCGTTTCAATAAATAACGTCTCTCCGCCCACAATGGTCCATGCAAGTCCTGTCGTTACACCGATTTCCGTCTTGTTTTTGATCACATCGAAACGGAATCGTTTCTTGCCCAGATATTCTTCCACCCGTTTTGCGGTCATGCTGACCTTATCCGTTTCACCAGCAACGTATTTCCGTGCCACTTTTCTGCAAAGGTTCCCGATTTCACGTTCCAGATTACGAACGCCAGATTCTCTGGTGTAATAGTTGATGATGGTTTTCAGCCCACTTTTCGGGAAGCTGATGATCTTGCTGTTCAGCCCGTTTTCCTTAACCTGTTTCGGCACCAGATACTGCTGGGCAATGTTCAGCTTATCGTCTTCCGTATATCCACTGACCTCAATGACTTCCATTCTGTCAAGCAAAGGCCGCGGAATGGTTTCGGTCGTATTGGCCGTCGTAATAAACATGACCTTTGACAAATCAAACGGCACTTCCAGGAAGTGGTCGGTGAAATCCTTATTCTGTTCCGGATCCAGTACTTCCAGCAGAGCCGACGCCGGGTCCCCTTTGTAATCGGCCCCGATCTTATCCACTTCGTCAAACAGGAATACCGGATTTCTGGTTCCACAGTCTTTGATGGAAGAAATGATTCTTCCCGGAATTGCGCCAATATACGTCCTCCGGTGACCGCGGATCTCCGCTTCGTCCCGGACGCCGCCCAGAGACATTCTGACAAATTCTCTGCCGATGGACCGGGCAACACTTCTGGCAATGGATGTCTTTCCGGTTCCCGGAGGCCCTACGAGACAAAGGATCGGGCCCTTCAGTGTTTCGGACAGCTGCATCACGGCCAGATATTCCAGCACGCGGTTCTTGACCTTATCCAGACCATAGTGGTCTTCGTTGAGGATTTCCTCCGCCTTATTGATGTCGATATTGTCTTCACTCAGGGTGTTCCATGGAAGCCCGAGAATCGTTTCCAGATACGTTCTGCTGACCGTTGCCTCTGCAGAAGAAGACTGCATCCGCGCGAAACGGTTGATTTCCTTTTCGATTTTATCTCTCGTTTTGTCAGGCACGTCAAGATCAGCCAGCTGCTGTTTGTAGCCGGCAACCTCATCCTCAACGTTCTCGTCTCCACCCAGTTCTTCCTGAATGGCTCTCATCTGTTCACGCAGGTAGTATTCCCTCTGATTCTGATTGATCTGGGACTTTACCTTTGAGGAAATATCCTGTTCGATGTTCAGGATCTCGATTTCCTTGATTAGAATATCATTGAGCTTGCGAAGCCGTTCCTTCTGATCCAAAAGCTCCAGAACGGCCTGCTTGTCTTCGATTTTGATTTCCAGGTGGGATGCGATCATGTCCGCCATCCGGCCCGGTGAGTCGATGGTTACGACGGAAGCGAATACTTCCGGCGCCAGATTCTGATTAATGTTGATGTACTCATCAAAACTTCCCAGCACGGTTCTCATCAGTGCTTCTGCCTCAGGATCGTCGTTCGAAGCATTGTCGTCCGGCAACGGCTTGATCCGGCACTTAAAGAAGGGCACCTCAAAGAGGGTTTCGGTAATCTCACCTCTGCAGATTCCTTCCACAAGCACCCGAATGGAATCTCCCGGAAGCTTCAGCATCTGTTTGATCTTGGCAATCGTACCGATCTGATAAAAATCTTTTGTTGTTGGCAGATCTGTATTTTCATCCATCTGTGATGAAAGGAAAATATACTGGTTATTGACCATCGCTTTTTCCAAAGCGTTGATGGATTTTTCTCTGCCTATATCAAAATGAAGCACCATGTTCGGAAATACCGACAATCCCCTCAGCGGGATCATAGGCAGATCCAGAAACTCTGCTTTTAGAATGGCTATGTCTCTGCTTTTTTCATCCATAATCTTGATTCCTCCCTTTTATTTATGCATAAAGAGCGGCTTAAGAAGCCGCCCCGGATTTTTCCTCTTTCGTTTCAGCTACGATCAGCTCCGGATCACTATCAGCCTCTACGGTATCCTTTGTTATGATGCACTTTTCAACGTCTTTTCTGGATGGAAGTTCATACATGATGTCGGTCATGATCCGTTCCATGATTCCTCTGAGTCCCCGTGCTCCCGTTTTCTTTTCCAAAGCCTTTTCCGCGATAGCCTTAATAGCGTCTGGTGTGACTTCCAGTTCCACACCATCCATGGCCAAAAGCTTGCTGTACTGTTTCACAAGGGCATTTCTCGGCTCCGTCAGGATTTTGATCAGCGCTTCTTCGGATAAATCCTCCAGCGTTACCAGAACAGGAAGTCTGCCCACAATTTCCGGAATCAATCCGTACTTCATCAGATCTTCCGGCTGGGCGTTCTTCAGAAGTTCATCCTTTTCGACTTTGTTTGTTTCAACGTTGGAGTTGAACCCAATGACCTTTTCCCCGATACGCTTTTGGATGACTTTCTCCAATCCGTCAAACGCTCCGCCACAGATGAATAGTACGTCCGTCGTATCGAACTGTATGAATTCCTGCTGCGGGTGTTTTCTTCCGCCTTGAGGTGGAACATTGGCCACCGTTCCCTCCAGAATCTTGAGGAGGGCCTGCTGTACACCTTCCCCGCTTACATCACGGGTAATGGAAGGATTTTCGGACTTGCGGGCAATCTTATCGATTTCATCCACGTAGATGATTCCATGCTGCGCCCGTTCCACATCGTAGTCCGCCGCCTGTATGAGTTTGAGAAGGATATTCTCAACGTCTTCACCTACATAACCGGCTTCCGTCACGGTCGTTGCGTCGGCAATTGCAAAAGGCACGTCCAGGATTCTTGCCAGTGTTTGGGCCAGCAATGTCTTACCACATCCGGTCGGTCCTACCATGACGATATTGCTCTTTTGGAGTTCCACGTCATCGTCAAAGCCAATGCTGTTGATTCTCTTGTAATGGTTGTATACTGCGACCGCAAGGGATTTTTTCGCGGCATCCTGTCCGATTACGTATTCGGACAGTGTCTCATTGATCTCTGCCGGAATGGGCAGGTGGTAAGGTTCCCCTTCAATGGCATTGCCGCTGCGTGCCGCCCTTGCCTCTTCTTCCAGAATGTCATGGCAAAGATGGACGCATTCGTCACAGATATACACGCCGGAACCGCTGATCAGCCGTTTGACCTGGCTCTGCGGTTTCCCGCAAAACGAACATCTGAGTTCGTTATTGTCATCGTATTTTGACATATAGTTCCCCTGTTTTATCTTTCTTTGATCACTTTATCCACGATACCATATTTACAGGCTTCTTCCGCGGACATGAAGTTATCCCTGTCTGTATCTCTGGTGATCGTCTTCAATGTCTGACCTGTATTGGCGCTCAAAATCTTGTTGAGTTTTTCTTTTGTTTTCATGATCCATTCTGCATGGATCTTAATATCTTCCGCCTGACCCTGAATGCCTCCGAGAGGTTGATGGATCATGATCTCAGCGTTTGGAAGGGCATAACGCTTGCCCTTTTCCCCTGCTGCCAAGAGAAAAGCGCCCATGCTGGCTGCAAGGCCTACGCAGATGGTTGAGACCTGCGGTTTGATATACTGAATTGTATCATAAATAGCCATACCGGCGGTTACAGAACCGCCGGGGCTGTTGATATATATATTGATATCTTTGTCCGGATCTTCTGCTTCCAGAAACAGAAGCTGCGCAACTACAAGACTGGCCATATGGTCGTCAATGGTTTCACCAATAAAGATGATCCTGTCCTTGAGCAGTCTTGAATAAATATCGTATGATCTTTCTCCGCCGCCTGTCTGTTCGACGACAAAAGGTACAAATGCCATGATCCGTCCTCCTGTTATTCTAAAGAATCCTTATTTCTTTACCGCACTGTCATACATCAGATCGACAGCCTTCTTCACTTTGATGTCGTCACGGATTACGTTCATATTTTCAACGCCGATCATCTCAGAAAGCTTTTCGACTTCCAGACCGTACTGCTTCGCCATAGCTTCCAGTTCGGACTTTAATTCTTCATCGCTTACTTCAAAGGCTTCCTGATCTGCGATCTTGCTGACGAGCATTCTTGTCTTTGTCTTCTTGAAGGCTTCATCCTTCAGGGATTCTCTGAATTCTACAGGATCCTGACCCAGATACTTCATGTATGTCTGCAGATCCATGCCCTGTGCTCTGAGCTGCTGATCAAATTCATTCATCATGTTTTCAACTTCCTGCTGTACCATTACGTCAGGAACTTCGAAATCATTTGCTTCGAATACCTTTTCGATGACGCTGTTCTTCATGGAGTTTTCAGCCTTTACGACAGCAGCCTTTTCCAGTTCTTCTCTCTTGCTTGCCTTCAGCTCGTCCAGTGTATCGAATTCACTGACATCCTTAACGAATTCATCGTCGATCTCAGGAATTTCTGTTTCCTTGATTTCGTGAACTTTGCACTTGAATACAGCATCTTTTCCAGCCAGATCTTCAGAATGATATTCTTCAGGGAAGGTTACCTTAACGTCTCTTTCTTCATCCTTAACGGCTCCAACGAGCTGTTCTTCAAATCCAGGAATGAATGTGCCGGAACCAAGCTTCAGAGGCTGTCTTTCTGCAGTGCCGCCTTCAAACTGTTCTTCACCGACAAATCCTGCATAGTCGATCAGAACCGTATCTCCATCCTGTGCCGGTCTGTCAACTTCGACCATACGGGAGTTTCTGGCTGCCATGTTTTCGATTTCCTTATCAACATCTTCGTCTGTAACTTCTGCGGAAACCTGTTCGATTTCAACGCCTTTGTAGTCGGTTACTTCGAATTCAGGGAAGCAGGTTACCGTCATGGTTATTTCAAACGGTTCACCCTTCTTTACCTGACCAACTTCCGTTCTTGGATAATCGATGACATCCAGTTCCAGCTGGTCGATTGCCAGAGGATAATTCAGTCCAATCAGATCGTTGAGCGCGTCATCCATAAAGATGCCTTCGCCGTATCTCTTTTCGATGATGCTTCTAGGAGCTTTGCCCTTTCTGAATCCATCGATCTCGAATTTACCTTTTTCTCTCTGATATACTTTTACGATAGCGTTTTCCAGTTCTTCTGCGGTAAACTCCATCTTGAACTTAACATCGCTGTTTTCCTTTGAAATAAATGTAGCCTTCATTAAATATTTCCTCCTTCAATTAATTCCAAACCTCTGGCATATTTGCTTTTGTTCTCTACTTCAAGTCCATATTTTTTCTGTATTTTTTCACCGATTTCTATCATTTCCTCGGTTTCTCCTGAATACAGCTCGATTTCGATTTCAGAAATAGGAACGCTGCCGACTTCTGTTACAACTTCACCCGTATCGATTGAGAACTCATAGATGCCGTCACCCGTGTCGATCCTGAACAGCCTTCTGTGGATCTTGGTCTCCATAATGCATCGGAGTTCCTTGTCTTTGACCAGTTCCAGGAACTGGCTTCCCATGCTGCTTTCCCGGAACACTTCCGGATCCGGATCGCTACTGTCAGCAGGTACATTCAGTTCTTCTCTGACATGAAGGCCATCCTCACTATGGCCTTTCCATTTAAGAGTCGCAACGGGACAGTTGCCTTCCATTCTTACCCTGTATGCGATTTCATTCTGAGCCAGATCGCCATCTTCGGTATCGAAGTATTTGGCGTGAAGAAACATTTCTTCTCTGGAGTCCTTTTCTTCGTACTGTCCAAAAAGCTCGTTGTCCCAAAGAGCCTTTATTACGTCCTCATTTGGAATCGCATATTTCAGTTCTATTTCCATAACAAAAACCTTTCTTCCTTATGACGTACCTAGTCATAATAACAAAGAAAGCTTTGAAAATCAAGTATTATCGGTAGAACGGCCTCCCGTGCAGGTCTGCTTAGTCGGTATTCCCATCCCATGAGAGCCGTTTTCTCAGAATGTGTCTTAGAGCGCCTTCATAAAGCGGCCTTGTTTCGATGATTTCGTAACCGGATTTTAGCAAATTATTCAAGCTGTATGTGTTATCAGGCGCGATCGTAACCAGAGACTCCTTTGCCCCATGGCGCAGCGCTTCCTCTTCACGGATCTGAACGAAAAGCCTTTGTAGGCCAAACCCTCTGAACTCCTTATCTACGATCGTAATCTCCAAAGAGACACAATCGGGAAGCCGTTCTTCCGGATATCCTACATAGGTTCCGTAGTTCCGATGGGAAACGCGGTTTGCGATCATCATTGTGAATGCTACCATTTGTCCGTTATGGTACGTTCCATAACAATAGTCTTCCTGAAGCGATTCCTCTATATCGCTTTCATCAACCAGTGCATACAGCCCCGGATCAGGCAATCCTTTATATATGTTCAACTGCAAATCCATGATGTCCGAAAGGTCTGTGACTGTACATCTTCGAATCAGAAATACCTCGACCTGACCTGACTTCCGGGGCAAAGTGAATATCTTAGAATACATTTCACTTTGCCTCCTTAATGTTTTAATAATGTATTATTATAACTTGCTAAACTAAAAAAGTGAACAAAAAGATTAGTAGCCCTTTCATTTTATGATATAATTACTGCATTACAATACGAATGGAGGTATCCCCCTATGATCAAACTGCCTTTTGATATTGAATTAATGAACGGACGCGGAGTTCCAACGAAATTCCACATTCGACGCGCTTACATTGAAGACCTGGATTTGGCACGTGAAGTTGAGCAAATTATTATGGATGCGCTTCCGGATAAAGATATATACGCACCGTTCACTCTGGAAGAAACCATTGACCAGCTGGAAAACGACTATTGTTATATGGCCTTTGC
The DNA here is from genome assembly GCA_902795135.1 of uncultured Eubacteriales bacterium. Classification (GTDB taxonomy): domain Bacteria; phylum Bacillota; class Clostridia; order Peptostreptococcales; family Anaerovoracaceae; genus Lentihominibacter. Next base: position 21,514 of record CADBJW010000007.1, read on the forward strand.
GGAAAATGGTGAAATTGCCGGATTCTCGGTACTGATTCCAAACAACCGGGAAGATCAAAGCTACAATTACGGGAAATATTTCGACTACGACGAAGAGCACCTGAGCCGTACTGCATCCATGGATTTGACCATGGTCGTTCCGAAGTACCGTGGCCACGGGTTGCAGAGACTGTTTAACAAACTTCGTATCGGACAGGCCATCGAACTTGGCGCAACGGAAGCCATAACATCTATTTCCCCTTCCAACCCATACAGCTATAACAATTTCCTGATTCTGAACTATGAAATCGTGGACAAGAGAAAGCTCTACGGAGGAAAAGACCGCTACTTACTGAGAAAAGAATTTTAAGAGAGCGTAATAATACAGGAGAGACGACATGAAAGATTTCAAGCGACCAACTATGTTAATGATTCTGGATGGCTTCGGCCTCAATCCGAACACGGAAGGAAATGCCATCGCTGCAGCGCGGAAACCCCATCTGGATGAGATTTTTTCCACTTATCCGATGACTTCCCTGCAGGCCTGCGGCCTGGATGTTGGACTTCCGGAGGGCCAAATGGGTAATTCCGAAGTCGGTCATCTGAACATCGGCGCCGGAAGGATCGTTTACCAGGATCTGACCATGATTACAAAGGCCATCGAAGATGGGAGCTTTTTCGAGAATCAGGCTTTTGCAAAAGCCATCGAACACGTGAAGAAAAACGATTCTACCCTTCACCTTCTTGGCCTGCTGTCAGACGGTGGCGTGCATAGTCACATCACCCATCTTCTAGCACTGGTGGATCTGGCCAAACAAAAGGGAATCGAAAAGCTCTGCGTCCACTGTTTCCTGGACGGTCGTGATGTACCGCCAAGATGTGCTGAACAGTATATGGATCAGCTGACGGAGCATCTGCAACAGGCCGGCATCGGCAAAATCGGCATCGTCAGCGGCAGATATTATGCCATGGACCGGGATAAACGTTGGGAGAGACTGGAAAAGGCTTATGATGCCATGACCATCGGTGAAGGATATCACGCGGCCACCGGGCAGGAAGCCATCCGGATGGCTTATGAACGAGATGAAAATGACGAATTCGTTTTACCAACCGTTGTCGACGGCGCATTCCCGGTCAGCGATGGGGACAGCATGATCATGTTTAATTTCCGGCCGGACCGGGCCAGAGAAATCACCCGTGCCTTTGTCGATGAAAACTTTGATGCCAATGCTTTTGCCCGTAAGAAAACGGTGCAGGACATCTGCTACATCTGCATGACCCAGTACGATGCAGAAATGCCAAATGTTACCCTGGCATATCCACCGGAAACACCTGCCAATACGCTGGGCGTTTACCTGAGCAATCTGGGCCTCAAACAGCTGCGCATCGCGGAAACGGAAAAATACGCCCACGTGACATTCTTCTTTAACGGCGGCGTCGAGGAACCGGAAGAAGGCGAAGACCGTATCCTGGTGCCATCCCCTTCCGTTCCGACCTACGACCTGCAGCCGGAAATGAGTGCGCCGGAGGTAACGAAGAAAGTGCTGGAAGCCATTGAATCGGATCAATACGATGTCATCATTTTGAACTTTGCAAATGCAGATATGGTTGGTCACACCGGGATTATGGAGGCGGCCGTCAAAGCCATTGAAACGCTGGACGAATGCGTTCCACAGATCGTGGATGCCGTTTTAGCCAAAGGCGGACAGATTCTCCTGACCGCGGACCACGGAAACGCGGACGAGATGATCGATGAGAATGGCAATGTTATGACTGCCCACTCACTGAATCCGGTTCCGCTGGTCAATATCTCCCGGGATCCGCTCCCGCTGAAAGACGGCGGCAAACTCTGCGATCTCGCGCCGACCCTGCTGAAACTGATGGGTCTTGAGATTCCGGAAGAAATGACAGGCAAACCACTCGTTTAACCCCTGCGTTAGGAGATACACTGTGTCGATCACAAAGAACCCACAAAGGACAGACAACATTACACAGGAAGAAGCCGGTCTGCGCCGCTGCGTCATTGTATGCGGCGGTCCCATTGGGGACTATGCCCAGGTCAGCACGGCTCTTCGTGATGACGACTATTTCATATTCTGTGACTGCGGTCTCAAGCATCTGCAAAAGCTCCAGTCACATGTTGCAGCCAATCAAACCGGCGGTCAGCTCTTACCGGATCTGATCGTCGGTGATTTTGATTCTTATGAGAATCCTGTGGAACGGGGTACCTTAATAGAAACCATGGTCCTGCCCTGTGAAAAGGATGAAACGGATTCCGCCTTCGCTGCGGCAGAGGCAATGCGCCGCGGATTTCGAGACGTTCTGATCATTGGCGCGGTCGGCGGGCGTATGGATCACACCCTGGTCAACCTTACCCTGCTGTTGAAACTGAGCCGCGCCCACTGTCACGCCGTATTGCTGGACGACTATTCCGAAATGGAAATTATAACAAAGGAGCCAGCATATATCGATGGCTCCTTCCCGTACTTTTCGTTATTAAATTTATTCGATTCGGCCCATGACATTACGATCACCGGTGCGAAATACAATGTCTCCGGTGCTGAAATCAAGGTTACGGACCAGTACGCCACCAGCAACGAAGTTGCACCTGGTGAACGTGCCTGTGTCACTTTGGGTGAAGGGGAACTGTTATTGATCAAAGTTCGCCGCGATATGTCAAATGCATAACCATCATGCTCAGCAGTCCGCTGACCAGTTTCGCAATGATAAAGATGCCCACCACATAGCCAGTTGATACGGCTGAAACAAAGGCCATGGAGCCTCCAACAATATATGCACCACTGATGCTGAACGCTGCGTTCAGCATTTTTCCTTTTTGATCCATACGCGGAAACAGTGGCAATATGGCCAAAGAAGTAGCGCAATTCATCAGCATGCAAATCACGGAAACCTCATTGACGCCGATTTTTGCCGAAAGCTTTTGCAGCTGTGGCCGGAAGAACTTCATGATCAGTTCGGTCAGAACCAAGCTGCCGCTGATAATGATCGCCGACTTCAAGGTGATCAGTAAGGCGGTGAGAACGGATTCCTCACTGGCCAGGGCGATGCTCGGAATGAAGATTCCTGCAATGGCTAAGGCAAAAAGCAGATTGGTTCCCAGCTGGATGATTTTCCCGATGATGGAAAAGCCGCGTACCATCCCCTCTGGAATTTTATAAAGTCCCAGGGCAACCAGAATACAAATCACCAGAATCGGAAGAAACTGTCCTAAGAATGTGGTGAAATGCATGCGAAGAACCGCTTCTGCCGCCAGCATCCCCACTGGGATCATGGTGATTCCCACAAGAAATCCCTTTAGAATCAAAGGCCTGTCGTTCTTGCTCACGGTGGCCAGAAAAACCGGGAGCTGGAAACAGATTGCCTGCCCCATGAGTGTTCCAAGGACCACGCCATTTATGATCAGGATCTCCGGGGTGGCGGCCATGGCTTTTGCAATAAAATAGCCGCCAAGATCCGGTGCCAAAATGGCTCCCACGATCATGGATGGGTCAAAAGGCATTCCCGCTGCCGCGGACTGGATCCCATCGGAATGGTGTTCGATAAATTCCGCTCCTACGGAGCATATGCCAACGATGGGAACCACCATAGTCCCCATCGTCATTAAGCCGTTATTAAAGGACTCGGATAGTCCCCATTTTAGTGAGAATGCTTTGTCGGCAAATCCTATCAAACCGAACACAAGCATAATTGCAGTAAATACATTCATAGGTCGATACAGCTGTCGCTGTTTTTTACAGCAGATCCTTTCTGGAAAGATTGATTCTGCCCTGGCTGTCGATTTCTGTAACCTTGACTCTGACTTCATCGCCAACATGCAGAACATCCTCGACCTTATCGATTCTTTCCTTCGCGATCTTGCTGATGTGAACCAGACCTTCCTTTCCTGGGAGAATTTCAACGAATGCGCCAAAGTTCATGATTCTTGTAACCTTGCCGTCATAAATCTCACCTGGTTCCGGTTCCTTGACCAGAAGTTCGATTTCCTTCTTGGCAGCTTCCAGACTTTCTCCGTCCGGTGATGCGATGAATACCATACCGTCGTCATTGATGTCGATTTTAACACCGGTTCTGTCAATGATACCGTTGATGGTTTCGCCGCCCTTGCCGATGATCGTTCTGATCTGATCCACTTCGACCTGCATGGTCAGAATTCTTGGAGCATATGGTGAAAGTTCCTTGTTTGGTTCCGGAATGTCTTCCAGCATAGCTGCCATGATGTGCATTCTGCCTTCTCTGGCCTGTGCCAAAGCCTTTTCCAGGATTTCTCTTGAAAGGCCGTGGACCTTAATATCCATTTGGATGGCCGTTACGCCCTTTGCCGTTCCCGTTACTTTGAAGTCCATGTCTCCGAGGAAGTCTTCCATGCCCTGAATATCGGACAGGATGGCCATCTTTGAAGAACCATCTTCCTCAACTCGTTCGATCAGACCCATGGCAATACCGGCAACCGGTGCCTTGATCGGCACGCCAGCGTCCATCAGAGCCAGACAGCTTCCGCAGGTGGATCCCATGGATGTGGAACCGTTTGAGGAAAGAACCTCTGAGACCACTCTGATCGCATATGGGAATTCTTCTTCGCTTGGGAGTACCGGAATCAACGCTCTCTCAGCAAGTGCGCCGTGTCCGATCTCTCTTCTTCCCGGACTCTTCATTCTTCCCGCTTCCCCAACGGAATAAGGCGGGAAGTTATAGTGATGCATGTATCTCTTTTCGGTCTGTTCTGTGATACCGTCGATGGTCTGTTTTTCGCTCAAAAGGCCCAGTGTGCAAACGGACAGTACCTGTGTCTGTCCTCTCTTGAACAAACCAGTTCCGTGTGTTCTTGGCAGAACGCCGTGATCGATCCAAAGCGGACGGATCTCATCCAGCTTACGATTGTCCGGTCTGACGCCTTCGTCCAGAATCATTCTTCTGACCTGTTCTTTGGTAATGTTATACAGAACGCTGTTGATGTCTTTGCCGTTGTCCGGATAGATTTCTTCGAAATATTCCTTCGTTTCCTCTTCGACGGCATCCATCTTTTCCTGTCTTTCCAGCTTGTCATAAGTCTGGATGGCTTCTCTCATTTTGCCTTCTGCGTAATTTCTTACAGCGGTATCGATGTCTTCAGGAACTTTGTACAGTTCGACATCCATCTTCGGCTTGCCGACTTCTGCTACGATCTGTTCGATGAACTCTACGATCTTCTTGATTTCTTCATGTGCAAACATGATCGCATCGAGCACAACGCTCTCAGGTACTTCCTGGGCACCCGCTTCAACCATCATAATTGCATCTTTTGTTCCTGCAACTGTCATATGCATTACAGACTGAGCTCTCTGCTCCTCGGATGGGTTGATGATGAACTGGTCATCGATCATTCCGACAACAACGGAACCTGTAGGCCCATCCCAAGGAATGTCGGAAATGGACAGCGCAATGGATGAACCGATCATGGCCGCGATTTCACTTGGCGCATCGTTATCGACGCACAGTACCGTCGCTACGACCTGAACATCATTGTAGAAGCCCTTTGGGAACAGCGGTCTTAACGGTCTGTCCATCAGTCTGGAACAGAGAACCGCTCTTTCACTCGGTCTTCCCTCTCTCTTGATGAATCCTCCAGGAATCTTGCCTGCAGCATACATCTTTTCTTCATAGTCACATGAAAGCGGGAAAAAGTCCACGTCTGCTCTCGGCTCTTTGGATGCGCATGCGGTTACGTTTACGACCGTATCGCCGTACTTTACCCATGCCTGTCCATTTGCCAATTCGCAAACTTTGCCGATTTCGACTTCTAACAGTTTGCCGCCCAGCGCCATTCTGAATGTTTTGTAATCTTCATACTTCATAATTTACAACTTCCTCCTGTAAATTTCTTCCTTATACATAACTCCGTGATTATATCACATTGTTCCTTTTCCTGTAAAGCTTACGGCGCATCATGTTCCGCCGATTCTCCATTTACGATTTGGATAAACTTCTCCATCCCCATTTTTCCGGATATTTTGATCCGGTTCACCGCATAGGTGTCGTCGCTTCTCTTTGCATAGTAAAACGGTCTGTATGCAAAGGCCATCTTATAGCCGCTGTCTTTTAATGCCTTTTGGATCGTCTCGCTGTAATCACCGCACGGATATGCCAGATAACGGAATTCGAACTTTTCATTCTTTGCTATATCATCCATGATCTGGTCATAGCTGTATACCAGAGCCGGCTCCTTGCCGCCTACCCGGTTATGCATATCATATGTATGGCTTTCAAACTCGAATCTTGGATATTCTTCCCGTACCTGATCGATGACATCTTTGCCGACATAATGGTTCTGATCCCCGTCTTCCTTCGGAGTGTATGGAGCCGTTACGTCTTCCGTATTCTTGCCAATCAGGAACATGGTCGCTGCCTGATCGTACTTTTTGATCAGCGGATACGCCAGGTAATACACGCCATAAAAACCGTCGTCAAAGGTAATGACACAGCTCTTGACCGGCACTTCCAGTTTCCCTTGATGCCACTTGTAAAACTCATCCAGCGTCAGGGTCTTAAATCCGTTGTCATGTAAGTAGGACAGCTCGTTATCCAGTACGTCCTCGGTAATGTTCAGGCCGCTCTCAAAGCTCTCCCCGGCCGGAATGACCTTGTGATAGGCCAGAATCGGAATCTTCTGCGCATAATCTGCAGAAACGTACTCTGCCGTCACGACCTGAGAAGGCGTCCCTTCATTCTTTTTCTTTGAGATTGGATTCTGTCCGTAAGCCACCACCTGGAACTGATACTGTTTGTCATGGGTGTATTTCTCAATGGTGTAACTGCAGTTTTCCCCACCGGCAACGTCGGCGATCTTCTTCATGTCTCCGTCTTTTGAAGCATAAATAAAGTATCCGTCTGCCTTTGGAGTCTGTTCCCAGGTCAAGCTGATTTCTGCGAAGGTCACCTTCGATTCGAGTCCAACGGTCGGATCCGGTTCCGGTCCGTCACGATGAATCAATCCAAACCAGGCAAAAATCATGGCTCCGATCAGGATAATCGCAAGTGAAACGGTCAGTATCCCCCGATACAATCGCTGCTCTTTCTTTTTCCGTCTTCTAGCCGATCTTCTCGTTCTGCTATCCATTGGATGTCGTCACTTCCTCTTCAAAAAATGAAGCGGGACATAATGCCCCGCCCGCATGCTAAAACAATTATTTTCTCAGTCCTAATCTGGCAATCAGGCTTCTGTATCTTTCCAGATCCTTTTCCTTCAGATAGTTGAGAAGGTTTCTTCTCTGACCAACCATCTTCAGCAGACCTCTTCTGGAGTGGTGGTCCTTCTTGTGAATCTTCAGGTGTTCGTTCAGGTCATTGATTCTGTAAGTCAGGATCGCAACCTGTACTTCCGGGGAACCTGTGTCGCCTTCTTTGAGCTGATACTCTTTAATAATTTCTGCTTTCTTTTCTGTAGTGATCATAATGTTTCCTCCTTTTTCTTTATCCGCCTGCAACCGAGTCGCCGTCGGAGTATCGGCTGACTGAGTGGCAGGTATGAATCACTGCGCGTAATCACGCTTGTTAATAATACCATTTATGCAACGGCTTTGCAAGAGAAAAAAAGCTTTGCAAACCTGCAAAGCTTTATTGGTCGGGATGACAGGATTTGAACCTGCGGCCCCTTCGTCCCGAACGAAGTACTCTACCAAACTGAGCCACATCCCGACATATTCATAAGCGGTCATCCAATGACCACGCTAACCATTTTAGTACTAAGTGCCGCAAAATGCAAGGACTTATTCCTATGAAGTTGAGAAACTGCCTAAAGCATTCCCCGGTCACGGTGATAGACCCGCGCCTGAATGCAGTCGTTTTCAATTTGATTCTTAAGTTCATCCAGACCATTGAATTTCATTTCCGGTCTGGTGTGTTTTATAAAATCGACCCGGATGTGTTTGCCATACACATCTTCGTTAAAATTAAAAATGTGGGTTTCGATGTTCTTTTCGTATTTACCAATGGTCGGCTTGACGCCAACGTTGGTAACGCTCGGACGTCTGACGCCATCGATGGTGCACATGGTAATATACACGCCGTTTGGCGGCGTGATCATGGTGTCATCAACGACCGTATTGCATGTTGGAAAGCCAATGGTTCTGCCAAGCTTATTGCCGACGACGATTTCTCCGTCGATGGCATACATTCTTCCCATAAACCGGGTGCATTCTTCCATCCGTCCCTCTTCGATCAGTTTGCGTATATACGTACTGCTGACCACGATGCCGTCGATTTCAAAAGGCTCCTGGACATGGATACCAAAGCCCCGCTTAAGGCCTTCCCGCATAAGTACTTCCGGAGTCCCGGATGCTTTGTATCCAAAGCTGTAGTTAAAGCCGCAGTAAGCCTCCCGGATATTGAATTTTTTTACGAGGATTTCGTCGATGAACTGCACCGGTTCCATGGATAATATTTCTTTCGTGAAAGGAATATTAAACATATAATCCACGCCCATATTCTCGAGGATACTGATTTTCTGATCCGGATACAATATATTTTTTACCGGTGAAACATTCTCCAGAATACTGCTCGTATGGTTCGAAAAGGTAAACACTCCGCTTTTGAGACCCGCTGCGTCCGCCTCTTTGACGGTCCGATTGATAATCTCCTGATGTCCCCTGTGGACCCCATCAAAATTACCAAGGGCAACGACGGTTGGTTCTATATTTTTGATTTCTTCTAAGGAATTGAATATTTTCATATATGCCTCTGTTCCAAATGCCTTTATTATCTCAGCGCTTTTCTACGAATACTTTATCCGCTTTTAACAAACGCTCTTTCTCATCGTAATATCCTGTTCCGAGAAACTCCCCGGTCTTTTTCTCATAAACCCGGTAGATTCGGTCGTAGGCTCTGCCACGGGCGTTCCGGGGCATACTGCCATCCCCATTTCGGGTTTTCATGTATTCCACGTCCGGCGTTTGCGTGCAACGGACCTGTTCCCAGCGGATGCTGTTTCCCCGGCTAAAGAAGACCGCACGGTCCGGACTGATTTCAAGACGTCCGAAGTGGATCAGGGGATAATCCGCAGGCAAAAGCATGGCTTCCAGCTCCGCTGCATAGACCTCTGCCTCATGGCTGCTTGGGAAGTTTGCGCAGCGTTCTTTGATATCCAGCGGACTGAGGACCGGTAAACCAGCGTCCAGACCAATGTTTCCGACTGCCAGTCTTTGCAAAGACGTCATGACGCAGCCGCAGCCCAGTTTCTCACCAAGATCACTGCAAATGGTCCGAATATAAGTCCCCTTCGAGCAGGTTACATCAAAAAGGATCGTTCCATGTTCCGCGTCCACGGATAACACGCGGATTTCCTTTACGTTTACGTATCTTTGTTTTATGTCAACATCTACGGTTTCGCCTTTATAAGCGTATTCATACAGTCGTTTTCCATTGATGCGGACGGCTGAATACTTGGGCGGAGTCTGCCAGATCCATCCTTCAAAGGATTTCAGGCCTTCGGTGATGTCTTCCTTCGTGATTCCTTGAAGGGAGCCTTCTTCCAGCAGTTCTCCCCAGATGTCCAGAGTATCCGTTCGTTTCCCCAGCTGTGCGCCGCAGCGGTATGTCTTTTGATCCAAATCCAGATACTCCATGATTCGGGTCGCCTGACCCACAAATATAGGAAGGACTCCCGTTGCCATAGGATCAAGGGTTCCGCCGTGACCGACTTTCTTGATGCCTTTGCACCTGAGAGCTCTTCTGCAAATAGCGACACAGTCGCTGGATGTCCAGTTTTGAGGTTTATTGATTACTAACAGTCCGTCTTTCATTGATTTCCTAACCGGTTTACTGGGAAAGTTCTTCTTCAACCCGTTTCATAACCAGCCTTTTCGCAGTCTCAAGATCGGTATCGTGAAGCGTGCATCCGGACGCTTTCACATGTCCGCCGCCACCTAGGTCCTTTGCGACGTTCCCTACATTGGCCCAGGATTTCGCTCTGAAACTGGCTTTGACATTCCCGGTCTTCGTCTCTTTCAAAACGATGCCAACTTCCACGCCTTTAATGTCTCTGAGCCGGTTGATCAAATTCTCTGCATGTTCCATCTGCGACCCGGTATCCTGAAGCAGTTTCTGGGAAACCGACGCCATAGCTGCCTGTCCGCCTGCAAAGAATTCCACTTGGCCCAAGGCCGCGCTTTCCAGCTTTGTCTCCCTGAAATCCACATTTTGATACAGGCTAACCATGATATCGTTGTGGTCGACGCCGATTTCCAGCAACTCTGCAGCGATGCGGTGTGTCCTGGCATTCGCATTGGAATACTGGAAGTTTCCGGTGTCGGTGCTGATTCCGGTATAAATCGCATTGGCGATTTTACGATTCCAAAGGGTCCCGCAATCTTTCAGGAGCTGGAATACGATCTGTGTCGTCGCCGCTTCTTCGCTGTCGATATAATACAGATCGCCGGTTGCTTCCGAAGTTCCGTGGTGGTCAATGCAAATGCTTTTGGTGCCTTTGCGAAACACCTCTTCCCGTCCCGGAATCCGGTCTTCTCCGCAGCAGTCGATATACACGCAGATCTCAGGATCCCCAATGCACTCCGAGTCTACGGTACAGCACGGATTTCCGGCTGGCCCCGACGGATCCATAAAAGCCAGATAGTCGGACAAAGGCTCATCGATCAACACCCAACAATCGATTCCCTTTTCTCTCAATGCGGTGCAAAGCGCAATGCAGGAACCCAGCGCATCCCCGTCGGGATTTTCGTGTGGGAACAAGATTACGCTCTTTGCGGCGAACAAAGCCTCGCCGATTTCTTTTAATGTCCCGTTACTGACCATAACTGCACCACTCTATAACGTACTCAGGATCGATTCGATATGGCTGCTGTACTCCAGCGAATGATCGTACTTGAAAATCAGTTCCGGTACGTGACGCAGTTTCATGTTGCGCCCGATCTCGCTGCGAATAAAGCCTTTGGCCCGGTTAAAGGCTTCCAATATTTCTTCTTGCTTTTCTTTGTTGGCTTCCGGGTCCGTTCCCATATCCAGACTTGACACGTAAACCGTGGCGTAACTGTTATCGCTGGTTACTTCCACTGCCGTTACGCTGATCATAGAGTTGAGTCTGGGATCCTTTAGCCCATGCAAAAGCAGGTCACTGATGATTTTTCGGATTTCTTCTCCGATCCTGCCTTGTCTGTATCCTTTAGCCACGTGCTATTTCCTCCATCGTGAAGCACTCGATAATGTCACCTTCTTTGATATCGTTGTAATTTTCGATACCAATACCGCATTCGTAGCCTTGTGCCACTTCACGGGCGTCGTCCTTGAATCTCTTCAGTGATGAGATCTTGCCTTCGTGGATTACGATGCCATCCCGAACCAGACGGATGTTTTCGTTACGGACAACTTTACCGTCCGTAACATAGGCACCGCCAATGATTCCAACATTTGGAACCTTAAAGGTCGTTCTGATTTCAACGGTACCGAGAACGACTTCCTTGAATTCAGGATCCAACATACCCTTCATTGCGTTTTCGACATCATCGATGATGTTGTAAATTACATTGTAAGTTCGAATCTGAATGCCGTCCCGTTCTGCCATGTTGCTGACCGTAATGCTTGGTCTGACGTTGAATCCGATGATGACCGAACCGGAGGTTCCGGCCAGCATTACGTCGGACTCATTAATGGCGCCAACGCCTGTATGTACAATATTGACTCTTACTTCGTCGTTGGACAGCTTTTCGAGGGATGTAACGATCGCACCGACGGAACCTTGAACGTCTGCCTTGATGATCAGGTTCAGTTCCTTGACTTCCCCTTCCTTCATCTGGCTAAACAGCTCTTCCAGGGTAGTGCTTGACTTTCTTGCCATGATTTCCTGTCTTACCTTCTGCTGTCTCTGGTAAGCGATTTCCTTCGCCTGACTGGATTTCTTGACGGCGTTAAATACGTCGCCTGCTACAGGAACATCGGAAAGGCCAAGGATTTCAACTGCCGTTGCAGGACCGGCCTTTTTAAGTTTTTCTCCCTTGCTGTTTGTCATCAGACGAATCTTACCGGCACAAGTACCGGCAACGATACTCATGTCTGACTTCAGAGTTCCATTCAAAACCAGCAGTGATGCGACAGGGCCTTTTGCCTTGTCCAGTCTGGCTTCCAGTACGGTACCTCTGGCCAGTCGGTCCGGATTTGCCTTCAGTTCCAGAACCTCTGCCTGCAGCAGAATCATTTCCAGAAGATTCGTAATGCCTTCTCCCGTCTTAGCGGATACAGGAACACTGATTACATCACCGCCCCAATCCTCGACCAGAACGCCCTGTTCGGCCAGGTCTTTCTTGACGATTTCAGGATTTGCGCCAGGCTTATCCATCTTGTTGATCGCTACGATGATCGGAACCCCTGCAGCCTTTGCATGACTGATGGATTCGATGGTCTGCGGCTTTACAGAGTCATCCGCTGCAACGACCAGTACGGCGATGTCTGTTGCGTGAGCACCTCTGGCACGCATGGCAGTAAAGGCCTCATGGCCCGGTGTATCCAGGAAGACGATCTTCTGTCCGTTGATTTCAACTTCGGATGCACCGATGTGCTGGGTGATACCACCGGACTCTCCGGCTGTAACGTTCGTATTTCTGATCGCATCCAGCAGGGATGTTTTACCGTGGTCGACGTGACCCATTACCGTAATGATCGGAGCTCTTGGTTTCAGGTCTTCTTCTTTATCTTCGAAGGTTTCGATGCCTTCTTCTTCCTGATATTCTTCTTCGTTATCAACCGCACCAATGGCGATGTCAATGCCGAGTTCGTCTGCCAGAAGCTGGACCGTATCTTCGTCCAGATTCTGATTCTGGTTTGCCATAACACCCATCTTCATCAGCGTCATAATGGCCTGTGAAAGGGTCGTCTTGGTCTGTTCACAGAAACCGGCAACGGTAATTGGAACGTTAATGAGCGTCGTTCCTGCTTCCAGTTCCATTTCCGGTTCTTCCGGTTCTACGGCCTTTGGCTTGTTCTGATGCCGCTTTGGTCTTGCCACCTTTTCCAGTGACTTCGGAGCCGGCTTACCGTTCTTACGACCGCCCCGTTCAAGTCTGGAGAACCGATCGTGTTCTTTTTCTCTATCTTTATCTTTGTTTTTCTTTGTATGGGAGGATTTTGTCTTGCTGTCCTGTGCGCCTGCCTGCTGCTCGTTTTTGCGGGATGGACGAGCTGGTTTTTCGGAGGATCTGGCAGGTTTATCGGACGGTTTTCTGTCTGTCTTTTTCTTGTCAGTCGGTTTCTTTGCAGTTTTTTTCTTGTCTTTTTCTGCGTTCTTTTCAGCAGCCTTCTTTTTAGCGGCGATTTCAGCTGCCCTTTCTTCTTCTTCGCGTTTGATGTCTTCTGCTCTCTTGATGACTTTCAGAGTGCTTCTGGTCTTTTTCTCCGGTTCCGGTTTCTTTTCTTCCGGCTTTACTTCAGGTTCTGCAGCTTTCTTGACGGCTGCCTTTTCCTCGACTTCTTTTGACTGAACCTTTTCTTCCGGCTTAACCTCCGGTTCAACAACAGAAGCTGCTGGTTTTTCGGCTTCTTTTGCCGCTGCCTTTTCAGCTTCTTTTGCTGCTGCTTTTTCCTTTGCGATGCGCTCTTCCAGCTTTGCCGTTGAAACTACAGACTTTTCAATATTCTTCTTCGGTCTGCCTTCGACTTCCTTTGAAACGACCGGTTTACCCACTGGTGGTTTCGCAGTCTGCTGCTTCGGAGCAGGCGTTGCTGCTTTCTTCGTTGTCTTTTTGATTTCAGGCAGCTTAATATTAGCAGCTTTTACAGTGACTTTCGGTTCGCCTTCCTTCTTCTCACTGTCTGCTTTTTTCGTCTTACTTCTTCTCGCTACCTTGGTCTCAGATTTTGCATTTCCCCTGAGAATCGTATTTTTTACCGCTGTTGCATCGATATCGCTCACTTTGTCTGTAATCGCCGATACCGATATTCCCATAGCCTTAGCTTTTTCCAGCACCTCCTCGGCGGAAAGCCTCAGCTCTTCTGCAAGATCTTTTATCTTCATACGCACATCCTCCTTTTACGCATTTTTTATGTCTTTTCCTATCTCGCCTTTGATAGTATTTGCAAATTGCTCATCCAGAATGGCAAAAACAGTCCTGCCCTCCGCTCCCGTTGCGTGGGACATTTCCTCGGAATTGCCATATTTGATATATTCTACGCTGTGTTTGCGTATCTCTTTCATGATTTTCTTTTCGCTGTTTTCAGAAATGTCTTCTGTCAGGATCGCCAGCCTGACTTTGCCCCGGGCCATATGAAACGTGCACGTGTTCACTCCGGAGACAAGGTTTCCAGACTTCTTGGCAAACCCTAGATACGTCAGCACCTTACTCTTCATACTGCATCAGCTCCTCAAAGACCTTCTCCGTTTCCGTGCTATCCAGCTCTACGTGAAGGCTTCGCTGCAGTGCCTTTTTCTTTTTGGCAATCGCTGCGCATTTGCCGCTTTTGCACAGGTAAACGCCTCGTCCCGGCGCTCTCCCCGTCTCATCGACGGTGAGTTTGCCTTCGTAACAGGCAATTCTGATCAGCTCGTTCTTAGGTTTTGATTCCATGCATCCGATGCACCGGCGCATTGGAGTTTTCCTAGTTTTCATTGCCATCCTCTTCGTAATCGTCGTCTTCGTAATCTTCTTCGAGATACTCTTCATCTCCGAAGTACTGGGTATGACTCTTAATATCGATTTTCCAACCGCAAAGTCTGGCTGCCAGTCTTACGTTCTGACCTTCCTTACCGATTGCCAATGACAGCTGATAGTCCGGTACGACGACCGTTGCTGCCTTTTCATCTTCGTCGATGATGACCTCTTCGACTTTGGCCGGGCTGAGAACGTTTTTGATCAAGATCTGCGGATCATCATCCCATGTGGTAATGTCGATTTTTTCTCCCCACAGCTCGTCCACGATGTTCCGAACTCGGTTGCCGCCAGTTCCGACACATGCTCCAACCGGATCCACATCTTCGTCTTCTGTGTAGACTGCGATCTTTGTTCTGGAGCCAGCCTCTCTGGCAATGCTCTTGATCTCAACGACGCCGTCTTCGATTTCAGGCACTTCCAGTTCAAAGAGCCGTTCTACAAACCCAGGGTGTGTCCGGCTCAGGAAAATCTGCGGGCCTTTGGTGCTTTTGCGAACGTCCATAATATAGGCCTTGATTCTGTCGTTGACCTTATAGCGTTCCCCTGCAGCACGTTCCCCGGCTACGAGGATTCCTTCTGTATTTCCTATATTTACAAAGATCGTGTCATTGCTGATTCTCTGTACGACACCGGTGATCAGGTCTCCCTGCCGGTTTACGTAGTTCTCAAAGATCATTCCACGTTCTGCTTCCCGGATTCTCTGTACAACGACTTGCTTTGCCGTCTGTGCAGCGATTCTGCCGAAGTTCTTAGGTGTTACCTGATATTCTACGATATCGCCGACCTCGTATCTCGGGTCAATTTCCAGCGCTTCGTCAATGGATATTTCAGTCAAATCGTCTTCTACTTCTTCCACAACGTTTTTCTGCATGAGTACAGCCACTTCACCAGACTCTTCATTCATCTCGACGCGGACATTCGAAGCGGTTCCATAATTCTTTTTATATGCGGAAACCAAGGCTGATTCGATGGCATCCAAAAGCATTTCCTTCGGAATCCCCTTCTCCTTTACGAGATCGTTGATTGCACTCATAAATTCACTGTTCATTTTCTCAATCCTCCATTAGTAAAAACGTATACTTTTTTAGATAATCACTGCCAGCCTTGCTTTTGCAATTTCACAAAGCAGCAGATTCCATTCTTTGCCTGTATGATCCAATATGGTAACCAGATAGTCATCGGGGTCTTCTGATTTCTCAAAGGCTTTCAGAACGCCCTGGATTTTCTTGGTCCCGTCTTTGCCCTTATAAAGTTTGACCTCCACTTCTTCGCCCAAAAACCGTTCGTAGTGTTCCGGTTTCAGCAGCGGACGGTCCATTCCGGGAGAACTGACCTCCAGATAATAATTGCCTGCGAAAGGATCTGCTTCATCCAGCTTGCCGCTGAGATAACGGCTTACTTTCTCGCAGTCTTCCGTACTGACATATCCACTCCGGTCAGCCAGATCGATGTAGACGCGCAAAAACCAATCGCGACCTTCCTTCACAAATTCACAATGGTACAGCTCGTACCCGTTTTCCTCCAGAAAACCGGCAAGCGACTCTTTTGTAACGTCTATGATTGCACCTTTTGCCATCTTTTCCCACCTGTCTCATAAAAGAAGAGTGGGCCAAAACCCACTCTGCAATAACTTACTATTGAATCCTTGAACATAATAACACAGTATTTCTGCAATTGCAAGCCTAGAAAAAGCTGATCTGAGCCGTTTCCGGAAGCCCTTCCAGCACTCCGTGTTCCCTTAATTCCTCCAGTACGGTCTTGTTGACTTTGCCTCGGTCACAGACATCTTCCACGGTGTCATAAGGGCGCTTCTCATAGCCGGCGGCCAAAGCTTTTGCAGCCCCCTCGCCCATGCCTTCGATGGCGTTAAACGGCAGTAGGACCTTCCCCTCATGGGTCATGAACTTCAGCGCATCGGAAAGACCAAGTCGCGCCGGATGGAACTGGTATCCCCGGGCATACATTTCGTAGGCAACTTCCAGTACGATCAGGTCGGCCTCTTCCTTTTTGGAGGCTTCATTGCCCTTCCCGAGGATTTCATCGATCCGATCCTCTACGGCCTGCTGTCCGGCCAGTATAACTTTGGAATCGAAGTTCGATACTTTGGTTGTGAAGTAAGCTGCATAGAACTCCACCGGGTAGTAGACCTTGTAATAGGCTTCCCGCATGGACATGACAACGTAAGCCACCGCATGGGCCCGCGGGAACATATACTTGATCTTCTTACAGGAGCCGATGTACCAGTCCGGAACATCGTGCTCACGCATGAGCGCTTCTTCGTCTTCCGTCAGGCCTTTGCCCTTTCTTACTTTTTCCATGATCTTAAAGGAATTGCTGTCCGGAAGTCCATGCTTACGGAGATAATTCATAATGTCGTCACGGGTGGCGATGGCTTCCCGCATGGTCGTGACTCCATTGACGACCAGATCCTGCGCATTGCCTAGCCATACATCCGTACCATGGGACAGACCGGATATCCGGACCAGTTCTTCGATGGTCGTCGGCTGTATGTCATCCAGCATCTGCCGGACAAATGGTGTCCCGAACTCGTGGATCGCATAGCTTCCGTGTTTGAACCGGTAATTCGGATCTTTGATATCCAGGCCCTCTGTTCCGATGAAAAGCGTCATGACCTTTTCATCTTTCAAAGGTACCGTCAGCGGATCGATCCCAGTCATCTCCTTTAGATGATGGATCATAGACGGAATATCGTGTCCCAGTATATCAAGCTTCAGCAGGTTTTTATCGATGGAATGGTAATCAAAATGGGTTGTAATAATATCCGATTTCACATCGTTCGCCGGATGCTGGATGGGACAGAATTCGTAGATTTCATGTCCCTTCGGAACGATAATTACGCCGCCTGGATGCTGTCCGGTCGTTCGTTTGACGCCTTCGCATCCATGACCCAGTCGCTCCACTTCGAATCGATTGGCTGTGGTTCCCTTCTCTTCAAAGTATTTCGCAACAAACCCAAAGGCCGTATTGTCTTTGATTTTTCCGATGGTGCCGGCTTTAAAAACGTTTTCCGCGCCAAAAATCTCTTCTACATATTTCTGCGCTTTTCCCTGATATTCTCCTGCGAAGTTCAGGTCAATATCGGGTTCTTTATCTCCATCAAATCCCAGGAATGTTTCAAATGGAATGGTAAATCCTTCTTTGTTGTATGGCGTTCCACACACAGGACACACTTTGTCCGGAAGGTCAACGCCGCAGTCATACTCGCCGGTTTCATCCCACTCGATGTGTTTGCAGTTCGGACAAAGGTAATGCGCCGGAAGCGGATTTACTTCCGTGATTCCGGATGCCGTCGCCGCGAAGGACGAACCGACGGAACCTCTGGAGCCAACCAGATAGCCTTCTTCCAGTGACTTTTGAACCAGCATCTCCGCAGAACGATACATGACGGCGTATCCATTTGTAATGATCGAGTTCAGTTCTTTGTCCAATCGGTCTTTGATGACTTGCGGAATGGGATCCCCATACATATCCTTGACTCTTTTGTCGCAGATTTCCCGGAGATACTCTTCTGCACCCTCAATATGCGGCGGGAACTTTTCATCGGGAACCGGCTGGAAGGACTCGATCATATCCGCGATGCGATTGGTGTTTTCGATGACCACTTTATGAGCGGTCTCTTCGCCCAAATAAGCGAATTCATCCATCATCTCTTCGGTGGTTCTGAAATAGAGACCTTCCCCGCTCTCCGCGTCTTTATAGCCCTGTCCGGCCATAATGATTTTGCGGTAGATGGCTTCTTCCGGGTCAAAATAATGGGCATCACAAGTAGCGCACACCGGTTTGCCGTACTTCTCGCCAAGCTCCACGATTCGCCGGTTAAAATTCCGAAGATCTTCCTCATTCTTTACAATGCCATCCCGCACCATAAAGCGGTTGTTGATAATCGGCTGTATTTCCAAATAGTCGTAGAAGTCTACGATTTTCTTAAGTGTCTCTTCATCGGCCCCGTTTCGCAGTGCCCGAAACAGTTCTCCTGCTTCACAGGCAGACCCCAGAATGAGCCCTTCTCTGTATTTCGAAAGAACGGATCGTGGCATTCTCGGCCGTTTATAAAAATAATTCAAATGAGAGAAGGATACGAGTTTGTAGAGATTCTTAAGACCCGTTGTGTTCTTTGCCAGAAGAATAATATGATTCGTCCCTCTGGCTTTGTAATCGATGGTCCCGTCCTCTGCAATGAGTCCCTCATCTGGAAGCAAGTACCCCTCACATCCATACAGGATTTTGATGTTCTTTGCCGCATGTGACGCATCCGGGAAGGATTGTACGACCCCATGATCCGTAATGGCAATAGCCTTATGACCCCATTTTTCTGCGGTCTTGACCAGATGCTCCGTATCATTGAGTCCGTCCATGGCGCTCATTTTCGTGTGGGCGTGCAGTTCTACACGTTTTTCCGGATAATTGTCACATCTCTGGGGGAGGTCCACTTTTTCCAGACTGTCTGCCATGACGGTCAGACATCTGTCATAGCTGTCCCACTGCGCCTGACCCTGGACTTTAATGCCGCTTCCTACGGACAAATGGGTCTGGATATCCTCCCATTTTTCTTTGACCACAAAGCATTTGACACAAATGCTGGTTTTTTTATTCGTTACATAAATGGATACGAGCTGACTGTCGTTTTTGGTGGTTCTGGAGTCCAGATTGAACACTTCCCCTTCAAAAGCAACCGTGCCGCTCTCTGTGGTGATTCTCTCTATGGGCGTCAGCTCCGCATTGACAGCCTTTCCCATAATCACGTTGCCTTTGACCGGAATATATTTCCTGCCTCTGCCGCGCCGCGGCTTCCCGTTATACGGTTCCTGCGACCCGGAAAACGAGGCTGCCGGTTTTTCTTTGGACGGGGCGTTTGCAGCGCGTTCTCTTTTTCGGACTTCCATTTCGCTGGCCTTAACATCTTTGTACCGAAGGTCCATATCGACCAGGTTAATGCCGTCTATCTTGCGGATCAGGTCGGTTTTGACTAGTTCCATCGTATCCGGAGACAATATAAGATTAAGCTCCACCTCCAGCTTGAGCGCCTTGCTCTTGCTGTCGATGGAAGCTTTCTTTAATTCGACATTTAAGTCGTCCGCCGTAAAATGATCCAGTTTTGAAAAATCGATGTAGCTTTCTAGTATGCTCCGCATATTTATCAGTCTTTCCCGTCTTCTTCCATGGCCTTTGCAAGCCGATATAATTCTTCTGTGATTTCGTCTTCCCTGACTTTTTTGACGACTTCTCCCTTTACGAAAATCAGTCCTTCCCCTTTACCGCAGGCGACGCCCAGATCTGCACCTTTTGCTTCTCCCGGTCCGTTAACCGCACATCCCATAACCGCGATCTTGATTGGACCCTGCAGATCCGCCACGCGTCGTTCCACGCTTTCGGCGATTCGTTCCAAATCCACTTCTGTCCTGCCGCAAGTCGGGCAGGATACGATTTCCACGTTGCTTTTTCGAAGTCCGATGGCCTCTAATAGCAATCTGGCGAAGATGACTTCTTCCACTGGATCTGCCGTAAGGGACACCCGAATGGTATCGCCAATGCCTTCCAAAAGCAACGCGCCGATGCCTGCCGCAGATTTGATTTTCCCCATGGACGGAGTTCCGGCTTCCGTCACGCCAATGTGAAGCGGCCGGTCACTGCGCTCATGGACAATCTTATATGCCTCGTAGTTCATGGCAACATCGGAGGACTTCAGTGAAATGACGATGTCATCAAAATCGAATTCCTCCAAAAGCTGTACATTTCGTAACGCGCTCTCCGCCAATCCCTGGGCGGTAACCCTTCCGTATTGTTCCAGAATATCCCGTTCCAGCGACCCGGAATTGACGCCTACCCGAATGGGGACGTGACAGGCTTTTGCTTTCTCGACAACGGCCTGTACCTTCTCTCTGGAACCGATATTACCCGGGTTGATGCGTATTTTATCTGCCCCCGCGTCCATTGCTGCAATGGCAAGCCGGTAGTCAAAATGGATGTCCGCAACGAGTGGAATCTGTGCCTTTTGCTTGATCTTATGAAAGGCCTCCGCAGACTCCATGTCCGGCACGGTGAGACGCACGATCTCGCAGCCGGCTTCTTCCAGGCGCCGGATCTGCTCCAGACTGCCGCTAACGTCAGCGGTTTTCGTGTTGCACATGGACTGTATGCTTACCGCAGCATCTCCTCCGATGGTGATATTTCCAACTTTAACTGATTTTTTCATAGTTTTAGAAAATCGGTATGATAAACCGCAATACATCATTGAATGTAACGTAAATCATCAATGCAAACAGCAGACAAATGCCGATGAAGTGGATTTTGCCTTCTGTTTCGTCTGAAACCCGCTTGCCCGTAAAGAGCCGGATCACTAGGAACAAAAGCCTTCCCCCGTCTAACGCCGGGAATGGCAGCATGTTGATAATGGCCAGGTTCAGGCTGAGGAGCGCTGCCAGATAGATGACATACAGCATGCCTGATTTCGCCGCCTGGTTGGTGGCGTAAACGATTCCCACCGGTCCGCTTAGTTCTGAAACCGAGACGTCACCTGTGAAAAGCTGTCGCAGGGTGTCATACATCATGACTGTCATGCGTCCTGTATTGACAAAACCTGCGCTCACAGACTGGCCAACACCTCGCTCCATGACCGGCGTAATTCCGATCATTTTTCGCTTTGCGTCCTGATCGTATTTTAACTGAGTCGTTATGACTTCTTCTTTGCCATTGCGCAGAACCGTGATTTCTGCCGTGTCTTCCTTGCTGTATCCGATTGCTTCGATCAAATCGTCCCATTCATCGATTTTAGTCCCATCGACTGCGACGATTTCATCACCGGAGCGGATACCGGCTTTCTCCGCCGGAGACCCTTCCCCGATCTGTTCGATGGTTGTGGTAGCCTGTCCCACACAAAAGGCAATGACAATCAAAAGCACGACGCAGGTCAGCAGATTCATAAAGGATCCTGCCGCAAGCACGCAGGCTCTCTGCCAAGCCGGCTGATTGTTAAATGCCCTCGGTTCTTCGGAATCTTCGTCTTCCCCTTCCATGGCACAATATCCGCCGATTGGAAAAGCTCTGACTGCATATAAGGTCTCGCCCTTCTGCTTCTTAAAAATGGCAGGTCCCATTCCGATGGCGAACTCATTCACCTTGACCCCGCAAGCCTTTGCAACGATAAAATGTCCCAGTTCATGAACAAATATCAGCAAACAAAAAATCAGTATTGCGTAAATAATCGTCATATCAGTTGTTCTCTTATCCTCTTATCTTCTTCCAATACCTCTTCCAAAGTCAGATTGTACTTCGGAACGTGTTCCTCCATAATGCGGACCAGATTGTCCTGTATATCCACAAACCGGATCTTTCCTTTCAGGAATTGATCGACCAGAACTTCATTGGCACCGTTCAGCACCACCGGATAGCTTCCGCCCGTGCGACAGGCTTCATAGGCCAAATCGATGGTTTTGAACACTTCCCGGTCAGCCGGGTAAAAACTCATGCCTTTTTCCAGAGCGAAGAAATCCAGACTCTTTACCGGTCCGTACTGGTCATCGCCGCACTGACCTGCCAGATCCAGACGCTGCGGATAGGCAAAGGCATAGCCGATCGGCACCCTCATATCCGGGGTTCCGATTTGTCCGATTACCGATCCATCCATAAATTCCACGGCTGAGTGCAGCACGCTCTGAGGGTGGATCACGATTTGAATCTGTTCGAGGGGTACATCAAAAAGCCACTTGGCTTCGATGACTTCCAGCCCCTTATTCATCATACTTGCCGAATCGATGGTGATTTTGCTTCCCATGGACCAGTTAGGATGTTTCAAGGCCTGTTCTAGGGTGACATTCTCAAGTTGCTGCCTCGTGTAACCCCGAAATGGACCGCCGGAAGCGGTCAGAATGATTCGTTTCACCGGATTTCCCGCTGCGCCCTGCAGTGACTGGAAAATGGCGCTGTGTTCGCTGTCAACCGGAAGGAGCCGGACGCCTTTGCGTTTGACCGCCGACATAACCAGCTCGCCACCGGCAACCAAAGTCTCCTTATTGGCAAAGGCGATGTCCTTGCCAGCCTCGATGGCTGCCAGGGTCGGTTCCAGTCCACGCATGCCCATGAGGGAATTCAGGACCAGATCCGCCTCCGGCATGGAGGCGATGGTTTTCAGGCCTTCCACGCCATAAAAAATTTCCGGTTTCCGAATTCCGGCAGCGCCGTCCAAAGCCTTTGCAAAAGCCTTTGCCCCTTCTGCATCGGCAAGACAAACCGCCTCCGGTGCGAAGGTTTTGACCTGCTGGAGCAAAAGGTCCAGACTGCGATTGCAGCTCAGCGCGGTCACGTGAAACCGGTCTCTATATTGTGCAATGATATTCAGAGCCTGGGTCCCAATGGAACCGGTGCTCCCTAAAATGGATATGTGTTTCATTCTGTAGTCCCTATGCGATCACAAAGGCGATGTAGTAATAAACGATCGGCCCTGTGAACAAGACGCTGTCAAATCGGTCGAGGATCCCGCCATGACCCGGAATCAGGTTGCCATAGTCCTTGATGCCCATCTTTCTCTTGAAGACGGATGCCGTCAAATCGCCAAACATGGAAATGATGCTGCCGGCAAATCCGATGATCAGGCAGTGTACCAGGAGCGGTTTGCAAAAGATCAATCCGAACACACCGCACAGAATCACACTTCCCAAAACGCCGCCAATGGCACCTTCCCAGGTTTTCTTCGGGCTGATTACAGGACACAGTTTGTGTTTGCCAAGGAAAACGCCTGAGAAATAAGCACAGATATCCGTTCCAAAGGCGGTAATTACGACGAGCCATACGAGGATCTTGGTTTCCGGAATCATTCCGATCAAACCGATATGATAGGAAAAGAATACCGCATAGAAGATGCCCACGAGGGTCGCCATCCCGTCTTCCGGTTTGCGTTCTTCAATCTTAAACAGATACAAAAGGCACGCCAAGGTAACACCAAAGAACCAGAGCATCAGCAAGGTTCCCGTGCCGCCCTTAAAAGCGGTGTCAATGGAATCCCCCGCCACATGATCTGCAATGCCGATTCCGTACAGGGCAACCGCAGCCACCACTGCAATTGGGAAGCAGGCGTGAATATCCATGGATTTGAAGCCTCTGTAAAATTCATAGACAGCCATGACTCCTATGAGGAAGCATCCTGCATAGAGGACATATCCGCCAATTACTAATAATATTACTAACGGGAGCATAATAAGCCCCGATAATATTCTCGTTTTCATTGATTTCTCCAATCTGTTTGCGACCGGTTAACGGCCGCCAAATCTTCTGTCTCTGGACTGATACTCCGCGATGCACTTTTCATATTCCTGTGGTGTGAAATCCGGCCAAAGCACATCGGAAAAAACAAACTCGCTGTAAGCGCCCTGCCAAAGGAGAAAATTGGACAGCCGTTCTTCACCGCTGGTCCGGATGATCAGCTCCGGATCTGGTGAGTTCGCATGCTCCTTTCCTGTCCAGAGGCCATCGCCAATCATTTCTTCGGTAATGTCCTCCGGCTGGAGTTCCCCGGCTTTGACCCGTCCTGCGATGCTCTCTACGCTCCTGCGGATCTCGTCTCTGCCTCCATAATTCAGGGCAATATTAAACTGAAGCCCCGTATCCGCTTTCGTACTGGCAAGGGTTCGTTCCAGAGCTTCTTTGGAATCTGCGGGGATCATGCTGTAGTCCCCCAGCACTTTGACGCAGACATTATTGTCGATCAGTTCCTTAAGATCCCGGTTGACAAAAGTGACCAGCAGTTTGAATATCCCGGACACTTCTTCCATGGAACGTTTCCAGTTTTCCGTCGAAAAGGCGTAGACGGTCAAATGTTCCACGCCCAGTTTGTCCGAATGGTCTACGATCTTTTTCATGGCTTCCATACCTGCCCGATGTCCGGCCAGTCTTGGGACGCCATGCTGTTTTGCCCATCTTCCATTGCCATCCATAATAATCGCAATGTGTTTCGGGATTCTGTCTTTGTTTAATTCACTCATAATACCAAAAGAATGTTACTCTGCAAAAGTGTGTCAGGGGAACCTCCCTTGACACACTTGCATCCTAGTAAACAATATACCGATTAAACTTCCATGATTTCCTTTTCTTTTTCTGCAACGATTTCATCGATTTCCTTGATGGACTTGTCGGTAAGCTTCTGGATATCATCGAGGGTTTCTTTTACGTCATCTTCTGTATAGTCCCCAGCCTTTTCCAGCTTCTTGACTTTATCGTTTGCGTCTCTTCTGAGATTTCTTACAGCAACCTTTGTGTCCTCACCCATTTTCTTGACGGTCTTGGTCAGTTCTTTTCTTCTTTCTTCCGTCACCTGAGGGATCTGCAGTCTGACGACCTTACCGTCATTGATCGGGTTGATGCCGATGTTGGCGATGTTGATTGCCTTTTCGATTTCAGGAATGCTCTTTGGGTCAAACGGTGTGATCATCAATGTTCTTGGTTCCGGAACACTGATGTTTGCCAACGCTTTGAGCGGAGTCGGTGTGCCGTAGTATTCCACCTGAACCTTATCTACCAGAGCGGCGTTAGCTCTACCGGCTCTAACGGTTGCCAGTTCTTCCTTCAGAAGGTTTTCACTCTTCTGGATTTTTTCTTCTAATGCTTCCATACTGAATTCACTCATAGTATTACCTCCAGTTATTCTCCTACGCCCGAAAGCGCCTACTTAACGATCGTTCCGATCGGCTCTCCGCAAACGGCCTTCATAACACTGCCTTCCTCGGCGAGCCCAAACACGTGAATCGCTATATTATTATCTCTGCAAAGTGCAGCTGCAGTTGCGTCCATGACCTTGAGATCCTTTTCCAGTACCTCGGAATGAGTCAGACTTGTATATCGGACTGCATCCGGATTCTTCAGCGGATCGTCGGAATACACCGCATCTATATTCTTCGCAAAGAGTATTACCTCTGCATTGATTTCGGCTGCTCTAAGTGCTGCCGTCGTATCCGTTGAGAAGAACGGACTTCCTGTCCCTGCGCCAAAAATGACCACACGTCCTTTTTCCAGATGACGCAGCGCCTTTCTCCTGATGTAAGGCTCCGCAACTTCCCGTATTTCCAAAGCAGTCTGCACCCTGGTCGGAATTCCGGCTGATTCAAAGGCGTCCTGCAAGGCGATGGCGTTCATAACGGTTGCCATCATACCCACGTAGTCGGCAGTCGCCCGATCCATGTGTTGGCTGCTCCTGCCCCGCCAGAAATTGCCTCCTCCTACGACGACTGCAACTTCCACACCTGCATCTACCACTTCTTTGACCTGTGCGGCAACTTTACGCGTCATGTCTTCATTGATTCCGAAATGCTGCTCTCCGGCCAAAGCCTCTCCGCTTAATTTCAGGAGAACCCGTTTATATTTTGGTTCCATTTGAGACTCCTTCTTAATTGTGTCAATGGGTATACTTTTCCAAAAAATTATACCATATATGCCACTAACTCTAAAGTATTTTTTGGCGAAGCCTCTGCTATAGAGCTCTATCGTTTGCTGTTGATGACGGATGCGGTATAGGCAGCCCCAAAGCCATTGTCGATATTCACGATGCTCACTCCGTTGGCACAGCTGTTCAGCATGCTCAAAAGCGCGGAAAGCCCGCCAAAATTGGCTCCGTATCCCACACTGGTAGGAACTGCAATGACCGGAGCGTCCACCAGTCCTCCGACTACACTTGCCAAGGCTC
Source organism: uncultured Eubacteriales bacterium (assembly GCA_902795135.1). GTDB lineage: Bacteria > Bacillota > Clostridia > Peptostreptococcales > Anaerovoracaceae > Lentihominibacter. The sequence goes on from CADBJW010000007.1 coordinate 47,827, forward strand.
CTTCCATACCGGCAACTACGATTACCACATCGGACTGCCGGATCTGATCCAGTTTGTCAAATAATCGATGGATCCCTGCAACGCCCACATCGTAAATCCGGCTGACCTGATTGCCCAGCACCTGTGCGGTCACTGCCGCCTCTTCTGCAACTGGGATGTCCGCCGTGCCTGCAGAAACCACTGCAACACTGCCTAGTGTCTTTGCTTCGGCCTTTGCATAAGGAACCTCGATGATCCGCGCCGCTTTATGATAAATCGCCTGAGGCAACGCTTTGACGACGCACTCGTAATCCTTCTCCGTCGCCCTCGTTCCCATCAGGCCGCATTTGGTTTCTTCCTGCCGGGATACGAGTTCCACAAAGATATCGCGAATCTGCTCGCAGGTCTTGCCCTCACAGTAAATGACTTCCGGAAACCCTGTTCGGATCATTCGGTGGTGATCCACGTTGGCGAATCCCATGTCTTTATAGGGCAGTTCTTTCAAAAGCTCAAAGGCTTCACTGTCGTCCATGGTTCCATTTTTGACTTTGCTAAGAACGTCTTTAATGTATGATTCGTTCATATTTTCTCCCATATTTATCGATTTGGTGCATTAATATATTCAGATCTTCGATGCGCCTTGCCACGGTATAGGCGTTTTCTTCTTTGTACATGAAGATCGCATCCAGCGTCTTTTCCAGTTCCAGATATGTAGCTTTCAGCTCATCTCTGTATTGGGTCGCAGTCAGCAGTTCAGCAGCATCGTCCCGGTCCACATAATAGAAATACTCGATGCCGAACAGTTCCCGGACCTTGGCTGAGAGCAGCAGCTTTTCTTCGTTGAGCTTCGCCCGCAGGAAGGTAGGCGTTCCGTCCTCCGGGGCTGGCAGCTGTTCTTGTTTTTGCTCCAGGAATGTATGTATTTCTTTGAACCGGCTGTGAAATACGTTTGGTGCCATTTTAAGCACTTCCCGGTAAGACCGGATCTGCGCTTTTGTATTCTTTAATATTTCGATCATCTTGTGGCTGACGGACTGATTCATAATTTCTGCCGCACGGTACAGCAGATCCTCCCGGATGACTTCCGTCAGTTTTTCGATGCCGGTTCCCTTTTTCGCGCTGATCGGAATCAATTTCACGGCTTCTGCCTCTTCGCTTCCCGGCTCCAGTTCCAGAATCCCACAGATCAGAGTGTTGCAATAAGCCAGAAACTGTTCCAACTCCTCCTCGTCAATCGTATCGATTTTGTTGACTGCGAAATAGAACTTGCCAGCAAACTGTTTCACTTTCTTCAGAAAGTCGATTTCGATCTGATTGATGGGACTGTCCACGGAAAGCATAAAAATCACGCCGTCGCTTTCACGAGCGAATTCATAGGCGGATTTGGAATTGTTCTCGTGAACGGAACCGACACCCGGCGTATCCACCAACACGAGTCCGTCTTTCAAAAACTCTGATTCCGTGTGGAGTTCGACCTCCGCAACGCCCCGTATATTATCCGGGTTTTCCTGTTCGCTGATGTACTCATGGAGTTCGCCAGCCGGAACTTCTTCCCTAAGGCCGTTCTGGAAATAGACCGTCGAACGGTCCGGTCCATAGGTGATCCTTGTGACGGCCGATGTAATTGGCACGATGCCAACGGGCAGATATTTGTTTCCCAAAATGCTGTTTACCATACTGGTTTTGCCCCGTTTGAACTGGCCGATGACCGCGATGGTCACTTCCTGACGTTCCAGCTTTTGCACCAGAGTCCCAATTTGGTTTGCCTGAAGTCTGCAGAGTTCGTATTGTTCGAATAACTGCTGTACGCTTTTGGTTGTCTTTTGAATTTGTGTCGTTGTTTGTGTGTTCATAGCGTCTGTTGTGTCACGTTCTATCGATAGATTCCTGTCTCGCTGACTACATAATCCGGCTTTTTGTCGTGGGCTTCCGCCGGCAGTTCATCGACGATCTGCAGGTCAAAGCAAAGGGCTATGGTCTTGCACTGTGGATTTTCATCCAGAAACTTATCGTAGTATCCCCCACCATAACCGATCCGGTCTCTCCACGGCGTGAATACGGCTCCCGGCATGATGATGACCGTCTTATCGTTTGGTTCCAGAAACACGTCGGATGTGGATTCCCGAATGTCATAGGCACCGGTTTCAATGCAGTCTTCTCCGGTGTAAGCGTTAAAGCGCATTTCCCCCGCCTGGCCTTTATCGTCCGCAGATGCTTTGACGGTTTTCGTAATCACCTTCGGGATCCAAACGTTTTTGCCATCTGCCTTGGCTGCATCTGCCAAAAGCATGGCATCGACTTCGTTATTGATTGGCATGTAAAGGCACACGTTTTCGGCCTCTTCATAGGCATCGATGTTCAGCACCTTCCTGCAGATTACCTGAGATGCCAGAGCTACCGTCTCTTCGTCCAGTGCCCTCCGCTGCCGGAGTATCTCTTTTCTGATTTCTTTCTTCGTCCGTTCCATTGTGTCAGTCCTTTCCCTTGTATACCATCTCGCTCCGTTCATTATGCCATAATCTCCAAATCAGAACAATCATTTTAGATGTGTCAAAGAAACCCTCCGATTGACACCGACAAAAAAACTCCATCGACTGTTTGGGGAACAAAGCCCGCCTTTCGATGGAGTTCTATGCTCTGTGAGTAGATTGTCGTCAAAAGGTGTCCAAAAGAACCGTTTCTTTTGGGACCCTTTGGCACATTACTGGCACATTATTCGTCGTTTTGGCCTTCGGCAATGGCGTTGTCAAAGATGTCCGTAACTTCCTTGCCTGGGGCCGGAGCCAGCTTCGTTACGATTATGGCCGCAATACCGCCGGCAACAAAGCCTGGCAGAATTTCATAAACGCCTGTACCGGAGCAGCAAAGCAGCCAGATGATATCTACGGCTGCGCCAACGATAACGCCGGTGCATGCTCCAGCGTAGTTGAATCTCCGCCAGAACAGGGACAACAGGATGACTGGTCCAAAGGCCGCGCCAAAGAGACCCCAGGCATTTTCAACCAGGTTCATGATGGCCTGGGCACCAGAGCCTTTGGAGGAAGCAATCAGATAAGCGATGATCGCGATAATCACTACTGCGATTCGACCTACCATCAGAACTTCCTTCGCGGTTGCGTTCGGACGAACGATTGGCTGATACATGTCTGCCGTAAAGGAACTGGATGCTACCAGCAGCTGTGAATCCGCTGTGGAAACCGATGCAGCCATAATGGCAGCCAGCAGGAATCCTGAAATGATTGGCGGGAAGAAACGACGCGCCATTACGATGAAGACGGTCTTCTGTGCGCCAACGGTCAGCAGTTCTTCGCCAACAATCATACGAGCCTGGTAAGCCATCAGGCAAGCTGCGCCGATGGAAAGTACGACCCAAACGATGGCAATGACCGATGACTTCTTTACCATGGAAGGTTTTTCGATGGACATAAAACGTACCAGAATGTGCGGCATACCGAAGTAGCCAAGGCCCCATGCGAGACCGGAAACTACATCCTGCCAGCTGGAGCTGAATAATCCAGCACCAAAATCACACACAACCGTATCCCCGGATGCGGCGTCCGTATATTCATAGACCTCTGTCAACAGACCTGTATCCAGTGTCTGCGTGCTGTAAACGATGATAGGAATGGCCAGCAGCGCAATCAGCATCAGCAGTCCCTGGAAGAAGTCTGTCCAGCAAACTGCCTTGAACCCGCCAAGGAATGTATATCCGATGATGACCAGCGCAAAGATCGTCATGGCAACACGTTCGTTAACGCCTGGGAACAGCATGGTCAAAACCGATGTTCCTGCAACGAATGCAGAGGATACGTAAATCGTAAACGCAATTAAGAAAATCAGCGCGCATACAATCTGCAGAATCGGGCTGTTGCTTGCGAACCGGTTGGTCAGATACTGCGGTAACGTAATCGAATCGTTGGCCGCTTTGGAAAACTCTCTCAGTCTTTTTGCGCAAAAAATCCAGTTTGCGGCGGTTCCGAGAGCCAGACCGATGCCAATCCAGATCTGTCCGAACCCAAAGGCCAAAATGGAACCAGGAAGTCCCATCAAAAGCCATGCTGACATGTCAGACGCCTGTGCGGACATGGCTGTGACCCATGGACCCATGGATCTGCCGCCCAGGAAGTAGTCCTTACTGTCGCGGTTGCTTCCATTAAAGAAGAACACCAAAGCGACTCCGAACAGAACCACGAAATACAAAATAAATACGATAATTTCAAAATTCATAAAACACTTCTCCTCTTCGTGAAAAACTATGCTCATTGTAACACCGAATATAGTGGAATGAAATATGAACTAAATAATAGAATAAATATATAGAATATCGTAGAAATCATTGAAATTTAAGCATTTATAATATAGACTAAAATATATAATAATCATAAAAGAATACAGGAGCAAAGGGATTTATGAAAAAAACAGGAAGAAACCAAACAAAAAGCCGCATCGTATCAGCGGCCTGGCAGCTGTTTTATCGATATGGCTACGATAATACAACCATCGATGACATTGTCGAAGCGTCCAACACATCCAAAGGATCGTTCTACCATTACTTTGAATCAAAAGACGCTCTGATGGGGTCTCTGTCCTATCTGTTTGACGAGAAATATGAAGAACTGACAGAATCACTGGATCCACAACTGGATCCGATCCAAAAGCTGATTCAGATGAATCAGGAATTGTTTCTGATGATCGAAAACACCGTATCGGTCACCCTGCTATCACAACTATTTTCGACCCAGCTCGTAACAAAAGGAGAAAAGCACCTACTCGAACCGGACCGGACTTATTACCGGCTACTGCGGCAAATCGCCATCGAGGGGCAGGAACAAAAACTGTTCCGGGAAGATCTGTCCGTCAATGATATTATGCGGGCCTATGCTATGTTTGAGCGCGGCATGATGTACGACTGGTGTCTGGCAGGTGGGAATTATTCACTGACACAGTATTCCCAGCAGATACTGCCTTTGTACCTGCAGGGACTGTGTCAGTGATTCGTTTTACTGATTCATAACACGCTCGATCCGGTCAAAGGCCTCTTTGAGCGTATCCACGTTAACGGTACATGCAATGCGGACGTACCCTTCCCCACAATCTCCAAAAGCATTGCCCGGAAGGGTCAGTACGTGGGCTTCCCGAAGGATCATATCCGCCGCTTCCACACTGGAAAGTCCTGTTTCTTTAATGTTGATAAACAGATAAAAACTTCCCTTTGGCGGATTGATCACACTGATTTTTGGAATCTTTGTAATGCGGTCTGCCGCATAGAACATTCTCTTTCTATATTCTTCGATCATAGCCGGCTGCACTTCATCTCTATGATGCAGGGCATAAATCGCCGCTCTCTGTGAAATGGATGGCGCGGTAAATACAACATTCTCGTTGATCTGCTGCACGATCTTGATGATATAGTCCGGCGCGATAATGTTCCCGACTCTCCAGCCGGTCATGGTAAAGTTCTTTGAGAAAGAATTGATGATGATCGTTCTTTCCTGCATGCCCGGCAAAGACGCAAACGGAACAAACGGGTTCTGATAACTGAAGGCCGTATAAATATCATCGGAAACCACGATCAGGTCATACTTTTCCGCAATTTGGGCGATCTTTTCCATCGTTTCCACGGTCAAACAGTTTCCGGTCGGGTTACTTGGAGAGTTGATGATCAAAGCCTTTGTGCGTTCTGTAATCAGGCTTTCCAAACGCTCGATATTGATCTGAAAATCCTCTTCCTCATAAGTTGGCAGCTCGATCGGAATGCCCCGTGCCAGTTCGACCTGCTGCGGATACGGGGTAAAGAACGGCGCCTGCAAAATGACCTCATCCCCATCGTCCAAAATCGCCTCTAATACCAGATACATGGCCAGGCAGCCGGAAGCCGCAACAAAGATTTCCTCGTCTTTGATGTCCATGTTGTACTCTTCTTTATAGAAATCGATGATCGCCTGACGAAGCTCCGGATCTCCACGAAAATCCGTATATTTCGTATGTCCTGCCCGAGCATCTGCAAAAGCTGCGTCAATGATGTCCGAGTGGGTTGTCAGGTCCGGATCTCCCAAACTCAAATCGATAACGTCATCAAAGGATTTGGCGAGAACATCGGACTGTCCCATAGCTGTGCTTTGGTCTTTCCAATAACGCTTTGCAATAAACTTATGTTTCATAGTACTTTAACCTCCTGAGTACTTTAACCTTCCAATCATTTTAGCGGACCGAACCCGCATCCTTCAGTGCCTGAATCTGCTCCGGCGTATATCCCATGGATTCCAAAATCTCATCCGTATTTTCGCCGATTGGCCCCGTCGGTTTATAATCTCTCCTGCCGTAATTGCTGAAAGAAATCGGCGGTGCCGGCATCATAACGGTGGTGTGGTTTTCGTCTGGATATTCCACCGGAACCATGTATCCGTTTTCGATGGCCTGCGGGTCACTGCTGACTTCATGCTGCTCCTTGAGAATCTCACAGGCGCAGTTGTTGGCGCTAAGATAATCCCGCCATTCCTGTGCCGTTTTAGTCAGGAAGATTTCATTGCACTTTGAAATGACCTCTACGATTTTATCGTTTTCCTGCATAATCGCGATGCTGGCAAAATCCGGATCTGTTGCATATTCCGGAATTCCAAAGAGTCCATACCACTTTTCCCGGTCCATTTCGTATTCATTACAATATACGCCGATCCAGCGGCCGTCCTTGCACTGGTAGGTCTGGTTAAACGGATCGGTTGGCCGCAGCGGATCCGGGTTCATATGCTTGTGATCAAACTGGGTCTGGACAACGCCAATGGCATTGCACCAGATCCCACTGGCAAACAGCGAAATGTTGACCTTCGTACCTATCCCGGTTTTCTCTCTGCCATAGAGGGCCATGAGGATTCCCGAAAGGAAGGAACTGCTGGTTACCATATCCCCAAAAGCATAGGTCGGCAGGAATGGGAAGGATCCCTTTGTCTGCCAGTCTCCCAGGGGACCAGAACGAAGCCAAAAGGCACTGATGTCAAAACCAGGATCATTGGCTGACGGGCCTTTGTCCCCATATCCCTTAAAATGGGCATAGATCAGTGATGGATTCGACTCCTTGAGCGTCTCATAGTCCAACCCGTTCCGAACCAGTGATTTCTCACGCACATTGGTGATAAAGATATCCGCATCATTGATCAGATCCAAAAGGATCTTTTTCCCTTCTTCCGTCTTGTAATTCAGTGCGATGAATTTTTTGTTGCTGTTGTGAATGGTAAACAGCGGGTTGAGATCATCGTCATAAGGGGTAAACTCGTGAGAGCCTCCCACACGCATCACGTCTCCGTCCAGCCCTTCCACCTTGATGACTTCTGCACCGTAGGCGCACAGCATTCGTGCCGTAGTTGGCGCAGCAACGACGGTGCTCATCTCCACAACTTTCACTCCCGCCAGAGGGAGTGTGTTCTGGTTGTTATTCGTATTTGTTTCCATTGATATTGTCTTCTCCAATCTGAAAGAATGCTTGTCGCTTTAGATCTGTTTCATGGCTTCTTGTGCTCCACGGTCAAAGGCAGCGACGTTTTTCGGATTGTTTTTGCCTTTCTTGCCGAAATAGTGCTCCATCCCTGCCCTGACATGATCCACATCATAAAGATCGGAAGCCCCTGCCAGTGCTCCGAGCATGATGATATTCGTGCCGCGATGGTTATCCAGTTCGTTGGCAATATCCGTTGCCGGCACCTTAATGACTTTGATATCATCGCGATACTTCCGGTCTTTGCTTACGAGACTGCTGTTTACCAAAAGCACTCCGCCCGGCTTCAATCGTTCTTCAAAGGTGTCGATTGCTGATTCGCTCATGGTAAGCAGGATATCCGGTTCCAGACAGTATGGACTCTGCAGATCCTCTTCGCCGATCTTGACCTCGCAGTTAGCAGCTCCGCCTCTCATCTCAAATCCATAGGACGGATACCAGGAAACGTTCTTCCCGTCTTCCATGGCGATATCCGCCAGAACCATACCGGCTACCAGTACACCCTGACCTCCGATTCCGGAACAAATAATTTCTATCATTACTCATTACCTCCCTTATCGATAAACTCTCCTAATGGGAGATATTTGCTCTGTGTCGTTTTAACAAATTCACATGCGTCGATTTCGGACATTTTCCAGTTGGTCGGACACATGCTCAGAACATCGATCAGGCAAAAGCCTTCGCCATTCATTTGCTTTTGCAATGCCTTCTTGATCATCTTCTTGGTCTTCTCTGTGTTGGCCGGCGTATTGACCGCGCCTCTAGCCAGATAAGCCATGTCCGTCTGACTCAAGATCTTTGTGATATCCAGCATGCTCCCGTTCTTCTTCTCATCACGACCAAATGGTGAAGTTGCCGTTTTCATGCCCGGAAGAGTCGCCGGTGACATCTGTCCGCCGGTCATGCCAAAGACGCTGTTGTTGATGACGATGGCCAGAATATTGTCGTTTCGAATCGCACTGTAAAGAGTCGATTCAATGCCGATGCTGTAGGCGGAACCGTCACCAGGACGGGCGATAACCAGACAATCCGGTCTCGCATGCTTCAGGCCCGCTGCCGTAACAATGGTTCTGCCGTGTGCACCCATGACCGTATTGTACTTCATTGCAAACTGTCCGAACTGTCCGCAGGCAACGTCATCAACGGTTAAAATCTTATTGCTCACGCCCAGTTCCTGAACGGCTTCTGTAATGACACGGCAAATGATTCCATGTCCGCATCCCGGACACCAGGAAGCCTGCTGTGTCATATCGATATCTTTAGGAATTGTAAAATTCATCTGCAGCACCTCCTTAATATCTGCCTAACATGTCACGAACGATTTCAACGATTTTGATTTCGCTCGTATTATCCCAATATTCACCGTAGAATTCCACCGGAAGCCGGTTGCCGGTCGCCAGGATCACGTCATCCTTCATCTGTCCCAGAATGTTTCGTTCCACATCGAGAATCGCCTTGACCTGGTCGCCCAGTTCATCAAAGGCTTTCTTCGGGAACGGCCAGAGAGTGATCGGTCGAATCAGACCCAACTTAATGCCCTCTTTCCGTGCGCGGGCAATGGCGGATTTCGCTACTCTGGCACTGGTTCCGTAAGCGACCATTACGATTTCGGCGTCTTCCGTCTGCACGGATTCCCAACGCTGTTCTTCTGCTTCCATCTGATTGTATTTTTCCAGGCAGTAAGCCGGATACTTGCGTCCTCCGTCTTCCCAGTCCCAATAACGGTTCCAGATGGCTCTTTGCGGTTCGCCTTCTTCACGCGGTTTCAGCGCCCAATCGTAGGTGTCGACATCGTGCTCCTTCATCTCCGGAAGTTCTACCGGTTCAATCATCTGTCCGATGGTAGCATCCGTTGCAATCAGCACCGGATGACGATATTTTTCTGCCAGATCAAAAGCGCCATACGCCAGATCCACACTTTCCTGTACGCTTTCCGGAGCTAAAACGATGGTCCGGTAGTCGCCGTGACCGCCGCCTCTTGTCAGCTGCCAGTAGTCGCCCTGTCCCATGAAGATATCACCCAGGGCGCATCCGATACGCTGTACATCGACGATGACCGCCGGCAGGTCACTGCCGCAAAGGTATGAGATACCTTCCTGTTTCAGTGAGAATCCAGGACCTGCTGTGGTTGTCAGTGCACGCATCCCTCCAGCGGCTGCTCCCAGCAGCATATTGACGCCGGCCAGTTCCGACTCCGTCTGCACACAATCACCGCCTACTTCATCCATTCGCCAGCAGAGATATTCCAAAATCTCTGTCTGCGGTGTAATGGGATATCCGCTAAAAAATCTGCATCCGGCACGAAGGCAGGATTCAGCCAGGGCCTCGTTGCCCTTCATTAATACTTTTGCCATTTTCTCTGCCTCCTTAATCTGTTATTTCGATGCAATAGTCCGGACACATTTTATAGCATGCGCCGCAACCTATACACTCTTTTGATTCATCGATCTGTACAATTTCAAAACCCTTTGCCCCCAGTTCCGTCGACGGAATCAGCACTCCTTTCGGGCAAACGCTGGTGCAGAGAAAACACCCCTTGCACCGGGTTTTATCTACATTGACCTTACTCATCTTTGCCTCCTAATTTTTCTTTGCTTCCATATCTCTCAAAAGATAAGTCTTTACAGATGGTATCATGGCCCCAAATCCGTAAACCAGACCCGCAACAAGACAGGACAATCCGGTTCCTGTGGTGAAGTTAAAGATCTCCATTCTTGCAACGGCATTGATTGGATCATAAACCAGGAAATATGCTACTGTGCCTGCAAGCAACGCCACATATCCCAGCACATTGAAGCCCTTTGTATAATAATACGCGTTTTTCGCTTCCTGTTCAAACATATCTCTGATTGAAATCCTTTGTTTTCTGATCAGGAAGTAATCAACCAGGATGATAATGACGGTCGGTCCGCCGATAAATCCAATGACCGAAAGGAATACGCTGTAATAATTCATAACGACGCCGGTGAAGTTGAGGAACAGAACCCAAATGGACCAGGCAATCAGAATCTTGCGGTAGCTCCAGTTCGGGAGCACGGCTTTTGTACTAACGGAAAGACTGTACATTGCAACTGCCATGATGGAAATATTGGAGCAGATCAGACAAATCATAGACAGAATCGCAAGGCCACCGCCCATTTCGCTGAACCAGATGGACGGGTCGTTGGAGTATACGCCGGTCATATCGGAAACCGCCAGAGCACCAAAGGCGCCAACGCAGGCAATGAGAGCGTATACAACGCCGAATCCTGTCATGAAGCCCCAATAGCTTCCCCGCTCGGTCTTACCAAGACGAGGGATAACACCGATAACCGTATACCAGGCACATACAAAGGCCAGGTTCCACTCTGTGGCTACCATATAGTTTTCTCTGAAGTTATCGCTGATCGGAGCAACGGCTTCCATGCTCATCAGTTCGCTCCAGGAATAGTTCTTGAATACGAAGACAAACAGTACGATGCAGGCAATGATAATGCCAGGGATTACAATATAGGATACCTTGGTGATAACATTTGGCCCCATGAGAGCGATGATAAATCCTACGATGACGCAGGTTGCTCCCAGCCAAGGAATCCAGCTATCCGGCAAAACGTTGCCCGTCGCAATGGTATAAAGGGCACTGATGGATGTTCCGTGGATTCCAGTCAGGATCGCTTCCCATCCCCAGGTAGCAAAGATCGCAACGAACCAGATGACCACAATGCCTTTGTATCCGAAGCAGGCCCGTTGATAGATCCAGGTATCGATTCCCTCACGGGCTGGAATGATAACAGCCAGCAAATAGATAATACTAAATAGAACGATCACACCTAACGTGTTGGTAAGTGCGGCTTTCAGTCCGATGACCGAAATAATAGCGCCACCTTGTGTAAAACACCATGGTGCCATTGAATAAACGATTGTTACAGCAGCAATAGCCCAAAATCCATGGGTTCTTTCCCTGCTGATCATAGGAATGATCCCAAATACAGCTTCTTGATTTGCGCTTTGTTCATTTTTATTCATTGATCCGACCTCCTTTCCTCACTACACAACACCAACGATAATAATAACGACACAAATAGCAGCCGTGACTACCATACCCAGATAGTCTGCCTTTGTTAGCCGCGGAATGTATTCATATCCCGGTGATTCGATTTCTTCGATTCTCGCTTCAAGTTCTTCGTTAAGAAGTTCCTTGAAGGATTTGTTTTGTTCACTTTGCATTGATACTCCTCCTTGAAAGTCGGTTTTATAATGATCACTCGTTTGTGATTTCGCCGTAGGTTTTAGGATTCCGATCCTTTAACAACACATAATATCCTTCTCTAAGTTCCGGAAGTACGGACAGATCCACCGTTGCCGTGATGATTTCCTCACCGTCGCCTGCTTCAGCAAGGGGTCTTCCCAATGGGCCTGAAATCTTGCTTCTTCCGAAGAAGGACAGCTCACGGTCTGTGCCAACATGATTGCAGGACGCCAGGTAGAGAACGTTGTCAAAGGATCTGGCTGTATTAACGATTTCCCAATCTCCTTCGTTCGGTTCTGTTTCCCAGGCCGCCGGTGCGGCAATGATTTCGGCACCTTTTAAGGCCAGTATTCTTGCCACTTCTGGATATGCCATATCCCAACAGATCAAGAGTCCGATTTTGCCGATCGATGTGTCAAAGACTTTGTATTCCGTTCCCTTTTCAAAATACTTTGTCTCCGCTCCGTCTACCAGATGTGATTTACGGTAACACCCAAGTGGCGTTCCCTGATCATCGATCAATGCTGCGGAATTGTAGACGACCGGTTTGCCGTCTTTTTCTGCTTTTTCGACAAAACCAAACACAATATGGACCTTATGTTTTTTTGCCTGTTCGCTGATTGCTTTTATGCTTTCGCCACCCGGAAACGGCTCCGACAGTTCTTCATACAGTTCGCTGCACTCGTAACCCGTCACCGCTAATTCCGGGAAAATGACAAGATCCACGTCTTTATCAGAAACGGCATTCTCAAGCATCGCGACCATTTTTTCTAAATTCTCCTGCTTTGTTCCCAAACCCGATTGCATCTGACAACATGCAATCTTAACGTCTCTTTTGCTCATGGGATCCTCCTTTACAACATAATACTTTCCCATTATAACCCTCTTTATCGCATTAAAGCAATAGCTGATGTGCATTGTAATAGTATATTTCCACATAAAAGGGACGGAACTTCCGACATCAGCGTGTCAAAAGACCGTCCCCCTTGGCACTATTTCATTTATGGTTGCACTTATTTTTCCATAGCCATTGCTGATTTTCTTTTCTTGACTTCCTGTTTTACTCCATCTACATAAACCGTTCCGTCTTCCAGGATGTTGACTTCATGCTTGTTTCGATCAATAGCCGTTACGATAAAGAATATGACCGCGCTTACCAAAATACCAAACATGATTGGGGTTGTTGCTGTCAACCCGTCTTTGACCAGGAATATAACTACGGTAACAAAGCTGCCAAGCAGTGACAAGAGCCCTGCTTTTGCGCTGACCTTCTTGAGCAGGAAGGCGAATACCAGCGGTACGAAAATACATCCGGAAATGAACGCGTATGCCACGTCCAAAGCAACCAATACGCTCTGGATCCAAAGAGCACAGACGATCGCCAGAAGACCTACGATAACCGCAATGACCCTTGTGATCATAATCCCCTGCTTTTCTGAGAGATCCGGTTTCCCATTCTTAATGAGGTCGTTAAAGGCTACCGTGGCGGTACCCATGATTTCGCTGGATGCGGTTGACATGACCGCTGCCATAGCGGCTGCCATGATGACGCCTCTGACTCCAATCGGTGTGAAGCTGGTTGTTGCTGTTGCAAAAGCAAGATCCGGATTTTCCAGATTCGGCATTACGATGACGAGACAAATGCCGATGATGATAAGGGCTACTGTATAAAGGAAAATATAAAGAGCTGCCAACGCTGTACCGCGTCTTGCTGTCTTAGGATTTTTCGCTGTAAATGCACGCTGCCAGATATCCTGACCTACCAGGAACCCCGGTGTATACAGCAAGATGTATGCAACGATCTTAGCACCACCAAGGCTCGTAATATCCAAATGCGTTGCCGGTGCCTGTTCGATGAATGCGCCGAAACCGCCAACGCCGTAGATTGCCAGAATCGGACAGAGAATGATGACGCCGGCCGTCATAATCAGGAACTGGAAGATGTCTGTATAGGTAACCGCCCACATACCGCCGATAACGATATAAGCAAGAACAACCACACCGCCAATCAGCATGGAGACCTGCGTAGACCATCCGAACATAACATTCATGATCGTACCAACTGCGACGACTTGTACAACGCCAACCATAAACATATAGATCATCATGACCAGAGCGCTGAGGACACGGGCATATGGACCATAAAATATACCAAAGCCTTCTGCCGCACTCAGGATTCTCATATCAGCCAGTTTCGTTCTCAGGAATAAGCTCATGAGGAAAATACTGACCGCACAGATACCGCCGAGCCAAATGGCACCGATACCGAAATTATAAGCCAGTGTTGAGCTTCCCATGGTCAGCGATCCACCAATGACGCATGCGGCCATTGCCGCGGTAAACCGCCAGATTCCAATATTTCGTCCAGCTACCATGAAGTCCTCCGTGGTCTTTGTCTTCTTAGCCGTCCAAATACCAACGCATACAAGAACAATCATGTAGCAAATAACAATAATTGTGTCGAAAGTAGTAAATTGTGTCATTTCTTCTCCCCTTAGTTCAAATTTTTATTCATTTATATCGATAATTATACAAATGAAATAGTATAATGTCAACAACAAATCATAAAAATTTGTGATATAATATATTTACAAAAAACAAAAAAGGGATGATGAGAATGAATATTCGTGATTATATCAAACAAAAAAAATCCGAAGTGATATCCGAACGCATCAGCAATGCGAAGGTCCATGAGTTCCTGAAAAAGAATGAACGAACCCTTTCCACTCTTTTCACCTACTACGAGTGCGCCATGATGGAAGTGGAAACGAAATTCAAAGTCTTAAATCAGGAATACTCTCTGATTCACGATCGGAACCCAATTGAATCGATCAAAACCAGAATCAAAACCATTGACAGTCTTACGGAAAAAGTCGGACGATACGGGATTCCTCTTACCTTAGAATCCATCGAAGAAAACATCAATGACATTGCCGGTGTCCGGGTCATCTGCTCCTTCCCGGACGATATATACACATTGGCTGAATGCCTTTTGGAACAGGACGATGTAACACTCATTCAGAAAAAAGACTACATCCAAAACCCAAAGGCCAGCGGATACAGAAGTCTTCACCTTATCATTTCCGTTCCGATTTTTCTGGAGCATAAAAAGCGGGACATGAAAGTTGAGGTGCAGTTCCGAACCATCGCCATGGACTTTTGGGCGAGTCTGGAACACAATCTTCGCTACAAGAGAGATATCCCGGAAGAACTGACCGCGGAGCTGGCGGAAGAACTTTTGGAATGTGCCAACATCAGCGCCTCTTTGGATGTCCGCATGCAGAACATCCGCAAACGTCTCTCCGAAGATACTTCTGAAATCGATGACCTGATCGATTCCGCACAGTGGCTCTAATACTATAAGGCGGCTACCTATAGGAAGCCGCCTTTGATAATTTCCCGTCTTTCGCGTCGTACAAATAGATGGCATTGGATAAAATATCCTGCTGTCTTGTGAAATCCCGATTCCCTTCAGCCAGCATTGCAACCAGTGATTCCAGATCGGTCCCCTGCATAGGAACAGCGATAAATTCATGGACCGAACAGGGAATCACATACATCTGGGAAGTTTCAAGGCGCTCGGACAATTCCTCCATCAAATCCTCAAACATAATGGACACCGCTCCAAAGGTCTGGTATTTATTCGACACCATGAGTGCTTTTGCGCTGAGCTCATAGATCTCCGGTTCAAAGATTTCTTTCGTGTTCTTCAAAGCCAGACTGTGCAGCTGTCTCATGTCCAGTCCCATCTCCTGCATGACAGCTTCATTGACGAGTATCGTATTGATGCCCTCATCATTACATCGTATAACCACCCGGTATATCAACGACAAGTTCATCACCTGCCTGTGTGGAAGATTCTCTAACAGTTCTTCGTTCCGTTCCGTATTGATGATCTGCATCACGACTTTATTCCTATAGTCCTTAAAATCAAAATCCGCATCCGGAACATTCACCGGATTTCTCAAATGATTCATGAAGATATTCGCAATAAAGCGGAGGGTCTCATCCAAATCTTCCTCCTGGGCGAACAACTCGTACATATCTTCAAGATAAACCATCGGCGAAGCCGTATATGGATGGCGGTTGTCCGGCAAAAGCATAAGTGCGGTTTTTACTTCGTTCACTTTATTGACCGTTTCAATGGTCGGCTTATGGTCTTCATAAATTGGCGGCATATAGTCCATGATCCGTTCTGTAACGATTTGGTTAAATAATCCCTGATCCATCATAATTGTCCCCTTTTCTCCTCTTTCGTTGTTGTTTTATGATTGGTAATAATTTACATTTATGATAACATTTTGTAATTCATTGTCAATAGAATTCACTAAAATGTAACGAAACAACAAAAGAGAGCGGTTTCTAAAACCGCTCTCTTCAGACTGACAATTATTAGATGCTTAAATCAATTACTTATCAGCACCTGCTCCATTGATCGGTGGGA